>JBEGTH010000005.1:0-83506 GCA_041179505.1 Pseudomonadota bacterium | reverse complement strand
GTAAGCTAGCGCCCTGTTGAAGATCTCGCCATAGTACAGTGGATAGTACAACTGCCTCCTAAGCGGTAGACACAGGTTCGATTCCTGTTGGCGGGACCAAGCATTCAAAGCTTGTAAAAAAATCTATTTGATGCCCGGCTATCTAACTAAGCTCGTCAATTTCACATTCATATTCCCATCCTTATTATTCTTTTAAGTCTTTCAATGCCACTAACACTAAAGGTAAAACATATAACAAAGGCGGTTCAATCAGACGAGACTTAATGCGTTGTAGTTGATTTAGGATCTTAGGTTTTAAATACTTATTTACTTAAAGAAACACCGAGGGCGATACCCAAGTCTTCAACTTTGAAGACTTGGGCTTTACCAAGTGAAACTCGGCTAGCCAATTCTGGCGATTTTTTAAGGAATACGGCTTGCGCATTTTTCGCACGCAGATTAGCTAAATTGATGAGCTGATCATCAGTGATGCGATAACTCTTGATGAGCTCATCTCTTAATTGGTCCCAGCGCTCCGGTGTGTTGGGTAGATTTAATAAACGCTGTACCAATTGAATACGCCCTACTTGTGAGCCATAAGCAGACTTCAAGCCACTCTGGATACGAGGGTCAGCCAGGCCAGGACTTGGTAGGAGCTCATCATCATTGATCTTAAAGCCTGCACCGATCAGGATGGCACGATCCGCTTGAACTCGGGCTAACTCTGCTCGATCAGCCTCAGGGTCATAGGTGCCATAGAACTGAATGTGAGCGTTGGGCTTTTTAAGAGCCAGGATAGCGAGCTTTTCTAATTTCTCTCTTTCAGGTGGCGTGATAACGCTTTCACCTAAATTGAAATAAACACCATCAAATCCATCTCCACCAAACATGGTACCTAAGGCTTTAAATGGGGCTGTCGCAATATTGCCCAAGACATTACCAACTGCTTGCCAAACCAAATGCCCCATACTGAATTCAGGCGCATCAATCTGACCATTCACTGGAATATTGACATCAATCATGCCTTCAGAATCTTCTAACAAGCTAATCGCTAAGTTAATTGGCAAGCGTTTACCTTTGAAGTCTTCTAACTCTTTGCCTACTTTAATTTGATTGATCACAAAATGGTTTTTGCCCACCAAGCGGCCATTTTTAGTCGTGTATTTAAGATCAGCATCCATCCGACCAGATTCAATCTCATGCCCTGCAAATGTGATGGCATAGGGATTAATACTATTCAGCGGTAAATTTCTAAAAGTGATGTTGACTTCATTATTGCGACGTGGATCTTCGAAAGCCATTTGACCTCGAGCACGCATACTACCGCTGCGATCAACCTGCCCATCTAAGGCGATCAAAGCATATTGCCCAGGCACATTGCTCACTCCTAATAATGAACCATTGAGCTGGCGAATTCTGGTTCTGAATTGTGGCTTTAATGAAAGATCATTGAAATACATGCTGCCATTACTCACCTTCACTGCTTTGATATCTACCTGAAACTTGGATGTGTTGGAAGTACTTGCTGAGGCCGGCTGATTTGTTGACTGATTTGTTGAATGCGTTGGCTTTTGAGGATCTTTTGAGAACATGCGGCGGAAATTAGATAAATGATCTTCGCCAATAGTGAATCTCAACTCAGGACGAGTCAGATTGAGCTCGCTGATACTCAAGCCCCGTTTAGATTGATCAAGGAAGTTCAGCTCAAATTTCGAGAAGTAAGCTTGGCCCCAACTGATAAGGGCTTCTTTTTCGCCTGGTTCATAAATAGCCAACTCACCAAAATCAATATCACCCAAAATGGACCAACCTTTGGGGGCTGTTTTCAGTTTGAGATCAGCACTAACGCTCCCCTTTTCTGTAAGTAAATTTTTATTGGAAGGTAATAAGCCAATCCAAGGGGCCAGAGGCAGATTTTTGAATTTGATATCACCATCTAATTCAGAGCTCTTCATATTGAGGTGGATCTGACTGGTTAGAGGCGCATCGTTGATTTTCAAATTCATTTGTACTTTGAGCATTTCTTTGCTGATCAACTCTAAGTGGCCACTTAAACCCAAGCTAGTCAATTTCAAATGATTCGCCGAACCAAGAATCGGGAGATCTAAAGCGCCCAAATGAATGCTGTAGTCACCTTGCGCACCTGCACGACCAGATAGATCGTAATTAGCAAGATCCTTAGCGCTTAAATTTAACTGAGGCAGATCGTATTTAGTTTTAGTGATGCGATCATCAACAATGAGATGGGCATTTTTTAAATGAAACTCAGATACATCGACCTTCAGAGTTGATGGTTTTTCTTTATTCTCTTTTTTTGCTTGAATTGCTTCTATGAACTTTAACCAGTTCCATTGAGCTAAACCTTTTTGATTAGCTTGCCGGCTGAGTTTTAATTGAAGACCATCTAAAGTAATTTCTGAGAAATGAAGATGGCCAATCGCCAAATGAATAATTTCAGCATTGACCGTGAGACGATTGACTTTGAGTAGCACCTCACCTGAGGCTTGATTGATCTGCAAACCATCGACATCCAACTTAAGAAGCCAGGGCGAGACACTTAAGTTTTGATATTGGATCTGATAACCGATGCTTTGACCGTATTCATGAACTTTTGATTTGATTAATGGTGGCAAGAAAAGAAAGATAGCTAACCAAGTGACAAGCAGAACTGTCACTAAGGGTAAAAAGACTCGATAAGCCACTTTTTTAATATCCATACTTAAATAATAAGTCCTATATGTATGGCCATAAAGAAAAAAGCCATCTTCCGATGGCTTTTTATCTGAAATTGAATTCTTATTCGAATTGACTCTCTTATTTGCTAACAGGCGGAATGACAGTACTTCGTGGTGCTACCGTCAGCATCACCCCTGTTCTACCCAACATAGAACCCTCTTCGATCTCAACCGTGGCTGTACGGTCTTTTTTAATAAATACCAAGATGCTGTTTTTGGTCTTAGTTGAAGAAACTAAGGTCCAACCTGCTTTTTGGTACTGATCCCTAAAGAAAGTAAATGTTTCAGTGGCGTTTTGGGCAGAACTGATGGCTACGCGACCAGCCCAACCATCACCAGAACCCAAAATTAGGGATTTATCGTGAACAATCGTAGCGCCACCAGGTAATGGCATGTCACCAAGCAGTTTGGTTTGAATATCTTGAAAACTATCACCATCAGCATTTGTAACAGGCGTCGTTGAGCAAGCAGCCAAGGCACCAAAAATTGCGACAACAGCAAAAGTTTTAAATAACTTATTCATTGATCTTCATCCATAAAATCCATAGCGATAGTAATAGTGTAATCGCGTTAGCAATAACGACGGGCCAAGCCTGAATTAATACACCATAAATCAGCCATAAAAAAACACCTGCACTAAAAATTGAATACATCCAAAAAGAGATGGCACTTGTGTTTTTTGTTCGATAAATCTGTATCGCCTGGGGTAAAAAAGAAAATGTGGTAAGCACCGCGGCTATATAACCCAAGATAGTTTCAAAATTCATTCAAAAATAATTTTCCGACAGTATGTCAATAGGTAAAAATAGGGTTTATTAAAAAAGTTTTTAAAAACTTATCCACAGAATGTGTGGACTACTCTACTGCAAAAATAAAAAAGTCCTTATAGGACAATGCCTGAGCTAATCTGCTCAAAAATTAAGCAGGCGGCCAAAAGTTTTTAAATAAATATAAATAGAATTTATTTTTTTACTCGTCATTAAAAATAGTAAAAAGAAATAAACCTTTTAAAGGGCTTGACAGAGAAAAATCTGACCCTCTTTTTCTTCAACATCAAGTTTGATGAGTGTCGCACCTCTTGGACAAGGACCAGAAATACATTCCCCCGTATCTGGAAGATATTGCGCATCATGCGATGCGCAAATAAGTGCAGAACGATCTTGTGTGAAGAATTGACCAGGTTGCCAATCGAGTTCCATTGCTACATGCGCACATCGATTGAGATAGGCATGTACCTGACCCTCATAACGAATCACAAAAGCAGGTAATGTTTCATCAATACGATGATCAACACCGCCTACTTTAGAGGCAATATCTGAGCTACGGATCATGAAGCGAAAACCATCGCCTTGATCTTCAACAGTTTCTGATGAACAGATCAGATGACCTGCCTGAATCAGCGGCTCAAAGTCATCTTGAAGTTCATCAGATGGATTCTCTGAAGGATTATTTTCTGCTGGAGTATCTTGGGCCATTTTTTACCTCTCAAATATGAAAACTACGCAATACCATGCTGTTTAGAAGATAATCGAATCATATTAATAAATCATCTCAACATGTCATTCATTTCTGCCACCACGAAAGCTGCATTAGAAGAACTTCTAGAAACAGCTTTAAGACCAGCACCAGATCATTGGTTAAAGATTCGCTATGGCAGCGAGATTATCGGACACGTTCAGCCCGAATATATTAATACGATTGAATCGTATATAGAAAAGGCTGAAACACCAGCCTTGGTTCGATTTGGTGATCATTTACAGCTTGAGAATCTATCCCCTTATTTATTAAGCCAAGTATTACAAGATTTTGCTGAGTTTCTAAAGAAACAAGGCTTAGCTCCTGGTTGGAGAAATGAGCATTTTTCATGGCTAGATCACTTTGGCCACGAACGTTTCCGCATGGAAAGAGCTGTTTTCCGTTCTTTAGGCCTCCATAGTCGCGCTTGCCACATCAATGGCTATACCGCCCAACAAGAACTCTATTTAGGCCTACGTAGCAATATCAAAGCGACAGATCCTAATATGCTGGATAACTTGGCCGCTGGCGGAATCAGTGCCGATGAGACCTTACAACAGTGTGTTTTAAGAGAGTTGTGGGAAGAAGCTGGGGTGCCACTGGATATTGCACGTTTAGCCAATCCTGTCGGCCATATCCATGTCAGACGCGTTGTAGAACCCAAAGGCCTTCATGACGAAAGCCTTTATACCTACGATTTATTGCTTCCTGATGAGTTCAGCCCTAAGAACAACGATGGTGAAGTTTCAGAATTTATCAAAGTGCCCTTTACTCAGGCAGCCAATTTGATTCTTGAAGGTGCCCTAACACCGGATGCCGCTGCGGTAACCGCTGACTTTCTACTCAGAAAAGCTTAAGTTAGCCCCCTCTGATCATGGAAATAGCGGCATTCTTACTTTCGCTGATTTGCGTGACCCTCAATGCCCAAGGTCGGGTGTTAACTTGGCCATTGGCGATCGCTAGCTCGGCCACTTATGCCTGGGTTTTCCAAGATGCTAAATTATTTGGTGATGCCGCCCTTCAATTGGTCTTTATTGGTCTAGCTATTTACGCTTGGTGGTGCTGGTCTAAAAAGAATGTCCTTGATGGCCAATCAACTGGCAAGCCATTTGGCAAGGTTCCACGTAATCTCTTGATTGCTTGCCTCTTAGCTTGGGCTTTGTTATTTTTTTTACTGAAATGGGCTTTACTCAATTTCACCAGTTCTGATGTTCCTAATACCGATGCGTTTTTAACTGCAGGTAGTTTGGTAGCCACTTATATGAGTGCCCAAAAATGGCTTGAGAATTGGCTTGTATGGGCTTTTGTGGATCTTATTTACGTAGGCTTATACGTTTATAAAGATTTATATCTGACAGCTGTTTTGTATAGCTTATTTATTGCTTTGTGCTTTTGGGGTTGGAAGCATTGGTCAGAGCAGATCGAGCAGCCATCCTCTTTGACTTCGGGTTCGACTGAATGAGTCGCTTGATTAAGATCGCCATCATTGGTGCAGAGTGCACAGGCAAGACTACTTTGGCAAATGATTTGGCGACGGAGTTTAAGAAGACCTACCCCGCTGCTTTTGCCCACGAGTATTTAAGATTATTTGTGGAACAGGCGCAGAGAACGCCGCATACCCATGAGCAAGCTCAGATTGCACAAGAACAAAAATCTCTAGAAGATCGATTAGCCCATGAATTATTAGCCAGAGCTCAAGGTTCAGAATCAGGGCATGCTTATGCTTTTCTTTTTTGCGACACCACCCCTTTATTAACGAGTATTTATAGCGAGTGGGTGTTTGGCAAGAAAGATGCCCTCGTCGATGCCATTGCAGCAACGCATGATTACGATTTAACTCTTTTTACACAAGTCGATTTTCCATGGATCAGTGACGGCATCCAAAGGGATGGGGTTAAAGCCCAAACTGCCATCCATTCGCTGATAGAAACAAGGCTCCACGAGCAAAATATTCCCTATCTCGCTATCAGCGGCACTCCTCAAGAGCGCTTAGAAATAGCTCAAAGCCATATATCGAATTGGCTTGCAAAGCTAAAAGCCTAAATATTCCCTATAATCATCATATCTAGTAGTTTTAGATATTAGCTCGGGGTCCTGCATCTAGTTGTACCGGATGTGGGTGAGAAATACCCGTTGAACCTGATCTCGATAATGCGAGCGCAGGGAAGCGTCAAAACCGCATCCCCAACTCGCCATCGTTCCTACAAGGAGTACTGACGATGGCTTATATGCCAAAAAAGAATCACATCGCGGGCGCATGCGCCCTGCTCTTACTCATTAGCTCTCAGAGCCAAGCCCAAACTGAAACACAGTTATCGCCAGTGGTAGTCACTGGTGAAAAAGGGACTGGTTATGTTGCCAAAGGTGCCATGATTGCCGGTCCTGGTGGCACAGAAGAAGTAGCACTGAAAGATATTCCTGCTTCGGTCACAGTGATTTCTAAAGATGTTTTGGATGACCGTCAAGCCCGAGTGATGTCTGAAGCTGCCAAATTAGATGCTTCTATTGGTGATTACTATGCTGCTATGGGCTATTACGAAAACCTCTATATCAGAGGCTTTCCCTTAGATGCTGCCACGAGTTACCGCATCAACGGTATGTCAGTGACTGGCGAACAAAATATTCCTTTTGAAAATAAAGAGCGTTTAGAAATCCTCAAAGGGGTTGGCGCCATGCAAGCTGGCGCGGCATCACCAGGTGGCCTAATTAATTACGTCACCAAAAGACCGAAGGATGTTCAATCCTTCACTGTAGGTACTGGTGAAAGAGGTACTCAATATATAGCTGCTGATTACGGCACTTTTTTAGGTGCTGATAAATCATTGGGTATTCGTATTAACGCAGCCAATGAAAATATTCGCCCATACGTCAAAGATGCTAAAGGTGAACGTCAGTTTTTTAGCTTAGCGGCTGATGCAAAAATTAGTCAAAAAACTAAAGTTCAATTTGATTTTGAGTATCAAGACAAAAGCCAAAAGTCAGTTCCTGGTTTGATGCTTTTGGGTGGTACAACACTTCCTTCAGTCAAAGCAGATATCAATCTATCTCACTACTCTTGGGTACTACCAACTGAAATTAAATCGAAAAATATAGGTTTGAGACTTGATCATGAGATCAATGATTCTCTAAAACTATTCGCCAATGCGAATCGAAGCGAAGTCAAAATCAATGATCGCTTAGCCTACCCTTATGGCTGTAGCGTTGATAGCTCGGGGCTTAGCGGAACATTTTGCTCTGGAGGTCAATTTGATGTTTATGACTTCAGAAGTGATGGCGAAGTCAGAAGAAATGATCACTTTCAAACTGGTTTAACTGGCAAAAATTCAATTGGTGAAATCAAACATCAATGGACACTGGGTGTTTCAGAGTTAAAGAGATCTGTTTATAAGGGTGCTTCTGTTTACGGCACTGGTGGAACACCTGCGTTTAACGGACAAGATAGTATTGATAGTCTTAATGCCAACATTAATCCAAGCACCGGTACAACAGGTACTGTGTATAAGATTTTGGACCATACACAAAGCAGTTTATTTGCCCATGATCAAATTAGTTTGACCGATAAAGCTAAATTGTTCTTAGGTCACCGAGTCGTTGAAATGAAGCAAACGGCCTATGACGTGTATACAGGCAATCCATATTCTTCACTCAATAAGACTTGGCATTTGCCACAGATTGGAGCGAGCTATAGCTTAACACCGCAAATCACTAACTATGTCAGTTATAGCAAAGGTGTTGAGCCAGGAACCATTGCCTTACCTGATAGCTTTAGAAACTCTCAAGTGATGGCCCCTAAACGAACAGAGCAAGTCGAAATAGGAAGTAAGTACGCGATTAATGCAGATTCATTATTCAGCTTTGCTATTTTCCAATCTGAGCGCCCTAATGAATACGCTAAGGACTATGGAGAAGATAGCGATTATTACTATCGATCAACCTTAGTTCAAGATGGCAAAGTCACCAATACTGGTGCCGAAGCGACTATTGCTTATAAAGCCACGAATCGTCTGAACCTATTATCAAGCGTGATGTATTTAGAAGCGAAGCAATCAGCGGCCTCAATAAGTTCGCAGAATGGTCAACAAGCAATTGGTATTCCACATTGGAAAGCCGTGTTGTTTGCTGATTATTTGTTGCCACAATTTGAGAGCTTGAGTGTTCAAGGTGGCTGGACTTATATTTCTAGCAAAGGCGTCACATTAGATAACAGTATTAGAGCCCCTGGATATCACAAATTCGATGCGGGCTTGAAATACATCGATCGTTTAGGTTCTAGTCAGGCTACTTATCGCCTCAACATTGAGAATATTTTTGATAAGTTTTACTGGCGTGATGTGAGTCAAACTTATGGCTCGAATACTCTTTACCCTGGAAGTCCAAGAGTTTTTAGAGCTACAGCAACTTTTGATTTTTAAGAAAGTTAGAGGCTTAGAGTCTCAGATTACTAAAATCTTAGACTCTTAACACCATTTTTTGATGAGGAATATCAACCTCATCAAAGAAGTCTCCTTCTGCTTGGAAGCCTTCTCGGAGATAAAAGTCTATTGCGTGAACTTGGGCGTGCAAGATGAATTCTTGAACGCCCTTTTCTTTGCCTGTTTCGATCAGTTGACGCAAGATGGCTTTACCAAATCCTTCTGCTCTTCTGGACTTTAAGATGGATAGACGACCTATTTTGGCAACAGTACCAATCATGATGAGTCGACCAGTCCCAATCACTTCTTGATTAGAGATGGCCATGGCATGAATGGCCATAGCGTCATCACTATCCCACTCCTCAGCCTCAGGAATGCCTTGCTCCACCACAAACACTTGATAGCGGATGGGTTTAATTAAATCTTTGGATTGTTCCCAGTTGGTGATCTTGATCATGATCTGAATATGAAATAAACAGATCCTAATAAGCACAAGCCCGCCCAGATAAAATCTGTTTTGAATGGCTGCCCCATATAAAACATAGAAAAAGGTACAAAAACTGCTAGCGTGATGATCTCTTGCGTGATCTTGAGCTGCGCTAAATCAAAATGTTGAGAACCAATTCTGTTTGCAGGTACTTGGAGAGCATATTCAAAAAAGGCAATACCCCAACTTGCAAGAGCAGCTATCCACCAAGGGTGACTAGAAAGATTCTTCAGGTGAGCATACCAAGCAAAGCTCATGAAAATATTGGATAGGGTTAAAAGCCCTAAAAGCTATAATCTTGGTCTATTCCTCGATAGCTCAGTCGGTAGAGCGCCGGACTGTTAATCCGTAGGTCCCTGGTTCGAGCCCAGGTCGAGGAGCCAAATAAGAAAGCCCCTGAGTTGCTTCAGGGGCTTTTTCTTTTCCGATTAAGTTCCTTGATTTTCTTGATGTAAAACATAAATGGCCGGCAAGGCAAATACGAAACAGTAGATCGCAGGAGCCCAGATCCATTGCTGGACCTCTAATAACCAACTGACCATCAATGGGGCAGTTCCTGCAAATAAGGCCACCGATAAACTGTACCCAATTGCAAATACTGAACACCTTTCTTCTGGCTTAACCAAGTGACTAATCAGTACACCCTGCGCCCCAAACAAAATCATGACAGGGCCCACAATCAGAACTTGAGAAATCGCTAAACCAAGAAGTCCACCCGTTTGCGCTGCAAGTACACAAGGAATCGCCAAGATGGCTCCCGCCCATGTGGCGTAGGTAGTAATTTTTACTCGCCCTATTTTGTCAGCCAACCAACCACCCAAGACAATTAATGGCACTCCTAGCATTTGAACAACAGTCGCAATGGTGTTAGCAGACTGCATCGAGCCACCATGCTTAGAAGCGTAATCAACAAAGTAAACAAACAGCACATAGAACAAAACATTTGAAAAAGATACAAGAGCAGCAATTTTGACTAATACACGCCAAGATCTAAAAGTAGCTTTCAGTCGCTGAGCAATGATAGAAATGACTTTATAAAAATCGATCCGATGTTCAATGACTTCATCCAAGGTCTCAGGCATATGAAGTCTTAATCGCCATCCAGCAATAGCTACCAAAGCACCTAATAAGAAAGGTAAACGCCAAGCCCAAGCTTCAATTTCAGTATCAGTAAAAAAGAATCCAGTTACAGCTGCCAATAAAGATCCCAAAAAGAAACCTAACATGGCTCCTGCATGAGCAATCCCTGACATCAAACCTTCTTTACCTTGAGGGGATGCTTCAGTGGCATAGACCATGCTGCCGGTATATTCCCCACCGACAGAAAATCCCTGAGTCATTCTTAAGAGCATCAAGGCATAAGCTGCTATTGCACCAACCTGGGCATAGGTAGGCAAAAGTGCCACCACAAAACTTGCCAAACCCATGATGACAATACTTAATGTCATCATTTTTCGACGACCCCATAAATCTCCGACTGGACCAAGTACCAGACTTCCAATAGGTCTAGCCAAATAACCAATGGCAAAAACACCAAATGAAGCCACGGTTTGTAAGACGGGGTCTGTTGAAGGAAAAAAGACTTTGCCCAATGAGGTGGCAAAGTAGCCATAAACGGCAAAATCGAACCACTCCAGCGTATTACCAAGTGCACCAGCAATCGCTGCGGAATATCGTTTTGGAATCATATTAGGCATGAGTTAATGACATATAGGCTAACTATACAAGGGTCAAGGAAATTAGTAATTGATTCAAATTTAGGCGCCAATTTAAGGAAACACAAAAGCCTGATTATTTTCTAGTACAATTCTGGTCTTGTCTGAATAAATTCATTTTTTCAGATATGCCCTGGTGGTGGAATGGTAGACACGCCGGTCTTAGAAGCCGGTGCCGAGAGGCGTGAGAGTTCGAGTCTCTCCTGGGGCACCATCAATATTCCAAAGAATATGTCTGTACATCCCCTGTAGTTCAGCCTTTCAATCGATCCTAATCCCCCCCTTTCCTTAAATCATTGCATATTCATTATTGGCATGATTAGCGCTCAAGTTGGGCCTGAAATCGGCATAATGTGGCTATTGCTTTGAAAGGGTGAAACAGATGGATTTAGGCATCAAAAACAAAATAGCATTGGTGTTTGGGGCTGGTAGCGGATTAGGCCAAGCCATAGCCATTAGCCTCGCAAAAGAAGGTGCTCGAGTCGTTCTTGCCGGCCGCACGCCCGAAAAGCTAGCAGTGACTGCTCAAGAGATTAAAAATTTAGGTGGTGAGTGTCTTCCCTTAGCTTGGAATCTTGCTAACCCATCAGACATAGAGAAAAATTTTGCGCTGATTGAAAAAAACTGGGGGGTTGTTGATATTCTTGTGAACAACACAGGTGGTCCTCCCGCAACACCTGCTGCAGGTCAATCACCTAGCTTATGGTTAGAAAAGTTTCAAGAAATGATACTTTCTGTGATCAGCATTACTGATCGTGCATTGCCAGGAATGAAAGATAAGCAATGGGGGCGAATTATCACTAGTACATCATCTGGTGCCATATCTCCGCTAACCAATTTAGGCATATCCAACACATTAAGAGCGTCGCTACACGCTTGGTCAAAAACCATATCAAAAGAATTAGCACCGTATGGCATTACTGCAAATATTTTGGTTCCGGGCCGCATCGCGACCGATCGAATTCGATCTCTAGATGAGACATTTGCTCAACGAGAAAATAAAACAGTTGAGGAAGTGAAGCTAGAAAGCTTAAAAATAATCCCTATCGGACGCTTGGGTAAACCTGAAGAGTATGGCGACACAGCTGCATTCTTGGCGAGTCAACAATCTGCTTACATTACTGGCACAGTGGTGCGTGTGGATGGGGGTTTGATCAGTAGTATTTAAAAGGTATGCCGGCAGGATTTAAGAACGAACTTATTGATGAATATCTAAAGCTGCCAGTTCAGCATCCGTAAAACCAGCGGCCTTTCTGGCTGCATAATTAAATGGCCCCCTAAGCTTTGGGGCATCATACTTTTGGACTAAATCAGCATAGGCTTGGATAGGATCCAAGCCCTGCTGTTGACAATGGTAATTGAACCAACGATTACCAACTTCCACATGCCCCACTTCATCATTTAAGATAATTTGCAAAAGGCGGACCGCCTCTTGATCATGCGCTTGATGCAGTTTTTCCTGAATTGGGGGCAAAGCATCCAAACCTCTAGATTCCATAGTTCTTGGCACTAATGCCATTCTTGCCAAAATTGAATCTGTTGTTTTACTGACCATTTCCCAAAGACTGTTGTGCGCGGGGAAATCACCGTATTGAAAGCCTTGGGTTTTAAGGTGGGTGTTCAGAAGATCAAAGTGATAAGCCTCTTCTGCTGCCACGCGCAACCAATCTTCGTAATAAGCTTCTGGCATATCAGCAAATCGCCAAATAGCATCCAGAGCCAAATTGATGGCGTTGAACTCAATATGCGTTAAAGCATGTATTAGAACTGCACGCCCTTCAACACTTACCATGGAACGACGCTTGACCAATCCAGGATTGACCAAAACAGGTCGATCTGGACGACCCGGAATGTTGATATTTTCAGAATTAATCTTTGCATGAACATCAAGCAAGACAGTTCCAGCCAAATAATCTTCACGCAATTGCGCCACTTCCTGAATTTTCTTTTCAGGATCAGTGATGCTTAAACAGTGAAGTGCTCGAACTCTTAACTCTGATGACATATCAATCTCCAAGCAACATTATCCTTCAATTACTAGGCAGATAAATAACAAAAGTAATATGATTTGCTTTCATTCAATCAATAAAAGTGTTATATCTTGACTACCCCATTAATGCTCTTAAGCCAAGTCCTATCGATCCTAGGATTTGCCTGTTATGCAGCATCACTGACATTGATTCAAACAGAATGGCAGTTAAGTAATTTCCAATCGGGGTTTTTAGCTAGTAGCTTCTTTATTGGCTACCTACTCATTGTTCCCATAGCAACAACTCTGACTGACAAAATTGATACTCGCCAAGTCTATTTAAGCGGTGGTCTTTTAGCCAGCCTGGGTTTGTTTGGCATGGGTTACTGTTCAACCGGATTACAAGATGCCTGGGTTTATTTGATGCTACATGGCGCAGGTGTTGCCGCCACTTATATGCCTGGACTAAAAATTATTTCTGATCGCGTGAAGATGGGCGAAGTCACTCGCCACATCTCTTTTTATACGGCTTTTTTTGGTATAGGTGCCGCCTCATCGTATTTTGTTTCTGGTTTGTTTATTGAATATTTTGGTTGGCGCGAAGCATTTTTAATGACTGCTATAGGCCCAGCCTTAGCTGGCACTCTAGCTTGGGTTGGTAATAAAAGACTGCCCGATGAAAAGTCATTTTTCCAAATCCAGTTCGAACTCAAGGATGCTTTTCCCATAGCGCGCTGGAAAAAAGTTTTAGAGGTCAAAGAAGCCATGGGCTATATGCTGGGCTACTCTGCTCACTCCTTAGAGTTGTTTGCATCACGCAGTTGGTTGGTGGCATTTTTTACTTATTGCGCCACCAGCGCTACACCTGGCAATTCTTTTCCGATGACGGCAACATTAATTGCCACATTAATTAATTTAATTGGTGTACCAGCATCTATATTAGGCAATGAAATGGCCTTGCGAATCGGTCGTCATCGTTGGGTGTATTGGGTGATGATTGGCAGTGCTATCAGCGGTGTTTGCTTAGGTGCATCAGTTCACTGGCACTGGAGCATCATCTTAGCTATGGCTTTAGTTCATTCTGTTTTCATCATGGCAGATTCTGCAACACTAACAGCAGGATTGGTGATTAGCGTACCTCAAGACATTAAAGGTGCAGCCATGGGGCTACATTCTTTATTAGGGTTTGGTGGTGGCTTATTAGGCCCCGCTATATTCGGTGCTGTTTTAGATATCAGTCGTGCATGGGGACATGCCGGATGGCTACCCGCCTACGCATCAATCGTGGTTTGGGGTTTGCTATTTGTTTTTTATACTCAGTTTTCACTCTGGAAGTCACAAAGAAAGAAACTCTCATCATGAATTTAAAACCAACCAGCCCCAGCCTTTTTCCAATTGGTAGCCAATTACAGCATCGGAAAACGGGTGGTTTTTATCAGGTGATGGGAATAGCCATTATTGAAGCAACGCTGGAACCAGCTTATGTTTACTTATCTCATCAAACTCATGACTATTGGGTCAGACCACAGGCCGAAATGGAAGATGGTCGCTTTGTATTGATTCCCTGACGGGATACTCTCTTTTAAGATGCCGCCTTAAAAGAGAGCTTTGAAGAAACAAAAATACCAGCAACAATCAAAATGAAAGCCAATGCATGAAATAACTGTGGTGGCTCACCCAAGAGTGCTGCTGACATCAATGCGGTAAATAAGGGAATCAAGTTCGCGAAGAAGGAAGCAATCGCAGGACCTACTGCACTGACTCCTAAACCCCAGCAACGATAAGCAATTAGAGATGGGCCAATCGCAATATATAAAAGAAGCAAAATTGTCAGAGGACTTAATTCAAAATGAAGCGTACCGGCGGCAAGTTCACCTACAGAGAATATTGAAGACCAAAATAGGCCGGTAACCACTTGAGCCAATAAAAATTCTGCCCAAGGCCAGTCTCGCTCATCACTATCACCAGTGCGACTGATCATCCAACTATAGAAGGCCCAGAAGATCGTGGCTAGAACCATCAGCAAGTCCCCTAGAAATAATTCTAAGTTCAACAAAATCGATAAATCACCACGAGATAAAACTAGGACAACTCCTAGTAAAGAGATCACAGCGCCAAGCAACTGCCTCTTTTGGGGTGTTTGTGCGTAGAACACACCTCCCACAATCAACATCCAAATAGGCATGCTGGCGCCAATTAAAGTCAGATTAATAGGGGTTGATGTTTGCAAGGCCAAATATAGAAGCGCGTTATAAGACCCCATACCCAAGAACCCTAAAAGGAGGAAACGCACTCGATGTTGCCAAAGCGAACTCGCAGGTCTAAAGACCTTCCAACCTAAAGGAATAAGAATGATGGCAGCTAGCACCCAACGCACTGTATTCAATAAAAGTGGCGATACCTCGCCGACCGCTAAACGACCAACCACTGCATTACCCGCCCACAAGATGGTTGGCAAAATTAAATAAAAAACGGTGCGAAGACTAAGATGAATCATTGAAAATACGATCTATATTGAATGCAGCAAAGGTGCGATGCTAGCATGCTCCTGAGTAAGTTCCGTTATGCTTAAGTATTGATCCATGAAAGAAGCTGACATGCCTATCGAAGAGAGCATTACAAATATAGAAGTTAAATTGAGTTTCACAGAGGACTTGGTGGAGGAACTGAATCAAACTGTCTATAAACAGCAGCAGCAAATTGATATGTTGCTTAAGGAAGTTAAAGCATTAAAACTACAAATGGCAAGCAATATGCCTTCTGACGGTAATCATCCCCGCGATGAAATTCCGCCACACTATTAATTGTTACTTCCAGCGCTCACAGACTACTTCAATACTACCTTTGCTGTGACTGAGCATGAGATGTCCATCTTGAATCGTTGCCTGAATTTGCATTGAACGTTCGGCCCAGGATGCCAACTCTTGAGAAATATCAGATGGCACACGGTAAACAGATAATTTATCCATTCTGGTCAATTTAGTTTCAATACTTTTCCACCAGACTTCGGCAGCATGGTGATAGGCATAGACCACCACTTTCTCTGATTTAGAACATGCGCGACTCAATGGCTTTTCTTCTGGCTGCCCTACTTCAACCCATAATCTTGTTTGCTCTGTGAAATCCTTGAGCCAGACATCTGGCTCATCAGGATCTGATAAACCAGCCCCAAAGACCAACTGACCATCACCATTACAAAGGTCATTTAAGAGGTGGGCATTAAAAGAAAGCGCTAACAATCGCATCATCATGCGTTCATCCGTCTCGCTCGGATGCCTAGCTAGCGTGAGGCTATGGTCAGCGTAGTATGAGTGATCAATATCTGCCACCGAGAGATTAACTTTAAAAATGGTTGCTTTGGTAGCCATGGAAACTTCTACTTTTCTGTTGAATGTGCAAGAGTCTGCGAAAATAGCATTATGAAGCAATCAAACCACCAAGAAGAAGATCAAGCCTACGAAAAACCGAGTAAATCGGAAATTAAGCGTCGTTTAGAGGCTCGTCATAACTTAGCTGAGGAAATGAGCAGGCTGACACCCGACAAATGGAAGCAAATGCCGATTCCAGAGCGTTTACTTGAGAGTCTGAAAGAAACGGCCAACGTCCGAAGCCATGGTGGTATTCGTCGTCATATCGCTTATCTTGGAAAAATTATGGGTACTTTTTCAGAAGAAGAAGTGGATGCCATGAAACAAGCATTGATTAAGATTGTGGGTGTCAACAAAGCCAACAAGATGAAGATTTAAAAGTCTAAAGAACTGGAGACAGAAATGCAGTTAACAAGTTCAAGTTTTATTGATCAAGGCATCATCCCAGGTGAGTTTGCATTTGCTGTAACAGCGACTGAAAACCATATTCAATTATCTTCAAATCGTAATCCTGATTTGTCTTGGCTTAACGCTCCGAGTCAAACACAGTCCTTTGCGCTCATCTGCCATGACCCTGATGTTCCAAGTCAAGGCGATCAAGTTAATCAAGAGGGACAAATAATTCCGGCTGAATTACCACGTGTTGATTTTTATCACTGGGTACTCATTAATATTCCAGCATCTGAAACCCAAATAGCAGCCGGCACTCATAGCTCATCAATTACAGCCAAGGGTAAATCTGTTACTCAAACCCCCATCGGTTTAGCCGGAATTAATGATTACACTGCCTGGTTCAAGGGTGATCCGAACATGAGTGGCGACTACTATGGCTACGATGGCCCATGCCCACCTTGGAATGATTCGATCAAACATCATTATGTTTTTACGATTTATGCGCTAGACATTAAAAAATTAGAATTGACTGGCCCATTTACAGGCAATGATGCCCTTCAAGCGATGTCACCGCACATATTAGACAAGGCCAGTATCACTGGCGTTTACAGCCTCAACCCATCTCTGAAGTTATAAGAACTACTCAGCCTCAGCCAACTCCGGCCGAGGCTGTTGATTGCTAGGCCTAGAAGTTGCCAAGATCGCAACGCCAGCTAAAACCACCCCCATCCCCAAGATTTGAATAGGGGTCATTGATTCACCCAAAAAATACCAACCCAAGAAAATAGTGGCAACCGGCCCAACCATACCTGCCTGAGCAGTTAATCCAGGACCAATTCTATTGACTGAAATCATCACTAATAACATGGGTACAAAAGTACAGAAAGCGCCATTAACTAAACTCAATTGATAGACTTCTGGTGCCTGGGTCCATAAAGCAGAAGGATTCAAAATCAAAGCCTGAAGAACGCTAAAAAATGTTGAGGAAGCACTGGCATAGGCGACCAATCGAATACTACCTACACGCTGAACAATCTCGCCAGCAAAGATTAAATAAATCGCATAAGAAATAGCGCTGAGGAAAACTAAGGCACTACCCCAAGCCACAAAAGAACTATTGGCATAAATATCATTAGAAAATACCAAGATGACTCCGGCGTACGCCAATGCCATAGCAACCCACTGCTTGATCATGATTTTTTTCTTCAAGAAGATCAGTGAAATCAACAAAACAATCGTGGGATTTAAATACAAAATAATCCTCTCCAAGCCAACACTGATGTATTGCAAACCCAAAAAATCCAAATAACTGGATAAGTAATAGCCTATAAATCCCAAAAAGATGATGGTGAGTATCTCTTTGGAGTTCAATTTTTGAGCTGATTTTTGTTGGCTATGCCAATAAACAGCCACCCCAAAAAAAGGTAAAGAGCAGATCATTCTGAGTGCTAAAACAGTGCCTGAATCAACCCCATATTGATAAGACAGTTTCACCACGATCGCTTTAGCCGAAAATAAAATAGAGCCTAAACCGGCCAAAAGCAAAGAAATCAACAGAAACCGTCTTGAAAACAAATTAACCTCTAAAAATTAGGGTGATAGTCATCCGTCAGTGTAAACGAGCAGAAAGTGGCTAAACCACCTAAAATAGCGTCCGTGAACGCACCTTTCAATCCCTCGTTGATTCCGAGCTCCCCAAGACTAGATTCTTACCCTAAATATTGGGCAGAATGCTATGGCACAGCTCCTTTCTTGCCGATGAGCAAAGAGGAGATGGATAAGCTTGGCTGGGATAGTTGCGACATCATTATTGTTACAGGTGATGCTTATGTCGATCACCCTAGTTTTGGTATGGCGATCATTGGTCGCTTACTTGAAGCTCAGGGATTTCGAGTCGGCATCATCGCTCAGCCAGATTGGCAGTCAGCTGATCCTTTTAAGGCTCTAGGTAAGCCTAATCTATTCTTTGGTGTTGCCGCTGGCAACATGGACTCGATGATCAACCGTTATACGGCTGAACGCAAAGTTCGAAGTGATGATGCTTACACCCCTGGTGGGGTTGGCGGCAAACGTCCTGATCGTTGTTCTTTGGTTTACGCTCAACGCTGTCGAGAAGCTTATCCGGAAGTACCTATTGTGATGGGTGGTATTGAAGCTTCTTTGAGACGTATTGCCCACTACGATTATTGGCAAGATAAAGTTCGTCGCTCAATTTTGATTGATGCCAAAGCAGATATTTTGCTTTACGGTAATGCTGAACGCGCAGTTGTAGAAATCGCCCATCGCCTTGCTAAGGGTGAACAGATTGGTGAAATCAATGACATCCGCGCCACGGCATTTGTACGACGTCATCCAGCACCTACTTTTACTGAAATTGACTCAAGTACTGTAGATATCCCAGGCGTGATTGATGCACCGATCAATCCTTATCTAACGCCTGATGAGCAAGCTAAAGAACAAGGTACTAGCTGTAAAAAAACTGATGGGACTCTAGAGGAGCCATCAAGCAAGGTACAAGCTATTACGCTTGTACCAAGTGCCAAAAAAAGATTAGAACGCGATACGACAGTGATTCGTTTGCCAAGCTATGAAGCTGTCAAACGTGACCCTGTTTTATACGCTCACGCTAATCGCGTGCTTCATCTTGAAACCAACCCAGGTAATGCACGCGCTTTAGTGCAGCAGCATGGTGAAGGTGCCTCAGTGAGAGATGTCTGGTTAAACCCACCAGCAGTCCCATTAACAACTGAAGAGATGGATTCTGTATTTGATCTACCTTATGCTCGCGCGCCTCACCCTTCTTATGGTGATGCCAAGATTCCAGCATGGGACATGATTCGTTTTTCTGTGAACATCATGCGTGGCTGTTTTGGTGGCTGTACCTTCTGCTCAATCACTGAACATGAAGGCCGAATCATTCAGAACCGTTCATCTAACTCGATCATTAAAGAGATTCAGGATATCCGCGATAAGGTTCCTGGCTTTACCGGCATCATTTCTGATTTGGGTGGTCCAACAGCAAATATGTATCGTATTGCCTGCAAATCAAAAGAGATTGAAGCGCATTGCCGTAAACCATCTTGCGTTTACCCAGATATCTGCCCTAACCTTAATACTGATCACACACCTTTGATTCAGTTGTACCGTCGTGCACGCGCTTTACCAGGCATCAAAAAGATTTTGATTGGTTCAGGCTTACGCTATGACTTAGCAGTCAAAGCACCTGCGTATATCAAAGAATTGGTAACCCACCACGTTGGTGGCTATTTGAAGATTGCCCCTGAGCATACTGAGCAAGGTCCTTTATCTAAGATGATGAAGCCAGGCATGGGTGCTTACGATAAATTTAAAGAGCTCTTTGATAAGTATTCAAAAGAAGCTGGCAAAGAGCAGTATTTAATTCCTTACTTCATTGCAGCCCACCCAGGCACCAGCGATGAAGACATGATGAATTTAGCAATTTGGTTAAAGAAGAATGGCTTTAGAGCTGATCAAGTTCAAACATTCTATCCATCACCTATGGCAACAGCCACAGCGATGTATCACACCAATAAGAATCCATTGCGCAAAGTAACGCGAGAGAGCGAGACTGTTGACATTGTTCGCGGTGAGAAACGACGTCGCTTGCATAAAGCATTTTTACGCTACCACGATGCTAATAATTGGCCTTTACTTCGCGAAGCTCTCAAAAAAATGGGCCGTGCTGATTTGATTGGCAACGGTAAGCATCACCTCATTCCTAACTATCAGCCGAGCACAGATGGCACTTATCAAAGTCCTCGTCGCAAAAACTCGTCTTTTGGTAAACCTACTCAAGCAGCTGTAGCACATAATCCCCGCGATTTTTCTGTTCCACAAAAACCTGCAAGAGGCAAAATTCTGACGCAACACACAGGCTTACCTCCACGCGCTGAAACAAAATCATCTAGCGGCTCAAGCAATGTCAGCCCAGTTGGCAGAACAAGTCGCACGCCTCATCAGAGTGCTGCAAAACCAGGATCAGGCTTTGCTCGCCCAGCCTCTAAAGCCAAGACTGGATTTAAGAAGTAACAGCGCGAGCTAGCAAGCCTCTACTTAAGAATCTATATTTCTTTAAGTTTTATAAAGATGAATATCTCTGGGGATTAGAGATCTTTTTGATCCTTTAAATTGTCCTTATGACGAGTTCTTTTTCCATACTCAGCCATAAAGTAGATACATAGACCAAAAATGAGGATGACCCCCATTGTTATGAATTGCATAGTGCTTCTGTAGTCCATTCTTTCCTTTCAAAGGCTTTATAAGAATATGCTTCACTGAATTCTTCAATTTTTTTCCACACTATTTGAATCTTTCAGTAATTGGATGCCTAGTGAAAACAACATTAACGCCAAGGTCAATATTCCTAGGAATTTAATACTCACCATCAAGACCTCTTCTTCTGTGAAGGACAAGCCTGTCAGAGAAAGTAATGCAGCTAAAGATAGTGAGTGCATAAATCGTGAATACGCATCTATTTGTTCATTATTTGCATTCATCACTATGTTGCGTAGATGTTTGAAGACAATCTCATTTCTCATTGAAGGAAGATTATATTACTTATATATTTTATATATAATTACCAAGGCGCAGAAAAGGGTTAATGACTGCTTATGATTGAACTTGGAATGCTTCTAGGATTTGTATCGATGTAACACCAGAAACTTTGACTCGCTTGAGGCGACTGAGATCTCCTGCCAAAAGCTCAATATGAGATCGATTGATACTAAGCAGTTTAGATAACCATGCTACTAAAGCATCATTGGCCTTACCTTCGACAGGCGGAGCAGCAAGACGAATTTTTAAACGTCCATCATGTTCGCCCTGCACTTCAGTTTTCTTTGCACCTGGTTGGCAATGAAAAGCAATGATGAAAGACTGGGATTGTTCATCATCTAGCTTGAGCCAAATGGGTAAATGAGTGACTGACATCTATAAATAAGGACGAAGAAGCGGAATCAATAAAGCTCCTAAGATGCCATGCAAACCCATCGCTAAACTGGCATAGGTGCCAGCTTCAGGATGAACAGCAAAAGCTCTTGATGTACCAATGCCATGAGCGGCAACGCCCATGGCAAAACCACGCTGCCACCAAGCTTTCATACCCAATAGATTAAGAATGATGCTTCCCAGTACCGCACCTAAGATCCCAGTAACTACTGCGAAGACAGCAGTCAGGGTTGGGGATACACCCAAGCGCTCTGCCACGCCCATGGCAATCGGCGCAGTCACAGACTTAGGATAAAAAGCGCCAATGATGGCAGCATCAGCGCCCATCAGTGTGGCAATACCGACAGCACTCACTATCGATACAAGGCCACCACACATTAAGGCAATCAGGAGTGGAATCAATCTGGTTTTAAGAATAGCAATACCACGATAAATAGGTACCGCTAAAGAGACTGTCGCCGTACCCAATAAGAAATGCACAAACTGTGCACCTTCAAAATACTTTTGATAAGGCATCTCGACCAAAGATAAAACGATAGCCACCAATATAACTGCGATCGCTACAGGATTTGCTAGCGGGTACTTATCAGTTTTTTGATAAAAATAGTTGCCAATTTGATAAGCCGTTAAAGTTAAGATCAAAGCGAATAATGGGCTCCCTGATAGATAGACCCAGATCTCCGCAATTTGAAGTGAGCTAGGATTCATGCCCATCCTTCTTTGCCAAAAATCTCAATACCAAGGCTGTAGTCGTAATCGTGAGAACTACACTAATCAGTAAGGCTGAGATAACCGCAAGAGCATGCGTTTTTAATTGCGGCAAGAAAAGAATCACGCCAACGGCGGCAGGCACAAACAAAACACCTAGATGCTGACTGAACGCATCTGACACCAAGGCTAAAGATTGATTCACTTGACCTTTGATAATCAGAAATATCAAAAGGAAAATAAGTCCTAAAACAGGTCCAGGTAAAACAGGCAAGAAGAAATGAGAGATTAACTCTCCCACACCTTGCCAAAGTAGTATTTGAACTAAACCTGGAATCATGCGTTGTGGTTAATCTTTTTGTGGAAGTTCAACCAAGTGCTGTTTGAAGAGATTTTTCTTAGCGATGTAACTAGCCGCACTGGCTTTAAGGCCAGCGATAGCTTCTGGCGTTAGTTCACGAACCACTTTTGCAGGCGAACCAAGAATTAAGGAATTATCCGGAAATACTTTACCCTCAGTCACCACTGAACCAGCACCAACCAAACAGTTTTTACCAATCACTGCCCGATTTAAAACAACTGCCTGAATACCAATTAAAGAGCCCTCGCCCACTGTACAGCCATGCAACATGGCTTGATGTCCTACTGTGACATTGTCTGCTAAGGTCAAAGGGCAACCCATGTCTGTATGCATCACAGTACCCTCTTGTACATTACTACCACGGCCTAAAGTAATAGGCTCATTATCACCACGGATCACCACACCCGGCCACACACTGACATCTTCACCGATGATCACATCGCCAATCACTGTTGCCTCTTTTGCAACAAATGCTGAATCATGAATTTGTGGAACTTTATCTTTGTATTGATAAATTGTCATGGTGATCTCCTTTAAATTTTTATTATTAAATCTTAAATTTCAAATTCTTAGTCGTGTGGCTTCCAACGAATGGAATATGAAGCAATCAGTACTTCAAACAATAATGAAATCAGTGCAAAAATAAATGAACCAATACCAGCCACAAATGTGTAAATCACAAAGTTAGAGATCAATAGCTTTCCACTCGATGTTTCCGCGAAAAATAGTTCCAAAATAGTTAAGCCGATCATGATGGCGCACAAGACCAAGAAAATCATAGAGACGTTAATAAAGCGACCTCGGGTCGCAATATTTTTAAGTTCAAGTTGATAGGCTGATTTAATTGACGGCTTTAATGATGCGTCCATCATCTCTTTATGAATGACTCTAGCACGATCGATTACACGAGCTAGACGCTGAGTTAATGCACCAATCATGCCGGCCACAGCTGTTAATAGAAAAACAGGGGCAACTGCTAATTGGATACTATCGCTTAGGGTACTTGGATTCATCATGATTTAAAACTCAACCGTTCTTTTATAGGTAATAAGGCACATTAACAGAAATTAATCGGGGATAAGGCTTACCAAGGTAATTCTTGCCCATCATAAGCAAAGAAGCCGCCTGATTGTTCAGGTTTTAACTTATCAAGAACTTGAAGGATTTCTTGACTAGCTATGTTTGCATCTCTCGCTTTTGAACCAGAACCACCTGCAAATGGTTTGGACAATTCTGAAATCACAGTCCCAGGATGGATGGCCACAACGATGGCTTCTGGTTTTTGGCGCTTCAATTCAATGGAGGCTGTTTTAATCAACATATTCAGAGCAGCTTTAGATGCGCGGTAGGTATACCAACCACCTAAACGGTTATCACCAATACTGCCAACCTTTGCTGAAATCAAACCCATGACACCCGCATTAGAAAGTAATGGTAAAAAGTATTTAAGTAATAAGGCCGGTCCAAGCGTATTGACGCTAAAGGTCTCCTGCATGGCTTTGATATCAAGATCTGCCAAACGCTTCTCTGGCATGAAGTCATCACCATGTAAAACACCTGTCGCCACTAAGATCAAGTCAAAAGGTCCATCTAATTGCAGTGTGTGCGCTGCAAACTGGACTGAGACTTCATCTTTCAAATCAATAGTTAATTGATATTCATTCACTTCACTGCGAGATAAAGATGTTACTTTTTCACAGTGCTCATCTACTTGCAGATCACGAACAAAAGCAGCTCCTATCGAGCCGCTTGAACCAATCACTAAAGCTTTATATCCGTCGGAAAAGCGCTTCATGGATTCCTTAAAAGGTGCCTGGATACAAAATATCCTTTGTGACATTTTGAATATCGCGATGACCTGTAAATGCCATGGTGATATCTAATTCTTTATGAATGATCTCTAAACATTTAGTAACACCTGCCTCACCCATCGCACCTAAGCCGTGCAAAAATGGACGGCCAATCATTGTTCCTCTTGCCCCCAGAGCCCAAGCTTTAAGAACATCTTGACCCGAACGGATACCACCATCCATCCATACCTCAATGTCACGACCAACGGCATTCACAATACCCGGTAATGCATGGATACTAGATACAGCACCATCCAATTGGCGGCCACCATGGTTAGAGACAATTAATGCATCGGCACCAGAGTTAACCGCCAACTTAGCATCCCCCTCATCCATGATGCCTTTGATGATCAGCTTGCCACCCCATAACTTCTTAATCCATTCCACATCATCCCAACTCAGAGCGGGATCAAATTGCTCAGCAGTCCAAGATGACAAAGATGACATATCACCGACACCAGTGGCATGGCCCACGATATTTCTAAATGAACGACGATGAGTCCCTAACATGCCCATGCACCAACGCGGCTTGGTCATCATATTGATGATGTTAGGAATCGTTAGCTTAGGAGGTGCTGTAAGGCCATTTTTAATATCTTTATGGCGCTGCCCCAATATTTGTAAATCCAAAGTTAAAACTAAAGCTGAGCAATGAGCAGCTTTAGCACGATCAATTAACCTCTCAATAAAGCCACGATCTTTCATGACATACAACTGAAACCAGAATGGCTTAGTGGTGTTCTCTGCCACATCCTCAATCGAACAGATACTCATGGTTGATAAGCAAAATGGCACACCAAATTTCTCAGCTGCTTTAGCCGCTAAGATTTCACCGTCAGCGTGCTGCATACCCGTTAAACCTGTTGGCGCTAAGGCAACAGGCATGAAAACTTCTTGCCCCACCATCTTGGTCTTGGTGGTGCGGTTTTCCATATTAACCGCTACTTTTTGACGTAGTTTGATGGTCTGAAAGTCACGCTCATTGGAACGGTAAGTTGATTCTGTCCAAGACCCAGAATCAGCATAGTCATAGAACATTTTGGGCGTACGCTTTTTGTGTAATACGCGTAAATCTTCAATATTGGTAATCACAGGCATTTTTATCTCCTTTTATAACTCAAGATAACAAAGACTTTTAGCGATTTAGCCTGCAGCCTGTAGTATCCTCAGTTGGTCTTATTTTTAACCATTATATGTATACCTGAAGCAGCATGGCAAAACCTTTAACTTTAGAAAAAATACTGTTTAGCCAAGGCTTTGGCACCCGTCGATATTGCAGTGACTTGGTCTATGCGGACCTTGTCAAAGTCAATGGTGTTTTAGCCGAAGACCCTGAAGAGAAAATTTCAACAGAAAACCTCCAACTCGAGGTCGATGGCGAGGATTGGGAGTTTCATGAAAAAGCTTACATAGCATTTCATAAACCCCTAGGTTATGAGTGCTCTCATAAAACTAGCCATCACCCCAGTATTTACGGTCTGCTACCCCAACCTTTGGTTGAGCGAGGGATTCAGTGTGTGGGACGCCTAGATTACGACACAACTGGGCTGATCCTGATGTCTGATGATGGTCAATTTATCCACAAAATGACCACCCCCAAGAAAAATATTGGCAAGATCTATGAAATCACAACCCCTGAACCGATCACGCAGAAACAGATTGATCACTTATTGGGTGGCGTTGTATTAGATGATGACCCAAAGCCATGTTTTGCGACGGCATGCGTCCAAAAAGATGAGAAGCTGTTAGCCATGACGATTGTTGAGGGTCGCTACCATCAGGTTAAACGTATGATGGCAGCTGTTGGTAATCATGTGGCCGCATTGCACCGCACCACAATTGGCGCATATACGATGCCAAGCGATTTACCTCAAGGCGAATGGCGCTGGTTATATCCCGATGATTTAGTGCAATTGGGTAAAAGCGTTGATGTCACATCTTCTTCTAAAACCCCTTACTAATTTAGGGTTTTTGTTATTTTATTGAGATATATCAAAGCAAGGGGCTTAGACCTCCTCTAAAGTTGGGTCATCAATAGGAGGAAATATGCTGAATGAACTTTTTGGATCTTTTGCCGGTCAACTGAGCCTAGCTGTGATTCTATTCATGATTATTGCCAGTTATATCGGTGTGAAAACAGTCTTAAAGAAAATCAACGAAGATCCAAAACAATAGAAATCCCTCATAAATAAAAAAGGCTGGAATTAAAAAATTCCAGCCTTTTTTAATTATTGCTGTCTTAATTTATTTGATGAGTTCTAATGCCGCTTTGAAATCAGGGTGCTCACAGGTTCTAAGCAACTCAAAGACAACCATTTCAGTTGTGACTAATTCGGCACCGTTACCAGCCAAACGATCAAATGCTGCATCACGACTTAACTCTGTGCGAGAGCCACAAGCATCTGTCACAACCCAAACGTCAAACTCTTCCTCAAGCAAGCCAAGAGCTGTTTGCAACAAGCAAACATGGGCTTCACAGCCAGCGATCAAGATGGTATTGCGCTCTTCCTGACCCTCTTGTTTGCGTTGTATGTGCTTTGGTAAGCTGCGCGCATTACCCATTGGCTTTGGAGGCGCTCTGAGTATTTCTACTAAGCCATCATCACAGGCACCAAAGTGCATTTTAGATAAGGTTTTTTGACAGTATGTCTTGAGTTCAACATGATTGGAACCCAACTTCTCCGGGTACTGCTCAGTTCCAAAAACAGGCAAATTCAACAACTTTGCCATTTTGGCCAAACGTAAAGCATTGGCCAAGACCTGATCACCTTGATGAATCGCTGGCATTAACTTGTCCTGGTAGTCCACCAAGACTAATTGAGTGTCTTCTGCTGAAAGAAGGATCGACATGTTGTAATATTTTCTCAAGTAAAGATGTATGATATTTTCATCTAAAAATAGAATGAAGGAGCAATTATTTTGATGCTGGCCTTTCTAGTCATTATTCCTTTGATCGCATTTAGCTTTTACATCAATGCCATCAGCAAAACACTAGCTGCCATCAATCCGGCCTATCGATCACAATCGCCACGCATGGCATGGTTGCTCTTGATTCCTATTTTTAATGTGATTTGGTTTTTCTTTTTGCTCAAAGCCATTCGTGAAGGATTTGAGCAAATGCTATTACATCATCAAATTGAGAAACCAATTGATACAGGCTATAGCTATGGCATTGGCATGGGCTGTTGCTGGGCCGCTTCCTTTGTACCTGGTTTATTTTTTATTGCTCTACTACCCATGTTTGTTTTTTCAATGTTGCACTGGACCAAGCTAAATCAAGCACGAAGACAAATTTATTCAAAAATATCTCCACAATGAACATGAATAGCAACTTTAGGAAGATGCTTTAAGTTGATATTGTTGGGCTTTTTCTAACCAAAACTTTAGCGCGCTAGCTAAATCTTTTTTACTAAAGGAACAACTTTCTTCGGTAAATAAAGAAGATGATTCAATTCTAGAAATAACAGACTCCAGCGCAACAAGATACTTCTCTGGCAATTGATCAGTTGTTGCCAACTCTCTGAATCCTGTAATTAATGTTTTAGATTCAACTTCCCCAGACAACCAATTAGCCAACAACTGCTCTGCTTCTATGTCATTCATGTTGTCGCCTTTGCTGCGAGATATTCATGCTGCAAAATAATCATTAAATCATGTGCACTTAAAGCCCTAGCTTTGGCATACGATCTTCCTGCCCACAAACTTTGATAATGACCCTCGTCTTTTTCAAGAGCCCATTGGCGCATCGGGGCAGTCATTGTGTTTTGCGCTGGAAATGGTAGATATGTTTTACCTTCCATAACCTTCATAAACTCATTGTGTATACCTTGTGCAGAGCGGCCCGAAAACGCTCTGGTGAAATGAGTCCCGAGATGATGATGCTCCATCACAAAGCGGCGGTGAGCAGAACTAGCACCTGACTCAAGAGCTGTCAAAAAGGCTGTTCCCATCTGCACGGCAGATGCTCCCAAACTGATCATTTGATGAATATCCTGGCCATCCATAATGCCTCCAGCAGCAATCACTGGAATACGTACTCGGCCGTTTAACGCCCGCAATAAATCCATGGTGGATAACTGCAGATCTGTCCCATCGGAATTAAAAATACCACGATGGCCACCGGCCTCAATACCCTGAGCAACAATGAAATCAGCTCCTGCTGATTGAATCTTTAAAGCCTCCTCTAGAGAGGTGGCCGTAATACCTACGGAAATATTTAAAGTATGGGCTTTTTCAATCACCTGTTCAGGCGGAATGCCGAAATGAAAAGTTAGGACCTCTGGTTGATGCTCCCAGATAGGCTCCAGCATTTCTTCCAAATTAGGAATGTAGGGAGATGATGGCAAACTGGTTTGAATCCCCCAGTCACCAATAACGCTCTGCAAATCATGAAGAGCCGCACGCTGCATCTCCAAGTTCGGCATGATGGGCTCTTCAAAGACAAAGAAGTTGGCATTGATACGCTTGCGAGGTGCTTGATTGATTAAGTCACCAGTGGCTTTCAGATCAGCATGAATTTTTTCTGGTGTGGTGTAAGCAAAACCAAAACTCCCCAACCCTCCAGCATTAGAAACGGCGGCAACCAAGGAAGGTGTATTTACGCCACCCGCCATCGGTGCCTGGATCACTGGAATCGATAAATCAGAAAAACTAAACATGATGTCTTGGTCTTGTTAAAAGCAATTCATGATACCGCTTTCAATAAAAAAAGCTTCCCGAAGGAAGCCTTTTTAGATGCTGTTAAAAATTAAGCTTTTACAGTATCAGCCACATCACTGAAATCTTTGATTTGATCAAAGTTGATATATTTGTAGATTTCACTGCTACTAGCATTAAGAACACCAACGTCAGCCATGTATTCTGCTTTAGTTGGAATCTTACCCAACTTAGAGCAAATAGAAGCCAACTCAGCAGAACCTAGATAAACAAATGTGTTCTTGCCAAGACGATTCGGGAAGTTACGTGTTGATGTAGACATCACAGTAGCACCTTCACGAACTTGCGCTTGGTTACCCATACAGAGTGAACAGCCTGGCATTTCCATGCGAGCACCAGCACTACCTAAAACGCCATAGTGACCTTCTTCAGTCAACTGCTTTGCATCCATCTTAGTTGGAGGAGCAACCCATAACTTCACAGGGATATCACGCTTACCTTCTAACAATTTAGATGCAGCACGGAAGTGACCAATATTTGTCATGCAAGAGCCGATAAACACTTCATCAATCTTTGCTCCGGCAACTTCAGACAATGTTTTCACATCATCTGGGTCATTCGGGCAAGCAACGATAGGCTCATGAACGTCTGCCAAATCGATTTCAATCACTGCAGCGTACTCAGCATCAGCATCACCTTTTAACAATTCAGGTTTAGCTAACCATGCTTCCATTGCTTTGATACGACGGCCTAATGTACGTGCATCAGAGTAACCAGTTGCAATCATCCACTTCATCAAAGTGATGTTGCTGTTCATGTACTCAATGATTGGCTCTTTATTCAAATGAACAGTACAGCCAGCTGCTGAACGCTCTGCTGAAGCGTCTGACAATTCAAATGCTTGCTCAACTTTCAACTCAGGCAAACCTTCAATTTCCAAGATGCGGCCAGAGAAAATGTTTTTCTTACCCTTCTTCTCAACAGTCAACAAGCCTTGCTTGATCGCATATAAAGGAATGGCGTTCACCAAATCACGCAAAGTTACGCCTGGCTGCATCTTGCCCTTGAAGCGGACTAATACTGACTCAGGCATATCTAATGGCATCACACCTGTAGCAGCAGCAAATGCAACTAGACCTGAACCAGCAGGGAATGAAATACCGATTGGGAAACGTGTGTGTGAATCGCCACCTGTACCTACTGTATCTGGCAACAATAAACGGTTCAACCATGAGTGAATCACACCGTCACCTGGACGCAAAGCAACACCGCCACGAGTACTGATGAAATCTGGCAACTCGTGATGCATCTTAACGTCAACTGGCTTTGGATAAGCTGCTGTATGACAGAAAGACTGCATCACCATATCTGATGAGAAACCTAAACATGCCAAATCTTTCAATTCGTCACGAGTCATTGGGCCTGTTGTGTCTTGTGAACCAACTGTTGTCATCTTAGGCTCACAGTATGTACCTGGACGAACGCCCTTACCTTCAGGTAAGCCACATGCACGACCAACCATCTTCTGTGCCAATGAGAAACCTTTGCCGGAATCAGCTGGGTTAGTTGGCAAACGGAACAATGTTGATACTGGCAAACCTAATGATTCACGAGCTTTAGCTGTCAAACCACGACCAATGATCAATGGGATACGACCACCAGCACGAACTTCGTCAAATAAAACATCTGACTTTACTTTGAACTCAGAAATAACCTTACCGTCTTTCAATGCTTTGCCTTCGTATGGACGTAACTCAATAACATCGCCCATATTCATGCTATTCACATCTAGTTCAATTGGCAGTGCACCAGCATCTTCCATCGTGTTGTAGAAAATCGGAGCAATTTTGCTACCCAAGCAAACACCACCGAAACGCTTGTTAGGTACATAAGGAATGTCTTCACCGGTGAACCATAAAACAGAGTTAGTTGCTGATTTACGTGATGAACCAGTACCAACAACGTCACCAACGTAAGCAACTAAATTACCTTTGGCTTGCAATGCAGCCAATTGCTTGATCGGGCCTACTTTGCCAGCTTCTTGAGGCTCAATACCTTCACGAGGATTCTTAAGCATTGCCAACGCGTGCAATGGGATATCAGGACGACTCCAAGCGTCAGGCGCAGGAGATAAATCGTCTGTATTTGTTTCGCCAGTTACTTTGAAAACTGTCAAAGTTAAACTTTGTGGAACTTCTGGGCGGCTCGTGAACCATTCGCCATCAGCCCAGCTTTGTAAAACAGCCTTAGCGTTAGCATTACCTTTGTCAGCCTTTTCCTTAACATCGTGGAACTGGTCAAACATCAATAATGTTTTCTTCAAGCCTTCAGCAGCAATACCACCTACTGCAGCGTCATCTAACAAATCAATAAGAGGAGAAATGTTGTAACCACCCAACATGGTGCCCAATAATTGAGTCGCTGTTTCACGAGTAATTAAAGGTGTCTTTTCCTTACCAAATGCAACTGCTGCTAAATAAGAGGCCTTCACTTTTGCTGCATCATCCACACCCGCTGGAACACGATAAGTGATCAACTCAACTAAAGTTGCTTCTTCACCTTTTGGTGGATTTTTAAGTAATTCGATCAACTCACTAGTCTGTTGTGCAGACAATGGTAGTGGTGGAATACCTAGTACCGCGCGTTCTGCGACATGGTCACGATAGGCTTTCAACATAGTCTTTCCCTCTCTATTTAGACAATTAAATGAACCAATATTTCAAGACTTATATCTTATATAAGACTTGGAAAAGTGGCAAGCTTGAACCCTACTAATCAATGACAAATTAGCCTATATTTATTGCCAGTGCCTGACAAAAACATAAGAAATAAAAATGGCTTTTAAATCAATACTGTAAAGTAATGCCTTATGAAGAAAACAGACCTTTACAAGAACGCGGGATTGGCCGTTGCCAATCAAATGAAGAATTCAGCCCCAAAACCCAAGGGAAACGCGAAAAATAGCACCGAAAATGGCAAAAAACTGAATCCTTTGCTCGCATCCCTACTGAAAAAACCTAAATAAAAGCCATTTTTGAGGCTTTTTAGACCATTAAGGTGGCCTTAAATATGAAGCTTGGCTTTGATTTCAGATGGCCAAGAAGCCGCTTTTTGAGACTTGAAATCAACCCAGACTAGAGTGGCACCTGATGTGGCATAAGCTGTATCAGGATCAGTGGTCAAGGACATCACGTTGAAGGTTTCCAGCCCCACTCGACTGGGATTAGAAATATAGGTTTTGATCAATAAATCTGCTGGATAAGCTATTTGTTTGCTGAAATTGCAAAATGCACTCACAACAACAACACCCTGATCTTCTTGCAAAAAAGGTAAGCCCAAGCTGTCTAGCCAATTAATACGAGCTTGCTCAATATACCTAAAGTAAACAGCGTTATTAACGTGGCCAAACGCATCCATATCCCCCCAGCGAACTGGAATGATGGATTCATGAACAAATGTTTTTTCTTCAGGAATGGGGATACGCATGACTCAAGATCTTAATGGGAATAGTTATGGGGTATTGCGATCAATTTTGAACCAGGCCGCATACATGGCAGGCAATGACAATAATGTCAGAGCTGTCGCCACCATTAAACCACCCATAATAGCAATCGCCATAGGACCCCAGAAGACGCTTCGAGACAATGGGATCATGGCTAGAACAGCCGCAGCTGCTGTCAAAATGATTGGGCGATAACGCGTGACACACGCATTAATGATGGCATCTCTAGCAGCTAGACCCGCAGCACGCCCCTGCTCAATCTGATCAATCAAAATGACTGAATTGCGCATGATCATGCCTAACAAAGCAATGAATCCCAAAAGTGCCACAAAGCCAAATGGCTTATTAAACAACAATAATGTAAGAGCAACCCCTGATATACCTAAAGGTGCAGTCAATATCACTAAAAATGCACGGGAGCTACTCTTAAGCTGGATCACTAACAGAGTAAAAGTGATGAAAAGCATGATTGGCATGCCAGCATTGATTGAATCCTGACCTCGAGAGCTTTCTTCTACAGAACCACCAATATTGACTTTGTAACCCGGTGGCAGCTGGCTGATGAGTGGTGCAAACTGTTTGAGCAACACATCAGTTGCTGTTGGACCCTGAACACCAGGTTTCACATCTGCTTGAACAGTAATGGCATATTCGCGATTTTCGCGCCATAAAGTAGCGGGCTCCCAAACCACTTTAACTTTTGCAATACGCGCTAGAGGAATCGCTTGACCATTGACGGTTGCCAACATTGTTTCATTTAAGTCACTTACCTGATCACGCTCTGATCTTGGCAAACGAAGAACGATCGGTGCCAATAAATCACCCTCACGATATTGCCCCACTGTGACACCACCAAAATGGCTCGATAGAGTTTGTGCAATCACTTGTGGCGGAACACCTAGCTCTCTGGCTTTTGCTGGATCAACCTCAATCTTGGCAACCGGTTGATTTTGATTCCAGTTGTCCGTTACGCCATAAACCAAATCAGAGGCACGCATCACACTTAAGAAGCGATCAGCTTCTTGTCGCAATTTAACAGGATCATCGCCAGTAACGCGGAACTCAACAGGGTATGTCACAGGAGGACCGTTCGGCAATAACTTAACGCGAAGACGTGCCTCAGGTGCGACATCTTCTAACAGTCTTGGTAATTCACGATTGAGTCGTTCACGTTCCTTAAGGTCAGCAATGATGATTGCTTGGGCTGCATTAGATCTTGGGAAAATAATATCTAGCGGCAAGAAGAAGCGAGGTGCGCCATTACCAATCCACACCGTTACCGATTGAACACCTTTTTGCTCTAGGATTTTTGCCTCAATCTTTTTAGCTGCATTTTCAGTCGCTTCAAAACTGGCACCCTCAGTTAAAAAGATATCGACCAAAATTTCTGGGCGAGAGGAGTCTGGGAAAAATTGTTGCTGAACTTGGCTCATACCAATGACACCAATTACAAAGCTAGCAACAGTCGCCAAAATAGCTTTGCGATGATTATCAATACACCACGCTACTAGGGTTTTAAATCGCTGATAAAACGGCGTATCAAAATGCTCATGCTCAGCTCCCTCAGGAGTTGCATGCTGTGGCTTCTTAAGAAATAAGAAACCAAGATAAGGCACAAACAACACAGAAACAAACCAGGAGATGATTAAGGCCGCAGCAGTAACCGCAAAGATAGCAAAGGTATATTCACCGACCGCTGATTTGGCAATACCAATAGGCAAAAATCCAACTGCTGTTATCAAGGTACCTGTCAACATCGGCATCGCAGTTAATTGATAAGCGGCAGTCACTGCATGAACGCGGTCATAACCCTCTTCCAATTTGCGAACCATCATCTCTACCACAATGATGGCATCATCCACAAGCAAACCTAAGGCAATGATCAAAGAGCCTAATGAGATCTTATGCAAACCAACGCCTGAAAGATGCATAACTAAGAAAGTGACTGACATCACCAAAGGAATACTGATCGCCACAACCAAGCCAGGTCTTGGATCAATTCTCCATGGGTGTCGATGCAAACCCAAAGCCAATAGACTGACAATCAAGACAATAATTAAGGCTTCAAACAGGGTCATCAAGAATTCTCGAACAGAGCCTGACACCACCTTAGGTTGATCTTGAATTAATGTCAAAGTAACACCCGCAGGCAAATCTTTTTCAACCAACTGACTTGCCGCATCTAAATCTTTTCCTAATTGAACAATATCGCCACCGCGTGCCATCGAAATGCCTAAGGCAACTAATTCTTCACCCTGGAACCTAACCTTGCTTTGAGCAGGATCAATCACTGCTCTTCGGACTTCTGCAATCTCACCCAAACGGACAGATGCGCCAGACGGTGACCTTAATGGCATAGCCTTGATATCTGCTACATTTTCGAAAGGCCCACCCACACGAATCGGCATTGAGAAAGACTTTGTTTCAACGTTGCCGCCATTTTCAATCGCATTTTGTTGATTGAGCTGTTGCGCAACAGTAGCTGGCGTTAATGAATACTGCGCCATCTTTTTTCTAGATAGCTCAACATAGACCTGTTCTTCTTGTAAGCCATAGATGTTGACCTTACCAACATCCTTAACCTGTAGCAGTTTTTGTCTGACGTATGTGGTGAAGTCTCTTACCTCTGCTGCGGTATAACCTTTAGCTGACATGGCATAGATCACACCATAAGTATCACCAAAGTCATCATCAAAGTAAGGGCCATTAATACCAATTGGTAAATAGGATTTTGAATCGGCTACTTTTTTGCGAACAGTGTAAAAAAGATTAGGAATATCTTTTGAAGGCGTACTATCTTTAACGAAAAAGATAATCATGGATTCGCCTGGATGCGAAAAGCTACGAATCTTATCGATATTAGGAACTTCTTGAAGAGTTCTCTCAATCTTATTCGTCACCTGATCAGCTACTTGAGCTGCTGTAGCTCCTGGCCAAAAAGTTCGCACCACCATCGCTCTAAAAGTAAATGGTGGATCTTCATCTTGACCCAACTGGAAATAGGCGCCAATACCAAGCACCATTAAAGCTATCATCAAATAACGCGTGATCGCTGCGTTATCAATAGCCCAACGAGATAAATTAAAACGACCTGGATCTTGAGAACTCATTAGTGAGCCTTTGCAACTAAGGCTACTCTTACCTTTTGACCAGCATTAAGGGCATGCCACCCAGCGGCCACAACAATATCCCCGGCGGAAAGACCTTCAGTAACGACGGCATAAGATTCATCAACAGAGGCAACAGTGACTTTAACCAACTCCAAGCTACCGATCTCTTGAGAATCTTGATCCAACTTCACGCGATAAACAGATGCACCATCACCATGAATAGATTCACTAGGAATAGAGAATTTGTTTTTTTGATTAACATCCTGAGCTGTAGACTTGACCCTTGCGTTTGCCTTAGCTGACACCTTCATACCAGCAACAAGCTCTTGAGCACTTACTTGCTGCCCTGCCTGAAAGTTCACACGAGTCATCAGACCTGATTCAAGTGCTCTCAGAGTTACAAAACCCAATTGCTCCATTGATTGCTCAAACTTAGCTCTGGCACCTTCAACCGCAGCAATGCGTTTTTCAAATTCAGATGCTGAAATGAAGTTCTTATTTTTTAAATCGGTATAGCGCTTAAAGTCTGCTTCTGCAGACTGAATGTCAGCGCGAGCCGCACGATAATTAGTTAAAGCTGAGGATTCAGACATGGACATGCTGCTCGGCATCAAGCGACCTAGAGCTTGACCAGCCGTCACAGGTGTACCAGCGCTCACCAAGACTTCAATCACCTTACCACTCGCATCAAAACTCAATGCCTCAGGATTTTTTAAAGGTTCTTTTGAAGTACTTGGGTTAATGAAGTATTGACCAACAATCGCCACCTTCACCTGACGAGGCAATACCTGCTTCTCACCGTCATTGCCGCAGGCAGTCAGTAGGCTCAGTGTCAACACTAAAGGAGTGGCTAATAAAAATGTAATTTTTCGCATTTTGAAATTTTAATTCAATGCTAAATCCCTTGCATACCTTATTTTATTGGCCAATTCTTGTCTTTTCTCAGGAAATGTGTACAAACCTAGATAGATAAAATCATTACCGTACTCGATTTTGACTAGACTCTTTTGAGGATCTTTGTTGGGGCCTTTTGACAACTCTGGGTTTCCAATACGCAACCAGAGCAATGGCCACTGCTTCTGAATTAAACGCCGGCCATCCAACACTTCAATGTCCATCACGCCATCATGAATACTGATCTTTTCGTAATCAGTGGCATGGCGAGCATAAATCAATAAAGCAACCCCAAGAACTGTTAACTCAACTACCGCAAATGGAACAACCATCCATGCCCCAATAGAGTAGAAATAGCCAGCAATCAAGCTTGAAAAAATACACATGGATAGATAAAACAAGCCAACTTGTTGAGGCGTGAACGAACAATTACGCTTCATCAACCATAAAGAGGATGAGTCACGTCCCTGAGGCATGCTAAGGCAGTAAAAAAGAGTTGATTAACTTGATCATCATCGCCATGGAGATCAATAAAGCGAGCACCGCAAATGCTTGCTGAACTCGCGGCCCAGAAAGTCTTTTTACCAATTGACGACCTACTAAAAGGCCTGCAATCGAGCCAAGTGCGAATGGAATAGCAATCAACCAATTCATCGAACTATAAAGATTGGAAAAGATCACGCCGCTCAAAGAGACAACCGTGAGAACACCCAAAGAGGTGGCCACAATTGATTTCATCGGCAAATCTGTAAATCTTTTTAAAGCAGGCACAACAATGAAGCCACCACCTACTCCCAATAAACCAGAAAAGAAACCTGCTAAAGCACCGGATGCCGCTAATGATCTTGCACATGGCAAGGTCCAGGTGAGCTTACCCACTGTTTCATCAAGCAGACAAGGCGGACCCAATTCATCAGGAGTGCCACTGAGATCTTTAACAGCTTGAGCCCACATATTCTTTGAAACTAATAAAAGTACCAAACAGAAAATAAGGACTAAAGGCCAGTTAGGTAATTGGTGCGCTAAGAAAATGCCAATAGGTGAGAGCAAGACACCTAAAGTGGCCATCAATGCTGCTGCTTTGTAGCGCAAGATACGAGCCCTGAATGCAAGATAAGCACCCAAGCCAGCAGATAAGGAGACAGCCAATAAGCCAATTGGGGCCGCCTCTATCACTGTGAGATGTAAAAAAAATCCCAGCAAGGGTACTGACAGAATAGCGCCACCAGCACCCGTTAAGCCTAAAACTATTCCAACAAATACTCCAAGCAATAGGCTTATGAATGAAACTTCCAAGGTGACTTAAACCTGCTGAGCTAGCATGAACAAGTTAGTTGAACGGGCACCAGATCGACAGAATGCTAAAACAGGGCTTGGCATCTCTTCTAAAAGACGAGCCATCTCTTGAGCTTGCTCTAATGTGATTTGACCACTCACAACAGGCAAGTAGGCGTAATGCAGGCCTAAAGCCTTAGCAACTGACTCGATCTCAGCATTCAAGGGTTGATCAGGACCACCCTCGCCGTCTGGACGGTTATTGATAATTGATTTGTATCCTTGATGTGCAATTTGTGCAACATCGTCAGGTGTAATTTGACCCAATGTGCCAAATTGATCTGTATGACAAGCGATTTGTAGTGGCATGCCACATCCTCCAGTGTTTGAGTGATAGTTTGAATTTCCATTAGCAAGAACAGGTTCGCATGGTGGCGGCAACATTCTCCAAGTGAGATATTTCATGGCCAACATAGCGCCAACAACATAACCTGCAAATGCAATGAATGAATTAATCGCTAAGGTCGACATGCCAGTCAAACCTTGACCGATGGTGCAACCAAAAGCAGTGACGCCACCAATACCCATCAAAGTAGCGCCAATAATGTGATTACCAGTATCTTCTGCATCTCTAAAACTTTCCCAATAGAAAGTTTTTGTAAATAAGGCATAGATAGTTGAGCCGAGCACCAAACCACCTACTGAAGCGATACCTAAAGTAATTTTTTTACTCGCATCACTATAGAAAGTTAACCATTCAATAACGTAGGCATAAGGAGCTACGTAGGTCAGACTTTCCATACGGCCGCTATTGGTCGCTACAAAAACTTCTTCTAGTGTATTTGGATCTTCTGCTACATAACCCATCACGCCGGAGATCCACCAGATAGCCAAGATCGCTGAACCAACACCAAAGCCTGCTAATAAATTATTGAATGTCCAAAAATTCTTTTTAGATAGTGCAAATGCAATTAGAGCAACGCCAATGACTAAACTAAGAATCAATTGCAAATGAGCTTTACCCATCCCTAAAGAAACTGCAAAGATGCTTGGTAAATCTTGATTGGTGCTTAGGGTCACAAAAACAGCATCAGTTGTATTGACTCTTAGTACGCCAAAGATACCCTTGAGCGTCATATAAGAAGACAAGCCCAAGACCATAAAAACAACTAAAGCTTTTAAGCTACCAGAACCCATTCTGACCAAGGTCTTGCTGCCGCAACCAGAAGCCAAGACCATGCCAAAGCCGAACAACAAACTACCCATAATGGTTGATAACCATGTCAAGCGACTGCTTGTATAGATGGATTTAGATGGATCGATGATGCCATTGGAACTCATGATGCCAACACCAATCAGAGCCACACCAATTGCCATCAACCACTGACGCATACGGGTCCACTCACCCATGATCACGATGTCAGTAATAGCCCCCATGGTGCAGAAACGTGTTTTTTGCAAAACAATGCCAAGCAGGATGGTTACTAAGAATGTGCCCCAAAGCACACTGTTAGCAATAGAAGTTAGGTTAATTTCTGGCATATCTGGCATAAAAGGCTTAAACCGTTAAGATCCACCATTTTATGGCATTTTTGTGGATTTGCCTCTTTACCCTTTGAGGCGAATGTGCGCATGAGAGCTTGAACAGCAACCCTTCAGTGCTCACCTTAAAGATCCCGCAATACCTTTCAAGCACCAAAACCTGGGTTACCCTGAATGCCCTCAATCTTAGGCATATTGAGAGTTTTAGCTTTAACTGTTTTGATGTCTTTGAGGTACTTTGCAACAACATCCCAAATTGGCTCGCCACCAGCGGCTTTTGCTTCTTCAGTCACTGGAGCCCAACCAGCCACTTTATAAGTCTTATTAGGATCTAATAACTTGCCGTTGAGAGTCATATTGCTAATGCGTTTACCAGCACCAGCCGTTGGATTAATAGCGTACTGCAAGCCACCCACACGAACCATATCACCGCCCTGCTGGTAATAAGGATCAGGGTTAAACAAGTTATCTGCTACATCTTCCAAAATAGTTTTAATCAAATCGCCCTTCATCATGGTCACTGTGGTCCATGGATAGGTAATCGCTGTTTGATCTAGAACGTGCTCCATCGTGATTGCTTGACCAGGAAGCAATGACGTTCCCCATCGGAATCCTGGTGAGAATGCAATTTCAGCATTCTTTACTGCCATCAAGCCATCTAGAATCAATTGATCGAAGCTGCCGTTAAAGTTACCGCGACGATAGAGCAAGCCCTCAGTCACAGCCAACTTCTCACCCAACTTGGTTTCATAAGGAGCGCGAATCTTATCAATCAATTTGTTCATCGCTGCATCAGCAGGAATCATGTCTGAGAAAACAGGCAACAACTTGTAACGGAAATCGCTAATCTTGCTACCGTCAACCTTGAAATCTAAAACACCCAAATATTTACCGTTAGATCCAGCGTTGGTAACCAGTGTTACACCACCAGCATTTTTAACTTTGACAGGTGTAGGTACGCCATCATGGGTATGTCCACCCAAAATAGCATCAATGCCTGTTACACGGCTAGCCATCTTTAAGTCGACGTCCATACCGTTATGAGAAATCACAACAACTACTTTCGCACCCTTTGCGCGAACTTCGTTGACCATCTTTTGCATGTTTTCATCCTGGATACCAAAGGTCCAGTTATTCACCAAGTAACGTGGGTTGGCAATTGGTGTGTACGGGAAGGCCTGGCCGATGATACCCACCTTAACGCCATTCATTTCACGCATGACGTATGGATCAAATACTTGATCACCAAAATCATTTGTTTTGATGTTTTGCGCTAAAAATGAAACCTTACCTTTGAAATCTTTTTCAACGATTTCTTTAACGCGCTCCTCACCCAAGGTCATTTCAAAGTGGGCTGTCATAACATCAACACCAAGCGCCAAACATGCATCCACCATGTCTTGGCCATTCGTCCACAAAGCAGTACCCGAACCCTGCCATGTGTCACCACCGTCTAATAGCAAGGCACCTGGGCGACTACCCTTCATTTTCTTCACTAAAGTCGCCAAATGTGCGAAGCCACCCACCTTGCCATACATTGCAGCAGCTTTTTCAAAATCTAATGATGTGAAGGCGTGAGCTTCAATAGACCCTGGCTTAATGTTATGCGCCTTTAAAAGATGCTCGCCCACTAAGTGAGGTGTCTTACCTAGTTGAGCTCCAAAACCCAAGTTCACATCCGGCTCACGGAAATAAATAGGTTTTAACTGAGCGTGACAGTCAGTGAAATGTAGAAAGTGGACATTACCAAATCTTGGCAAATCATAAAATTGATTAGCCGCTGTTTGAGCGCTAGCGTAATCTGTATTAAGTGCCATACCGCCAGCAGATGCAACGGCTAAAACTTGTAAAAACTCTCTACGATTCATTGACATAAAAAACCTTATTTAAAAATAAAAAGACCGCAATATCTGGTCGATATAGCGGCCTCTTCTGTGTTGCAATTACTGATTAACTGGAGATGCTGGATCTAACAAAAGTGCCATTACATCGCGCATTTGTTGCTCAGTTAACAACTTGTAGTGCCCCATACGTGGCATATTGCTGCAAGCGTTGTAAGCCTTAGAGTTGTAGATTTTCCCCCAAGTGTATTGAACAACCGCTTCTGAATTACCGCGAACTTTGCCGTAATTCCAAAGAGATGGACCGATGTTGCCGTGAGAAATTTCTTTTTTATTAATTTGATGGCAGTTATAGCAACCACCACCATTAGGTGTACCGGCTTTATCTGTCCAAGTAGCGCCACGACCGCTTTGCGCAATCTTCTCGCCCTCTTTCCAGTCACCCAGATACTTACCATCTGAAGGCTGTTTGATAGTTGCCATATTGGCTTTTTCAATAGCCTCACGTTTTTTAGGATCGCCCTTACCTGATAAAGCAGCAGGCTCAGAACAAAACTTTTGCGTGTCATCACGCTCAAGGCGATCTAGCTTGGCAATACCATTTTCTTTAAAGCTCGCGTTGTGAGCCTTTTCAAAAGAACTTTGCGCCATCAATGAAGTGGATGTAATCATTACCACAGTTGCTGATGCTAATAAATGTAATTTTTTCATGTCTTATCTCCAGCGACTTAGCGCTTCAATCCAGGTGTATTCATCACGCCGCCATTTGCTTTAACGCCCATGTATACAGACAAAGCAATCGTAACGTCAGATGTATAAATTGGCTCTGGGAAACGCTGTTGACGATAGCAGTCATTTAAACGACGTTGCATCGTCCAAAAGTTACCGCTAGAAACACGGTAAGCTGGCCAGTAACCAAAACCTAAAGCAGCACCCTTTTGATCAGTGATGTTTGGCAAATCTTGTAAACGAATACGCTTACCTTCTTCACCATGACATGATGCGCATGAGAAATCCATTGGGCCACCTTGAAAGAAGAAAGCCTTCTCTCCCATGGCGTACATTTCTTTTTCTTTTGGATGCTTATTAGGCACTTTAATTTTCATACCCTTAGAGTGTGTCACCACATAGGCAACTACAGCCTCCACATCTTTACGCTTACCTTTTTCAAAGCCTGCGTTGATAATTTCTTGTGCGTCATAGCCTTGTAACTTTTCCATACAAGTAATGATGCGAGATTCTAAATCTTGCACTTTATTAGTGTCTTTAAAATAACGAGGTAACTCCGCTGAAGCGCCTTTGACAACGCCCGGGCCTTTACCTAGATCACACTTTTGCAATGAAACATTCTTTGGACCCATTGGCTTGGCCCAAATATCTTCACCAGCCGCTTCATACAATTCTGATGGATTACCATCAGCAATCATTTCACGGTACTTAGCAATATCATCAGTTGCACTTTGAGCGAAGGCGAAACCTGCCGCCATACTCAAAGAGACTAATAAAGTACTTTTAATTAATTTCTTCATTACTTGCTCCTCTTAAGAAAAAACCCCGCTAACTAACTAAAGATAAGCGGGGCTTTCAATCACATACAAATTAGCTAATTTTCGCTTCGTCTGTACGCTTGTCGTTTTTATTATCTACCCAAGTAATGCTCACAGTGTCACCCTTAGCACCACCCTTAAACTTGAAGTTAAGGAATGGGTCTTTAGATACAGCAGGACCAAATTGAGCTTCAAATACTTGCTTACCTTTGCAAGTTGCAGTGATAGTAGTGATGTGGTGCGCAGGAATTGTTTTACCTGATGCATCTTTACGCTGACCTGTTTCCATGTCGTGTTTCATCAAAACTTTAACGTCTACTACGCCGCCATTTTCTTGGGCGCGTACGCGCATTGGATCTGCCATGTTATTTCCTTTCAGTACAAATAGATTAAGTTAAATACTCCTGTGTGCAGGGCTAATTAGCCGCCGCAACCACCCAAAGTCACCTTAACTTCTTTAGTTGTTACATACCACTTACCGTCCGCTTTAACTAAAGCGTGAACGTTAGATGTTTGACCCATTTTTACGCGCGATGCTACGAATGGCTCTGAATCAGCAGTCAACAAGAACTGAGCAGCTAATGCGCTTGGGTTCTTCTCAACCAAAATAGCGATTTGCTGAGTTTTTGGCAAAGTTGTTGTTACGCCAACAGGCACAACAGCACCGTTTTCAGCGATATCTGGAGCATTGATTGTTACAGCTGTAGATTTGCTAGCTGATGAACCACCTAGTGATTTCAACACATCATCCAAAGACTTACCATCAAATGCTGCCTTATTCCACTCAGCAGCTTCTGCGTGAGAGATAAGACCCGTTGCTGCCATCAAACCGATAACTGCTGTTAATCGCAATGCTTCACGACGCTTTAGGTTCATACGAACTCCTTCTAAAAAAACTAAATATCAAAAAATCAATATAAATTGTCAACTTCACCATCTTAATACTTTATTGACCGGTGAGCATCCATTTAACGAGTACATCAATATCACCCTCTGGTACGTGGGCATGCGGAGGCATTGGGATTGAACCCCAAACACCTGCACCTCCCACCTTCACTTTTTGGTGTAACTTCTTCATTGCATCAGCTTGGCCTTTGTACTTGGCTGCCACCTCTGAGATGGCTGGGCCAATAGCTCTGCTAGCTGGGGCATGACAAGTTGCACAATTATGCTTTTTAAATAAGCCAGCCGGTGTAATTGAATCAGCCTCCATCGCTACAGTTGTTATTTTTCCTGGCAATGCTGTCAAAGGCGGCTTAGTGGTATCAACACCACGGTAGGGACCATAAGGTCTGTTTTGTAGTGCCAAATTATCATGGGCATTGCGCGCATAGTCTGGCAAGAATGAACCAATTGTGACGTGCTTAGAGCAATCAGTCATACAAGCTGTCGCTTTAACGTCAGGCTTACCACCTTCATTCCACAAACCGTGAGACTGAGTCATACCATTGCGGTTAGGCATTAACTTTTGTACATCAGCGATATTTTTGTCACTTAATGTAAATTCCTCAGGAACAATTTCAGCCATACTCAAGATGTAACCTAACACAGCATAAGTATCATCAACACTCAAGGTTCTTGGAGCATTCCATGGCATAGCGCGATAGATGTAATCCCACAAAGTAGAAACCGTCGCCACCTTCATCAAAGTTGTTCTTTGCGGTTGTTTTTCACTCGTTAATGAGGCTACACGACCAGTTTTAACATCATCTTTAGTGGTGCCACCAACGATCGGCGTGAACACTTCATTAGACTCACCAAATGTGCCATGGCATGATGCGCAACGACTTTCCCAAACTTCTTGACCGCGCAATGTGTTGCCAGATCCTTTTGGCAGACCTTTGAAGTCTGGACGAACATCAATATCCCATGCTGCTACTTCAGCTTTTGTCGCTTCACGACCAATGCCTGGATATTTTGATTGCGCAAAAGTTGTTGTCACGAATGTTGCGGAAAGTCCAGCAACAACAAGTGCTTTTGTTAATTGATTAGCCAACTTGAACATTACTCAACTCCCCGTTCGCATCAAGCTTCCATGCTTGGATTGAATTATTGTGATAGATCGAACGTGTGCCACGTACTTCTCTTAACTGCTTCACCATTGGCTGAACGTAGCCAGTTTCATCAGTGGCACGTGACATCAAAATAGCTGGTGAGCCATCCCAAGTCCAGTCCATATTGAAACGCGTGATCGCTTTGGATAAAACTGGTGTCTCTAAACGAGCACGACGCCAGTTATTGCCACCATCAACAGAAATATCAACATGTTTGATCTTACCGCGGCCAGACCATGCCATACCGCTAATGTTGTAGAAACCCTTGTCTAACAACTGTTGGCCACCAGATGGTGTTGTGATCACAGATTTACATTCTTGAATCGTGGTGTATTGACGATGTAAACCACTTGGCAACAAGTCAATGTAGTGAACTGCTTCGTCTTTTGATGCGTAAGGCATATCACCCACCTCAATACGACGCAACCACTTCACCCAACTCACACCCTGCACACCCGGCACAACCAAGCGTAATGGATAACCATTCTCTGGGCGCAACATTTCACCATTCATCGCCCAACAAACCAATGTATCTTTAAGGGCAGCATCTAGAGGGATCGTTCTTGTCATTCCCGAACCATCGCCACCTTCAGCCAAAATATATTTACCATTCTTAAGGTCAGCACCACACATATCTAACAAAGTAGAAAGAGGTACGCCTGTGAATTCGCAGCAAGACAACATGCCATGGGTGTATTGAACGCTAGGTACAGCAACGTTACCCCACTCTAAGCCGGTATTAGCCCCGCACTCAATAAAGTGAATACGTGAGACAGATGGCAAACGCATAAGGTCGTCCATCGTGAATACTTTTTCTTGTTTCACTAAACCGTTCACCATCAAGCGGTGCTGTGCAGGATCGATGTCATACCAACCTTGGTGGTGACGCTCAAAGTGCAAACCGTTTGGGGTGATGATACCGAAGAAGCCTTGTAAAGGGGCGAACGCGACAGAGGCAGCTGAAACACGTGTTAAACCTGGTGACTCACGACGTTGCAGTGCTGCTTCCCACTGTGATGGAGCGCCATAAGGTCTAGCTGCTACTGGCTGACCCAAGGTCGTTTGCCATTGCTGCTTTTCCAAAATTACTTTTTCACCATCAGCAGCAAGAGCAGAGCTAACTGCTCCACCCGCTGTTGCTGCGCCAAGCGCAGTCACAAAACTTTTACGTAAGAAACCACGACGAGTTTCGTCCATGCCATGCTCGTAAACATCCGATGCAAATTGCTCAGAAACAAAGTTTTCTGGTGCACGACGTAATCGTCCGAATACCCTCGATTTTTTCTCTACTGTCACAAGGACTCCCAATATTGCTTTAAATGTATTTTTTTAAGGTGCTAAATATATTTTTAGCTATGGTGACATTATTCATCTTTATAGATTGTTTTGAAATAAGCAAATAGCAAAAAGTTTGATTAAATTTCAAATTTCAGGGAAAGTACCGATCAAAAGTTGCACTCACTTAGAGGCTTTATCTAAGTGACTTGTGGGCAATTGGGAAACGCTTATTAATTATCCCTAATTGATTGTTCCATTTGTCACAGACACAATGTGATTGATGCATTTGATCTTGGCATATGATGCAAATACAGCACTAAAAATATAAGGTTTATTTATGAATCAACGTCGACATCTTTTAAAAATTTCACTGGGAGCTATTGGCTTGCTAACGCTGCCACAAATGATGGAGTTTGCGAAAGCGGCAGAAGATTTTATTAAAGGTCCTAAAGTCAAAGATCATCCTGCAAAACAACTTAGTAAACATGTTTGGATGATCTACTCCCCTGATGGTTTTCCGACAGCTGAAAATCAAGGCATGATGGCTAATATTACTTTTGTCATCACAAGCAAAGGGATCGTTATTTTAGATACAGGAGCATCACTGCAAATTGGTGAGATGGCGATTCGTATGATCAAGACAGTCAGCCCTCTTCCAGTGATTGCCATCTTCAACTCTCACTACCATGGTGATCACTTTTTAGGTAATCAAGCTTTCGTTGAAGCGTATGGCCCACAACTCCCTATCTATGCTCACCCTTTTAGCGCTGAACAAATTAAAGGCATTGAAGGTAACTCTTGGCGCAACCTGATGGAGCGCTGGACTAATCAAGCCACCGCGGGAACCAAAGTTGTTCCTCCGACCCACGTGGTCAAACACGGTGATGTGTTTGATTATGGTGATGTCAAAATTAAAGTGCATCACTATGGCATCTGTCACACACCAGGCGACATCTGCCTTGAGGTAATTCAAGATCGTGTGACGTACGTGGGAGATATTGCGATGGATGGGCGTATCGCTAATATTGATGACGGCTCCTATGTGGGCACCTTCAAAACATATAAAGAATTAACAGAAGCCGCTGGCGAACAGCTATGGATACCCGGTCACGGCGAAGCCAAGAATACTCTTCTTAAAGAGTATGGTGAATTCATGGCTGGCATTTACGAAACCTGTGTCAAAGCGGTTCAAGATGGCATTGATCCGAGTGCTGCTAAAGCCCTTGTTTTAAAGGACCCAAGAGTCATCAAGTACGCTAAAAATACTAAAGGCTTTGAAGGCAATATTGGCAAGTACACCAGCCTGGCCTATTTAGAAGCAGAAAAGGAAGCTTTCTGAGCTTCCTTTTGATGGTGATTCTGAACAAGATGAATCTTGTACTTAGGCTGTTAAACCTGGCAGTAAGTCGTTCTTAATATCGTCGATATTTTCAAGACCCACCGCAATACGCACCAAACTATCAGTAATACCAGCAGCAGCTCTTGCCTCTGGACTTACTCTAACGTGAGTGGTTGTTGCAGGATGCGTAATGGTTGTACGCGTGTCACCCAAATTAGCAGTAATCGATAAGAGCTTAGTGCCGTCAATCACTTTCCAAGCAGCTTCTTGGCCGCCCTTCAATTTGAAAGACAAAATCGGACCGCCCATTTTTTGTTGAGTACGCGCCAATTCATATTGAGGATGTGACTTCAAACCTGGGTGATAGACACGCTCGACCGCTGGCTGTTGCTCTAGCCACTCAGCCAATTCAAGAGCAGCCTGGCTTTGCTTTTCAAGGCGCAAACTTAAAGTTTCTAGACCCTTCAAAATAACCCAAGCATTAAATGCTGATAGTGTCGGCCCCGTGGTTCTGACGTAAGGGAAAACTTTACCCAAAATAAATTCTTCAGAACCAACAATAGCACCACCCAAAACACGACCTTGACCATCTAAATACTTAGTAGCTGAATGAATCACCACATCAGCACCCAATGCCAACGGTTTTTGTAATGCAGGCGTGCAGAAGCAGTTATCCACTACGTAGAGTGCTTTCGCTGCTTTAGCAATTTTTGCAATAGCAGCAATATCAGCCACTTCTGTTAATGGATTTGACGGTGTTTCTAAATAAAAGAGCTTGGTATTAGGCTTAACAGCAGATTGCCAGGCATTCAAGTCAGACATATCAACATAAGTTGTTTCAATGCCAAATCGACCCAAGATATTAGTGAACAATTGAATCGTTGCTCCAAAAACTGAACGAGAACAAACCAGGTGATCACCTGCCTGCAAATGAGCCATAGCCACTGTCATGATGGCTGACATGCCAGATGAAGTCGCAATACATGATTCACCACCCTCTAAGGCAGCCAAGCGATCTTGGAACATAGCCACAGTGGGGTTGGTAAAACGTGAATAAATGAATCCTTTTTCTGCATTGGCAAAACCATGCGCAGCATCAGCAGCACTATCAAAGCAAAAACTAGAAGTTAAGAACATGGCTTCTGAGTGCTCATTGAATTCTGTACGGCGAACACCCGCCCTCACACCCAAAGTTTCAGTGTGAAGATTTTTAATATCGATCGGTGCTCTTTTTTTATTGCTCATAACTGAATACTACTCTTGAGAAGCTAAATGTAAATGTAATTGTGATCTAGCCAAGTCTGTGCCATCACCCTGCTGACGATCCGCTAAAGCCTTAGGCGTATTACGGGAAGCCTCTAGGGCATCTAAATAAGACTCAGTGATGTCACCCGTGACATACTTACCATCAAAGCAAGATGAATCAAAATTTTCGATCGCAGGATTAATGTCTCTCACTGCTTTTTTCAAATCTTCAACATCTTGATAAATCAATTCATCAGCACCAATTAATTTGGTGATCTCTTCATGAGTACGACCATAAGCCACTAACTCACTGCGCGTTGGCATATCAATGCCATACACGTTCGGAAAACGAACCGGCGGCGCAGCTGAGGCGAAAATCACTTTCTTAGCACCGGCATCACGAGCCATTTGCACGATCTCATAAGAGGTGGTGCCACGCACAATAGAGTCATCGACAATCAAGACGTTTTTATCTTTGAACTCTAAACGCATCGCATTGAGTTTTTGACGCACTGATTTTTTACGCATGGCTTGACCAGGCATGATGAAAGTACGGCCCACATAACGATTCTTAAAGAATCCTTCACGGTAAGGCACGCCTAATAACTTGGCCACTTGCATCGCAGCTGGGCGGCTTGAATCGGGGATTGGCATCACCACATCAATTTGTGATGCATCTGTTTCTCGCGCAATTTTCTGTGCTAAGTAATTGCCCATCAATAAACGTACGTCGTAAACAGTCACGCCATCAATACATGAATCTGGACGAGCCAAATAAACGTATTCAAAAATACATGGGTTTAATTTAGCGCCTTCAGCACATAGCTTGCTGTGGAATTGACCGGAGTTATCAATAAAGATGGCTTCACCAGGTGCCACATCTCTGACCACCTTGAAACCTAAACCTTCAAGGGTGACTGACTCAGAAGCAATCATCCACTCAGGACCTTGCGGCGTATCTAATCGACCAATACACAAAGGACGAATACCAAATGGATCACGGAAAGCCAACAAACCATAACCAGCAATCAAAGATACAACTGCGTACGAACCCTTGAGACGCTGATGAACTTTAGTCACAGCGGCGAATGCAGCGCTAGCATCCAAAGCAATACTGTTGGTAGCGCGTTGCAACTCGTCAGCCAAAACGTTTAATAAAACTTCTGTATCAGAATTGGTATTGATGTGACGTCTATCACGATAGAACATCTCATCGCGCAATGCTGGGGCATTTGTTAAATTGCCGTTGTGCGCCAAAATGATGCCAAATGGGGCATTCACATAAAACGGTTGAGCCTCTTCTTCGCTGCTTGCTGACCCCGCTGTTGGGTATCGTACCTGACCAATACCCGCATTACCTGGCAAGCTGCGCATATTACGAGTTCGGAAAACATCACGCACCATGCCGTTTGCTTTATGCATGCTAAATGAACTGCCGTTCATGGTTGCAATACCAGCAGCATCCTGACCACGATGTTGCAATAACAACAAAGCGTCATACAGCAACTGATTGACTGGACTATTGCCTACCGCACCGACAATACCGCACATAGAGACCTCTATCTTTTTAAAACTTACTTCTTCAACTGCCCAGACACCTGAGCAGCCCATTCATCCGGTAACCATGCCTGAGTCATGCCGATCAATAATTCAATAGCAGGCAAAGACCAAGCTTTACGCCATTCGGTTGTTTGAGAAATGCTGGTCAATGTAGCCAAACTACTTAAGACCACAACGACCAATAAACCTCTTAACAAACCAAATGCAAAACCTAAAAAACGATCCATAGGGCTCAATCCCGCTTGCTGCATTAACTTGGCAAGGAATTTCCCAACTAAAGCACAAACGATCATGACCACAATAAACAAAATAATAAAGCCCAAAGCTAAGCGAGTCATCTCGCCACCAGGCATTCCAGTTAACCATTCATAGGCTAACCAAGTCGCATAGTGATAGGCAATCCATGAAGCAGCAACCCAACCAATCAGCGCCAATACTTCACGAACCAAACCACGCCAGATACCCATCAAACCAGATATCACCAAGATCGCAAAAGCCAGGATATCTATTAGCGTGAAATGAAGGTTCATAAGGCTAATTCTCTTTGATTAATTAGTTGGCTTTTTGCTCAATGAGCTTGGGACTCAAACCAACGTAACGAATCTTTTTCTCTGCTGCGTCTGCACTTGCTTTGTCAGCATAAGGACCAGATCTCAAGAGATGTAATTTGCCACCTTCTTTATTTGTTTTGATATCAACATACGTTGTTACTTTTTGTTCTTTTAGTTTCGCTTGCCAATTTTTAACGCGCTCCTCTGATGAAAAAGCGCCAATCTGTATGACGTATTTAGAGCCGTTAGCTGCAGGACTGGTTGTTGCTGTGGCTGGCTTTTTATCTTGACGCCCTTCCAAAATCGCAATGACTTCCTCGCCTTTGTCTAAGGTCTTTGCAACCGGCGCAGGTTTATCAGATTTTGTTTCTTCTTTGAGGGGTTCTTTTTTAGCTTCTTTTAAATCTTTGGAGTCCTTAGACTCTTTTTCTAATACTGCTTTTTTATCAGCTTCAACGTCAGCAGGCTTTTCATCTTTGGCGCCCGGCTGAATAATTTGAATGGCAATGTCATTGGCATGATTCTTCGGCTGAGAATCAAATATGAGGGGTAAACCAGCTACTGCGACTGTGACCAAGAAAGCTGCACCAATTAAACGGTGCCTTGCCTTTTGACGTTCAGGATCTTCCGTTAGATGATCCTCAACTGGCGTGTTGTTTTTTGTACTTGGGCGGTTAAAAAAAGGTAGGCGCATCAGCTAAATTTCTAAGTCAAAGTTGTGTCATATTTAATGAGCTTTTGCATTTCGATAGGCCAACACACCAGCTACAGTGAAGAAGGATCCGAATACCGATATTCTATCACCCTCACCCGCCTTTTTTAGTGCTGCTTGATAGGCTAATTCTGGGCTTTTAAAGGTTTCAATTCCAGAATCCTTGCCTTCCTTAAAGCCCAGAGCCTTTAGCTCTCTGGCTAGGTCTTCTGCCGAGGCTGCTCTTGGGGTTGGCAGATCGCAAAAATACCAAAAATCAACCTTATCGAGCATGGGTTTCAATACCCCAGCGATATCTTTATCAGCCATGGCACCAAAAACAGCGATGGTATACGGGTGGTAAGCCATGTTTTCCAGGTTTTGCGCTAAAGCGGCGCTGGCATGTGGGTTGTGAGCCACATCCAAGATGATGGTTGGCTGACCCGGCAATACCTGAAAACGACCTGGTAGCTCAACCCAAGCCATGCCATTTCTAATTTCTTGAGCGCCTACTGGCAAACGGTCACGCACCGCAATTAAAGCTGCAATCACAGCCGATGCATTCAATAATTGATTAGCTCCTCTGAGAGCTGGATAACCTAAACCAGAAAAACGCTTATTTCTGCCAGCCCAACCCCACTGCTGTTTGTCGCCCTGGAAATTGAAGTCTCTTCCCATGATCCATAAATCCGCACCGATGGCCTCTGCATGATCCATTAAAGCTTGAGGTGGGACGGGGTCACCGCAAATGGCAGGCTTATCAGATCTGAAAATGCCTGCTTTTTCAAAAGCAATCTTTTCACGGGTATCGCCCAGATACTCAATATGGTCTAAATCAATGCTGGTCACAATGGCGCAATCCGCATCAATCATATTGACCGCATCTAAACGTCCGCCTAGGCCAACTTCCAAGATGACTGCATCCAAACCTGCCTTGGCAAATAAATGCATGATGGCCAAGGTAGTGAACTCAAAATAAGTCAAACTAGGGGCATCTGGCAAACTCGCTCTGGCTGCTTCAACGATGTTGAAATGCTCAAGTAAGAGCTCATCACTGACTATTTCGCCATTGACGCGAGCACGCTCATTGAACTTCAGAAAATGGGGGGATGTGTGGCAACCTACTTTATAAGAAGCCGCCAACAGAATGCTTTCTAGTAAAGCGCAAGTAGAGCCCTTGCCATTGGTACCACCTACTGTGAAAACAAGGGCATCAAAATGAAGGGCCAGCGCATCTTTAACGCGATTAATACGGTCCAAGCCCATATCAATGCCAACAGGATGCGCCTGCTCTAGGTGACGCAACCAATCATCTAAATTATCAAAGGTCGCAGACAAACTAGAAACTATCTAGTTAGGCTACTGAATCGCTAGGCTGCTTAAGTAACAGCGCCAACAACTGAGCAATTTCTTGTCGCATATTGCGGCGATCAACAATCATGTCAATGCCACCTTTTTGCATTAAGAACTCTGATCTCTGGAAGCCTTCCGGCAATTTTTCGCGCACAGTCTGCTCAATCACTCGAGGTCCTGCGAACCCAATCAAAGCCTTAGGCTCAGCCATCACCACGTCGCCCATAAACGCAAAGCTGGCAGAAATGCCGCCCATAGTTGGATCAGTTAAAACACTGATGTATGGCAGACGTGCGTGAGCTAACTTCACTAACATCGCATTGGTTTTAGCCATTTGCATTAATGACAACAAGCTCTCTTGCATACGTGCGCCACCAGTGGCGCTAACACAAATGAAAGGAACTTTTTGCTCTAAAGCCATTTGGGCACCGCGTACAAAACGCTCACCCACAACAGAACCCATGGAACCACCCATGAACTCGAATTCGAAACAGGCAATCACCACAGGAATGGTGTGGATAGATCCAGCCATCACCACCATCGCATCGGTTTCGCCAGTGGTATCAATAGCGTCTTTAAGGCGATCGGGGTATTTCTTAGTATCTTTGAATTTAAGCGCATCAATTGGCAATACCTCTTGACCAATCTCATGACGACCTTCAAGATCAAGGAGCTTATCTAAACGCTCACGCGCATTAATGCGCATATGGTGGTCACATTTAGGGCAAACATGTAAATTCGCCTCAATATCATTACGATATAGAACGGCTTCACATGATGGGCATTTCACCCATAAACCCTCTGGAACACTCTTACGTTGTGCCGGGTCAGTATGTTGAATACTTGGCGGAAGTAGTTTATCTAACCAACTCATATTATTTATCCAAAGCCTCGCGGATGTCCCTTAGGAAACGTTCTAGTGATTGTACTCTTTCAGCGCTAGGGGTTTCCTCTAATAATTGCACAATTCGACTACCAATTACCACCGCATCCGCAGTCTCCCCTACAGCTACGGCAGATTGGGCATCTCTAATGCCAAAACCGACCGCAATTGGGATGTTGGAGGCCGCCCTAATTTGCGGAATAATCCCTGCTACGGCTTTGGTATCCAGGTTAGCAGAACCTGTCACACCTTTTAGGGATACATAGTAAATATAACCAGCTGCGACCTTACCCACTTGATCAATGCGAGCCTGGGAAGATGTTGGTGCCAACAAGAAGATAGGATCGATGCCAGCAGTTCTACATTGCTGGGCAAAATCTTCACATTCTTCAGGTGGGTAATCCACCACTAAAACCCCATCCACTCCAGCGTCTTTAGCTGTTCGCACAAAAGTCTCGGTCCCCATGTGTTCGATAGGGTTGGCATAGCCCATTAAAACGATAGGCGTGTGGTCATTGCTTTGACGGAACTCTTTCACAATCTCAATCACATGCTTCAAACTCATGCCGTGCGATAAAGCGCGCTCAGAGGCTCGCTGGATCACTGGGCCATCTGCCATAGGATCTGAGAACGGAATACCCAACTCAATCACGTCAGCACCACCACGCACTAGGGCGTGTAATAAATCTAAAGTGATGCCAGGTTCAGGATCACCTGCCGTAATAAAGGGCACTAAACCTTTTCGCCCTTGGGCTTTTAAGTCAGCAAATACTTTTGCAATTTTCGACATCTAAATTCCTAAAACTTCAAACCTGATTCTTGAGCAACCGTGTGCATATCTTTATCGCCACGACCAGATAAATTCACCAAAATTGTTTTATCTTTCGGTAAGCTTGATGCGAGCTTGCACGCATATGCAATGGCATGACTACTTTCGAGCGCAGGAATAATGCCCTCAATACGACAACAATCATGGAAAGCTTTTAGCGCTTCATCATCGGTCACAGCAACATACTCTGCTCTCTTAGAATCTTTTAACCAAGCATGCTCTGGGCCTACACCTGGGTAGTCCATACCTGCTGAAACTGAATGCGTCTCTGCAATCTGACCATCTTCGTTTTGCAATAAATAAGTACGGTTGCCGTGTAAAACACCTGGCGTACCGGCGACCAAAGCGGCTGAGTGATCTTTGGTATTCAAGCCACGACCTGCAGCTTCGACACCAATTAACTTCACATCAGGCACATCGATATACGGATAAAAAATACCCATGGCATTTGAACCACCACCGACACAAGCCATCACGTAGTCTGGTTGACGGCCAATCATTTCTGGCATTTGTACTTTGCACTCTTCACCAATCACGCTTTGGAAATCGCGCACCATCATTGGGTATGGATGAGGACCAGCAACAGTGCCAATAATGTAAAAAGTGCTTTCTACGTTGGTGACCCAATCACGCATTGCCTCATTCAAAGCATCTTTAAGTGTTTTGGTGCCTGACTCTACCGGCACTACTGTGGCGCCCAAGAGTTTCATGCGATAAACGTTTTGCGCTTGGCGAGCCACGTCCACAGAACCTTGATAGACGATACATTCCAAGCCCATACGAGCACAAATAGTGGCTGTTGCTACACCATGTTGACCAGCACCTGTTTCAGCGATGATGCGTTTCTTACCCATACGCTTAGCCAACATTGCTTGACCAATCACATTATTAATTTTGTGAGCGCCAGTGTGATTTAAATCTTCACGTTTAAGGTAGATTTGCGCACCACCTAATTGTTCACTCCAACGCTTGGCGTGATATACCGGCGATGGACGACCAACAAAGTGTTTTAACTCTGAATGAAACTCAGCTAAGAACTCCGGATCGTTTTGATATTTGGCATAAGTTTCTTTGAGTTCGTTCAGTGCGAACATCAATGTCTCAGAAACAAACACACCACCGTAGGGGCCGAAATGACCTCTTACATCTGGAAAATCGTACATAGTGTTGACCTTTTTATGCGGATAGGATGCTGGCATCAGCATCACGAACAGCTTGAATAAACGCCTGCATTAACGCAGGGCTTTTTTGACCTTTTGCTATTTCAATTCCACTTGAAATATCAACAGCACAAGGTTTAAGGTGTGAGATTCCCTCGACCACGTTGTGCGTGTTCAATCCACCACTCAAAACGACCCGATGCGCGTTTTCTTTTGCCCATACTTCCGGTATCAAAGACCAATCGAATACATGCCCGCCTCCACCATAGCCTTCAACAAAGGCATCTAGTAAAAAACCGGCTGCTTGACTGTATTGTAGAGAAAAATCCTCAAGTCTGAATCCTGGCTTCATTCGGGCAGCTTTTACCCAAGGTAAGCCACCTGCAATCTCTGCGCAGCGCTCTGGAGACTCATCCCCATGGAACTGCCATAAAGTGAGTGGCATTCTGTCTTGAATGCGCTGCACCTCTTCATCGGTGGGGTTGACCACCAAGGCAACAGCATCAACACCACCAGGCATACGACCCACTAGGGTTGCCGCCACCTCTGGGCTGACGTAACGTGGGCTAGGAGCGTAAAAGACGAATCCCAAGGCATCGACACCCAAACGGACGGCATCATCCACGTCACTTGAACGTGTAAAGCCACAGAATTTGATCCGCGTTTTACCTGGTGTATGTTTTAACAAGCCCATTGATTAGTTTTCTATATTTTGGTTTTATACGTTTTTTGCTAAATTTTCACTGTTTTCTACTGTATATCGCTCAAAAAATGCCCTTTTTTACAGTTTTTGGTGTTTTTTGATCTTTTTTGCAATTTTCAATTAATCAAAATGATTTTAGCGACTAAGAGATGCCAAAAGATGACTCGGTAATAGGCTAGCAGTTAAATTGGGTTCAGGAATTTCGAAGTGCTCAGGATATCCCACTCTAACCAAATACAAACCATCTGCCATAAAAGTGGGGGCTGCCAACTGACGATTCTTGGCTTCTAGAAGAGTTTTTAACCATTCCGGGGATTCCTTTCCTTGGCCAATCACAACTAGGCTACCCACCAAGTTTCTCACCATATGGTGTAAAAAGGCATTCCCCTTAAGCACAAAGAAAACCCAAGGCCCCTGACTATGAATCTCTACTTGATATAAAGTTTTGACAGGAGCTTTGCTCTGACACTCTGATGATCGAAATGAAGTGAAATCATGTTCACCAATTAAACACTGGCTGGCCATTTGCATCGCTGAGATATCAAGACTTTTGCCATTTGGCAACATCAGATAACCAGCCTTACCTTGCACCAAGGGTGCTGAATGCTCACCGGTATAAAGAGCGTAGCAATATGTTCTCTCAAATGCCAAGTAACGTGCATCAAACGTTTCTGGCACGGGTTTTACCCACTGCACGACTACTGACTTTGGTAAAAAAGAATTAACGCCTTTAATCCAAGCGTTTTCTGGTCGAACAATCTCGGTGTCGAAATGAACCACCTGCCCTAAAGCATGAACACCTGTATCCGTTCTGCCGGCTGTGATGGTTTTAACTTCTTGAACTTGAGGATTTCCGATGAAGTGGCATAACGCTTCTTCAAGATGATCTTGAACGGTGTTGCCATTGCTTTGAGTTTGCCATCCAGAAAAGGCAGCACCGTCGTATTGCAAACCCAGTGCTAAGCGCATGTTATTTAAGCTTGACGCTGATCAATCTCAGCCATCAAGGACTGAGCCTGAATCGTTAACTCAGGGTCAATTTGACTGCTCACAGCTAGAACCTCATTCAAAGCAGCTTTGGCTGCACTGAAATCTTCAATGGTGATATAGGCCCTGACCAAGTTCAATTTCACTTTAAGTGTTTCAGCGCTTGGTAGATTTAAGTTTTTCGCACCTGCCGATGTTGGCCCACCCAAATTCAGATCTAAAGAGGCGAACAATTGTGCAGCTTGTGCTGGCACCTTAGGAAGCGTTGCACTTTGCTTCGCTTGGCTTTTTGAAAGCTTCAAAAGAATCAATAATGCAATCAATGTCATTACAGCAATAGCGATAGGACCTGCATAAGCTTTCCAACCTGATGCCATTACTGGAGCTTTATCCGAGTTCTGAATCAAAGTTTTCAGATCAGCAATATTTTTTTCAAGCTCAACAATTTTTTGTTTGGCATCAGAAAGTGCTTTCTCTTGAACCAATAAATCTTCCATGCGACGCTTGGCATCACCCTCTAATCCATCTGCAGGGCCAACTTTTAAGCGGTCTCCAACAATTGTTTTACTCACTTCAGACAAAGACAGTTGAGATTGGCCAGTTCTATATGCCTGATCAGCAGACGCAGTGATGTTCTTAGCTTCTTCCTTAGGTACACTTTGCACCATAGCCTTACTTGGCATTTTCAATTCTGTACCAGCCATCAAACGATGGATGCTGCCACCTGCAAAAGCTTGTGGATTAGCGCGGTATAAAGCAATTAGAGCCTGGTCTAAATTGGCATCTTCAAATTGCGGCAAAGCACGTGCTGCAATTTCAGTAAGGGTGTCACCACCCTTGACCTGAACCTTGGCTTGATCCCCCACCATTAAAGTGTAGGCGCGGCGAACTAGACCAGCAGACCAACGTAACTCAACTAAGGCATCTAAAAATACTTCACCTGCTTGAAGCTTCAATACTTCATCAGATGTAATTCTGATCGCCACTGGTTCTTGCTTAGAACCTTTAACGAGCGTTACCTTTAATTGCGACTGGGTCGCTGATGAAGTGATGCCGAGACGTTGATAAATTTCAGGGCTAGAAAGTGCTACTTGAACATCTTTTAGGGCTCCAACTTCACTTGAGTGAAGCTCAATAGCAATTTCAGCTTTGAGAGATTGATCAGGCTTAGACTGAACACTCAAGTTACCCAAGCTCAAGGCAAGAGCCTGCCCGGTCATGAACAGACCTAAAAGGCTCACACCTAAAGTTTGGATCAGACGCAATTAACGCTCCAACAAAATACGTAACATGCGACGCAATGGCTCAGCAGCACCCCATAACAATTGGTCGCCAACTGTGAATGCACCTAAGTAATCAGGGCCCATTGCCATCTTGTGTAAACGACCTACTGGTACCGTCAAAGTACCAGTTACTGCCGCAGGCGTTAAATCACGCTCAGAGATTTCACGATCGTTAGGCACAACTTTTACCCAATCATTGGCACTCGCCAAGATACCTTCGATATCAGCTAAAGGAACGTCTTTTTTCAACTTGATGGTTAAACCTTGTGAATGGCAACGCATTGCGCCAATACGCACACATAAGCCATCAATAGGAATACTGCCAGCTGTTCTAAATGGTGGGTTACCTAAGATCTTATTGCACTCAGAACCACCCTTCCACTCTTCTTTGGTTTGACCATTTTCAACAGGAACGTCAATCCACGGAATCAAGCTACCAGCCAAGGCTGTGTTGCGGAAATTCTTTTTCGGGAAATTAGCAGAACGCATTGTTTCTGAAACTTTGCGATCAATATCCAAAATGGCAGATGCAGGATCTGCTAATTCTGTTTTAACTGCATCATGCAAAGCGCCCATCTGGGATAGTAATTCACGCATATTTTGCGCGCCAGCACCAGAAGCTGCTTGGTAAGTCATCGCACTCACCCACTCAATCATGCCTTCACGGAATAAACCGCCCATGGCCATCAACATCAAGCTCACTGTACAGTTACCACCCACCCACAAATTGCCGCCTTTAGAGATAGCAGAATCAATCACTGGACGGTTCACCGGATCAAGCACGATCACAGACTCATCAACCATACGCAATGAACTAGCAGCATCAATCCAATGACCTTTCCAGCCTGCAGCACGAATCTTTGGATAAATTTCTTTGGTGTAGTCGCCGCCTTGGCAAGTGATGATGATGTCGCAACGTTTTAGAGCATCCACATCATCAGCTGAATAGAGTTTTTTCTCATTCTTAGCCATGGCAGGAGCTGGGCCACCAGCATTGCTGGTGCTAAAAAAAACAGGTTCAATGAAAGAGAAATCCCCTTCATCTTGCATGCGCTGCATCAAAACACTACCAACCATGCCACGCCAACCAACTAAACCGACTAATGGAGTTGCCATCACGACACCTATCTAAAAATTAAATTAATCTGTAAATACATTACCAACTAGCTGCTTCAACACTCTGTTTATAGAGCCTTCAATACAGCTTCACCCATTTCGCGAGTACCAACCAACTGACAACCTTCAGTTTTGATATCGCCAGTTCTATAACCTTGAGCCAAAACCTTTTGAACCGCTGCTTCAATTCGATCAGCTTGCTCAGCCTTGCCTAATGAATAACGCAACATCATGGCCGCAGACAAAATAGTTGCCAAAGGATTGGCTATGCCTTTGCCGGCGATATCAGGTGCAGAACCATGGCTTGGCTCATACAAGCCTTTGTTGTTTTTATCCAAAGAAGCCGAAGGCAACATACCAATTGAACCAGTCAACATCGCAGCCTCATCTGACAAAATATCGCCAAACATATTGCCTGTGACAATGACGTCAAAAGCTTTTGGTGCTTTTACCAATTGCATCGCTGCGTTATCAACGTACATATGAGATAACTCAACATCAGGATACTCTTTACCCACTCGAATCATGACTTCTTTCCATAATTGGAAAGTTTCTAATACGTTTGATTTATCAACACTGCAAATTCGTTTGTCACGTTTTTGCGCTGCTTGAAACGCAACGTGAGCAATGCGCTCAACCTCTGGCTCGGAGTAACGCATTGTGTCAAAGCCTTCACGCGATCCAGGGAACAAACCATCAGTTGCCGTACGAATACCTTTTGGTGAGCCAAAGTAAATATCGCCGTTTAATTCACGTACGATCAAAATATTTAGACCCGCAATAATCTCAGGCTTCAATGATGAAGCAGCAGTCAATTCTGGGTAACAAATAGCTGGGCGCAAATTAGCAAATAAACTCAAATGTTTACGCAAACCAAGAATCGCTTGCTCAGGACGCAATTCACGAGCTAAGGTGTCGTATTTCCAATCCCCAACTGCACCAAATAAAATAGCATCCGCTTCTTTTGCTAATTTCAGGGTTTCTTCTGGCAAAGGATGACCTTTGGCTTCATAACCTGCACCACCTACTGGCGCAGTTTCCATCTCAAAAGATTCGCCCAAGGCATTAAGAACCTTCACTGCTTCAGCAATAATTTCTGAACCAATGCCATCTCCTGGCAATACTGCAATCTTCATAGAAAACTTTCGAATAAAATTAAGGGAGTTTGGTACTTAACCAAGGCATCTTCAAGATGCGCTCTGATTCATAGGCTTTGATTTTATCTGCATGACGTAACGTTAGACCAATATCGTCCAAACCGTTAATCATGCAATATTTCCTAAATGAAGCAATTTCAAAATCATAGGCACGACCATCAGCTGCAATCACCTGCTGCTTCTCAAGATCAATTGTCAACTGGTAGCCATTGAATGCAACAGTCTCATTAAATAAATGGTCTACTTGCTGAGCAGATAAAACAATCGGCAACAAACCATTCTTATAACAATTGTTAAAAAAGATATCTGCAAAGCTAGGTGCAATCACCGCTCTAAATCCATACTGCTCCAGTGCCCATGGCGCGTGCTCACGAGAGCTACCGCAACCAAAGTTTTGACGCGCTAAAAGGATACTCCCACCCTTATAACGAGACTGATTCAAAATAAAGTCAGGATTCAAAGGACGGTTAGTGCAATCTTGACCAGGCTCGCCCTGATCTAAATAACGCCATTCATCAAATAAATTTTGACCAAAACCGGTTCTTTTAATTGATTTTAAGAATTGCTTAGGGATGATCGCATCCGTATCAACGTTCTCACGATCTAAAGGAACCACCAAGCCTTGGTGAACTGTAAATTTTTCCATTATTTAACTGGTGTAACCACAACACCTGAAGAGTCTGAATCTTTGTTAGGGTTATTTGAAGTAGCACTTTTATCAATAGTGCGGCCCAAGTTTTGCAAATCTTGGCCTAAGCCTGAAATCGTATTGCAAGCACCAAGACTCAATGCAACTGCTACTAATGCTGAAATTTTTAAAGTTTTAATCATGGAAGTCTCCAATGTGGATGTTATTTTTAAGCTATTTTACGAACATCTACAAAATGTCCTTCTAGTGCTGCTGCGGCTGCCATAGCTGGACTCACCAAATGTGTTCTGCCGCCATTACCCTGACGACCTTCAAAGTTACGGTTAGATGTGGATGCACAACGCTCGCCCGGCTCTAAACGGTCAGCATTCATAGCTAAACACATAGAGCAACCTGGTTCACGCCATTCAAAACCAGCCGCCTTGAAAACACGATCCAATCCTTCTCGCTCTGCTTGCTCCTTAACCAAACCTGATCCAGGAACAACCATTGCTAGACGAACAGAAGGCGCTACTTTTTTGGCTATTCTTTCAACAACTCTTGCAGCTGCACGAATATCTTCAATACGGCTATTAGTACAAGAGCCAATAAAGATCTTGTCGACCATGATGGATTCAATCGGCGTATTAGGTGTTAAATCCATATAAGCCAATGCACGCTCCATGGCTTCACGCTTAACTGGATCCTTTTCTTTTTCAGGATCAGGAACGCGATCATCAATCGATAAAACCATTTCTGGAGAAGTTCCCCAAGTAACTTGAGGCTTAATCTCTTCAGCGCGCAATTCAATCACACGATCAAACTGAGCACCTTCATCAGTATGTAAAGTTCTCCAGTACTGTAGAGCTTGACGCCAGGCCTCACCTTCAGCCGGTGAATAAGGACGACCCTTGACGTAGTTGATAGTTGTTTCATCAACACCAACAATACCTGCGCGCGCACCAGCTTCAATAGCCATATTGCACACCGTCATTCGACCTTCCATAGATAAAGATCGAATTGCATCACCAGCAAATTCAATGGTGTAACCAGTACCACCTGCTGTACCAATTTTACCAATGATGGCTAAAACAACATCTTTAGCAGAGCAGCCTAAAGGCAACTGGCCATCGACACGAACCAACATGTTTTTGCTTTTTTTCATCAGCAAAGTTTGAGTTGCTAAAACGTGCTCAACTTCAGACGTGCCAATACCAAAAGCCAAGGCGCCAAAAGCACCATGCGTACTTGTGTGAGAGTCACCACAAACAACTGTCATTCCAGGCAAGGTTGCGCCTTGCTCAGGTCCAATCACGTGCACGATACCTTGACGCTTGTCGTGCATTTTGTATTGAGTGATGCCAAATGAATCGCAGTTTTGATCCAAAGTATCAATCTGCAAACGAGAGATAGGGTCTTTGATGCCTTCTGAACGATCCGTTGTTGGAACGTTGTGGTCAGATACAGCCAAATTCGCTGAATTACGCCAAACTGGGCGCTTCGCTAAAGACAAACCCTCAAAGGCTTGAGGGCTAGTCACTTCATGCAACAACTGTCTGTCTATGTAGAGGACGGTAGTTCCATCCTCTTCCATATGGACCACATGGTCATCCCATAACTTGTCATACAACGTGCGTGCCATGTGTATCCTTCAGATTAGCGCTTAGCGATTGGCTGAACCGCACGTGTTGCGCTACCAACGAACAACTGACGTGGACGACCAATCTTGTACTCAGCATCAGTAATCATTTCTTCCCATTGAGAAATCCAACCTACTGTACGTGCCAAGGCAAAGATACATGTGAACATTTCTGTTGGGACACCCAATGCGCGCTGAACAATGCCTGAGTAGAAGTCAACGTTTGGATATAACTTACGGCTAACGAAGTATTCGTCTTCCAAAGCGATCTTCTCAAGAGTCATTGCCAACTTGAACAATGGGTCATTCTCTAGACCTAACTCTTTAAGAACTTCATAACATGTTTCACGCATCAATTTAGCGCGTGGATCAAAGTTCTTGTAAACGCGGTGACCGAAGCCCATCAAACGCACACCAGAATTTTTATCTTTAACTTTAGCAATGAAGTCGTCAATCTTCTCAACGCCACCATTGGCTTGAATCTCTTCCAACATTTGCAAGCAAGCTTCGTTAGCACCACCGTGAGCAGGACCCCACAAGCAAGCAACGCCAGCTGCAATCGCTGCAAATGGGTTAGTGCCAGAAGAACCAGCTAAACGAACTGTTGATGTTGAAGCATTTTGCTCATGATCAGCATGCAAAATAAAAATGCGATCCAAAGCGCGAACTAATACTTCATTCACCTTGTAATCTTCACATGGTGTTGCAAACATCATTTGCATGAAGTTAGCTGTGTATGAAAGATTGTTCTTTGGATATACAAATGGCTGACCTACAGAATATTTATAAGCCATTGCAACCAATGTTGGCATCTTAGCGATCAAACGAATCTGCGCAACTTCACGTTCATGAGCTGTGCTGTAGTCAACGCCATCATGATAGAAAGCAGCCATTGCACCAACCAAGCCTGTCAATACAGCCATTGGGTGAGCATCACGACGGAAACCGCGCAAGAAGAATTGCATTTGCTCGTGAACCATTGTGTGGTGCATCACAAGAGCATCAAACTCTTCTTTTTGTTTTTTGTTTGGCAACTCACCCTTTAACAACAGGAAGCAAGATTCCAAGAAATCACAGTTAGTGGCCAAATCTTGAATTTGGTAACCACGGTAGAGCAACTCACCTTTATCACCATCGATATAAGTGATTTTTGAGTTGCAAGAAGCTGTAGACATAAATCCTGGGTCGTAGGTGAATTTACCAGTTTGACCGTATAACTTGCGAATATCGATGACATCAGGACCCACTACACCCTTGTAGATTGGTAACTCAATGGCTGGTGTGCCATCTGAGAACGATAACGTGGCTTTTTCATTAGAGGCGTTCATTTTTCTTTCCTTAATACGCGTTTTAGGTCTTATCAAACAAGCAAGTTTTATTCCAGGCAATATCTTTTTCTAGATTGATGACAATCTAGCGGGTCGCAACATGGCCAGGACACGGTGCACCCCTTCGTTCGCAAGATCCCCCTCCGGCTCCTTGCGACGCAATAACAAATCCATCAGATCGTTATCACTTAAATCTAGCAAAATATTCAAGGGCTCAAGATCACCCTCTTCAATTTGGTCATGGAAGCGCTCAAAAAAGCGCTCCATTATCAAATCATTTTCCAACAGTCCTCGTCGCGCACGCCAACGCAAGAGCGACAAGGTTTCTGATGAAATAGGCATCAAACAGCTCTACGAACCATAAGCTCTTTAATCTTACCAATCGCTTTAGTAGGGTTTAGACCTTTCGGACAAACGTCTACGCAGTTCATGATCGTATGGCAACGGAATAGACGATATGGATCTTCCAAATTATCTAAACGCTCACCAGTTACTTGGTCACGGCTATCAGCAATAAAGCGATAAGCCTGCAACAAACCAGCTGGGCCTACGAACTTGTCTGGGTTCCACCAGAATGATGGGCATGATGTTGAGCATGATGCGCACAAGATGCACTCATACAATCCATCTAACTCTTCACGCTCTTCTGGGCTTTGTAAACGCTCTTTCTCCGGCGGAGGAATATCGTTTACCAAGTAAGGACGAATCGAATGGTATTGCTTAAAGAATTGAGTCATGTCAACGATCAAGTCACGCACTACTGGCAAGCCAGGCAATGGGCGTAAAGAGATCTTCTTTGGCAAAGTTAACATGTTAGTCAAACAAGCTAAACCATTCTTACCGTTGATGTTCATAGCATCTGAACCACAAACACCTTCACGGCATGAACGACGGAATGACAATGTCTCATCCATCTTCTTAAGCTTCATCAAAGCATCTAACAACATGCGCTCTGAACCGTCCAACTCAACCTCATAAGTCTGCATGCGTGGAGCAGCATCCACATCAGGATCGTAACGGTAGACTTCAAATATACGTGTATCGCTCATTTTTATTCCTCAATCCTTTAGAAAGTACGGACTTTAGGTGGAACAGATTCAACTGTTAGCGGAGTCATCTTGACAGGCTTGTAGTCGAGCTTGTTACCTTCGCTATACCAAAGCGTGTGCTTCATCCAGTTCTCATCATCACGTTCCGGGTGATCATCATGAGCATGTGCGCCACGACTTTCTTTACGTGCAGCTGCAGAAACCATTGTTGCGTTAGCAGCTTCCACCAAGTTTTCCAATTCCAAAGCTTCAATACGTGCTGTATTGAAAACTTTTGATTTGTCTTTAAGGTGGATATTTTTAGCGCGCTCAGAAATTTCTGCAATCTTTGTAACGCCACCATCCATAATTTCTTGAGTACGGAAAACACCACAGTGTTTTTGCATCGTGCTACGGATATCGTTAGCAACATCTTGTGTGTACTCACCAGATGTTGAGTTATCTAACTTAGCCAAACGTGACAATGAATAATCGCCAGCATCAGCAGGCAACGGCTTGTGCTCTTTTTGCTTCAACGCTGTTGAAATCACGTGATTACCAGCCGCACGACCGAACACCAACAAGTCTAACAATGAATTAGTACCTAAACGGTTCGCACCGTGAACTGATACGCAAGAGCACTCACCCATCGCGTAGAAGCCATTGATAACTTCATTTGGATTACCGTTCTTAGGCGCAACAACTTGACCATGGATGTTTGTTGGAATACCACCCATCTGATAGTGAATTGTTGGCACAACTGGAATTGGCTCTTTAGTCACATCAACGTTCGCAAAGTTAATGCCAATCTCATAAACAGATGGCAAACGTTTGTGAATTGTTTCTGCACCAATGTGAGTCAAATCAAGAACAACGTAATCACCGTTAGGGCCGCAACCGCGACCTTCTTTGATCTCTTGGTCCATTGAGCGTGAAACGAAGTCACGTGGAGCCAAGTCTTTCAAAGTTGGCGCATAACGTTCCATGAAACGCTCACCGTTCTTGTTACGCAAAATACCGCCTTCACCACGGCAACCCTCTGTTAAGAGAACGCCTGCACCAGCTACGCCAGTTGGGTGGAATTGCCAGAATTCCATATCTTCCAAAGGAACGCCCGCACGAGCAGCCATACCCATACCGTCGCCAGTATTGATAAATGCATTTGTAGAAGCTTGCCAAATACGGCCAGCACCACCTGTTGCAAACATCACGCACTTAGCTTGAAGAATGTGAACGTCACCCGTTTCCATTTCCAAAGCAGTCACACCAACAACGTCGCCATCGGCATCACGAATCACGTCAAGAGCCATCCACTCAACGAAGAAATGAGTCTTAGCGCGAACGTTACGTTGGTATAGCGTATGTAATAAAGCGTGGCCAGTACGGTCAGCAGCAGCACAAGCACGTTGTACAGCTTTTTCGCCGTAGTTTGCTGTGTGGCCACCGAATGGACGCTGATAAATAGTACCGTCAGGGTTGCGGTCAAAAGGCATACCAAAGTGCTCTAACTCATAAACCACTTTAGGAGCTTCACGACACATGAACTCGATAGCATCTTGGTCACCTAACCAGTCAGAACCTTTGATCGTGTCATAAAAGTGATAGTGCCAATTGTCATCACTCATGTTGCCTAATGAAGCACCAATACCACCCTGGGCTGCAACTGTATGTGAACGTGTTGGGAATACTTTTGATAAAACGGCAACGTTTAAACCAGCCTCAGCTAGTTGCAATGAAGCGCGCATACCGGCGCCGCCTGCGCCAACGATAACAACGTCAAAACGACGTGTAGGTAATGCTGTCTTGATGGCAGCCATTTACACCCTCCAAAGGATTTGTGCGCTGTAGCCGAAACATGCAATCAGCCATAACGCGGTTAGAACTTGTAATGTCAAACGAATACCTACTGGCTTGATGTAGTCCATCCAAATGTCACGGATACCTACCCAAGCGTGATAGAGCAAGCTTGCAATCGCCAAGAAAGTAATGAGCTTCATGATCTGGTTAGCAAATAAACCAGCCCAAGCGTCATATGTAGAGTCACCCAACAGGAATGCCACTAACAAAATCAAAGTGAAAACAACCAAAATTACAGCAGTAATACGCTGCAATAACCAATCTTTAAGACCGTAATGAGCACCAACAACTAAGCGCTTTGGTCCAACATTGTTATTAGCCATGCTAACTCCTTAAAACAAACCAAATAACTTGGCAGCACATACGGCCGTCAAAGTTAAGCTGATGATCAAAACAGCAACAGCTGATTTAGCTGAAGATGATTTATCAATACCTTTGTGCAAATCAAGCATCAAGAAACGGATGCCTGCGCAGAAATGATGGAGATAAGCCCAGATCAAAGCCAAAATAATCAACTTAATGATTGGATTAGCTAAAACCGACTTGAATGTCGTGAAGCTAACTTCTGATGTGATGCTCTTGTCGAATAAATACAAGACAAAAGGAATCAAGATGAACATCAAAAGACCGCTTACACGGTGCAAGATAGATACCTTACCTGCCCAAGGCAAGCGGTATTTCATCAAATCAAAAACATGAATATTTCTAAATTCTGGCATTTATGACCTCACTTATATTTTTGCCTGTTGCAAAACCCTTCGATTTTATCGCTTAATTGACTTTCGTAAGTCTGACATTTTAAAAAAAATATTCTTCTAATACATATAAATGCCTAAAACATAAGCATCTTTAGTTCAGTTCATTCAGGTAATGGTTCTGGTCAGTCAAATAAACTGCCTTTCGAACCTCAACTGGACGCTCCCCGTAGGTAAAAGACACCCGCTCCACAGCCAATAATGGGGTATTGACGGCAATACCTAGGTGCTGAGCTGATAACTCATCTGCCCCAACCGCTCTTAATCGCTCTGAAGCTCTGACCATATGGGTCGCAAACTCAGTCTCAAACAAGGCATACATCGGGCCACGCCACTCGACTAAACGCTCAGTAGTTAAGCCTTTAAAGGTAGAGCCTGGCAACCAAATTTCTTCGTAAACCGTTGGTTTTTCAGAGAAAAATAGTACGCGCTCAATCTGAATGACCGAGTCGCCACTCTTCAAATCTAATAAACGTGCAATTTCAGCAGGCGCCCGAAGTCGCTTGCAGTCCAAAATCTTGCTTTTAGGGTAATGAGGCTCGCCATCATCAGGAACTAGCTTTAGAAAGCGAAAATGCACCCGATCTTCGTGATGAGTGGCTACAAAAGTACCCTTACCTTGGCGTCTGACCAGAAGATTTTCACTGGCTAACTCATCAATAGCCTTACGAACCGTTCCTTGACTGACCTTAAACCTAGCTGCCAGCTCATTTTCACTAGGAATAGCTTCGCCAGGCTTCCATTCGCCAGTTTGCAAACTGCCAAGTATCAAAGCCTTAATTTGCTGATAAAGCGGACTAAAAGTGGCGATGGTTTCTGTCATGGTCATCATTTCATCACAAGGAAGGGGTTTTCGTCTAGATATCTTATGTCTTATATAAGAGTATTTGACAGAAATATCACTAAAGTCCTAAACTTTGTAGGATTCGCGTCAGAACAATGGCGCAAGATACTTTTTTTTACTTTAAAGCTCGGAGCAAACTCATGGCAAAAGCCCCATTGCGTGTCGCCGTTACTGGCGCAGCTGGTCAAATCGGTTATTCACTTTTATTCCGCATCGCTAATGGCGATATGTTGGGTAAAGATCAACCAGTGATCTTGCAACTTTTAGAGATCCCTGATGAAAGAGCACAAAAGGCTCTAACAGGCGTGATGATGGAAATCGACGACTGCGCATTCCCATTATTAGCGGGCATGACTGCTCACAGCGATCCAATGACAGCTTTTAAAGATATCGATTACGCAGTGTTAGTTGGTGCACGTCCACGTGGCCCTGGCATGGAGCGTAAAGATTTGTTATCAGCAAACGCACAAATCTTTACAGCACAAGGTAAGGCATTGAACGCAGTAGCTAAGCGTACTGTTAAGACTTTGGTAGTTGGTAACCCAGCTAATACAAACGCCTATATCGCCATGAAGTCAGCACCAGATCTACCAGCTAAGAACTTCACAGCCATGTTACGTTTGGACCACAACCGTGCTTTGTCACAATTAGCAGCTAAGACTGGTAAAGCAGTTGCTGATATTGAGAAACTAGTTGTTTGGGGTAACCACAGCCCAACAATGTACCCTGACTACCGCTTCGCAACGATCGGTGGCCAATCAGTTCCACAAATGATCAATGATGAAGAGTGGAACAAGAACACATTCTTGCCAACAGTTGGTAAGCGCGGTGCAGCAATTATTGATGCGCGTGGCTTGTCTTCTGCTGCCTCTGCTGCAAACGCTGCTATCGATCACATTCATGATTGGCACTGCGGTACAAACGGCAAGTGGGTAACAATGGGCATCCCTTCAGATGGTTCATACGACATTCCTAAGGAAGTAATGTATGGCTTCCCAGTAACTTGCGAAAACGGCGAGTACAAGATTGTTCAAGGTCTAGAAATCGATGCGTTCTCACGTGACCGCATGAATTTCACTTTGAATGAATTGACTGAAGAGCAAGACGGCGTAAAACACCTACTCTAAGTTGATGCAACCTAATCAAGTGTTGTTCCAAGGTGAGGCCCTTCCGAGGGCCTTACCTGTTTGTGATCATTACGCAGGCACTGAAGTGCGCATGCGTAAGGCTCTGTTGCTTCAAACTCAATTAGGCCCTGTCTTTGATATCACTTTTGATTGCGAAGATGGCGCGCCAGTAGGTCAAGAAGTTGAGCATGCTCAATTAGTCGCTGAGCTACTACTCAGCTCTGATAATCGATTTAATCGTGTGGGCGTTCGGATTCATGATCCTAGTCACCCCGCCTGGAGGTCTGATGTTGCTTCACTGATCCCTCGCATTGGGCAGCAAGTAGCGTTCATCATGATCCCCAAAGTAATATCTGCCACACAAACACAAGAAGTGATTGATGAAATCAATCACCTTGCAAAAACCGCAGGCATTGGTCGTTTAATTCCAATTCAAGTGTTGATTGAGACCCATGGTGCTTTGCATGATGTGCATGCGATTGCAGCCCTCTCTCAAGTGGAGTCCCTAAGCTTTGGTTTGATGGATTTTGTTTCCGAACATCATGGCGCTATTCCGGCTGATGCGATGGATAGAAATCAATTTGATCATCCACTTGTGGCCCGAGCTATGCTTGAAATATCTGCGGCTTGTCATGCCCACGGCAAAGTAGCCTCACATAATGTCTGCACCAATATCAATGATCTAGAAATTATTAAGTCTGATACTTTGCGAGCTAAGAATGAATTTGGCTACACACGAAAATGGAGTATTCACCCGAATCAAATCCCAGTGATTGTTCAGAACTTATCACCTAGCTCATTAGAAATAGAAACAGCCTCAGCCATTTTATTGGCTGCCCAAGCAGCGAGCTGGGGCCCTATCAAACACGATGGTCAATTACACGACCGTGCAAGCTATCGTTACTTTTGGACCGTATTACAAAAAGCCCACGCTTGCGGGCAAAAACTCCCAACTGAGGCTGAAAAGTTAATTGCAGAGTAATTAGCTCCTAGTCAGCTTAAAGAAAGGATTTAGGCCATTTACAGGTTACATTAATGGTTGAAATATTTTTAACACTAATGATTTACATAGAAGGAAATATCCATGAGCAATAAAGCCCTCTTAATCCTAGTTGTAGTGATGATTGCAGCTGCTGGTTACCTTTTAGTTAAAAGCGATGCTGAAGTTAGCTTGGCTGGTGAAACACACGGTGCTGAAGCAGCTCACATGGAAGAAGCTAAAGCGCATAAAGATGCCCCTAAAGCTCCAGAAGCAGCTCCTGCTCAGAAATAAAAGCTTTCTTCATTCATTAAATTGAATGAATCACTAAAAAACGCCCCGCACCCCGGGGCGTTTTGCTTAGAATGTCTGTATGTCCAGTTACAGACCCAAAAATTCATCACGTATTTCACCTGAAGCAGAGAGACTTGTTTCTGATGCACTTTCTCTTGCTGCCTCAGGAAGCAGAGTCGAAGATATTTTTTGGGAAACCAGATTGCTAGATCGCTTACTGAGACTCTTACATGCACAAAATCAAAATGCTATTGAGAGTGCACTCGATCAAACGCTCAAAATTAATCCTATTGCTTTTGACTCTCTTGCCGAGAATGCTGAAACTCTCGCAGAATCTTTAACACTAGAACATGATGGGCAAACGTGGGATGTGGTGTTAATCGCTATCCCAATCATTGCCAGAACTCGGTACAGTATTCCATCTGGCAAGCTAAGCCCCGAGTCCATTACGGCCACAGGCAACATGTTGCACGAACAAATCGTATCTCAGTCAGCTCGTATTGCGTTGGTACCTTGGCTCTATAGCATTGACCAAATGCCCCACTCTCATTGCCAAACAAGATTACTTCTAGAAAAACTCGCTGCCGCTGCAGTTAATGCAAGCGATATCAAACTAGAGTTGCGCGATATGCCTGAAACAATTCCTGTCTTAGCTGATCCGCGTTATATCGTTGGTGCAGTTGCCGCTCCTTGCCAAGGCCCTATCTTTAGATGGCAAGAAGATAGCCCGCGTCGCCAAGAGAGAAGTATTTGTTTGCAGAACTGGCAAATCGGCATGCAAGAAACCATTGCTAGCATCATGCCTGGTTGCGAATTTGAACTGTCACTGCCTGAGGCTTACTTCACCAACTGTCGTGAAGCAGACCGAAAAATTAGACCCCTAAGCATCTTGGCAGCAGTTAATTATTTAGAAGCCACTCTCAATGTAGAGCCCGCAGGTATTTCATGCATCGTTGCCGGTTTTGGTGAAGAGCAATGCGATGAATACAGAATCTCCTTCGCCCTCAAAGGCTCAAAAGAAGTCATTTATGGAGTAGTTTGGCCGCTCTACGATAGAGAAACCGTAGCCAATGATGGCATTAATGACATCTCCTCTGAAGATAGCCCGATCAAAGAGATTTATGACACTATTAAAGCTTCCGGAGTAGATGATCAGTTCAGGCACGCAGAGTTATTTAATCCTGAAATGTGCGAGGACTGCGGTGCGCCAATGTTTGTAGATCGCACTGGTGAAATCGTACATCCTGAGATGCCAGAAGACACGCCAGATCAACAGCCTTTATTTCATTAATTAATTTGTACAATATTTAGTATATAATTTGTACATAATTTAAGATGTTAAAAGGTGCAATTCATGAGCGCTACTCAGACTATTTTTGCAAATACAACCGTAAGTATTTCTGACCTCAGAAAAAATATAGGCTTAATTATTGATGAAGCAGGAGATTCAGCAATTGCTATCCTGAATCACAACAAGCCAGCCGCCTACCTTCTATCAGCTAAAGCATATGAATCACTTCTCAAAAGACTAGATGATGCATATTTACTTGAGCTCGCAAAAACACGTCGTCAAGGTAAAACAGTGAAAGTTAGGCTTGATGATCTATGAGCTTGAATTCGAAACTCATGCACTCAAGGAATGGCACAAATTAGATTCACCAATAAAGCAACAATTCAAAAAAGTACTAGCGAAAAGACTTCAAAACCCTCATATTTCATCTGCAAAATTAAGGGGTGACTTGAAAAATACCTACAAAATTAAACTAAAAGAAGTTGGTTATCGCTTAGTTTATGAAGTAATAGACGAAAAATTAATTATTTTAGTTTTGGCTGTAGGCAAAAGAGATAAATTAAAAATTTACGACTTAGCCAAAATACGAATTTAAATCACTACTGTTCTTTTCTTCTAAATACAGGTTTATCTGCTGTGCTTTCTTTGGCCGCGTATTGATAGCCTTCCAAATTAAAGTCTTTCAAATCTTCGGCTTTGTCGATTTTGTTATCAACGATAAATCGCGTCATTAAACCTCTGGCACGCTTGGCATAAAAAGAAATGATTTTGTATTTGCCCGCTTTTTCATCTTGGAAAACGGGAGCAATAATAGGATGCTCGAGTTTGACAGGCTTCACAGATTTGAAATATTCATCAGAAGCAAGATTGATCAGACATTTTGATTTGTGTTGATCCAATTCTTCTTTCAAAGCCTTGGTAATTTTGTCACCCCAAAAAGCGTAAAGATCTTTACCCACGGCATTTTTAAAAGATGTGCCCATTTCCAAGCGATAGGCCTGCATTAAATCCAGCGGCTTTAATACACCATACAGTCCCGATAGAACTCTGACATGTTCCTGTAGGTAGTCCAAGCTCTTTTTATTAAGGCTATTGGCATCGAGGCCCTCATAGACATCGCCGTTAAAAGCAAGGATGGCCTGTTTGCTGTTTTTAGTGGTGAATGTTTTTGACCAATCAGCAAACCTAGCCACATTTAAGGCCGCTAATTTATCGGACAAACTCATTAACTCAGCCACTTCTTGTAGAGAGAGTTTTTTTAAATCATTAACCAACTTAGCTGATTCATTAATAAAAACCGGCAGTGTAAATTTATCGGTTACAGGCGGGGTCTCATAGTCCAAACTCTTGGCAGGCGAAAGTACGATTAACATGGCAGAATGATCTAAGAATAATGAGTAGTAATCATACTGCTTTGAAATAAAACATGCTGTTTAGACACCAAAAGAGATAAAAATATGAAAGCAAAAAATAAGTCCATGATTGATATTTATAGCTGGCCTACCCCTAACGGTCATAAGGTTCACATCATGCTGGAAGAATGTGGCTATCGATTAGGCAAAGACTGGTTGGCTCATCCTGTAGATATTAGCGCTGGCGATCAGTTTAAAAAAGACTTCTTAGCCATTAGCCCTAACAATAAAATTCCAGCGATGGTTGATCCTCAAGGCCCTGATGGACAACCAATAGCCCTATTTGAATCTGGCGCGATCTTGCTTTATTTAGCTAGCAAAACAGGTCGCTTTTTGCCAAAAAGTACGCGCGGTAAATTTGAGGTTTTGCAGTGGTTGATGTTCCAAATGGGAGGTGTTGGTCCGATGCTCGGGCAAACACACCACTTTAGAATTTATGCTCCCGAAAAGGTACCCTACGCCATCGATCGCTATACCAATGAAACGCGTCGCTTATATGGTGTCATGGATAAGGAACTATCTAAGAAGGCTTTTATCGCTGGGAAAGATTACAGCATCGCTGATATCGCGATTTTCCCTTGGACACGTTCATGGAAGAATCAGGGCATTACCTTGGATGAATTTCCTCATGTGAAGCGTTGGCATGAAGAAATTGCAGCACGACCAGCTGTTCAAAGAGGTGTGGAGGTTTTAACTGCTCTGAGAAAACCTCTACTAGATGACAAAGCCAAAGAAAATTTATTTGGTAAAACTCAGTACAAAAAACGCTGATTTTTTACTTCATTCTTTTACTTAACTTTGTTGGCTTTTGTTTGAATACTTTTGATAGATTGCTTTTGCAAATACCCAGGCAGCAGGTAAGCCTGGGATGATAATCATGGCTAAAGCTACGATTGAAAAATTAGCCTTAACCCATGGGTGCTCACCAACAACAAAGCCTAAGCTAGTTAAGCTACATACCCACAAAATCCCGCCCGTAATATTGAAGGCCGAGAATTTTGAATAAGACATTTCTGCCACACCTGCTACAAAAGGGGCGAAGGTTCTGATGAAGGGTAAAAATCTTCCAACAACAATAGTGATTGGACCATGAGTCTCATAAAACTCATGGGTCTTATTAAAAGCATCTTTATTAAACCAACGGGAATTTTCCCAGGCAAATACCTTGGGCCCTATCCATCGACCAATTGAATAATTAAGTGCATCCCCTGCTACAGCAGCAATTACCAAAAGCAATAGCAAGACTGGCAGACTCATACCACCCACAGCAGCAATAGCACCGGCCACAAACAATAATGAATCACCTGGTAAAAATGGCATCACCACCAAGCCAGTCTCAACAAAGATAATGGCAAAAAGTAGTACGTATACCCATGGACCCCAAACACTGACAACCGTGGCCAAGTGCTTATCTAAATGCAAAAACAAATCAATGATGTTTGGAAATTCCATTACTGAAAGACCACCGTACTTTTACCGTTTAATAAAATACGATGCTCAGCATGCCAACGAACAGCTCGAGATAAAGCCATACATTCAACATCTCGTCCAACTGCAGCTAATTGATCAGGATTCATAGCGTGATCAACACGCTCAACACCTTGCTCAATGATAGGACCTTCATCCAAATCAGTTGTGACATAGTGAGCTGTTGCACCGATTAACTTAACACCCCTCTGATGGGCTTGCCAGTATGGCTTGGCGCCTTTGAAGCTTGGTAGAAATGAGTGATGAATATTAATCGCCTTACCAGATAATTTTTCACAAACCTTGGTCGATAAAATTTGCATATATCTGGCTAAAACAACTAAATCAATTTTCTCTTTTTCAATCAGCTTTAATAGTTGCTCTTCTTGATCATCTTTACGTGCATCAGTGGCACTTGATAGTGGCATGTAATGAAATGGGATTTTGTAGCTTTGCGCCAAAGGGGCAAAGTCTTGGTGGTTCGAGACAATACCTGCGATTTCTATCGGTAGATAACCGCTATGTGTTCTAAATAAAAGGTCATTGAGGCAATGTCCTAATTTAGACACCATGATTAAAACTCTTGGCTTAGAAGTTGCATCAAACAACTCCCATTCCATATCAAACTGAAGTCCGATTGCTTTAAACTCGGCTTGTAATTCTCCAAGATTTAAGTCTTGGCTTGTTTTAGCAAAATGAACGCGCATAAAAAAACGATTTGTAAACGTATCGCTAAATTGTGCAGAATCCAAAATATTGGCAGTTTTGCCAAAGAGAAATTGGCTCACAGCGTGAACAATACCCGGGCGGTCAGGGCATGAAATTTTTAAAATATAACCTTGTGTCGACATATCGCCATTATCCATAATCAAACTCAAACTAGGGAAAACACCTTATTTAGCAATTATTCGGTGCATTCTTGAATCTTAAACGCGAAAATGATGCCTGAAAGACATTTTTATGGGCTTCTGGAGCTTAAACTTATACTTTTGATACTTAACAAATAGGGTTAGCGAATGAGTATTCAGTCTGTTGGTATTATTGGCGCTGGAACAATGGGTAACGGTATTGCCCAAGCTTGTGCCGTTTCTGGTCTTCAAGTAGTAATGGTTGATATCAATGATGCAGCTGTTCAAAAAGGCTTGGCAACGATCTCTGGCAGCCTTGATCGCTTGATCAAGAAAGAAAAAATGACTGAAGCTGAGAAATCAGCTGCTCTAGCCCGCATCAAAATCAGCACCAACTATCAAGACTTCACACAAACTCAAATGGTGATCGAAGCGGCGACAGAGAACTATGAGCTGAAACTAAAAATTTTGAAGCAATTGGATGGCATCGTTTCAAAAGATGTGATTATTGCTAGCAACACTTCTTCCATTTCGATTACTCAAATGGCGGCTGAAGTTAGTCACCCAGACCGCTTTATTGGCATGCACTTTTTTAATCCAGTGCCATTGATGGCTTTGGTGGAGATTATTCGCGGACTTCAAACCAGCGATCAAACGCATGCTCTTGTTCAAGGCATGGCTAAAGCTTTGGGTAAAGAACCGATTACCGTTAAAAATGCCCCTGGCTTTGTAGTGAACCGTATTTTGGTGCCGATGATCAATGAAGCATTTTTTGTTTTAGCAGAAGGCCTTGCTAGTCCAGAAGATATTGATGCAGGCATGAAGCTAGGTTGTAATCACCCCATAGGACCTCTTGCACTAGCAGACATGATTGGCTTGGATACTTGCTTGGCGATCATGGATGTTTACTTCAAAAACTTTAATGATTCTAAATACCGTCCATGCCCTCTTTTGCGCGAGATGGTGGCTGCAGGCTACCTAGGTCGCAAGACTGGCAAAGGCGTTTACAGCTACACTTAAGTTATGTTGGCACCGATCACAAAAAAATTGTCTTATGCAGGGTTAATCCCCTTCATTCTTTTATCAGGCTTAGTGCAGTTTGCCGAATCCCCATGGGATTTTTGGGCAGCTAATTCTTTATTACTTTATAGCGCTAGTATTGCCTCATTTGTTGGCGCGCTGCATTGGGGGCCGCTATTAGGACCTCAGTCCAATGAAGTTACTAAAAACTTTTGGCGTGATACCGGTGCTTGGATTTGGGGGGTGGTGCCTTCATTGCTAGCTTGGGCTGCTTTGCACTTGAGTTTTTCTTCAGGCTACTTTGTGATTGCTGGAACTTTATTGATCGCCTTATTGGTTGATAAACAGCAATTTCATCACCTAATTAGCGACGAGGACTATTTGGCTGATTTCCTGAAGATGAGAACGGTATTAACTCTGGTAGCAGCTGCCAGCCTCATCTGGGCTGGCATGGCTATTCAACAGTTCTGATCAAAGATCAGTGTTCGTGAGCTTTTGATAAAAGCTTTTCGGTATAAGCGATCGCTAAGGCAGACAGTACAAAAGTTAAGTGAATCACTGTTTGCCACAATAAAGTTTTGTCATCCATGCCTGGGGCATTGATAAATGTCTTCAATAAGTGAATTGAAGAAATTCCAATGATGGCTGTAGCCAACTTTACTTTTAGAACACCTGCATTGACATGAGACAACCACTCAGGTTGATCAGGATGATTTTCAAGTTCTAGGCGCGAAACAAAAGTTTCCCAACCACCAACAATCACCATAACTAGTAGATTTGAGATCATCACAACGTCAATCAGACCGAGTACGATCAACATGATTTCAGTTTCGGTTGTACCACCCTTGGTCATCATCATGGTGATGAGGTGAACTAATTCTTGCCAGAATTGATAGACGTAGACACCTTGAGCAACAATCAAACCAAGGTACAGAGGAGCCTGCAACCAACGGCTCATGAAAATCCAACGCGGCAAGGGACGCAATTTAGCTTCTAGTGGATGTGGTGTGTTTTGGCTCATTTTTCTCCTCTAATTTTCTTTATTTAATTAGTTTTTGAATTGTAATAATTATTCTATTAAACCGGCAACATGCGACAATTTGCCCATTAAACCATGTCTTTCTTGCCCATGACCGAAAACTTCACTCCGTTAGCTGAAGCTCTAAGACCTAAGAGTATTGGAGAGCTTGTTGGTCAAACACATTTATTTGGTGAGGGTAAGCCATTAGCCTTGGCTTTTCAGTCCGGTAAACCTCATTCAATGATTTTATGGGGGCCTCCTGGGGTTGGTAAAACAACCATAGCTAGATTAGCTGCCACTGTTTTTGATTGCGAATTTATTCCCTTATCAGCTGTTCTCGCAGGCGTGAAAGAAATTCGCCAAGCTGTCGAAATGGCTGAAAACAATCTTCAACAATTTAATCGTCACACCATTTTGTTTGTTGATGAAATCCATCGATTTAATAAAGCCCAACAAGATGCCCTGCTTCCTTTTGTGGAATCAGGCCTACTTAGCTTTATTGGAGCCACTACCGAGAATCCATCTTTTGAAGTTAACTCAGCCCTTTTATCTCGCTCACAAGTTTACGTATTGCAATCATTACGTGAATCAGAGTTACGTGAATTGCTCGATAAAGCCAAGGAGCATCTATTTCAAGATATTGAAATAGATGCGGCAGCACAACAAGCCCTGATTAATTTGGCTGATGGCGATGGCAGAAGATTTTTAAATCTATTAGAGCAAGTGCATCAAGCAGCTCAATTAAGCAAAGTTCAACTGATCACTGAGGATTTTTTAAATAATTGTTTAGGTAGCAGTCAAAGACGTTTTGATAAAGCTGGTGATTATTTTTACGATCAAATTTCAGCATTACACAAATCAGTTCGCGGATCCAATCCTGATGCAGCTCTTTACTGGTTCTGCCGTATGATTGACGGTGGCGCTGATGCTAAATACTTAGCACGCAGAATTGTCCGTATGGCTTGGGAAGATATAGGTTTAGCCGACCCTAGGGCAATGCAACTAGCCAATGATGCTGCCGCTACCTATGAGCGCTTAGGCAGCCCTGAGGGTGAACTGGCTTTAGCAGAGGCTCTTATTTATCTGGCTGCCGCACCTAAAAGCAATGCTGCTTATAAAGCGTACAACCAAGCCAAGGCCTTTGTAGCCGCCGATAAAACTAGGGATGTGCCCGTTCATTTACGCAATGCCCCCACCAAACTGATGAAAGAATTAGGTCATGGCAAAGAGTATCGCTATGCCCATGATGAGCCGCATGCTTATGCTGCTGGGGAAACTTATTTACCAGAAGGTCTTGCTGATCCTCATTGGTACCAAGCGACTGACCGAGGCTTAGAAATAAAGATTCGAGAAAAAATGGCGTTTTTAAAATCTCTTGATGATGCCAAAAAGAAAGAATGAATGTTTAATGTAAAAAGCCTGCAAATATGAAATTTGCAGGCTTTTAGCTTTGAGCTATAAGACTTCTTAAACCAACATATCAGCCCAAATATTACGAGCCCATGCATTGGCATACTCACCCTCTAGCGGATTTGCAGCAGCTGATACACCACCTGACCCAGGGACAGTTACCATCGTACGTTTAGCAGCATCGTAAACGTGAACGCTTGCAACGTGAACAACCTCAGTTGCAGAAACAAAGCTATAGCAAGTGTTGTTATACACAGGCAATTGACTGACTTCATTGTCACTCAAGATAGCTACGATTGCTGCCGCACATGTCTTACCGTGTTGGTTAGCCATATGACCTGACTTTGGCATGCCTGGAGCGATTTGAATAGAGTCGCCCAATACGTGAACGTTTGGAGCCACCTTAGATTCAAAAGTTAAAAAGTCAACTTCACACCAACGACCATTCATATTCGCTAAGCCAGTTTTAACTGCAATACCACCGGCACGCATTGGAGGCAATACGTTGAGCACGTCAGCTTTGATGTCTTCATTGAACTCAAACTTGAGTTTCTTACCCTTCACATCAACATCAGTCAAGTTGTGCTTTGGACGATACTCAACGATGCCTGCATAACGTCGTGACCATGCCAACTTAAATAAACCTGGCTTAGATGTCACATCATCGTTGGCATCAAGAATAAGAACTTTGCTCTTTGGCTTACTCTTTTGAAAGTAATCAGCAACCTGACAAGCACGCTCATAGGGTCCAGGAGGGCAACGGTATGGAGCCAAAGGAATAGAGATAGCAAATGTGCCACCATCTTTCATGGACTCTAGTTGCTTTCTCAATGAAACAGTTTGTGGGCCAGCTTTCCATGCGTGCAAGACAGCGTCTTGTGCTGCTTCTGACTTCATGCCTGGCAAGCTCTCGTAGTTCAAATCAATGCCAGGAGAAACAATCAAGCGATCATAGAAAAGTGATGCGCCACCAGCTAACTTCACCTGTCTCTTAGCAACGTCTACTGAAACAACTGAATCTTTAACCAAATTAACACCATGATTTTTTCTTAAGCCGTCATATGAAACTGTGATGTCTTCAATTGTTTTGCTGCCACCAATAACCAAGTTAGATAGTGGGCAAGAAATGAAATTTTGGTTAGGCTCAATCAGTGTCACATCAGCTGTGTAATTTGAGAACTTTCGCACATACTTAGCAGCAGTAGCACCACCGTAACCACCACCCACCACGATAACCTTGGCACCTTTAGCATTGATAGAAGCCGAACCACAACCAGCTAAAGTTGTTGCCGCAGCACCCGCACCTAACATTTGTATAAATTGACGTCTTTGCATGATGTGCTCCTATTATTTAGTTTTAGTTGCTACAGGTTTTTCATGAGGCAAAGATGCAAAATATTCAGCAATTTGCTCGATCTGCTCAGCCGAGTAACCTTTGCTTAATTGATGCATGATTGAAGCAACGCGTTTACCGCTTTTGTATTCGTTCATTTTCTCAATTAGGTCAGCTTTCTTTTGACCAGCCAAGCTAGCCATGCCGCCTTCAGAATATCCATCTGTGCCGTGACATGCTGAGCATGAGGCAGCCCACTGTTTGACTTGCAATGATTGAGCGCTAGCAATACCTGTTGAACACAACAAGCTCACCATTAAACCCGCCATCATCAATGATGACTTACGAATAATTGAATGACCCATATTTCCCCCTTAATTAATGATCTTATTCTACTAACCATAGGGTAGTTCAACCCTTGGGGTTTAACCCTAAACTTAGCCCTATTTGCTAACTGATACTATTGTTCACAAGCCTGATGAAATATGCAAATAGTTATTGCGTATATGTATATATAAGAAATGATGTTTTACTTGCCTGATACTTTTGAATACTTAGCTAGTTCGAAAAAGTCGACGCTCACCATCAAACCATAATCTTTTTGAATAACACGGCCTTGGCGATCCAAAATATAAAGTTCAGGAATACCTCTTCTCTTACCAATAGCTGAAGATAATTTAGCATCCATCATCACCACATCAAAGTTATAGCGATGCTTTTCCAAATAGTCATGGACCTTCTCTACTTTTTTGTCGACTGAGATGGTGATGATATTCATCGACCCAGGGGGAATTGTTTTTATTAATTGATTTAAGTTGGCATTTTGTTTGTGACAAAAACCACACCATGTTGCCCATACATGAACCAGAGTGTTTTTTTGATTCCAGTGTGATTGGTCAAAAGTCCGACCCTGAATAGTTTGAACTGTACCCAGAGGAAGGTAATCTCCAACCTCAATAGCTTGAGTAACTTGGGTTACCAAGCCAAAACCAATCAGCAATGAGAGTTGTTGAAGGCCGCGACGCAGCCCTTGAGTAAAAAGCATTTACTTAGTATGCCCGATCTTCAACCATCATCTTTTATGCACCAAAGATGATGGTCAGACAATCATGAATTACTCGATAAAGTGTGTGAAGTTGTGAGCAGGTTCACGCTCAGTTACCAGAGTATTTTCAATTTTGCTGGTATCGGCATAACCCAATGACATCCCGCAAACCAACTGTTGCTCAGGCTTGAGATCAAGATGCTTGGCTATGACACGATGGAATTGTGTGAATGCTGCTTGTGGACAGGTGTCTAATCCACGTGCTTTTGCAGCAAGCATGACACTTTGAACAAACATGCCATAGTCCAGCCAACTACCCTGCTGCATGACTCTATCGATCACAAAGAAAACCCCGACAGGCGCATCAAAGAAACTGTAATTACGAGCCGTTTGAGCCTGCATCTTTTCTTTATCGCCCTTACCTAAACCTAAAAGGCCGTACAAATCAAAACCTACTTTGCGACGACGTGAGATATAAGGATCAATCCAGGTTGCTGGGTAGTAGTTGTACTCTTCTGTTTGTTCTTTTAAAGCCTCAGGATTATTAAAGATGCTGATGATCTCATCTGACAAAGCCTGCTTCTTAGCACCAGTGATGATGTAAACCTGCCATGGCTGTGTATTTGTTCCTGAAGGCGCTCTTGCTGCAACATTAAGCAAATCTAAAATCTCTTGTTTTTCCACCGGCTTAGGTAAAAAAGCACGTATTGAACGGCGGGCTTTGATATTGTCATCAACAATCTTTGTTACTTCTGAAGCATTCATATGGAGTGTCTCTATCGTTTTTATTAGGAATGTAGAGGATAAAACAGTCCGGAAGATTGTGCTTTAAGTGATTCCCAGTAGTTCCTCTGTACTTGGATAGGTAATTAAGCCCGAATAATGAAGAAAAACCTATTTTTAATCACTTTTAGCCTTACTTAAACACCAAATGTAAGAAATTAACTAAAAATTCAGGTAGAAATAGACGTCAAAGATAGTTTTGGTCCTTCACCCCTTTAAAACCTAGTAAAACCCCTTATGAAAAAAATATATGCACAATTCAAAACTGTGCGATACTTGTTTTGTAGGTCTTCAAGTAGCTTCCGTCGTTTCCATTTTTCAAAATGGGTGATTCGGTTAGTTGAATCTTCCAGCCCTGCAAAGAAATGGTGAGAAATCACC
>JBEGTH010000004.1:0-170124 GCA_041179505.1 Pseudomonadota bacterium | reverse complement strand
TCGTTATCAAACTGCCGCAGCGCCGCCGACGATCTCGGACAACTCTTTGGTAATGGCTGCTTGACGTGTTTTGTTGTAAACCAACTGCAACTCACCAATTACGTTTTTAGCGTTATCAGATGCAGCTTTCATGGCAACCATACGAGCGGACTGCTCAGATGCCATGTTTTCTGCAACTGCTTGGTAAATCAACGCCTCAACATAACGTTTCAACAATTCATCAACAACTGACTGAGGGTCAGGTTCATACAAATAATCCCAACCATACTCGCTAGACTCAGCAGCAGTTTGTTCTAAGCGCTCACCAGATAAAGGCAATAATTTTTCAATTACTGGCTCTTGCTTCATGGTGTTGATGAATTTTGTGTACGCCAAATAAACAGCATCCACTTCACCATTTTCATAAGCATCCAATTGGACCTTAATCGCACCAATCAATTTTTCTAAGTGAGGTGTGTCTCCCATTTGTGTTACATGAGAAACAATCTTCGCTTTAATTCTGTTTAAGAACTGGAAGCCCTTCATGCCGATTGGAGTGCATGACAACTCTACGCCTTTAGAGTCCAACTCTTTCATCGTATTTGTTAAAGCTCTTAATACGTTGGTATTCATGCCACCGCAAAGACCTTTATCTGTTGTCACAACAATCACACCCGCTTTTTTAACTTCACGTTCAATTAAATAAGCAGGGCGGTATTCTGGGTTGGCCTTACCCAAGTTGACGGCAATGTTCCTAACTTTTTCAGTGTAAGGACGAGCATTGCGCATACGTTCTTGAGCACGCCGCATCTTTGATGCGGCGACCATTTCCATCGCCTTTGTGATCTTGCGCGTATTTTGTACGCTCTTGATCTTTGTCCGTATCTCTTTAGTTCCGGCCATCTCGGCTCTCCTCGCTTCTTATCTTAGAAAGAAGCTGAACGTTTAAAGTCCTCGATTGCAGCACGCAATGCGGCTTCATCTTCCTTCGAGAGATCCTTAGTGTCTTCAATACGGCCAACTAAATCAGCAAACTTGCTCTTAAGGTGGTCATGTAAACCTTTTTCGAATGCTAGAACATGCTTAACATCTAAGTCATCCAAGAAGCCGTTGTTAGCCGCATACAAACTTGCAGCCAACTGCCAAACTTGCTGTGGCATGTATTGAGCTTGCTTTAACAACTCAGTAACACGGCGACCGCGCTCAAGTTGCTTGCGAGTTGCTTCGTCCAAGTCAGAAGCAAACTGCGCAAAGGCTGCCAATTCGCGATACTGAGCTAAGTCTGTACGAATACCGCCAGATAACTTCTTAATAACTTTAGTCTGAGCAGCTCCACCCACACGTGAAACAGAAATACCGGCGTTAATCGCAGGACGTACGCCAGCGTTAAACAAGTCTGTTTCCAAGAAGATTTGGCCGTCAGTAATAGAAATCACGTTTGTTGGAACGAAAGCAGAAACGTCACCCGCTTGAGTTTCAATAATTGGCAATGAAGTTAATGAACCAGTTTTGCCTTTAACAGCACCGTTGGTGAACTTCTCAACATAACCTTCGTTAACTCGAGCAGCGCGCTCTAATAAGCGCGAGTGCAAATAGAATACGTCGCCAGGATAAGCTTCACGTCCTGGTGGGCGACGTAACAATAATGACACTTGACGATAAGCAACAGCTTGCTTTGTTAAGTCATCATAAACAATCAATGCATCTTCACCGCGATCGCGGAAGTACTCGCCCATTGTGCAACCAGCATAAGCTGATAAGTATTGCATCGCTGCAGACTCAGAAGCTGAAGCAGCAACAATCACTGTGTACTCCATTGCGCCGTGCTCTTCTAATTTACGCAATACGTTTGCAATCGTTGAAGCTTTTTGACCAATCGCTACGTATACGCAACGAATGCCTTTACCTTTTTGGTTAATGATCGCGTCAACCGCAACCGCTGTTTTACCTGTTTGACGGTCGCCAATGATCAACTCACGCTGACCACGGCCAATAGGCACCATCGCATCAATTGACTTCAAACCTGTTTGAAGAGGCTGACTGACTGACTGACGATCAATAACGCCAGGAGCAACTTTTTCAATAAAGTCTGTCATCTTTGCATTGATTGGACCTTTGCCATCGATAGGCTGACCCAAAGCATTAACAACACGACCTAATAATTCTGGACCGACTGGAACTTCAAGAATGCGGCCTGTACATTTAACGGCGTCGCCTTCACTGATGTGCTCGTATTCACCCAAAATAACAGCACCAACAGAATCACGCTCTAAGTTAAGAGCAAGACCTAATGTGTTGTTTGGGAACTCAAGCATTTCACCCTGCATCACGCCTGAAAGGCCATGAACGCGGCAAATACCGTCTGTTACGGAAATAACTGTGCCTTGATTACGGACTTCGGCGCCAACGCCTACACCGCTAATTCGGCTCTTGATCAGTTCACTGATCTCTGATGGATTGAGTTGCATTTGCTTACTCCTGGGATCTTATTCGGTTATGCGCTAAGAGCGGCTTGCATCGAAACTAAGCGGGCTTTAACTGAAGTGTCTAACACCTCATCGCCAACCTGTACGCACACACCGCCAATCAATTCTGGGTCTACATTTACTGTAGGACGTAGCTCTCTTCCACCAAAGCGCTTCTTCAATGTTGATAACAAGCCGTTTAATTCATCACCTTGCAGTGGGAATGCGCTTGTAATCACAACTTCAGCCGCACCTTCTTGAGCATTTTTTAAAGCTGTAAATTGAGCAGAAATTTCTGGCAAAGCTAGTAGACGATGGTTTTGCGTTAAAACTTCTACAAAACTCTTTACAACATCCGCCGGCTTTGTCTTCATGCCACTTAATAAAATTTGTAGCAAATCTGCGGCAGCTAATTTTGGATTGTTAGCTACTGCCAGTAAATCTGGGTTGCTAGCAACTTGAGCTAGCTCTTCTAATTGCTCCGCCCAAACAGACAAGTCTGCAGGCTTTGCACTTCTGAAAAGAGCCTCAGCATATGGGCGGGCAATAGTAGCTAAGTCTGCCATATTAAAGCTCTGCCTTTAGCTGATCTAATAAACCAGCATGCACTTTAGCGTCAACTTCACGACGTAAAATTTGCTCTGCACCTTTCACTGCTAAAGCAGCTACTTCAGTACGCAATGCATCTCTTGCGCGCGATACTTGTTGTTCAGCTTCAGCTTTAGCTTGGGCAATAATGCGTGCAGCTTCTGCTTGTGCATTCGCCTTAATTTCTTCTGCTGATAATTGAGCACGCTTTTCAGCATCAGCAATACGCTGAGTACCTTCATTGCGAGCTTCTGACAATGCTTGTTCAGCTCGTTTTTTTGCAGACTCAAGATCAGCTTTACCGCGTTCTGCGGCAGCTAAACCATCAGCCACTTTTGTGGCGCGCTCGTCCAAAGCCTTTACTAATGGTGGCCAAACAAATTTGGCAACTACCCACCACAAAATAAAGAAGACGACCATCTGCGCGAATAGTGTCGCGTTTAGGTTCACGGTTTGTTCCTTTCGGTCACGATGACAAATACCCACGGGCGCTCAAATTGCGCCCGTCAATAACTACTAATTACTTGATTACTGCAAGTAATGGGTTTGCGAAAGCAAACAACATCGCAACACCAACACCGATCAAGAAAGCAGCGTCGATCAAACCAGCCAACAAGAACATCTTAGTTTGTAGTGGCTCCATCAATTCTGGTTGACGTGCGCATGCTTCGATGTACTTACCACCCATCAATGCGATACCTAAACAGGCACCGATAGCACCTAAACCAATAATGATGCCGATACCGATTGCTGTCAGACCTTGAACTTGTGCTAGAAATGCTTGCATGTTGACTCCTAAATAAAAAAACAGTTAGTTAAAAAAAATTAGTGGTGACTATGAGCTTGACCAATGTAGACCAAAGTCAACATCATAAAGATGAAGGCTTGTAACAAAATCACCAAGATGTGGAAAATCGCCCAAGCTGAGCCGGCAATAACATGGCCGACAAAACCCAAGACAGATAAGTCGACACCAAAATGCCAGATGCCGCCTAACAGAGCGATTAGCAAAAATACCAATTCGCCTGCATACATGTTGCCGAATAACCGCATACCTAAAGACACGGCCTTAGCAATGAACTCAATAATATTTAACACTAGGTTAAATGGGGCCAAGTACCACTTAGCACCGAATGGGGCAGATAAAAGTTCGTGAACAAAACCGCCCACACCTTTAGCTTTGAAGCTGTAAAAAATCATGAGCACTAATACAGACATTGATAAACCTAATGTACCGTTTAAGTCTGTTGTTGGTACTAATTTGTGATGCGGTACGTGCGCGCCAAAGTTTGTTAACAAACCATTGATACCGTGAACCCAATCCACAGGCACTAGGTCTAATGTGTTTAACAAAATAATCCAGCAGAAAACGAACAATGCTAGAGGAGCGATATAAGAACGATCTCCGTGAACAATACTTTTTGACTGGCTCTCAACCATTTCAACAAGAATTTCAACTAATGCTTGAAATCTACCTGGGACGCCAGCAGTTGCGCGACGCGCTGCAACCAACAAGAAAGCAACAACGACTAAACCCATCAACAAAGACCAGAACACTGTATCTAAGTTAACAATAGAGAAATCAACAATAGCTTCTTGTTTTGCATGCAAAGTATTTAAGTTTTGCAAATGCTCAGCAATATATTCCGTTGGCGTTAAAGCCTTTTGTGCTACTTCTGTTGACATCGTTACTTCCCTCTATCCTTTTAAGCTGCTGTTTACTTTATCAACCACGCCAACCAATAACACTTGAGCGCTAGAACATAAGTTAACAACAACGGTAACCAATCCAAATCCGGATAAAACACAATCACCAAAACGAACATCGCAATCGTTGCAATGATCTTTAATAACTCGCCAGTCACTAAAGCAAATACCGAAGAACCAAGTGCATTTGCACGACTGCTTAATACCTTTGCTCTGGCAGCAAACAACACTGCGGGCACCAAAGCTGCCAAACCACCAAGTAAGGCAGATATGGCGGAAGAGTCTAGGGCAAACGGCTTACCCCTTGCTGACCAAGCCAAGCCTGAAATCAACGTGACCAACCCTTGAAGAATCAAGAGCCGCCTAACAGTGACCCGACTAGGCTTAAGAGCAGACGCCCCCAAGATTGCCTCTAACTCTGATTTAGTTAATGGTTTCCTATACTCTTCCGAGTCATCTAACTCATTGTTCCAATTGGAGTTTTTCACTGCAGCAGCCTGATCTACATCACCAGCACCTAAGCCCCGAGATTTTACAGAATGCTGGGGTGTTGGGTCAATGTAATTCATGAAATTTTGGGCTTAATCTATAGCCAAACGCTTAAATAAGGCGTCCAACTCATCAAATTGACTAAACTTGATTTTTATTTCGCCGCCTTGACGCTTTTGCTTAATTTCAACATTTAGATTGAACTCATCTGAAAGACGGTCTTGAATTCTTTTTAAATCAGGGTCTGCCTTAGCCGGCACAGAGGGCTTGCCTAATGGTTTTTTACTCAAAACTAGCTTGGTAGCCATTTTTTCAGTCTCACGAACAGATAGTCTTTGGATGGCTATCTTTTGAGCCAAACTTATCTGTAACGCGCCTTCTAATGGAAGAAGGGCGCGTGCGTGCCCCATATCTATTTCACCTTTAATAAGCATGGCTTGAACTGGTTTTGCTAGCTGAATAAGGCGCAATAAGTTACTTACCGCGCTACGTGACTTGCCAACAGCTTGTGCTGCTTTGTCATGTGTATAACCAAACTCTTCAATCAATCTAGCCAAACCATTAGCTTCCTCAAGAGCATTGAGGTCCTCTCGCTGCATATTTTCGATCAACGCCATTGCAGCAGTGGCTTGGTCATCTGCTTGCTTTACAAGAACTGGCACCTCTGCAAGGCCAGCGATTGTGGCAGCGCGGTATCGACGCTCTCCGGCAATAATTTCATACTTACCGCCGTTAACTGGCCTTACCAACAAAGGCTGCATGATGCCTTGCTCTTTAATGCTTTGCGCCAACTCTTGAAGAGCTGCATCAACCATGTTTTTTCTGGGCTGATACTTGCCAGCCTGAAGTTGGTTGAGTTTTAGGGTGGTTACCCCTTGAGTGGCGGCTGGTCCGGCATCCTTGGCTCCCAATAACGCCTCTAAACCACGACCCAAACCTTTTTTCTTTATTGCATTCATTTTTTTGTCCGTTACATTGTTTTAATGCGCTCAATCATTTCAGCGCCAAATTGCATATAGGCTTGCGCGCCTCTCGAGCTTTTGTCAAAAGTAACCCCCGGCATGCCGTAGGACGGAGCCTCGGCTAAGCGCACATTTCTTGGAATAATTGTTGAGAAAACCTTGTCGCCAAAATGCGACATCAATTGCTCTGAAACCTGTTGCTGCAGAGTTGTTCTTGGGTCAAACATCACCCTTAGCAAACCAATAATTGTGAGCTCTGGATTCAAGTTGGCATGAACTTTTTTAATAGTGTTCACCAGGTCAGAAAGGCCCTCTAGAGCGAAATACTCGCACTGCATAGGCACAATCACGCCATTTGCGGCGCAAAGGCCATTTAGTGTCAAAAGTGATAGCGCAGGAGGGCAGTCAATTAGAACAAAGTCATACTCTGTTAGTACTGACTCTAAGGCATCTTTAAGACGCTCTTCACGGCGATCAATTTCAACTAACTCTACCTCTGCGCCAGCCAATTCACGGTTGGCGGGTAGAACGTCATAACCACCGGTCTCTGACTTGACTCTAACCGAGCCAATATCCGCCATGCCGATTAGTACGTGATAAACCGTTTGATTGAGCTCCATCTTATCGATGCCAGAACCCATGCTGGCATTGCCTTGAGGGTCTAAATCAATGACCAACACTCGCTGTTTCTGAGCAGCCAAACTTGCTGCCAAATTAACAGTGGTTGTGGTTTTTCCAACCCCACCCTTTTGGTTTGCTACACAAAAAATTTTTGCCATGAAAATCTTTATTAAATGAATGGGTTAAGCCTGCAATTCTCTCATGGGCACCAACTCAAACAGCCGTCTTTCTGCGTTGAGTCCTGGCACAGCCAATTGATAATTATTTGTAATGCTCCAATTAGGCGGTATTGTTTTTAAATCTTCTTCCAGCAATTTGGCCTTCATCGCCCAAAGTACGCCGCCATCCTTTAGCATGGGTTGAGACAGCTCAACAAACTTTCCAAAATCAGAAAAAGCCCTTGAAATACAGGCACTTATAGCCCCCTGTAGCTTTGGTGAACTATTTTCAATTCTTGCTGCATGAACCTGAATATTGAGTAAATTAAATTTAGCTGCAATATGCTGAAGGAAAACAGTCTTCTTTTGTACAGCTTCCATTAAATGGATCTGCCAAGTAGGCCTACAAATAGCCAGCGGAATTCCGGGCAATCCACCACCCGTACCAAGGTCTGCCAAACTAAATACACCTGAAGAATCAGGAAGAGCAGCAACATAACGATCCAAATAAGGCAAGACAGCCAGGGAATCCAATAAATGCAAAACAACAGACTCTTTTAAGTCATGAATCGCAGAAAGATTATGGGTCCGGTTCCAGCGCTGAAACTCTATTAAGTAGTCCATCAAAAGTTCGGCTTGGGCAGCTGTAATATCTACCTGAAGATCCTTAATTCCTTGATTAAGCTGAGCCAAAAGCTCTTGTGAAGAAGCGTCTTGTGACATTAATTAGCTAAAGGGCGTCTGCCCAAGCCCTTCTTCAAATGAATCAATAAAATAGATATGGTGGCGGGAGTTACTCCTGCAACACGAGAGGCCTGACCTAGAGTAGAGGGCTTATGTAAATTAAGCTTTTGTTGCGCCTCAGTAGATAAACCATGAACATTTGAATAATCAATATCTGCCGGTAAGGCCATTTCCTCATGGTAAGAATGTCTTGCAATTTCAATGGCTTGGCGATCAATATAACCTTGATATTTGATTCCAATTTCAACTTGCTCAGCGATCTGATCACTTAAAACAACATCATCAGCCAGAACCCCAGGGCTCCAACGGCCATCAAATGATGAGGTTAGCTTGTCATAAGTGATGCCTGGTCGGCGAAGCAAATCAGCCAAGTTATATTCATGTGTAATAACCTGACCAAGTAATTCTTCTGACTCTAAAGCTGTCAAAATCTTTGGGCTGACCCACGTGGATCTGAGCCGCTCTGTTTCACGTGAAACAGCCTCTTGTTTTTTACAGAAAAATTCCCAACGGCGATCATCCACCAAGCCTAAACGACGTCCAATTTCAGTTAAACGATCATCTGCGTTGTCTTCTCTGAGGCTTAGACGATATTCTGCACGGCTTGTAAACATTCGATAGGGCTCTAAAACACCCTTAGTAATCAGGTCATCAACCAACACGCCAAGGTAGGCCTGATCACGCTTTGGATACCAAGCTTCCTTCCCCTGAGCACTTAAAGCCGCATTTGCTCCAGCTAAAAGGCCCTGGGCTGCAGCCTCTTCATACCCAGTAGTACCATTAATTTGACCAGCAAAGAACAGACCTTTAATTCCTTTTGTCTCAAGGCTTGGGTAGAGCCCTCTAGGATCAAAGTAATCATATTCAATGGCATAGCCAGGGCGAACAATCATTGCATGCTCCAAGCCCCGAATACTTCGAACCAAGTCCCACTGAACATCAAAAGGCAGGCTCGTTGATATGCCATTTGGATAAAACTCGTTAGTTGTGAGCCCCTCAGGCTCTAAAAATATTTGGTGACTCTCTTTTGAAGCAAATCTGTGGATCTTATCCTCAATAGAAGGGCAATAACGAGGGCCAACCCCTTCAATAACGCCGGTATACATCGGTGAACGATCTAGACCGCCACGAATAATGTCGTGTGTTTGCATATTTGTATGGGTAATCCAGCAGGGCAGCTGCTTTGGATGAAACTCGGGGCGCCCCAAATATGAAAAGACAGGTAGCGGATCTAAGTCGCCCGGCTGCTCCTGCATCACTGAAAAATTAATAGTTCGACCATCAATTCTCGGGGGGGTACCTGTTTTCAGCCGCCCCTGAGGCAATTGCAACTCTTTTAATCTAGCAGACAATCTAATAGCAGCGGGATCGCCAGCACGTCCGCCAGAGTGATTGTCTAAACCAACGTGAATCTTTCCATCCAAGAATGTACCAGCCGTTAAAACAACCTTAGAGGCAAAGAAGCTGAGGCCCAATTGCGTTGTGGCGCCACAAACCTCATCGCCCTTAACAATTAGATCGTCGACAGCGGCCTGAAATATTGTCAAATTTTCTTGATTTTCAAGCTTGCTGCGCATAGCCGTTTTATATAGCGCTCGATCAGCCTGGGCCCGAGTAGCCCTAACTGCCGGCCCTTTGCTTGAATTAAGAATCCTGAATTGAATGCCGGCCGCGTCAGTGACCTCGGCCATTGCACCACCTAAAGCATCAATCTCCTTGACTAGATGCCCCTTGCCAATACCGCCAATAGAGGGGTTACAGCTCATTGCGCCAAGGGTTTCGATACTATGGGTTAAAAGAAGCGTGCGGCAACCCATGCGCGCGGAAGCCAATGCAGCTTCTGCACCAGCATGTCCACCACCAATAACCATCACGTCAAATTTAACTGAAAATTCCATAGAAAATCACCAAGCTAGGGGAGGGGATGATATCACCCCCAGAAAAATGGCTCAATCACTAATTGAGATATTTGGTTTCACGTGAAACCAAACTTTGACTAAAGCAGCCTATATCAATGGATCAAAATATTTATAAGCATCTAGGCCGGTTTTAATAATTAAGGCACCAACGACGCCAATAAAGATCTTTCGGACAAATCCATTTCCATATCGAAGCGCGTACCCGGAGCCAACAATGCTGCCCAAGATATTCAATAACATCATTGCAAAGCCCAAAAACCAGTCAACATGGCCAAAGGATGCAAAAAGAATAATAGCCGCTAGGTTTGTTGTGGCATTAACTAGTTTAGTGGCGGCTGAGGCGTGCAAAAAATCAAATCCAAAAAGACGAACAAAGCCTATCAATAAAAAACTGCCAGTTCCTGGGCCAAAAAACCCATCGTAAAACCCAATGCCGCCACCCATTAAAAGTGCCCGGCTAATTATCTTATTGCTTGAGCTTTGGGGGGCATGAGCCGAACCAAGGGCAGGCTGCATAACCGTATAGATCAATAAAGCTAAAAGAATGAATGGTAAAAGAGCCCTAAAAACATCCAAGGAAACGTTTCGCACCACCGCCGCACCAGCAAAAGCCCCAAGGAACGCGGCCAATATTGATGGAATTATGATGAAATAAGGTAATTTAACTGACTTTAAGTATCTTTTAGCCGCAATTAGAGTTCCACCAATAGATGCCAGCTTGTTAGTGCCCAACAATGTTGCTGGACTGGCATTGGGATAAAGCGCAAAAAGAGATGGGACCTGAATAAGTCCACCGCCGCCAGCAACAGAATCAATAAAGCCTGCACCTGCGGCGGCAACTAAAAGCAGCCAAGTTGACCAATGGTAAAAATCTGCTTCTATCAAGATGCTTGTTGGAGCAACAAACGCGCAATTTTTTCTGCGATCATCATCGTCGGTGCGGCAGTATTGCCAGATGTAATTGTTGGCATAACGCTTGCGTCAACAACCCTTAGACCCTCAACCCCAATCACCTTTAACTCTGAATCAACAACAGCAGTGGGGTCATCCTCTTTACCCATCTTACAAGTGCCCACCGGGTGGAAAATCGTTGTCCCAATATCAGCAACTTGCTTTAAGAGTTCATCTGGCGCAACAAATTGCTTACCTGGTTTAAATTCTTCCGCTTGAGCATCTTCAAACGCTGGTTGATTAAGAATTTTTCTCGTTAGAGCAACTGACTCAAGTGCGATCTGGCGATCTAGCTCGGTAGATAAATAATTAGGATTAATAATTGGTTGAGCATCCACATTACTGGAAGAAATATGAACAGATCCGCGGGAGCTTGGTCGCAAATTGCAGATGCTGGCAGTGAAAGCATTGAACCTATGTAACGGCTCACCAAACTTATCTAGCGACAAAGGCTGAACGTGATATTGAACGTTAGGGCGATCTTGCAAATCTGAAGAACATGCAAATGCTCCGAGCTGCGATGGCGCCATTGACATAGGGCCCTTACGGGTAAAAATAAATTGCAATGCAATTGCTAACTTACCCCACCAATGAGCGGCGATAGTATTTAAGGTTCTAAAACCCTTAACCTTATAAACCATTCTGATTTGCAAATGGTCCTGCAAATTTTCTCCAACCCCCGGGAGATGTTTAACGGTTGAAATACCTAAACCCTCTAACAATTCACGATTACCAATACCCGAGCGCTCTAATATTTGAACACTGCCGATAGCTCCGGCAGATAGTAAAACCTCTTTTGTAATCGATGCCGTATGCGTTTTACCGCCACCATGAAAATGAATGCCCGTGCACTTCAAACCATCAAAGGTTAGCTTTTCGATTGTTGCTCCAGTAATGAGCGTTAGATTTTCTCTTCGCGCCGCAGGTTTAATAAACGCTCTGGCTGCATTCAAGCGCCAACCGTTTTTCTGCGTTACATCAAAGTATGAAACGCCAAAATTATTGCCGCGATTAAAGTCACTTGTGCTCGGGATGCCTGCTTCATTAGCGGCCGCCTTAAATGTGTCTAAAATTTTCCAGTTGATTCGTTGCTTCTCGACACGCCACTCGCCGCCAGAGCCATGAAATTCATTGGCGCCATCACAGTGATCTTCAATAGCTTTAAAGTGGGGCAGCAATGCATCCCAGCGCCAAGAGTGATCACCTGTTGCACTAGCCCAACCATCATAATCCTGAGACTGCCCACGCATGTAAATCATACCGTTGATAGAGGATGATCCGCCTAAAATTTTGCCACGTGGATACAACAGACTTCGGCCATTTAATGCTGCCTGCGGCGTTGTTTTAAACATCCAATCTGTTTTAGGATTATTAATGCAGTACAAATATCCAACCGGGACATGAACCCAAACGTAGTCGTCCTTTGCTCCGGCATCAATTAATAAAACTCTAATTTTTGGATTTTGCGTTAAGCGATTAGCTAAGACACATCCTGCGCTGCCGGCCCCAACCACAATGTACTCATACTCGCCATGATCAACTACATTATTAGCGTCCGTCATTTTCATTCCTATGTGATAGGTAGCCACTCCAAGCTAACCGTTCTTTTTCGTTCAAGGCCTCAAAAAGGATCCTTTGAGATGACTGAATAATCATTAAGGCATAAGGCTTGGCTAATGTTGAAGCCTCCTTACAGAGCTCTAAAGATTCACCTGCAGAAGGAGATCTATCGCGCCAAAAATTAATGGCCGCTTCAAGTTCTTGGATAGAAATAAAAAGCATTGAATTAAATTAGCAAGCTAGCATGGTGCCGCGACACTTTTTACTACCGCATCGACACGCATAATCCTTTTTGATTTCTTTGGTAATTTTGCCTTCTATATGAAGTCCATAATCATAAAAAAGCTCTTCTCCGGCCTTAATATTCTTTTTTGCATATAGAAAAACTTTCGTTGTTTTTCCAGCATCTTCTTCAAGTGATTTGCAATTTGGTTTGCAAGAATGGTTGATCCACATGGCCTCATTACCACCATACTTTGCATCAATAGCGCTGCCATCTTCCAAACCAAAATAAAACGTATGGTTAGGCTGGCTTGGGTCATGAGGGTGACGATCAACGGCAACATCCCAGCTAATATGCTCACCGGTATATTCAATAATTTGCTTACCCTTTGGAATATCCCTCAGAGCAAAGACCCCCTTGCCATGGATGGTTGAATTTTTAACCTGAATTAACTTACTTATTTTTTTTGTTTTAGACATCAATGTTTCTGGCAATCAAAGCGTTGGTCTCAATAAATGCACGACGAGGCTCAACCTCATCGCCCATTAAAGTTGTAAAAACTTGATCTGCTGCGATAGCATCTTCAATTTGAACTCTTAACAAAGTTCTTGTATTGGTGTCCATTGTCGTTTCCCAAAGTTGCTCTGGGTTCATTTCACCAAGGCCTTTGTAACGTTGACGGCTAACCCCACGTTCCGCTTCTGCTAACAACCACTCCATTGCCTCGCGGAAATCTTTAACGTTGGCTTCCTTAACATTTTTATCAGGGTCGCCACGCTTAACTGTTGCACTAGAGCCCAATACGTTTGTAAGTGCTGCAGAAGCTTTCTCTAAGGTATCGTAATCTGCGCCGTGAACAAAATCTGAATCAATAATTGACAGCTTTGTGTTGCCGTGAACTTGACGAGAAATCAACAAACGGAAACGCTCAGTTCGCTCATCCTTTTGAACAATGATCTGTGGCTTAACTATTTTGTCTGTTTGTTTAGCAAAGTATTCACTTAACTCCGTGGCAGATTTGCTTGCATTGGCCTCGGTATCTAAGTTTAAGCGAACACCATTTGCAATTGCTCGCAAAGAACCCTCATCCATGCTTCTTGATAGACGATCAACAATGCTTTGAATTGTCTGATAGTCAGCGGATAGGCTTGTTAAGCGCTCGTTGTCAATTAACTTGCCATCAGCTAGCACTATTGTTGCGTTTTCTAATGCAAGGTTAAGAAGGTAGGCATTCAGGGCAACATCATCTTTAATGTATTGCTCATTCTTGCCCTGCTTAACTTTATACAAAGGTGGTTGAGCAATATAAATGTGGCCACGTTCAACTAACTCTGGCATTTGACGATAGAAGAATGTAAGCAATAAAGTTCTAATGTGACTACCGTCAACGTCCGCGTCAGTCATAATAATGATGCGGTGATAACGTAATTTATCAGCGTTGTACTCTTCATTGCCAATACCAGTACCCAAAGCTGTAATTAAAGTAACAACTTCTTGGCTACTCAACATTTTGTCAAAACGCGCTTTTTCAACGTTAAGAATTTTTCCTTTTAACGGCAAGATCGCTTGGAATTTTCTGTCACGCCCTTGTTTTGCTGAGCCACCCGCTGAATCGCCCTCGACGATAAATAATTCGGAATTAGCTGGGTCTTTTTCTTGGCAGTCTGCTAACTTACCAGGTAAACCTAAACCATCTAAAAGACCCTTGCGGCGAGTCATATCTCTGGCTTTTCTCGCTGCTTCACGCGCACGAGCTGCTTCAATAATTTTGGCGCAAATAATCTTTGCGTCTTGAGGATTTTCTTGAAGATAGTCAGTTAACAAAGAGCTAACAATTTCTTCAACAGGTCCACGCACTTCGCTAGACACCAACTTATCTTTTGTTTGACTTGAGAACTTAGGTTCAGGAACCTTAACTGAAAGAACACAAGTTAAGCCCTCACGCATATCGTCGCCAGTTATTTCAACCTTTGCTTTTTTCGCCAATTCTTCTTCATCAATATATTTATTGATAACGCGAGTCATTGCAGCGCGCAAACCTGTTAAATGAGTACCACCATCTCTTTGTGGAATGTTGTTTGTGAAACAAAGTACCTGTTCATTAAAACCATCATTCCACTGCATTGCAACTTCTGCAGTAATCGTTCCGCCTAAATCTGATGGTCGCTCACCTTCAGCATAGAAAATATTTGGATGCAATACGGTTTTGCTCTTGTTGATGTATTCAACAAAACCTTTAACGCCTCCTGAAAACGCAAAATTTTCTTCTTTACCTGATCGTTGATCAATCAAGCGAATATGAACACCGTTATTTAAGAAAGAAAGTTCTCTGATACGTTTTGAAAGAATTTCGTAGTGATACTCAACATTTCCGAAAATCTCTACATCGGCCAAAAAGTGAACTTCTGTTCCACGTTTATCCGTGTCACCAATCATTTTGATTGGTGAGGTCATGTTGCCTGCTTCTTCTACAAGCTCACGATTTTGAACAACACCACGTGCAAATTCCATGAAATGCACTTTACCGTCGCGTTTAACCGTTAGACGTAACCATTTTGATAAAGCATTGACGCAACTTACACCCACACCATGTAAACCACCAGAAACTTTATAACTGTTCTGGTCAAACTTACCGCCAGCATGAAGCTCCGTCATCACAATTTCTGCAGCACTTCGTTTTGGATCGTGTTTATCGTCGTATTTAATACCGGTTGGAACACCACGACCATTATCAATAATAGAAATTGAGTTATCAGTGTGAATTGTGACTGTAATTTCAGAACAATGACCAGCCAATGCTTCGTCAATTGAGTTATCTAAAACTTCAAAAACTAAATGATGTAAACCTGTTCCATCGGATGTATCCCCGATGTACATGCCAGGTCTTTTGCGAACAGCTTCAAGACCCTCTAGGATCTGAATCGATGATGCACCGTATTGTTGTTCTTGTGGATTTGCTTCAACAGTCATTGATATTCTTTTCTTATAAAACTATTAAATGCGCATTGGCATTACTACGTACTTGAAACCTTCTTGTTCTGGCAAAGTAATAACAGCGCTGCTGTTTGAGTCACCCAAACTGATTTGAATTGATTCATTTTTTAAATTTGCTAAAACATCTAACAAATATGAAACGTTAAATCCAATATCAATCTTGTCACCAGCATATTGGGTTTCAATATCTTCTTGCGCTTCTTCTTGTTCAGCATTTGTAGATTGAATTGTTAAACAGTTATCAGAAAGAACACAACGAACACCCTTGAATTTATCAGTCGTCAAAATAGCTGCTCTTTGTAAAGATGATTGCAACGCCTCACGACTAACAACTAATGTGTTGTTTTGACCTTTTGGAATAACTCTTTGGAAATCTGGGAACTTACCTTCAACTAATTTAGAAAGTAATTCAACATTGCCAAAATTAAATTTAACTTGATTGTTTGCTAAAGAAACAATCACTGGCTCATCTGAATCTTCTAACAAATGTTGTAATTCAAGAATTGTTTTTCTTGGAATGATGACTTCTTGTTTCTGACCAGTACCAGTTGGAGCTTTCTCTAAATCTACATGGCTATAAGCAAGGCGATGGCCATCAGTAGCTACAGCCATAATTCTTTGATTTTCTAAAACAAACAACATCCCGTTTAAGTAGTAACGAATGTCTTGTTGTGCCATAGCAAAGTGAACTTGACTGATCAATTGCTTCAATGACTTTTGTGACATCTCCCAACTTGCAGAAACATCTGTTGATTCTGACATGATAGGAAATTCATTTGCAGCCAAAGTTTGTAAAGTGAAACGGCTCTTTCCACTTTGAACAACCATCTTGCTGTCCTTAAGAGAAAGATTTAAAGGACCCTCAGGTAAAGCACGAAGAATATCCACTAGCTTCCTTGCACCAACTGTTGTGCTGACGTTATCTGCACCCACACCAAAGTCTGCATGCGTTGTGATTTGAATTTCAATATCAGTCGAAATTAAAGAAACAGTGTTTCCATTTTTCTTAAACAATAAGTTCGCCAAAATTGGTAATGTGTGACGACGTTCAACAATACCGCTAACTAATTGAAGTGGTTTTAATAGTTTGTCTCTTGATGTACTGACCAGATCCATGGCTCTTATTCCTGTATTTGTTTATATGTATATATATTTATAGTAGTAGTTAATAAAGCAGCTAAATTCTGTGGATAACTAAAAAAACATTTATTAATCATCATTTTACATTCATTAAAACCTTGTGGATATCTTTTGGATAGCCTATGGATAAAGTTTAATAACTTTTACTCTTTTCATGACATTGATACATTGTCCACAATCTATCAACACACTATTCATGTACTTATTCCCACAGTTATACATAAGATACCCACAACCTTTTCCACACGCTAAACTTAGTTTTTAAGAGACTGTTCAAGCACGTGAAGTTCGTGATTTAACTGGTTGTCTCTTGATCTTTCTTCAGTAATTTTTCGTACAGCATGTAAAACAGTTGTGTGATCCCTACCCCCAAAAAGCTCACCGATTTCAGGAAGGCTTTTTTGGGTTAATTCTTTAGCAATATACATTGCAATTTGCCTCGGCCTAGCAATATTAGCAGGTCGTTTTTTAGAGTACATATCTGCGACTTTTATGTTGTAAAAGTCAGCAACAGTCTTTTGAATATTTTCAACAGAGATTTGTCTATTTTGAACAGATAAAAGATCCTTAAGAGCCTCCCTGGCGACGTCAATCGTGATTTCTTTGCCATGGAATCTAACGTATGCAAGGATCTTTCTTAGTGCGCCCTCAAGCTCTCGCACGTTTGATCTCAGGTGTTTAGCAACAAAAAAGGCAACATCTTCAGTTAACGGCAATCCTTCTGATAAAGCCTTCTTCATTAAGATGGCTACTCGCATTTCAAGTTCAGGAGGCTCAATGGCTACAGTCAAACCAGAGTCAAAACGTGAAATTAAACGGTCATCAATTCCAGAAATTTCTTTTGGATAGGTGTCGCTAGTCATAATGACTTGAGACTTGTTGGCTGTGAGGGCCTCGAAGGCATAGAAAAACTCTTCTTGCGACCGTGGTTTGCCTGCAAAAAACTGAATATCGTCAATTAACAATAAGTCTAGCGAATGGTAGTACTGTTTAAACTTATCAAAGGATTTTTGTTGGTAAGCTTTGACCACATCAGACACATATTGTTCTGCATGGATATAACGAATTTTTGCTTTTGGCTTCTCTTGAAGTAAGTGATTGCCAATCGCATGAATAAGGTGTGTTTTACCCAACCCCACTCCACCATATAAATACATAGGGTTATAAGATGAGCCTGGGTTGTTTGCAACTTGAATAGCCGCTGCGCGAGCTAATTGATTTGCTTTACCAGTAACGAAACTGTCAAAGGTTAGGCTAGGATTTAGTCTAGAGCGACCATCAATACCAATACTGGGAACTTCAGCGGTTTCATCAGATGTATCACTTGACGAAAGAGGTGTATTTTTTTCTAAGCCCTCAACTAAAAACTCAGTTTGTTTATCTTCAGTATTAAGAAGTTTAATTTTGGGGTCTAAAACCCATTCGACGGTGACTGGGCGACCAAAATAACTTTGAGATAGCTCAATAAACCTTTGATTAAATTGGTTTTTTGCCCAATCTAGTTTAAATCGATTGGGAGCAGCCAAAGATAAGATGTTGTCTGTATCATTAAAACTGAGGGCAAACAACGGCTTGATCCAGGTCTTAAATTGTTGTGGAGAAAGCTCCTTAGAGAAGGAAGTTATTACAAACTCCCAAAATGCCTCAAGGTTGTTATTTGTCGTTAAAACGGAATTTATCAAAGTATTCATATTCACAAATCGATTGTAGTTCCTCTTAAAAGTTATCCACAAAGGATAAGTCAGTGGATAAGCTGTGGATAACATGTTGATAAGTGATAAAATTTATAAAAAACAACAAGATAGTATTGTGAATAAAAATATATTCTGTAAATAGCTATTGACGACCCATATTAAAAAAGAGAGAATCTAAGGTTAGCTAGGAAATAATTATGAAACGTACATATCAACCGTCAGTAACCCGTCGTAAACGTACCCATGGTTTTCGTGTTCGCATGAAAACTAAAGGTGGACGCCATGTATTGAATGCGCGCCGTGCCAAAGGACGTAAACGCCTCGCTGTCTAAGCAACAGCTAGATCAAGAAAACTGTAGAGCGAGCATGTCATTGCCTCGCTCTACACGTCTTTCTGATCCCGGAGTAATACGAAAAGTATTAGCTCAAAGACCCAAAACAACAAAATACATAGCCGCACATCTTCTTAGTGAAGAAGGGGTTGGTTTTGCTTTAACTGTTCCTAAAAAGCTGGCAAAAAGAGCTGTTGATAGAAACAGAATTAAGCGCTTAATGCGCGAAATATATAGAGCCTCAACTGTTTTAACTAATCAACAATTAGTTGTTTTGCGTCTTAGAAAGAAAATTGGCGACAAAACCAAAAACAGACTGAGGGAATCCGAGCGAAAAGAAATTCGTTCAGAGCTGCAAAGTTTGGCACTAGGCAAATGATTTCAAAGTTGCTTCAAGGTTTGGTAAGGCTTTATCAGATTACTTTAAGCCCTTACTGGGGTGCACAATGCCGGTTTTATCCAACTTGCTCATGTTATTCCATAGATGCATTGAAACAACACGGTGCAATGAAGGGAAGCATCCTCTCATTGTGCCGACTATTTAGATGTCATCCATGGGCAAAGGGAGGGCTAGATCCCGTACCCGAAAAGAAGGCTAAGAAATAGCTTCTCACACTACAATTCATCCTTACTCTAATTAATATAGAAAACAAGCAATGGACATTAGAAAAACGCTACTTTGGGCAATCTTCACTATTTCAGCAATCTTGCTATTTGATAGTTGGCAAAAGCATAGCGGCCAGCCATCTTTGTTTTCTTCGAGCCCAGCTAAAGAAGCTGCGGTAGTTGCAACGACAGCAGGCAATAAAGATTTACCAAAACCCATTGCATCATCAACTACTGCGCCAACGGTTGCAGCAACTCAAAAGACAGGGGAAATCATCATCCTGAAGAATGATGTTTTAGAGTTAGAGATCGATACGCTTGGGGGCGCAATTGTTAAAGCTCGTCTTCTAAAGCATTTAGAGGAAGACAAGTCTCCAGTGTTGTTATTTGACCGCAGCAAAGAACGTCAGTACTTTGCTAGAACTGGGTTGGTGTCCGCATCAGGCCTCGAGTTGCCAAATCACACACAAGTATTCGCCGCAACTAAAAATGGCACAGCGAATACCGTTGTTTTAACGGCAGAAAAAAATGGCGTTCGCTTAGAAAAAACATATACGCTCAATAAAGACTCATATGTTATTGATGCACAGCATATTATTAAAAACATCAGTGCGCAGAATTTAGAGGCAACTTTATATGCTGAAATAGTTCGTGATGGCGGTAAACCATCATTTAAGGGCAAAGTTGAAGAGAGTTCTTTTTACAGTACTTTTACTGGTCCAGCCGTTTATACAGAATCAGAAAAATTCCACAAAGTTGAATTTGCCGATATTGAAAAAGGTAAGGCCAAGATTCCTGGAACGCAAGTTCCAGGGCAGGCGGCTTGGATTGCGATGATTCAGCATTACTTTACTTCTGCATGGATCCCATCAACAACATATCAAAAAGATTTATATGTTGAAGTGTTGGAAAAGAATCAGTATCGCGTGGGCGTCAAATCAAAATTAGATGCTTTGGGTGTTGGCCAAGAAAAAAAGGAATCACTTAAATTATTTGTTGGCCCTCAAGAAGAAAAAGTTTTAGAAAACATCGCTCCAGGTCTTGAGTTGGTGAAAGACTATGGTTGGTTAACTATTTTGGCAAAACCAATTTTCTGGTTGTTAGAGAAAATTCACGGCGTTGTAAATAACTGGGGTTGGGCGATTATTTTATTAACCGTTTTAATCAAGTTAGTGTTCTTCCCATTGTCAGCCGCAAGTTATAAATCAATGGCTAGGATGAAGGAAGTGCAGCCAAGACTTTTAGAAATGAAAGAGCGCTATAAAGGCGAACCACAAAAATTGAATCAAGCGATGATGGAAATGTATCGCAAAGAAAAGATTAACCCATTGGGCGGATGCTTTCCTGTTCTGATTCAGATCCCTGTTTTTATTGCCTTGTATTGGGTGTTGTTGGCATCTGTGGAAATGCGTGCAGCACCTTGGGTGGGTTGGATTGAAGACCTATCAAAACCAGATACATTATTTGGTGTCTGGCTTGGCGCCCCAATTGGTTTGCTACCAATTTTGATGGCTGTGTCGATGTTTATTCAAACTAAATTGAATCCAACGCCACCAGACCCAATTCAAGCGAAGTTAATGATGTTGATGCCAATTGCATTCTCATTCATGTTCTTTTTCTTCCCTTCAGGCTTGGTTCTTTACTGGGTTGTTAATAACGTTTTATCTATTGCACAGCAATGGCAAATTAATAAAATTTATGGCGGCAGTAAAAAACCAGCATAAGTATGACCGCGCAACGTGACCCCATTATTGCTTTAGCAACCGCGAAGGGTCGCGCCAGCGTTGGCATTATTCGTTTATCCGGTAAAGGGGTCTTACAAATTAGTAAGGCCCTTTGTCATTTTGATTTGGCACCGCGTTATGCAACTTTAATAAAGTTTGAAGACAGTGATGGTGAATTGATAGATGAAGGCTTGGCTATTTTTTTCCCGGGACCCCATTCTTATACTGGTGAAGATGTTCTTGAGTTGCAATGTCACGGTAGTTCCGCTGGCTTAAGTTTATTAATGGACCACTGTTTGAAATTAGGTCAGCAATTTCAATTGCGTTTAGCTCAGCCGGGAGAGTTTACGGAGCGAGCCTTTTTAAATGGAAAAATCGACCTAGCGCAAGCAGAAGCGATTGCAGATCTCATTGATGCGAGCAGCGCTCTTGCAGTAAAGAGTGCAGCAAAATCCTTAAAGGGTGATTTTTCTAAAAAGATTGATGTGTTTTTGCAGGCGCTTATCGAGTTACGGGCTTTGACAGAGGCAACTTTAGATTTTCCTGAAGAAGAAATCGATTTTATCGAGCAGCACGACGTGTTCCATCGACTTGAAAAAATCTTATTCAATATTCAGGAAGTAAAAAAATCTGCCCAACAGGGTTCCATCATTCGAGATGGCTTAACAATTGTTTTAGTAGGTCAGCCTAACGTTGGCAAAAGTTCATTGATGAATGCGTTGGCAGGTGAAGAAGTAGCTATCGTAACTGACGTGGCAGGAACAACACGCGATCGACTTAAAGAAACGATTCAAATTGATGGCATCCCTTTGCATATTATTGACACCGCAGGTCTTCGCGAAACAGTTGATAGTGTTGAGCAAATCGGTATTGAAAGAACCTGGAAATCTGTTGAACAAGCAGACTTAGTTTTGCACCTAATGGATGCAAGTCATGGTTCCACAATTTCAGAAACTGACCGAATATTGATTGAAAAAATTCAACAGGTTGCTACGAAAAAAGTACCGATACGAATTATTTGGAACAAAATTGATCAATGCTCTATGCCTCAAACGCTAGACACAACTCATTTTTATGTGTCTGCTAAAACAGGGCAAGGTTTAGACTTGTTAAAACAAGAGCTACTAGCAGTCGCTGGGTGGCAACCCGAATCAGAAGGTGGGATCTTAGCTAGAAAGCGACATATAGAGGCTTTATTTGAGGCTGAGACGCACATTCAGGAATCTTTAAAATTATTAAAAGAACAGTCCTATTCAGTGGAGCTCGCCGCCGAAGAGATGCGTCTTGCACAAGAGGCGTTATCTAAAATAACGGGGCAGTTTTTACCGGATGACTTGCTAGGCAAAATTTTTAGCACCTTCTGTATTGGCAAATAACCCCATGCAATTTGATCAAGTTGTTTTGGCCGGTGGTGGAAATCGCTGTTGGTGGCAGGCGGGTTTCTGGCATGTTTTAAATGAATACATTCCCCAAGAACCTAAAAGAGTTGTTGCTATTAGTGCGGGTGCTGCAACGGCTTGTCTCTTATATGCTCGACCGGGCCAAGAGGGTGCGCAGTGGGGGCTTGATTATTACGCCAAAGCTTTAGCAGATGTTCATCAAAATGCTAACTGGGGAAATCTATTTGGCTCGGAGCCAGTTTTTCCGCATCATCGCTTATATCGAGCGGCACTCACCAATATATTGGGAGAGGGTTTTGCGCGGCTAAAAGCAGCCCCTGAAATTATGGTGGGACTGTCTCAAATACCCCCATGGCTTGGCCCGAAATCAGCTGTCGCTTTAGGGTTGGCAATCTATAACTTGGAAAAATATTTTAAGAAGAGTTTGCACCCTGTTTTAGGGAAAAAACTAGGATTTCAACGCATCTTTGTTTCCGCTCAGGCGTGTCAAGATTTGGAAAAGTTGGTGGAGTTAATCCTTCAATCATCTTGTACTCCACCCTTTACTCCAGTGATGCGTCGAAATGGATTAACAGTTTTAGATGGTGGGCTTTTTGATAATGTGCCAATTGATGGGTTGTTGCGCTCGTCACCTGGTGAAAAGCCCCAAGAAGCATTAGTGTTGCTGACCCGACGTTATCCATATCCCGATTACTTTGTTCGGGAGCTTCCTGGGTTACGTTTGAGCTATGTTCAACCAAGGAGTCCTATAAAAATCTCAAGTTGGGACTATTCTCATCAGGCCTTAATGCCACTTGCCTATCAACAAGGGCGAGAAGATGCAAAAAATGCGATTTTTAATAGAGCTTTTTTTGGCTAACCGTACCATCAGGGTTTTGGGGCAGGAAGCCCGCTTGTAAGGCTAAAAGCAGAGCCAAGTGGTATCCTTATGGCATTCCAATCACACTAGACTAACCATGAATCAACCTACGATGAAGGGCGTGGCCACCTTAAATGTGCCATCTTATGTTAAACATCAGAAACTAATTGATTGGGTAGCCGAAATAGCTGCTCTTACGCAGCCAGATAGCGTTTATTGGTGTGATGGCTCCCAGGAAGAATACGATCGTCTTTGCGCCAATATGGTTGAAGCCGGAACGTTAAAAAAGTTAAATGCCGCAAAAAGAAAAAATTCATATTTGGCCTGCTCTGATCCTAGCGACGTTGCTCGCGTAGAGGATCGCACTTACATTTGCTCTACTAAAAAAGAAGATGCTGGTCCAACCAATAACTGGATGGACCCAGCTGAAATGAGAACCACTCTACAACCTTTGTTTACAGGTTGTATGAAGGGTAGAACTTTGTATGTGGTTCCATTCTCAATGGGCCCATTAGGATCCCCAATTGCTCACATTGGTGTTGAGCTTTCAGACAGCCCATACGTTGCTATCAATATGCGTGTTATGACGCGCATGGGCAAAGGTGTATTTGATGTATTGGGCACGGATGGTCCGTTTGTGCCTTGTGTTCATACCGTTGGCAAGCCGTTAGAAGCAGGCGAAAAAGATGTTGCATGGCCTTGCAATACAACAAAATACATTGTGCACTACCCAGAAACTCGTGAAATTTGGTCATATGGTTCAGGTTACGGCGGTAATGCTTTGTTGGGTAAGAAGTGTTTTGCCCTTCGCATAGCATCAACCATGGGTCGTGATCAGGGTTGGTTGGCTGAGCACATGTTGATCTTGGGTGTAACTTCACCAGAAGGTAAAAAATATCACGTTGCGGCTGCGTTTCCGTCAGCTTGCGGCAAAACAAACTTTGCTATGTTGATCCCACCGCAAGGTTTCCAAGGTTGGAAAGTGACAACAATTGGTGACGATATTGCTTGGATCAAGCCACGTAAAGATGCATCTGGCCAGACACGTTTATTCGCGATTAATCCAGAGGCAGGCTACTTCGGTGTTGCCCCAGGCACAAACACATTAACCAATGCTAACTGTATGGCTTCATTGAATGAAAACGTGATTTTCACCAACGTTGCATTAACGGATGACGGTGATGTTTGGTGGGAGGGCATGACTGATAAAGCCCCTGATCATTTGATTGATTGGCAAGGCAAGGATTGGACTCCAGCAGATGGTGCAAATGGTCGTAAAGCATCACACCCTAACGCTCGCTTTACAGTAGCGGCAACCAATAATCCAGTGATTGATGCTGAGTGGAATAATCCGGATGGCGTAGCTATCGATGCATTTATTTTTGGCGGCCGTCGTTCAACTACTGTACCGCTTGTTACAGAAGCGCGTAATTGGGTTGAGGGGGTTTATATGGCCGCAACAATGGGCTCAGAGACAACTGCAGCAGCAGCCGGTCAACAAGGCGTTGTTCGTCGCGACCCATTTGCGATGTTGCCGTTTGCTGGCTACAACATGAGTGACTATTTCCAACATTGGTTGGATATGGGCAAGACCCTTGCTGCTGAAGGCGCAAAGTTGCCAAGTATTTATTGTGTTAACTGGTTCCGCAAAGATGAGGCCGGTAAGTTTGTTTGGCCGGGCTATGGCGAAAATATGCGTGTTTTGGCTTGGATGTTAGAGCGTATCGAAGGTAAGGCTAAAGGCCAGGAAAACATTTTCGGCACAACGCCAACTCATGCAGACCTTAATTGGACCGGTTTGAATTTCAGTACAGAGCAATTTGACAAGGTAACGTCTATTGATAAGGCTGCTTGGAATGATGAAATGAAGTTGCATGATCAATTATTTGAGCAACTTTCATATCACTTGCCAAAAGAGCTTGTTGAAACTAAGAAGGCTTTAGAGGCTCGTTTGGCTGGATGAACTAAATAGGTAGATAGGAATAAAAAGCCCCTCAAGAAGTTAAGGGGCTTTTTATTTATCTGGAAGGTTACAACAAATATTTAGTGAGGTCTTGGCATCATATTTGCAGGATTAATATGGGCGCCTGCACGAATAACTTCGTAATGCAGGTGTGGCCCTGATGATCTGCCTGTATTGCCCACTTTGGCAATCACGTCACCCTTTTTGACTGTCTGCCCTGTTCTAACCAGTAATTGACTTGCATGGGCATAACGTGTTTTAAATCCTTCAGCGTGGTTAACTTCAACTACATTGCCATATTGAGAGTCCCAGCCAGCGCGACTGATAACACCATTTGCTGAGGCAATGATTGGGGTGCCAACAGGCGCAGCAAAGTCTAGACCTTCATGTTTGGCCATGGCTTGTGTGAAAGGATCAATTCTTAGACCGTAACCGCTGCTGAGGTTATAGCCACCCTTTACAGGGGTACCAGTTGGCAAAGTGTTTAACCAAGCTAACTGCTTGGCCCAAAGCGCATTAATTTCTTCAACACTTTTCTTGAAGCTAGAAACGTCTTGTAAGGACTCATCTAATGCTGAGATCAAATCAGCATCATTATTTTTTTTCGCGGTAACAAGTTTTAATGGCCCGCCCTTTGCGTTGCCACCCGGGATTTGAGATTTAACAGCGCTTGGTGTGGCCATTTCCATAAAGCGATCTTTGAGCTTTTGGATTTGAACAATTTCATCTGTAGTTGACTGGAGCTTTTCTTGAATAAGCTGAAGTCTCTCTTTATAGGAGTCCTCAATTTTGTCTTGCTCTGCCTGAGTTAATACACCGCCCATTGCTCGTGCAATTTCGGGGCGTGCTTCAATCGCGATTCGCAAACCAACAAAGTGCAAAATACCACCCATTGCAATTAAGAAGGCTGCAAAAATACCAATCGCAATTGAGACAGTTCTCAAAGTGATAGAGATTTTTCTGACGCGGCCCGTAGGGCCAGAAACCCACATTAATTGCATGAATTCGGTTCAAAATAAGACAATCCAACATTATAAAGGCTCATTGACACATGCCAAGCTCTAAAAATTCCTATGATGCGGTTGTCATTGGTGCGGGCATTGCGGGTTCGGCAATAGTTAAGTCATTGAAAAATAACCAAATAAGCAATTTTTTGGTGATTGACAAGGGGCTTGGGCCGGCAACGCAAACAAGCGCGCACGGAGAGGCTCTGTGCCATCCTTATATTGGTCGAGGAGCATCGAGGTTACAAAGGCTAACCTTCATTGCATTTAATGAAGCCAAGACCGTTTGGGCCGCCAATTGGTGTGGCTCTGGAGTATTTCATTTACCGAGAACTCAGGATGGCTTTGATAAAAATATTATGAGTGAGCGCTTGCTCACCCAGGGGTTTAACTCTGATATGGCTAAACCACTTACTAGCATTGAGGCAAAAGAGAGGATTGGGGTTGCCGCAGGGGGAACATTTTTCCCTGAGGGGGGTTGGGTTAATTTGCAACAAGCATGCAAAGATGTGTTTGAAGAGCTGTTACCTGAGCAGAAAAGTTGGGTAACTGAAGTTAAGTCGATTCAGCGGAGTAAAGAGGGTTGGCAAATTTATGGAAGCGACAACTATCTTATTGCTACCTCAAAGCGCTTATTTTTGGCAGGTGGTTTGGCAGTAAAAGATTTGGCAAAAAGTGCCGGTATTGATTTACCTCTCAAGCCTGTTCGAGGACAGTTATCAAGATTTAGATTTAGCAAAGATAGCTCTTGGGATCAAGCAAAGCCAAAGGTGGCGCTATCAGGAAAGGCGTATTGTTTGCCACCACAAATGCTAGCTGATGATCAGTATGAGTGGGTGGTTGGTTCAAGCTACGATGAGGAGGTTGAGGACTTAAACGTCTGGCCTGAAAGTCATGATGAAAATCGAACTTTGATCAAAGAGATGTTGAATCAACAACTTGTAAATTCAGAGTTAAAACCTGTTGGAGCCTTTGTTGGCATCAGGTGCGTGGCAAGTGACAGATTGCCAATCATGGGGCCTGTGTTGAATAAACCAGGCTTATATATTTTGACCTCATTAGGCTCAAGAGGTGTAATGTGGTCAGCATTAGCCAGCCAGATGTTCACTGAACACCTGGCTGAGGAGCTACATCATTCAGCTTTTTTTGATGCACGCTTTTTAGCTGGCGCGCGTTTAGCTGCGGCAGGTTTAACTGCTGATTTGGCGGGAGCTTTGCTGGCGGCGCGCTTTTTAGCGGGCGCCTCAAACTCAAAACCAATCTTTCCATCAGCCTGATGAGCTAAGTAAGCCTTAAAACCTCGCCCTGTTCTGCTTGATTTAAAGTTGGTCAATAAATCTGTTTTGCCTTCACTCAGCAATTTTGAGACCTGCTCTCTTGAGATTTCTTGTTGAAGAACTACTTTGCCAGTTGAAAAGTCACATGATTTATTAGGACCAACACTAAGTTCGCAAAGATACTTCATGCCATGTTCATAAACAGCGCCTGAACATTTCGGACACGTACCCAAAGACGTCTGACCGGTAAAGTCGACTTCTTCCAAGCTATCTTCTTGGCTGTTTCCAAAATCAAATTCGAGTTTGTACCCAGCATTAGGGTAGTCTTTATCGTCCTCTGGGATTGATACTAACTTGATGATGGCAGCAAATGGGCGACCCATCTTGCTCCTAAATCCTTGAAGCGGTCCAATTTCTTTATTGGCAATAAAAGCTTCAGCCTCATCGTATTCAAATGCTCTGCCACCAGGAATTTTGCTAATAGAGAAGCCACACTTTTCACATGCAAATCGGCGGTAGTTTTCTTTAACGAGACCGCCACAGTGTGGGCAAGGTGTCTTTAGATCCGCGTAGTCGCCAGGAATAGTATCGCTGTCATATTCTTTTGCACGCTTAACAATTCGTTGAGTAATTTGCGCAATTTCTTGCATAAATGTATTTCGGTCTATTTGACCTTTTTCCATTAATGCAAGTTTGTGTTCCCAGTTGCCCGTTAGTGCAGGCTGCGTTAATTCTTCAACGCCCAAGCCCCGCAACAAAGTCATTAATTGAAAAGCTTTAGCCGTAGGAATAATTTCACGAGCTTCGCGAACCATATATTTCTCAGCAAGCAGACCTTCAATAATGGCAGCACGGGTTGCAGGCGTTCCAAGACCTTTGTCAGACATGGCTTCGCGCATATCATCGTCATCAACCAATTTACCAGCACCCTCCATGGCTGAAAGCAAGGTTGCCTCTGTGTACCGTGCTGGCGGTTTTGTTTTTAATGGAACCGGGCTAATGGATTCAGTTTGAACTTTTTCATTCGCGGCGACAGGCACAAGCTCTTTGTCATCCTGAATTGATTTGCCATATACAGCCAACCAACCTGGACTTGTCAAAATTTTCCCGTCTGTTTTAAACATATGGCCGCTCACCTCGGTGATGCGAGTAGTGACTTTAAATTCAGCCGCGGGGAAAAATATAGCCATGAAGCGACGTACAACTAAATCATAAAGTTTTTGCTCTGGCTCAGAAAGATTCTTCGGTGCCTGGAGTGTAGGAATAATCGCAAAGTGATCAGAAATCTTGCTGTTATCAAAAATCTTTTTATTTGGTTTTACCCAAGAGTTATTCAAGATTTGAGATGCAAATGGATAGTAGTTGTCAGAGCTTTCTGCAAGCATCTCAAGTGTAGAAGTCACTGTCGGCAGATAGTCTTCAGGTAATGCACGCGAGTCTGTTCTTGGGTAAGTAAGGACCTTATGTCTTTCGTAAAGCGCTTGGGCAAGACCTAAAGTGTTTTTAGCTGAAAAACCAAAGCGTGCATTGGCCTCGCGCTGCAAGCTAGTCAAATCAAAAAGTTGAGGCGCAGCTTGAGAGCTTGGTTTCGATTCTTCAGTTACTTTCCCAGCTTTATCATGACAAGCGGCAATAATGCTGGCAGCAGCAGCCTCGCTCCAGAGACGGCTTTCTTTTTTCTCTGGATCGGTAGCGGCATCTTTTGATTCTTTTTTAAACTTTGGATCAAACCACTTACCTTGGTAAATGCCAGCCGCACAAATAAATTCCGCGCTAACTTCCCAGTAATCTCGAGAGATAAATTTTCTTATTAGTTCTTCACGCTCAACAACAATTGATAGGGTTGGTGTTTGAACTCGACCAACGGTTGTTAAAAAGAAGCCGCCACTCTTGCTGTTAAAAGCTGTCATGGCGCGCGTGCCATTGATACCGACTAGCCAATCAGACTCTGATCTGCATCTCGCAGCGTTGGCAAGGTTATGTAGGTCGTCATCACTTCGTAGATGTGTAAAGCCATCACGTATAGCCTGGGGTGTCATTGACTGCAACCATAGGCGCTCTACTTTTTGAGGTGCTTTCGTGTGTTGGGCGATAAGTCTGAAAATTAACTCACCTTCACGTCCTGCGTCGCATGCATTAATTAAGCGGTTGATGTCTTTGCGCTTGATTAGTTTTTGTAAAACCTTAAGCCTCGCCTCAGTTTTGGCAATAGGTCTTAAATCAAAATGAGGAGGAATTACAGGCAGGTTGGCAAAAGACCACTTACCGCGTTTGACCTCATATGCATCTGGCGCAGCTATTTCTAATAGGTGACCAACTGCTGATGAAACGACAAAATCGTCGCTTTCAAAATAGTCTTCATGCTTGGTAAAGCCTCCCAATGCGCGAGCAATATCTGCCGCTACAGATGGTTTTTCAGCAATAATGAGGCTCTTAAAAGCGCCTGGTTGTGCAGTATTTTTTGCCACGATACAGCTTTCCCAAAGGGTCTAATTAAATGAATTTCCTTTCTTCATTATTAACCGATAAATGAAAAAGTAGGAAAAAATTAAAAAAACTCTAATTTCTTACTATTAATAGTGGGTTTTCAAATTTAAGCACTTTTATAGCCTAAATAGCAGCTCATCAGCAATATCCATGGGTTTTTCACACAGTTTGGCCCCCTCGCGAATCAACTGATGGCAGCCAGTGGAGCATACCCGCCCTATCGCGTTGGGAATCGCAAAAACTTCTCTTCCTAAGTCATTAGCTAGCCTTGCAGAAATTAAAGACCCAGACTTGGTGGCAGCCTCAACCACGAGCGTGCCCAATGACAGTGCAGCAATAAGGCGATTTCGCTGAGGAAAGTGATACGGTTGAGTAATGGTGCCAATGGGATATTCTGAAATTATCAACCCTTTTTCTGCAATTTTTTGAAATAAGGCCCTATTTTTATGGGGATAGCAGCGATCTAGGCTGGTTCCACAGATGGCAATTGTTCCTGGTTGCAGGTTTGAGTCTAGTGCGCCGTAATGAGCTGCAGCATCGATTCCTTCCGCTAGACCTGAAACAATACATAAACCCATATTAGCAAGGGTCTTGGAAAATGAGTGGGCATGTCGTAACCCCTGGGTGCTAGCTTTTCTTGATCCAACAATGGCAAGGCTGGGAAGTTTCAGGGCCTCCAAGTTTCCTATGCAGAAAATTTTGGTAGGAGCATCCTGCAAATCCAGCAATCTCCTTGGATAATGGTGGTTTGATTGATTGATTGAGATAATAGGTAGCATTAATTGATTGTCTAGAGCTTAGATCTCGATAACAATCAGCATTCATTGAATTTTTTGTAAGAAACTTCTGAAATGGCTGTACTACCCATCCTTCACTATCCTGATCCGCGTTTACACACGGTGGCTAAACCTGTATCCGAGGTTAACGAAAAAATTCGTGCCCTTATTAAAGATATGGCACAAACCATGTACGAGGCTCCTGGAATTGGCTTGGCGGCAACTCAAGTAAACATCCATCAACAAATCGTTGTGATTGATTTGTCAGACGAAAGAGACCAGCTTCAAGTTTTTATTAATCCAAGCCTAGTTTGGGCTAGTGAAGAAAAAAAAGTTTGGCAGGAGGGTTGCTTATCTGTGCCTGATTTTTATGACGAAGTACTGCGCCCGGCAGAAGTAAAAGTTCAAGCTTTAGATATCAATGGTAAGCAATTTGAAATTCATGCAGATGGCTTAATGGCTGTTTGTATTCAGCATGAAATGGATCATCTCAAAGGAAAGGTGTTCGTTGAATACCTTTCATCCTTAAAGCGTATGCGTATCGCAGGTAAGCTCAAGAAAAAAACTAAAGCGGGCGTTATCTAATGTTAAGAGTTGTTTTTGCTGGAACTCCAGAGTTTGCGAAAACAGCTTTAGCTTCAATCTTGGACGCTGGGCATCAGGTTGTAATGGTGATGACACAGCCCGATCGACCAGCCGGCCGTGGAATGAACTTACAGGCAAGCCCAGTTAAAGAGTTGGCGCATAGGCATAACATTCCCGTTATCCAGCCAAGCTCTCTAAAGGTAGATGGCAAATATGGAGATGAGGCTAAGCTTGCTTTGCAAGCTTTAGAGAAAGTTGATTTTGATGTGATGGTTGTTGCCGCATACGGATTAATTTTGCCTCAAGCCGTTTTTGATATTGCAGAACGTCATGGACGAGCAGGATGTTTAAATATTCATGCATCACTTTTACCTCGTTGGCGTGGTGCAGCCCCAATTCATCGCGCCATAGAAGCAGGAGATCAAGCAACTGGAATTGCGATTATGCAAATGGATCTGGGTTTGGACACGGGGCCAGTTATTGCCATGAAAAAATTGGCAATAGCCGCTGATGAAACAACTGGTGGTTTACATGATCGTTTAGCAGGCCTAGGCGGGTCTATGATTGTGGAGTCCCTAAATGAGTTTGAAAAAGCAGGTTCATTAAGTCATGTTGCGCAAGATGATGTGGGCATCACTTATGCACACAAGATTAAAAAAGACGAAGCTCGTTTAGATTGGACTCTTGGCTCTAAACAATTGGATTGCAAGATCCGAGCATTTAACCCTTACCCTGGCGCAAGTTTTGATAAAGATGGGCTATTAATCAAAGCATGGGGATCCCAACTATTGGCAAATAATATTCACAATAAGCTGCCAGGAGAAATTATTTCACTTGATAAGCTAGGTGTTGTTGTTGCAACTGGAGATGGGGCTTTATTGTTGACTGAGCTTCAAAAGCCGGGCGGTAAAAAGATTTCTGCTGGCCAGCTTGCACAGAGTTTGTTGTGGGCGCCAGGCCAAGCGCTTGGTTAACAGCCCCTTTAAAGAGTCAACAATTAAGCTGACATGATGCTAGATGATTTAGATAAATCTAAAATTTATGGAAGTGTATTTCCTGAGGATATGAAAAATGTTTAACTGGTTTAAGACTGCAATATTAATGGCTGGTATCACCGCCTTATTTGTTGTTGTCGGCGGCATGATGGGTGGAGAGCAAGGCATGTTGTTGGCATTGCTGCTAGCATTTGGCATGAACTTTTTCAGCTATTGGTTTTCAGATAGCATGGTTTTACGCATGATGAATGCAAGAGAGGTTGATGAAAGTACAGCCCCTCATTTTTATCGCATGATTCAAGAGTTGTCTAATAAAGCCGGCTTACCAATGCCTAGGGTTTATTTGATTGAAGAGGATGCGCCAAATGCATTTGCTACTGGCCGTAATCCAGAGCATGCCGCAGTGGCGGCTACGACTGGAATTTTACGAATACTCTCTGAGAGAGAAATTCGAGGCGTGATGGCTCATGAGTTGGCGCACGTTAAGCATCGCGATATTTTGATTTCAACAATTTCTGCAACGATGGCGGGCGCATTATCAGCACTTGCAAACTTTGCTATGTTTTTTGGTGGAAGAGATTCTGAGGGTCGCCCCAGCAATCCCATTGCAACGATTTTGGTGGCAATCCTTGCGCCTTTGGCGGCGAGCTTAATTCAGATGGCTATTTCAAGAGCAAGGGAGTACGAGGCTGATCGTGGCGGCGCTGAAATTTGCGGAGATCCAGAGGCTTTGGCAAGCGCTCTTGATAAGATACATCGATATGCTTCAGGACAACAATTTAACGCAGTAGAGCATCACCCAGAAACTGCGCAGATGATGATCATGAATCCATTATCTGGCGGAGGTATTTCTGGTTTATTTTCAACACACCCACCAACCGATGATCGAGTGTCACGTTTGATGGAAATGGCAAGAACTGGAACTTACCCTGTCTGATATAAAACAACAAGGCGCAAGCCTATCAAAAGCTCTTCTTGCAACGGCAAAAGTTTTAGAGCAAGTTCAAGAGGGCGCCTCTTTAACGGTTGCGATCCAAACAGTCTCACCCAATTTACGGCCTGCTGTTCAAAGCATTACTTTTCAAGCGCTTCGACGCGGTTACTGGGTGCAGGCTGTATTAAATGAATATGTTCAAAAAACGCCACCCGGCTTAACTTTGTACCTGTTGTGGGCGGCCATATCGCTGGTGCCTGAAAAAAATCGTGAGCCGATGTATCCCATGCACACGCTAGTGAATGAAGCTGTCAATGCTAGCAATTTAGATCCAAACTTGGGGTATGCCAAGGGTTTGATCAACGCAGTGTTGCGTCGAGTTTTGCGAAATGAAAATATTTATCAAGAAATTTCTGAAGAAAAGAATCCTTCTTACCCAGATTGGTGGATAAGAAAACTGAAGTACGCTTACCCTGAGCAAGCTGAAGCCATTATTTCTTTTTCAAGAGCAAAGCCACCGCTCACGCTTCGCTTAAATCAAAAACAAATTATTGGAGCAGAATCCAAGCAAGCTTATATGGCGCAATTTTCAGAAGCTGGGTTGGAGTGTCAGGATTTGGCATCCATCGGCAATTACAACCTTTCTTCAGGTTTCGAGTTGACAACCCCAGTGCCCGTTGCACAAATCCCAGGATTTTTTGATGGAGCGTGTTCTGTTCAGGATGCGGGTGCTCAGCTAGCAGGTCAGATTTTGAATCCAGCCAAAGGTGCAAGAGTGCTAGATGCTTGTGCTGCACCCGGTGGTAAATCTGCACAACTGTTAGAGCAGTTTGATATTGCTTTAGATGCCTTAGAAATTGATCCATTGCGCGCTAAGCGCATTGAGGAGAATTTTTCTCGCCTAAAATTAACTGGTGGACAGGTATTGATTGGGGATGCAGCCAATCCAAACGCATGGTTTAAGGGTGAGCTCTATGATGCTATTTTGGCTGACGTTCCTTGCTCGGCATCAGGAATTGTTCGCCGTCACCCAGACATTCCGTATTTACGACAAGAAATCGATATTAAAAATCTGCAAGTAACTCAAAGAAAAATTTTGACTGCACTGTGGAGCGTTCTTAAGCCTGGCGGCAAATTGTTATACGTCACTTGCTCTGTATTTCCTGATGAAGGCGAATTGCAGGCTAAATGGTGGCTTAGTGCTATGCCAAATGCATTACGATTAGAGGCACCGGGACAGTTGTTGCCAAATAAACAGCACGACGGTTTCTTTTACGCCCTCTTTGAGAAAGCGAAAGATTAATTAACTAACAAGTATGCGTCCAATATTTAACTGGATTCTAGTAATTGTCTATTCAATGACTTTTGGGGTCAGTGTCGCCCAGGCAGATGAAATTAAATTTCAAAAGGTTAACCTTAGGGCTGTTGAAAAAGCTTGGGTCCTAGATGCAGACGTTTCTCTTGAGTTAACTCCGGCATTAGAGCAGTTAGTAAATAAAGGCGTGACCCTTCATTTTGTTACTGAATTTCAGTTGACCAAAAATCGTTGGTATTGGTTTGATGCCAAAACAGTTGAGGTTCAGCGAATTTCAAAAATCTCCTACCAAGCGTTGACTAATCAATATCGCGTTACGCTTGGCAGCTTTACGCTGAATGCAGCTAACTTAAAGCAAGCAATTGCCGCGGTTAAAACAATTGAAGATTGGACTGTCATTGAGTTGGCCGGCATTGAACAAAATCAATCCTATCAGGCGGCTGTTCGAATGCGCTTAGATACCAATCAGTTTGCAAAGCCATTTCAAGTGAATGCTATTAATTCAAAATCCTGGAACTTGCAAAGTGACTGGCAGCGATTTGAATTTAAACCTAAATCTTTAATTAATGGGGTCAACCCATGATAAAGCTCTTAGGAAAACCTTTATTAGTTGGCGTCATAGTTTTATTAGCCCTGATTCTATTGGTTTTGCTAGCAGTTGCATCTGCCAACACTTCCTTCTTTGATGAATACTTTGCATGGTTATTTGCTGCAAACGTTATTGTTGGACTTATATTTTTAATTGTTATTGTTGTTTTGATTATCACCATAGCAATTAGATGGCGCCAAAAATATTTTGGCGCTAGATTAATTGCTAAGTTGGCAATGTTCTTCGCGCTCGTGGGAGTTTTGCCTGGGGCGATTCTGTATGGTGTGTCACTTCAGTTTGTTTCAAGAAGTATTGAGTCTTGGTTTGACGTTAAAGTTGAAGGCGCATTAGAGGCTGGTTTGAACTTAGGGCGAACCACCATTGAGATTTCAAAATCTGATTTGCTAAGCAAAGGGAAAGAGCTGGCAAGCTCCATTCAGGCAAACTCTAGAAATTCAGGCGAAGGCGGCATCACACTTTTACTATCAAGGCAGCGTCAGCAATTAGATTTGCAAGAATTAGCCCTGTTTGGGGCCAATGGAAAAGTAATATCTAGCGCGAGCCTTAACTTAAAGTCATATGTTGAGGAAATGGTTGTTGCAGAAAAACTTCAGCAGGCTAAATCGCTTGGTAGTTTTGTAGAGATTGATGAGCCAAGCCGCGATAAGGCCAACTCAACTTACAAAATAAAACTATTGTTACCTGTATATATGGCTAGCCCATCAAGTTCGGCAGGATTTAATTTCAAAGCTCAGTCAGATGACCGATTTATTTTGTTGGTTAAAGATATGCCTGAAAGCTTAAGTAACAATGCTTTAGCTGTTCAAGAGGCATATATTGAATATCAAGAAAAAGCGTTGGGTCGATCAGGTTTGCGGAAAATGTATATCGGCACGCTAACCATCACCTTGTTTTTGGCATTATTTATAGCGATGACTTTAGCATTATTGCTGGGCCGTCAATTAGCTTACCCTCTCATCATGTTATTAAAGGGTACGAAGGCAGTAGCGGAGGGTGATCTGTCGCCGCGGCCAGAGATTAATACTGGTGATGAGTTGGGTCTGCTAACCCGACAGTTCAATATCATGACAAAGCAACTTTTAGATGCAAGAAATTCTCTTGAAGATTCAAAAGCTTTTTCTGAAAGTGTTTTATCAAACTTAACTGCCGGTGTTTGTGTGCTGGATGCCAACTATCGATTGGTTTTATCAAATGCTGGTGCCGGTAGAATTTTTGAAATTTCATTGGATCAATCAGTAGGACAGGCTTTACGTGAAATAACGAAGCTTGAAGAATTTGATGCCGCGGTAAGAGATGCGTTTCATACCCATGAAATATCTAGCGCAGATCCAAGAGGGCATTGGCAAAAGCAAATTGTCTTGGGTGGCGAAGGCAAAGACGCTCAGCATGAACATGGCATTACCTTGCTTGTGCGTGGAACACGCTTGCCTAATAATTTGTTGATAGTAGTATTTGATGACATTTCTGAAGTTATTACTGCTCAGCGTTCAATTGCCTGGGGTGAGGTTGCGCGCAGACTGGCTCACGAAATCAAGAACCCGCTAACCCCAATTCAGTTATCTGCAGAAAGAATTCAGCAAAAATTAAAAGATCACTTAGATGATGGTCAGCAGGAATTTTTAACCAGAAGTACTGCAACCATTATTACGCAGGTTGAAGCTATGAAGCAGATGGTTAATGACTTTAGGGATTTTGCAAAAACGCCAGAAGCTAATTTGAAAAGTCTATCAATTAACGATTTAGTCATTGATGTGCTGGGCCTTTACGAAGGTAGTCCGGTGAAGGGGGATCTGGATAAGGCCTGCCCTAACATCATGGCTGATGCCACACAAATTAGACAAGTTATTCACAATCTAATCCAGAATGGATTGGATGCAAGCATAGACGCACATCATGATGAAGCCTTTTCTATTTTGGTAAGAACAGAGTTTCTTTCACATCCATCTGGTGCTGTAAATGGAGTGGGTATTGTTAAGTTAAGTATCTTAGATGCAGGAACTGGATTTGCCCCAAGGATTCTTAGTCGAGCGTTTGAGCCGTATGTGACAACAAAGATTAAGGGAACTGGGCTTGGATTAGCCACTGTTAAGAAAATTGTCGATGAGCATGGCGCCAGAATTGAATTGCGTAACCGTATGGAGCAAAATCAAGTTGTAGGTGCAGATGTTTCTATTTATTTCAATCAATTAGTAAAGCAAAATTAGTTATGGCAAGTATTTTGGTAGTAGATGATGAAATGGGTATTCGTGAGTTGCTCAATGAAATATTGACTGACGAGGGGCACTCTGTTGTTTCTGCACAAAATGCACATGAGGCCAGAAATGCTAGGAACAATCTTGAGCCCGACCTAGTTCTCTTAGATATTTGGATGCCTGAGGTTGATGGCGTGACTTTATTAAAAGAATGGTCTAGTAACGGTCAATTAACAATGCCCGTGGTGATGATGTCTGGCCACGCAACAATTGATACAGCAGTTGAAGCTACTAGAATCGGTGCGGTGAATTTTTTAGAGAAGCCAATTGCTTTGCAGAAGTTGCTTAAAACAGTTGAGCAGGCATTAGAGAAAGCACCCCCTAAAGAGTTATTTCAGCCAGATACCAAAAGTGAATTAAATGCGGCTATTGGAAGTAAATTGGAGGATCTTAAGCCTGCAGAGACCCAAGCTGAAGCATTAACATTTAATTTCTCATATATTGATCTACCTTTGCGAGAGGCAAGAGACTTATTTGAAAAATCATATTTTGAATATCATCTCGAGCAAGCTGGTGGAAGTATGACTAAGGTTTCAGAGAAGACTGGCCTTGAGAGAACTCATCTTTACCGTAAGCTCAAGGCTTTAGGCATTGATGTCGGCTCTTATAAAGGTGATTAATAGGCTTAGATCTAAGCTGGCTGGGGTTAAATGGCGAATGTCCAACGTAACATTTGGCTGAAAAAGCCTTTTGTTATATAATTTCACCTCTTGGCCTGGTAGCTCAGTCGGTAGAGCAGAGGATTGAAAATCCTTGTGTCGGTGGTTCGATTCCGCCCCGGGCCACCAAGAATCTACAAACCACCTTCGGGTGGTTTTTTCATTGTGGCCGAAGGGTAAAACTGGTTGGTGGTCTGATCCAGAAATTCAATCGAAAAGTAATATTCAGACTATGAAATAATCAAACGAAATATTCTTCATGGTTTTTGCTCTGATCTTGTGGGGATTGCTTTAAGGTTTATGAGGGTTCAATTCTTCATGAAGATGCCGATAAGGGTGGCGCAAAGTTCATCGTGGAGCTACCCTCCGCTGTCTAAAGATAGCGGCCCGGCACCCTAAAAAGCCCTAGTTGATTTAGCACGTTGCCCAAGTACTTAAGACTGATTGCCCACTACGAATTAATTACTAGAAAAGCAAAAAAAAATTAGAGCGCATAATCAAGACTCTAATTTTTATATGCAAGGTTATACAGCTCATGACAAAAATTAAAGCATTCGGTACTCAAGATGCCGCATCACCTTTAGCGTTAATGGAGATTGATCGGCGCAACCCTAATTTGGATGATGTTGAAATTGAAATACTTTATTGCGGCGTGTGTCACTCAGATATCCACACTGCCAGAAACGAATGGAAGAATACCTTATATCCCTCGGTTCCTGGTCATGAAATTGTAGGAAGAGTTAGCGCAACCGGGAAAGCAGTTAGCAAATTTAAAGTTGGGGATTTGGTTGGTGTTGGTTGTATGGTTGATAGTTGTGGCACATGCCCTTCTTGTTCCGAGAACGAAGAGCAATATTGCGAAACTGGATTTACAGGAACATATAACGGACCGGTATTTGGTGGTGAAAATACGTTTGGCGGGTATTCGAAATCAATCGTTGTTAAAGAGGCATTTGTTTTAAGCATCAAACATGATGAAAAACATTTAGCTAGTGTTGCACCGCTTTTATGTGCGGGGATCACAACCTACTCCCCTCTTAAAAATTGGGGTGTTGGGCCTGGAAAAAAGATAGGTGTTGTCGGCTTAGGTGGCCTAGGGCATATGGCAGTAAAAATCGCTCATGCGATGGGAGCTCATGTTGTTTTATTTACAACTTCTAAAAATAAAGTGAGTGATGCTTTAAGGCTAGGCGCAGATGAGGTTTGTATTTCAACTGATGAAATTGAAATTGCTAAGTACATTAATCAATTAGACTTTATTTTGAATACGGTCGCCGCACCACATAAGCTTGATCTTTATCTTCAGCTTTTGAAAAAAGATGGGACGATGGCCTTGGTTGGGGCGCCGGCTGATCCACACCCTTCAATCGAAGTTTTCAACCTGATTTTTAAGCGTAGAAAACTAGCTGGGTCTTTAATTGGTGGGATTGCAGAAACTCAAGAAATGTTAGATTTTTGTGCTCAACATCAAATTGTTTCTGATATTGAAATGATCGATATGTCGTATATCAATGAATCTTATGAGCGTATTTTAAAAAGTGATGTGAAGTATCGATTTGTAATTGATATGAAGTCATTGAGCTAAAGATGGTTTCACACAGTTCACTATAAAAACCACCTTCGGGTGGCTTTTTTATCTCAAGAAATAAGCGCGATCTGAACATATAATGAATTTCATATAAATCATATATAAAACTATCTTGAAAAAAGAGAATAAAAAAATAGTTGTCTTGGGTGCCGGATCGGTGGGCTGTTTTTTTGGCGGCTTGCTTGCTCGATCTGGTGCAGATGTAACTTTGATTGCTCGTGAGAATCATGTAGTTGCTATTAATAAAAATGGCTTGTACATGGATTGCCTTGAATTTAAAGAGCACATCAGAATTAAAGCAAGTGCCACCAAAGAAAGTTTAAGCCAAGCAGATTTAATTCTATGCTGCGTAAAGTCACCAGATACTGAACAAGCGATTAAAGAAATTAACCCATATCTCAAGCCCGAGGCCCTAATTTTGAGTATGCAAAATGGCGTCGATAATATTGATCGGATCAAAAGTCAGGTAAGTAATCATGCTTATCCTGCTGTTGTCTATGTGGCAACAGCTATGGTTGGGGATGGTCAAGTCAAACATTTTGGGCGTGGCGAATTGGTGATTGGTGATATGGACGGCACAGAGACAAAAGCATCTCAGGCAGCCTTGGAAGACATTGCCAATGTCTTTGCTGCTGCAAAAATCCCTTGTGTTATTTCAAAGAAAATCAAAAAAGAAATGTGGCTAAAGTTTCTTGTGAATTGCTGTTACAACGGCATTTCTGCAATTGGCCAAATTAGTTATGGTGAGTTAATCAAAAAGCCTGAGATCAGAGACCTCATTGAAACCTTAACAATAGAATTTTTATTGGTAGCCGAATTAGAAAATGTCAGCATCACTCCCGAAGAGGCTCACCATGTAAATCAGCAAATTGCTTTAACAATGGCTGGCCAAAAATCTTCAACAGCGCAGGATTTGATACGTAAAAGAAAAACTGAAATTGAGTTTCTTAATGGATTCATAACAAGAAAAGCAAAGGAGCATGGAGTTTATGCGCCAACCCATCAAGCAATATTTGCTTTAGTGAAAATGCTTGAGCTTGACCTATTAAATACTAAATAAATGAATGTTGTTTTATATTCATACAGACGATGCCCCTATGCAATGAGGGCCAGAATGGCCTTAGCTTACGCAAGCATCCCAGTTGAAATTAGAGAAATTTCTTTAAAAGAAAAGCCTGCATCTATGCTGAGTATTTCTCCCAAGGGAACAGTCCCTGTTCTTCATTCAGGTGACTTGGTTATTGAGCAAAGCCTTGATATTATGAAATGGGCTTTGCAACAAAGTGATCCAAATGATTGGTACGGAGCTACCGTGCAAGAAGCGGTTGATCAATTGATTGTGAAAAATGATGATCACTTTAAACAATTACTCGATAGATATAAATATCCTGAGAGAGTCTTTCAAGGTTTGCAGTTGACTGCTACGGAAGCACTTCAATCTGCAGTTGAAAACTTCATTCAACCCCTTGATGAAAAGTTAGAGACTCAACAATTTCTATTGGGTGACAGAGTAACTCTTGCTGATATCGCTATATTTCCGTTTATTCGCCAGTTTTCTATGGTGGATTTAGCGTGGTTTGATGCTGCCCACTTCCCATCTCTTAAAAGATGGCTAAATCATCATATTGAGTCCCCCTTATTTCTAGGGGTTATGCAAAAATATCCTACTTGGCACGACATTCCCACGGAGAAAAAATGAAACGTTTTCTAGCATTCTTGTTCTTAGTTGTTTTGATTGTTGCCTTATACACATGGGCCACATTAACCTGGAGTTATTCTCAAGGTGAAAGGGCTGGCTATGTACAAAAACTTTCCAAAAAGGGTTGGATTTGTAAAACTTGGGAAGGTGAGTTAGCCATGATTAATATGCCTGGCACCTTGACTGAAAAATTTAATTTCACAGTTCATGATGAGGCTGTGGTGAAAAAAATAAATCAAAGCATGGGCAAGAGAGTAAATTTGATGTATGAAGAGCATGTAGGTGTTCCCTTCTCCTGCTTTGGAGATACCGGGCATTACATTACTAATGTAGAAGTTGTTGAGTAATCAATAAGAAAATCTTAACGATTTGCTTATTTAGTCAGTATCAATTTTCTAAATTTAGTTACACGAAGTCGATATGTTTCGCCTTCGTGAAGAATGTCAAGATAGTTCAGTTTCCCCATAAGGGGCTTGATATCTAGGACTTGGGGACATTCATTAAGTGCAGCCTCCCTTGTGAGGAAACCTTTTTCTTTAGTTTGCATAAAAGTTCTCTTCTTTTGAAAGAAGCACCATCTTAAATGATGTCAAACCACTACCCAGCAAGTGGGTATCTATATTCGTTGAATCATTATTTACTTAGTGTTTTTAACAAGGTAGATTACAGCTTTGGCACTGTAAATAACGATTATGCTTCCAATTAAATCACCAATGATCATCACACCTAAGTTGTCAAAAAAATTGTTTTTGGGATCTGCGATGGTGAATAATGTTTGATGAAGAATTGGGCTAATTAAAGAGTAAATAAAAATACAATTTAATAACTTGGAGCCATCAAGAGTTGCTAGATTATCAGTAAGGCCCATATCCTTAATGGCTAAGTATCTTGCTATAAAAGGTGCAAGACCACTTGTAATGCCTGCGGCGACACCAAGTACCAGATCATTAAAATAAAATGTAACGGCAATTATGCTGGAGGCCAGTGCGATCCCAACTGCCCCACTTTGTGCGAATAATAATGTCAGCAATAGCCTTAACCCTGCAGGCAAAAAAATCCACGCCACGCCAAGAGAGTAAGTAAAGGATTCTAAAAATAAAGAATTAAGTCCAAAGCTCAATGCATATAAAAATGCAGAGATCAAAATAATGGCTGGACTAAAAAAGGCGGTAAACATAATTTGTAAATATAACAGGTGTTATTGCTCTGTCAGCCATATGAAACATGCGTTTTGTGAGAAAAATAGTATTTTTATAATAATTTATGGGTACAATTTACAAGGCGCATTAAAAGATAGCGTCCCTACTTCATAAAAATTATTTAAGGAGCATATTTTGAATAAAGCAGAACTTATTGCAGCTATTGCAGAAGAATCAGAGTTGTCAAAAGCTAAGGCTGAATTTGCGTTGAACTCAGCAATGGATACCATTAAAAAAGCTGTTACTAAAGGCGATAACGTTCAGTTAATCGGTTTTGGTACATTTAGTTCAGGCAAGCGCGCTGCTCGCGTTGGCCGTAACCCAAAAACTGGCGAAGCGATCAAAATTGCTGCTGCTAAGACAGTTAAGTTCACGGCTGGTAAGGCATTTAAAGATGCTGTTAACAAACGTAAGAAGTAATTCTTTTGCACTTAAAAAAGCCCAGTAATGCTGGGCTTTTTTTATGTCTTTAACTTTGTACGAGTCTTCTGTATCGATGAATACTCATTAGAATACCGACGCCAATGCCCAGGGTTACCAAGGCTGTCCCGCCATAGCTGATGAATGGCAATGGTACGCCAACCACGGGAAGCAATCCACTTACCATGCCCATGTTCACAAATGCATAGGTGAAGAAAATCATGGTGATCGATCCGCCCAGTAAACGGGTAAATAACGTTGGTGCGCTAGATGAAATAGCAAACCCTCTTTGAATCAATGCTGTAAATAAACCTAACAAGATCAGATTTCCAAGAAGACCAAACTCTTCGGAAAAAACAGCAAAGATAAAGTCAGTGTGTTTTTCAGGAATGAACTCAAGGTGAGCTTGTGTACCGTTTAACCAGCCTTTGCCAAATAGACCTCCAGATCCAATGGCGATAACAGATTGAATTGTGTGGAAGCCTTTTCCTAATGGGTCAGTACTTGGATCTAGTAGGGTGCAGATACGGTGCTTTTGATAGTCATGCAACATCAACCAGGTCACCTGAGGTTCACAGATATAACCACCAAAAATAATAATTAAAAGAATGCAGAACACGCCAATCCCAACAACAGGAATAATATATTTCCATGGGAAGCCGGCCAAAATAATGACGTAAAAGCCTGCTGACATAACAAGAAGCGCCGTACCCAAATCTGGCTGCCTAGCAATCAGTGCAACAGGAAGTATTAAAAGTAAAGCTGCTACACCGTAGTCCCAGTTTTTTAGAATGCCTTCTCTTTTTTGGAAATACCAAGCCAACATCAGTGGCATTGCAATCTTCATAATTTCAGAGGGCTGAATCACCACCCCAACGTTAACCCATCGTCTAGCACCTTTTTTAATTAGGCCAAATGCTGCAACAGCTAGAAGTAAGGCAATGCCAAATCCGTATATCCAAACAGCTGACCGTTCAAGCCATTTTGGTGGAATGCGAGAAATAATGAGCATAACTGAGTAAGCCAAAGCTAGATTTCTAGCTTGATCAATTAATTTAACGCTAGTACCGCTACTTGCAGATATAAAAGTAACCGTACTAATGACAATTAAGCCCAAAACGATTAGGCCTAGACCTTTATCAAGGCCTGACCACAAGAAATCAAATCGATGAATTAAGGAGCGTTTTTCCACTCTGGGATCTCCTTCGGCCAACGGCCTTCTAAGTAGTAATCAAGTGCTTTTCTTGCAATAGGTGCTGCCTGTGCAGCACCAAAGCCTGCATTTTCGACAACCATTGCAATTGCAATCTTGGGTTTGTCTGCTGGGGCAAACACAATATACAAGGCATGATCTCTGAGGAACTCCGGAGTACTTCCATGGTTGTATGTCTTTGAGCCTAAGCTAAAAACCTGTGCGGTTCCGGTTTTGCCAGCTGGTAAATAATTAGCGCCCTTAAATGCTGCTGCAGATGTTCCGAATCTATTGACATCTAACATTGCATTTTTAATAACTTCAATATGTTCTTTTTTGAGATCAATTTTGTAGCTTTCTTTGGGCGTAGTTAAAGCACGCTCCCTGGTAATTGGGTTCTCAATAGATTTAACAATATGCGGTTTCATAACAATGCCATTGTTAGCAAGGTTTGCTGTTGCATGTGCTAACTGAAGAATCGTAAAGCTGTTATAGCCTTGGCCAATTCCAAGTGAGATAGTTTCGCCTTCGTACCATTTTTGTTGTTCAGGCTTTTTAAATGAGCGCTCTTTCCATGATGTCGATGGCAAAATTCCGCGCGACTCGCCATCAAGATCAATCCCTGTTATCTGACCAAAACCAAGAGGCTTCATGAAGTCATGCATCATGTTGACGCCCATGTCTCGTGCAAGAAGGTAGTAGTAGGTATCACACGAATCAATAATTGATTTAGCCATATCAACACTGCCGTGCCCACCAACCTTATCATCCTTAAATGTATGGTTACCAAAGGTGAAATATCCAGGATCGGATATGGCTTGATTGGGTGTGCGCTTGCCAGTCTCTAAAGCAGCCAGAGCCATGAATGGTTTGTAGGTTGAGCCTGGAGGGTAAATACCCTTTAATGGCCTGTTATAAAGCGGCTTTTCCAAAGATTCGTTAAGAGCTTTCCATGTGCCGGCATCAATACCCTCAACAAAATCATTCGGGTTGAAGTTGGGCTTCGATACAAATGCTAGAACATCGCCAGTCTCTGGTTCAATTGCAACAAATGCGCCACGTCTTTTGCCGTAGAGTTCTTCAACTAATGACTGAAGCTTAATATCAACTGATAAAACCAAGTTTTTGCCAGGGCTTGATGATGACGTTGAGAGCGTTCGAACAGCTCTGCCACCAGCGGTGATTTCAACTTGCTCAAATCCAGGAGATCCTCGTAAAGCATATTCATAACTTTGCTCTACTCCAATCTTTCCAATATATGGCATACCTAGGAGGTTAATATTTTTTCTTTGAGCCCAGTCATCATCAGAGCTCTTACTAGAATCAAGCTCTGCTATTAATTTTTCGCGATCTTTTTGAGAGACTCGACCAATGTATCCAATCAAATGTGAGCCTAATTCACCATAGGGATATTGTCTAAATAAACGAGCTCTAATCTCTACGCCGGGAAACCTGAAGCGTTGGGCTGTAAATCTAGCAACCTCAGTATCGCTGAGCAAAGTTCTAATTGGGAATGAATCGAAGGTTTTTGACTCATTGAATAACTTAATAAAGTTGCGGCGATCTTTCGCTTGAATATCAATAACCTCGGAAAGATCATCTAGCAAACTGTTGATGTTTGTTTCAATTAGTGAAGGGCTGATTTCTAGTGTGTATGCAGAATAGTTTCTTGCAATCACAACACCATTTCTATCAATAATCAAACCTCTGTTGGCTGGAACGGGTATGAGAGCAATGCGATTATTTTCTGCTGCAACAGAGTGACGGTGATGAGTAAATACCTGTAACCAAACAAAGCGAAGCAACAAAATTGAAAAGCAAATCAAAACAAAAATCATTGCAACAGAAAGGCGTTCTTGAAACGACCTTACTGATGGTTGTGGTTTGCTAAATCGATGCATACAGCGTCATTAAAGTGGACGATTAAGGTCAACATCAGTTGGGCGTCTTTGCGGAGCCAAAAGCAACCATACTGCAGCAGGCCATAAAGCAGCCTCTATGAATGCTGCAAACAGACTGGCCCATGCCCAAATAGGCAATTCACCTGAAGATACCCAGCGAACGATCAATGGCCAAATTGCGGCTGTTAAGAAAAGAGGTAAAAGATGCAAAATTTGCTGATGTCTTGAAAAGCCAAGAACTCTTCGCTGCCAATGAATGCCAAAAAAGGCAACCAGCGGATACATAAATGCCTGCTGACCTAGTAGGCTGGCGTTATGTATATCCATGATCAGGCCCAATAAAAATGCCCAAACCACGCCAACTTTTCTTGGTTGGTAGATCGTCCAAAAGACGATACAAATTAAAAGCCAGTCAGGAACCCAGGGCGCATTACCTAGCGGAAGAAAATTCAGCAATAGCGCCGCAAATAAGCTAAACCCTATAAATAATGGATTTGCTGGTCGAAGTATGTAGCCACTTTCTATCATGGTTTGCCTCGATATAAACGATTGGATTTGCTTTCAGCTGGCTTGTCTGATTTCTGAGGAATTGATTTTCCACCAAAACCAGCATCATAAAAAAGGATCATGACATGGCGAAATCTATTAACGCCACCAACGGGTGAGCAGTAAACGTGAGCAAAGTTTTTATCCACGTTACGGTCAATTTTCTCAATAGTAGCCACTGGGAAGCCTGGCGGGTAAACACCGTCAATGCCTGAAGTCATTAAAACGTCGCCAACTTGTAGATCGCTCACAGCGGCCATATGACGCAACTCAAGTGCTTGTCCCCTGCCGTTGCCGTAAAGGGCGCCTCTGAGGCCATTTCGACTCACCTGAACAGGTATCACCATGTCTCTGTCATCAAGTAAAGTAACTTCCGACTTGTTTTCCAGAACCCTAACCACTTGGCCCACAATACCTTGGTGGTCAGAAACACCTTGTCCGGCTTTGATGTTGTCGCTTGCGCCACGATCAATAACTATTCTTTGGGATAGTGGGTTGCTTGGACTATAGAGAATTTGAGAAATAAGAATCTTGAAGCGGCTTTGCTCTTGAATGCCAATTAATCGTCGTAATTGAGCATTTTCTGACATCAAAGATTCAGATTGATTGGCCAATAACGTGAGTTCTGCAACCCTTTTAACAAGGATTTCATTTTGATCTTCAAGAGAGCTTTTACTGGTGAGGTAGTCGTAACTTCCGCGAAAAGCTGAGCGAGGCAACAACATAACGCTTTGGAATGGAGTCAATAGATAGCTGGCGATAGATCGAACTTCGCCAATCGCTTTAAATTGATAATCCAAAATCATTAGGGTTAAGCTGACGATAAGACAAGCCACCAGCTTGATAAGAGCCGGTGTGCCTTGTTTGAAGAGTGGTGGGGGACTAAGCTGCACTTAAATCTCAGTAGCTGCTTAGTCGATTTATTCTTGAGAGAACACGCCGCCCAATTTATCCATGCGTTCTAGGGCCATTCCTGAACCTCTAGCAACGCAAGTTAATGGGTCTTCGGCAACGTGAACTGGTAAACCAGTTTCTTCAAGTAATAAACGATCAAGGTCGCGAAGCAAGGCGCCGCCACCAGTTAACATCATGCCTCTGTCAGCAATGTCGGATGCTAATTCTGGAGGAGTTTGTTCTAGAGCCACCTTAACAGCTGTAACAATTTGATTCAATGGATCAGTTAAAGCTTCCAGAATTTCATTACTTGTGACGGTAAAGCTTCTTGGGATACCTTCAGACAGGTTGCGACCACGAATTTCCATATCGCGAACTTCTGAGCCTGGGAAGGCAGAGCCGATGTTCTTTTTGATAGCTTCAGCTGTTTGCTCTCCAATCAACATGCCGTAGTTTCTGCGGATGTAATTAATGATGGCTTCATCAAATTTATCACCGCCAACACGAATAGAGCCTTTGTAAACCATGCCACCAAGAGACATAACACCCACTTCTGTTGTACCGCCACCGATGTCTACAACCATCGAGCCAGAAGCCTCAGAAACCGGTAGGCCGGCACCAATAGCCGCTGCCATTGGCTCTTCAATAAGGTAAACCTGAGATGCGCCAGCGCCAAGTGCAGATTCACGAATGGCGCGTCTTTCAACCTGTGTTGAGCCGCAAGGTACGCAAATAATGATTCTTGGGCTTGGTTTAAGCAGTTTGGTCTCGTGAACCATCTTAATAAACTGCTTCAACATCTGTTCTGTGATCGTAAAGTCAGCAATAACGCCATCTTTCATAGGGCGAATGGCTTCAATATTGCCTGGAACTCGACCTAACATCTGTTTTGCGTCCTTACCTACGGCTAAAATAGTCTTTTTGCCATTAGGGCCGCCTTCTTGGCGGATTGCCACAACAGACGGCTCATCGAGGACAATACCCCTGTCACGCATATAAATCAGGGTGTTAGCAGTGCCCAAGTCAATGGCTAAGTCATTAGAAAAGTAGTTACGAAAGAGACCAAACATAATATAAGTAGGAAAATAGATTAATTAATACGTTAATGAACCCTTTAATGATACCGTAGCAGGACAAATGAATCTCGAAGACGTCAAGCGCATAGCGCATTTATCCCGATTAGCCATCTCAGAAGACGAGGCGGCAAGCACCTTAGCTCAATTACAAAAAGTATTTAATTTGGTAGAGCAAATGCAGGCCGTTGATACCGATGGTGTCGAGCCATTTGCCCACCCTATTGAACAAATTATGTCTATCGCACAACCTTTACGCCAAGATATTGTTACTGAAGTAGATCAACGCGATGCTTACTTGAAGAATGCCCCCGCTCAACACGAGGGATTATTTTTGGTTCCAAAGGTGATCGAATGAGTTGGCATACCAAAACAATTAAAGAATTATCTGGCGCATTAAGTTCAAAAGAAGTTAGCGCACAGGAGTTGGCTAGTTATTTTTTAAAACGAATTCATGAGACATCTGATTTAAATGCATTTGTCGATGTTAGCGAAGAGCAAACATTGATTCAGGCAAAAGAAGCAGATGCATTAATCGCTAAAGGTGGCGCATCTTCTTTAACCGGCATTCCTGTTGCGCACAAAGATGTCTTTGTGACCAAGAATTGGAAGACAACAGCAGGATCAAAAATCTTAACTAACTACATGAGTCCATTTGATGCTCACGTAGTTGCACAGCTTGGCTTGCAAGGTGCTGGTATGGTTTGTTTGGGTAAGGTCAACATGGATGAATTTGCCATGGGATCTTCTAATGAAAACTCAAGCGCTGGAGCGGTGAAAAATCCTTGGGATATTTTGCGCGTACCAGGAGGATCTTCAGGCGGTTCTGCTGTAGCGATTGCTGCGGGATTAAGTCCTGCTGCAACAGGTACAGATACAGGCGGTTCGATTCGTCAGCCAGCATCTTTGTGCGGCATTACTGGAATTAAACCAACTTACGGCCGCGTATCTCGTTACGGCATGATTGCTTATGCATCGTCTCTTGATCAAGCTGGCCCGATGGCTAAAACAGCAGAAGATTGTGCGATCTTGCTCAATGCCATGGCTGGTCATGATGCAAAAGATTCAACAAGCCTAGATAAACCAACTGAAGATTACACAGCAAAATTGGGTAAGCCTTGGTCTGCAGATTCAAAAGAATCTCTTAAAGGTTTGCGCATTGGTTTGCCAAAAGAATATTTTGGTGACGGCTTGCAGCAAGATGTGAGGGCGGCTGTAGAAGCGGCTATTGAACAATTTAAAAAGATGGGCGCCGAATGTGTGCCTGTTTCGCTTCCAAAAACAGAGTTATCAATTCCGGTGTATTACGTTCTTGCGCCAGCTGAGGCATCAAGTAACTTAAGTCGTTTTGATGGCGTTCGATATGGGCATCGTGCTGATCAGTATGGTGATTTGCTGGATATGTACAAACGATCTAGATCAGAAGGTTTTGGCGCTGAAGTGAAGCGTCGTATTTTGATCGGTACTTATGTGCTTTCTCATGGTTATTACGATGCGTACTATTTGAAGGCGCAACGTATTCGCAGAATTATTGCGCAAGATTTTCAAAATGCGTTTCAACAATGCGACATCATTGTTGGCCCAGTTGCCCCTAGCGTCGCTGGAAAAATTGGTGAGAAAACTTCAGATCCAACGCAAATGTATTTAGAAGATATTTATACCTTATCCCCTAATTTAGCGGGCCTTCCAGCGATGAGTGCGCCATGTGGTTTTGGCGCGAACGGCATGCCTGTAGGCATTCAGTTGATTGGCAATTATTTTTCTGAGGCGAGCTTGTTGCAGGTGGCGCACGCTTATCAACAGGAAACTGATTGGCATCAAACACTTTCACCTTTTGCAAAGAAAGGTGGTGCCGCATGAAATGGGAAGTGGTGATTGGTCTTGAGACTCACGCTCAACTAAGAACGGCCTCTAAAATTTTTAGTGGCGCATCTACTCAGTATGGTGCGGAACCTAATAAACAAGCATGCGCGGTTGATCTCGCGTTGCCAGGAGTTTTGCCTGTTTTAAACCGAGAGGCTGTGGCGCATGCCATACGTTTTGGTTTGGCGGTGGGTGCGCATGTTGCCCCATTTAGCGTTTTCGCCCGTAAGAATTATTTTTATCCTGACTCACCTAAAGGTTATCAAATTAGTCAATTTGAGATTCCAGTGGTGCAAGGTGGAAAATTAGAAATCCTCGTTGAAGGTGTTGCTAAGACGGTGAATCTTACTCGCGCACATCTTGAAGAGGACGCAGGTAAATCATTGCATGAAGATTTCCGTGGCCCTCATGGCGAATCATCTAGCGGCATTGATTTGAATCGTGCTGGTACGCCATTGTTAGAGATTGTGACTGAGCCTGATATGAGAAGCGCAGCTGAAGCTGTTGCCTATGCAAAAGCATTGCACACTTTGGTTGTTTGGTTGGGTGTATGTGATGGCAATATGCAAGAAGGTTCATTCCGTTGCGACGCTAACGTCTCTGTTCGCCCAGAAGGTCAAGCAGAATTTGGCACTCGTTGTGAAATTAAAAACTTAAATTCATTTAGGTTTTTAGAGGAGGCTATTCAGTATGAAGTGCGTCGCCAAATCGAGCTCATAGAAGATGGCGGCACCGTTGTTCAAGAAACACGTCTTTACGATTCTGATAAAAAAGAAACGCGTAGCATGCGCAGTAAAGAGGATGCCAATGATTACCGTTACTTCCCTGATCCAGATTTACTACCTTTAGTAATTTCTGATGAATGGGTTGCCAAAGAGCGCGCTGGCATGACCGAGTTACCTGCGCAAAAAGCAGCTCGTTGGCAGTCTGAGTTTGGCTTGTCTGCATATGACTGCCAAATTTTGACGCAAGAAAAAGCAACTGCAGATTTTTATGAGCAATTAGTTCAAGAGTTAAGCAAAGATCAGGCTAAAGCCGCGGCTAATTTGATGGCTGGCGATTTTGCTTCTGCGCTTAATCGAGATGGTATTTCTGCAACAGAAGCTCCTTTGTCGCCACCGCAAATAGCCAAGTTGATTGGCCGAATTGCTGATGGAACAATTTCTAACAAAATTGCCAAAGAAATTTTCTTGGTCATGTGGGATGAAAAAGCTCAAGACTTGGAAGCCGTTGATCGAATCATCGATGCAAAAGGATTGAAGCAGATTAGTGATAGTGGCGCACTGGAGACCATCATTGATCAAGTTTTGGCTGCCAACCAAAAGTCTGTTGAAGAATTCCGAGCTGGTAAAGAAAAAGCATTTAATGCCCTGATTGGTCAAATTATGAAAGCTACACAAGGTAAGGCTAATCCACAGCAGGTGAACAAACTATTAACCGAAAAGTTGAGTTAATCATGACCCAAGAAAAAAATGCGCAAGATCAGATTGAGCAAGAGGCGCTGGTAGCCGAGTGGCTAAAAGCAACGCCTGGGTTTTTTGAAAGACATGCTAACTTGTTGGCAGAAATTCAGTTAAAAAATCCGCACGGCGATCGCGCAATTTCTTTGCAAGAGCGTCAGCTAAGTGTTTTACGTGAGCAGAACCATACGCTTAACCAGCGCTTGTCGACGATGTTGCATTTTGGTAGTCAAAACGACAAGACACAAGGTCAGATGATCGCTTGGCTAAAAAGTTTGTTGCTAGCTAAAACAGAAGCTGAGGTTCGAGAGGCTATTACCGGAGGGCTTGGCGCTATTTTTACTGTCGAGCTAGTTAAGTTAGTTGACGGCAAAAAATTGCCTAATTTTTGTGGTCCCGTTGCGCAGGCTGATGATGCTTTTAAAGCGCTGGTAGAGGATGCTTCTCAAAGCTTGGTTGTCGTTAATCTCCCTAACATTGATGCCCAACTTTTATTGGCTAGCACGGCTCTCGAGAAATTTACTGCTGATATGGGCCGCTTTTATTTAGATCAGATTGCTGAGCTTGCTGCAGCATCAATGACTAGGGTCCAGGGTTAAGGGGTTCGCCATCATGGAAGAAGATCTCGCGCAGGAATACCTTCGCGAACTCCATGTGGTTCGTCAGGTTTCAAAGCACACGATAGATGCCTATGAAAATGATTTGAAGCTGTTGTTTCAAAAGTTAGAAGAGTCATCAACAGAGTTATTGAAGCTGAGCTCGGATCAAGTTAGAGGATGGGTGGGGCGCCTATATGCGCAGGGAAGGTCGCCAAGAAGTATTGCCCGAACATTGTCAGCATGGCGCGGCTTTTATCTTTGGCTCGCTAATCAAAAGAAAGTCATCTCCCATAATCCGTTGGATGATATTAAGGCACCTAAAAGATTAAAGCCTTTACCAAAAGCATTGTCGGTAGAGGGTGCAATTAACTTGGTGGAGAGAGCTGGCAGTGAAGATGTGCAGCAAGATTCTTTTTTGCGAGCCAGAGATAAAGCTATTTTTGAGCTTTTGTATTCCTCAGGCTTGCGCTTGTCTGAGTTGTTAGGAATTGATCTTGTGCCAACACAGTCAAAAGAATATCAATCGGCAGGATGGTTAGATTTTGAGGCTGGTGAGGTGATGGTTTTGGGTAAGGGTGGCAAAAGAAGAACAGTTCCCGTTGGATCAGCTGCCATGGCTGCAATTAAAGAATGGCTAGCAGTGCAAGAGGCGCATCGTTTAGAAAAATCTATAAATGCGGAGCTAACTATTCAAGCGCTTTTTACAAATAAGCAAGGTAAGCGAGTTTCATCAAGAACTGTTCAAAAACATTTAGCGGAATTGGCGGTGAAGGCTGGCTTGCCAACGCATGTTCACCCGCACATGCTAAGACATAGCTTTGCCAGCCATGTCCTACAATCTTCTGGTGACTTACGCGCTGTTCAGGAAATGTTAGGACATACCAGCATCAGTAGCACACAGATATACACAGCATTAGATTTTCAGCATTTGGCGCAAGCATATGATCATGCTCACCCAAGAGCAAAAAGTAAAAAGACAGATTCATAAGAGGTAGTAATGCAAGCATCGATAATTTTAAAAGCCGGAAAAGAGCGCCCACTCTTTCGTCATCACCCTTGGGTTTATTCAAATGCAATCGATCGCTTGGAAGGTAAGCTCTATCCGGGATGTACCGTTCATGTTTTAACTTGTGAGGGGCAGTTTGTTGCTAAAGGGCTATACAGCCCTGTCTCTCAAATCAGGGTGCGAGTTTTAACTTGGGATGACGCCGAGCCAATCGATCATGCCTTTTTTAAAAGACGCATTGCTAAGGCGGTAGCTCACAGACAACAATGGGTTAAAAACACGAACGCTATTCGTTTGATTTTTGGCGAAAGTGATGGATTGCCGGGTTTGGTGGTTGACCAGTATGCAGATACTTTGGTTTGCCAATTTTTATTTGTTGGCATGGAGCATTGGAAGACCGCTATTGTTGATGCTCTTGCGCAGCAAACTTCTTGTGCCAATATTGTTGAAAGATCAGATGCTGCAGTTAGAACTCGCGAAGGTCTTGAGCCTCACATTGGGCCACTTTATGGCGACTTACCAACTGAGCCTGTAGAAATTAATGAGTGTGGGGTTTTGTACACCGTAGATGTTTTAAAGGGACATAAGACAGGCTTTTATATTGATCAACGAGATAGCCGCGAATTGCTTGGGCAGTTAAGCAAAGATAAAGATGTGTTGAACGTGTTTTGCTATACAGGCGGATTCTCTTTGGCAGCCCTAAGGGGTGGCGCTAAGCACGTTACATCGGTTGACTCATCTGGTGAGGCATTGGCGATGGCAGAAAGACAAATGAAAGTGAACGGCTTTGATGAGAATCGCGCCACTTGGATTGATTCTGATGCTTTTGATGTTTTAACTAGATTTAGAAAAGAAGAGCGCCAATTTGATATTGTTGTTTTAGATCCACCAAAATTTGCCCCATCGTCACATCACTTGGATAAAGCTCTCCGAGCTTATAAAGAAATTAATCGAGCAGGGATGCAGCTTTTAAGGCCGGGTGGCTTACTATTTACGTTTTCTTGTTCAGGCGCTGTAGATTCAGCATTATTTGAAAGAACGATTGCCATGGCAGGAGCTGAAGCGGTGACTCATGGCTCAGATAAGGGCTTAGATTTCAGGATTATGAAGCGCCTATCTTCAGGGGTCGATCACCCCTTATTGACAAGCTTTCCTGAAGGGGATTATTTAAAAGGATTATTGCTGCAACGCGTGTAGCAAAGTCTAATAGACAGCAGCATAATTAGAAGATTAATAAAGGATTATTAGCATGGCATTAATACCAGTCACAATACTCTCCGGATTTTTGGGTAGCGGCAAGACAACGCTTTTAAAGCATATCTTGCATGAGAACCATGGCAAGAAGATTGCCGTTATTGAAAATGAGTTTGGAGAAGAAAATATTGATAACGATATTTTGATTCAAGACTCTTCAGAGCAAATTGTTCAAATGAGTAACGGTTGTGTTTGCTGCACAATTCGAGGTGATTTGGTTATTGCCTTGAATGACTTATGGGAACAAAGACGCGATAAAAAAATTAGTTTTGATAGAGTTGTTATTGAAACAACCGGTGTTGCTAACCCGGGCCCCGTTGCACAAACATTCTTTATGGATGAAGAGGTGGCCAGTCATTACATGCTCGATGCAATTGTTACTTTAGTGGATGCCAAGCATGGCAATCAACAATTAGATGTTCATGAGGAAGCGCAACAACAGGTTGGGTTTGCAGATCGTATTTTCATTACAAAAACTGATTTAGTTAATCAGGCTGATGTAGACGCCCTAAAGCATCGTTTGATGCATATGAATCCTCGCGCCCCAATTACAGGCATTACGCAAGGATCCATTTCTTTGGAGCAGGTTTTGGATCTAAAGGGCTTCAATTTGAATGACAAACTGGAGATTGACCCACACTTTTTAGAACAAGATGATCACGATCACGCCAATTGTGGACATGATCACCATGTTCACGGCCCTGATTGTGATCATTCGCATGACCATGATCATGGTCATGCACCAGCTCAAACGGTGCAATTTGTTAAAAAACCACATACTGACAAAATTCAATCGTTTGTTTTTAAGAGTGATCGACCATTTGATTCTCAAAAGTTAGAAGACTTTTTGGGTGGGATTTTGTCGGTTTTCGGCGCTAAGATGTTGAGATATAAGGGTGTTTTATATGTCAAAGGCGGCGCGCGTAAGGTCATTATTCAGGGTGTTCATGAAATGATGGGCTCTGATTTGGGTAAGCCATGGGGTGCTGAGAAGCGAGAAACTAGAATGGTATTCATTGGGACCGATCTACCTAAAGACGTTTTATTAGGTGGACTTGAAACTTGTTTGGTGTAATCTCCCAAGATTGGAGTAGAATCCGCGCCCAAGGTTGTTTATAAATATTAGGTTGTATTAATTGTCTTGGTAATAGCAGTTCAGCTGAAAGCAACTTGAAGTAACCAATAATAAGTCCCGAAAGGACATGAAATGAGCAAGAAACCATTAACTGAAGCCGATATTCTAAAAATGTCTGAAAAAGACTATATGAATGCTGCTCAGCTTGAATTTTTCAAAACCAAATTATTGGCATTGAAAGCAGATTTATTGATGCACGCTAATGAAACAACAGAGCATTTGCGTGAAAATGTTTTGGTTCCTGATCCAGCCGATCGCGCAACGATTGAAGAAGAGCATGCGCTTGAGTTGCGTACTCGTGATCGTGAGCGCAAGCTATTGAAGAAGGTTGAGCAATCTCTATTGAGTATTGAATCTGGTGACTATGGTTGGTGCGAAGAAACAGGTGAACCAATTGGCGTCCCACGTTTATTAGCGCGCCCAACAGCAAATCTATCACTTGAGGCGCAAGAGCGACGTGAGTTGCGCCAAAAGTTGTTTGGCAATTAAGCCTCATTTTCTAAATGATTCAAATTAGATCGGCGATATATCGCCGATTCATTTTTTCTCTTTTATTCAGCATTTGCCTTGGCTTATTTTTAGCTCAATGGCAGGGATTTACTCATGGCGTTTATCACGCCCATGGGCAACATGAAAAGTTTAACCAAGGTGGGCCTGTGGCAGATGAGGCTGACGAGCACCACTGCGCCGCCTATGATTCACTAACATTAAGTTTTGCTCTGACATTTCACTTGGCGTCTTTGCCACGAAGTGATGCTCAGCATCAATTGCCTAAGGCTTATCAAGCCTATCAGGCATCAATTAAGCCCAACTCTTCTTTTGAGGCAAGAGCCCCTCCAACCCAACACGTCTGATTTCTATTGAGCGCTCAGCTATTGCTGGGTGTTATTTCATTCGTTGTTTAAGGGGAACTTATGCAAGTTTTTACTCGCACTCAAATACGCATTGCCATTTTGGCCAGCTTATCAATTTATTCTGTTGCCAACGCTCAACAAACATTGGCACCTATTGTTGTAACAGCCAACCCATTGGGTGGTGATATCAATGATTTGATTTCACCTGTGAGTGTTTTGCGCGGTGATGATTTAGTTAAAAAACAAAGCAGCACACTTGGCCAAACATTAAATGGTTTGCCAGGAGTTAGCTCTACCGATTTTGGCCCCAACTCTAGTCGCCCAACAATTCGTGGCCTAGATGGTGACCGCGTTCGAGTGATGAGTAATGGAGGCGCAAGTTTGGATGCGTCAACATTGTCATATGACCATGCGGTTGCAGTTGAGTCATTAACCGTTGAGCAAATTGAAGTTGTTAGGGGGCCTGCTGCCCTTCAGTATGGGGGAAGTGCGATTGGCGGAGTTGTTAACGTCATTGACAACCGTATTCCAAAGGTCCCCGTTAAAGGAGTTGAGGGAAGGGCTGAGCTAAGGGGCGGTGGTGCAGAAAATGAAAAGTCTGCTGCTGGAGTGGTTGCTGTTGGCAATGGGAATTTTGCTTTGCACTTTGATGGCTCAAGTAGAAAAACAGAAAACTTAAAAGTGCCTAAGCAGGCGGGTCGTGGCGAGTTTTTAAATCAAGGCTCATTGCTCAATAGCGATGCTGATCAACAAGGTGGAGCCATCGGCGCATCCTTGACCAACGATCACGGTTACTTAGGTTTTTCTGTTGACGCCTATCGAAATGATTACGGCACAGGCTTATTTGAAGAAGGTGATATTAATAGCCCAACCAGAATCAAGTTGCAGCAGGATAAGTTGACCTTTTCAGGTGAGCAAAGGAACTTAGCGGGCAAGATGGGTCCCCTTGAATCGATTAGAGGTTCATTTAGTAGCACTGACTATAAGCATGAAGAGTCAGTGGCGGGTGCTGTCGAATCAACTTTCAAAAATAAAGGTTGGGATAGTCGCATCGAAGGAACACATACGCCCATGCAAACTACTTTTGGTTTGCTAAAGGGGGCGTGGGGGGTGCAAGGTTCGGAATTTAAATTCTCGGCATCAAGCTCCGGTGGACAGATGTTTGTTCCTAATACTCAAACGGATAGCATGGCTTTATTTATGTTTGAAGAGCTGGGTTTTGCAGAGGATAAAGCGGTGAGCGCAGGTTTGAGAGTTGAGTCTGTCAAGGTCGATAGTTTGGGTGGCGGTGATAATGGACAGGGAAGTCCTTTTGCTGCCGACAGTAAAAAATTTAAACCTTTGAGCACTTCCATTGGCTATCGTCAAGAAATGGGCGGCGGTTGGACAGCAACAAGTGGTTTGTCATACACCGAACGCGCACCAACTTTTTATGAGCTCTATGCCAATGGTATGCACCATGCCACTGAAACTTATGAACAGGGTAATGCAAACAATCAAATGGAAAAAGGCACCACTCTGGAGCTTGGGATGAAATTTAAAACCCCAACAACCAGAGCAAACTTTGGTGCATTCATCACTGAGTTCAATAATTTCATTGGCTTGATTCAGGATGGTGAGTTTGATGAGACAGGAAATGGTGACATGGTGCCCAAATATAACTTCACCGGCATCAAAGCCCGCATGTACGGCCTAGAAGCTGATGGCCGATTGCCGATTTCAAGAGGAGTTTTTAGTAAGGCATCTGAGCTCAATATGGATTGGAAGGCAGATTACGTTCGAGGTGAAAATCGCTCAACTGGCGGTGCTCTCCCAAGGATTTCGCCATTGCGCTTCAGTTCTGCGCTTGTTTATAGCCAAGGCTTGTATTCAAGCCAGGTTGATGTACAGCATGCGGCCCGCCAAAATCGTTATGCAGACGATTTGGGGGCAACACCAAGTTACACCATGTTTGGTCTAGGCGCTTCATATAAGACTTCAATGGCAGGAATGAGATCTGCTATGTTGTTCATGAGAGTGGAGAATTTGACAAACGTAGAGGCCAGAAACGCTTCATCACTCCTAAGGGATATGGCGCCGTCTGGAGCGAGGGCTATCAAGGTGGGCCTAAAGGGAAACTTCTAAGGCCCCCTTGCTTCAAGAAAGGCGGCTAATAGCCGCCTTTTTTTAATCAATCCTTTAAAAATTCTAGCCAAGGTAAGAAAGTAATCTTACAATCCGCGCATGAACACTCCACTAGCCGAACTAAAAGACGTATCCCCAGCTGTTAAAGCTGAGGTTTTGGCACAAGCGTTGCCGTACATTAAAAAGTATCACGGTAAAACAATCGTGATTAAGTACGGCGGCAATGCAATGACTGAAGATCGTCTCAAAGAGGGCTTTGCGCGCGACGTTATTTTATTGAAGTTGGTTGGCATGAACCCTGTGGTGGTTCATGGCGGTGGCCCACAAATTGATGATGCCTTAAAGAAGGTTGGTAAGGCTGGAACATTTATTCAAGGCATGCGTGTTACTGATGAAGAAACCATGGAAGTTGTGGAGTGGGTTCTTGGTGGAGAGGTTCAGCAAGATATCGTGATGTTGATTAATCATTTCGGTGGCCAGGCTGTTGGTTTAACAGGCAAGGACGGCGGATTGATTCATGCACGCAAAATGATGATCCCCAATAAAGAAAAAGCTGGTGAGATGTTAGACATTGGCTTTGTTGGCGAAATCGAATCAATTAATCCTGCAGTTGTTAAAGCTTTGCAAGACGATGCTTTCATTCCAGTTATTTCCCCAATTGGCTTTGGTCAAGATGGCCAGGCATACAACATCAATGCAGACCTAGTGGCTGGCAAGATGGCGGAGATTCTTAAAGCTGAAAAATTAGTCATGATGACTAATATTCCAGGTGTGATGGATAAGAGTGGCAATTTATTAACAGATTTAACTGCTAAAGAAATTGATGCGCTGTTTGCTGATGGAACGATCTCTGGCGGCATGTTGCCTAAGATTTCATCTGCATTAGATGCGGCTAAGAGCGGTGTTAATTCAGTCCATATTATTGATGGGCGTATTGAGCACTCATTGCTTTTGGAAATTTTGACCGAACAGGCTTTCGGCACAATGATTCGCTCACACTGAGGATGGCATGCGCCATCCTTTGTGGTTATTTGATTTAGATAACACGTTACATAACGCGTCAGACGCGATCTTCCCTTATATCAATCAATCGATGACGAGCTATGTTGCTCGTCGTTTGAATTTAGACCCTAGTTCAGCAAGTCAAGTACGCAATCAATATTGGCGACAGTATGGTGCGACCTTATTGGGGCTTGTTAAGCATCACGGGATTGATCCCCATGATTTTTTATATGAAACACATCGTTTTGATGAGCAGTCTGGTGAGCATTTAGAGGATTTATCCCATTTGGTTCATGGTGAAAGAGGGGTTCGTCAAGTACTCAATCGACTCCCTGGGCGCAAAGTATTGCTGACGAATGCGCCAAAAGCCTATGCTTTAAAAGTGACAAAAGAGCTCGGTATACAGGGTTGTTTTGACGCGATTGAGGCAATTGAGGGCATGGAGGTGCATCGGCAATGGCGACCTAAGCCTGACCATTTAATGATTCGGCGCCTTCTCAGAAAGTACGGCTGCGCACCTCAAAATGCCATTTTGGTCGACGATACCCTGGGACATTTGTTAGAGTACTCAAAGCTAGGTATAAAGACTGTCTGGTTTAAGAGGCATGTTAGGACTTACACCCATAATCGAGCTAGTCTTTCTCTAGAAGTACAATCAATACATCAATTATTTAAAAGTTGGCAAAAACTCAGATGAACTCACCATTTAATCAACTGAACACACCTGATTCTGCAGAACAAGACGCTGCTGCGCCGGTTCGTAAAAGACCACGTCCAGGCGAGCGCCGTATTCAGATTTTGCAAGTGTTAGCGCAGATGCTGGAGAGCCCCAAGGGTGATCGAGTAACTACAGCTGCTTTAGCAGCAAGGTTAGATGTTTCTGAGGCAGCCCTTTATAGACACTTTGCAAGTAAAGCTCAAATGTTTGAAGGCTTGATCTCTTTTATTGAGCAAACAATTTTTGGCTTGATCAATCAAATCACAGAGCGAGAAGTATCTGGTGACCGTCAGGCGCAAGAGATTTTGATGGTTTTATTAGGGTTTGGAGAAAAGAATCCTGGTATGACAAGAGTATTGTTGGGCGACGCTTTGTGGTTAGAAGATGAGCGCTTGCAAGATCGCATTGCTCAGATTTTTGAGCGCATTGAATCTTCCTTAAAGCAGTCTATTCGTGTTGCGCAAACACAGGGCAGATTGCCGCAATCTGCAGACGGCAATGAAGTAAGTGCTCGTGCAGCCATGATGATTAGTTATGTTGTTGGGCGCTGGCATCGCTACGCAAGAAGCGGCTTTAAAAAGTCTCCAACAGAGCACAATGACTTCCCAATGAGAGCTTTATTCTCCGTATGAGCGTAGGGGTTGTTACTCCGCAAACTCTGAACTTTGCTGAACCACTTAGTCTGCAAAGCGGGGCAAGTATTGCCAATTACAATTTGGTGGTGGAGACCTATGGGCAATTAAATGCAGCAAAAGATAATGCTGTATTAATTTGTCACGCTTTGAATGCATCTCATCACGTTGCTGGTGTTAGTGCTACAGATCCCGATAGTGTTGGGTGGTGGGACAATATGGTTGGCCCAGGTAAGCCAGTTGATACCAATCATTTCTTTGTCATTGGCGTTAATAATTTAGGTTCTTGTTTTGGTTCAACAGGGCCTATGAGTATTAATCCCTCAACACAAAAACCATATGGGGCTAGCTTTCCGGTTGTAACGGTTGAAGATTGGGTGAACGCCCAAGCACGAGTGGCTGATCATTTTGGCATTAAGAGGTTTGCTGCCGTGATGGGTGGAAGCCTTGGGGGTATGCAAGCAATGGCCTGGGGCATGATGTATCCCGATCGAGTCGCTAACTGTGTTGTGGTTGCTTCAACTCCCAAGCTATCTGCCCAGAATATTGCATTTAATGAAGTAGCCCGTAGCGCTATTTTGAGCGATCCAGATTTTCATGGTGGTGATTACTATGCGCATAATGTGAAGCCTCGCAGAGGCCTACGGGTGGCGCGCATGATTGGGCACATCACCTATTTATCAGATGATGATATGGCTGAAAAGTTTGGTCGCGAATTAAAGCGAGCGGACGGTGACTCTGATGCATATAACTTTAGCTTTGATGTTGAGTTTGAAGTGGAGAGCTATCTTCGCTATCAAGGTGAAAAGTTTGCTGATTACTTTGATGCCAACACCTATTTGTTAATTACTCGAGCCTTGGATTACTTTGATCCAGCCAAAGCGCACCGTAATAATTTAAGTCAAGCCATGGCAGATGTCAGTGCCAAATTCTTAGTGGTGAGTTTTTCCACGGATTGGCGTTTTGCTCCAGAGCGCAGTAGAGAAATTGTTAAAGCTTTGTTGGATAACAAGCTCGATGTTACTTATGCTGAAATTGATGCCCCTCATGGGCATGATGCATTCTTATTAGAGGATCCGCGCTATCACCAATTGGTGGGTGCTTATTTTGAGCAAATTGCTAGAGGACTGCAGTCATGATGCGCTCGGATTTTTCCGCTATTGCTCAGTGGATTGAGCCTAACAGCCAAGTATTAGATGTTGGTTGTGGTGATGGGAGTCTTTTGGGGTATTTAAAGACGCATAAAAACGCTCATGTATATGGCGTGGAATTGGCTGATGACAAAGTGTTGGCTTGTGCGCAAAAAGGTCTAAATGTTGTGCAGCAAAATTTAGAAGGCGGTCTTGCACTTTTTGAAGATAATAGTTTTGATACAGTTATTTTGTCGCAAACACTTCAAACTATTCACCAGACCGCCAGAATTTTGAGCGAGATTGCTAGGGTTGGTAAAGAGTGCATTGTTTCATTCCCTAACTTTGGCCACTGGTCTCATCGTGCTGCAGTTATTTCTGGCCGCATGCCGGTCTCTAAAACATTACCATATCAATGGTACGACACGCCTAACGTTAGGGTGTTAACAATTGCTGATTTTGAGGCGCTTGCCCCAGCAGTTGGCTTGGAGTTGCTTGATCGTGTAGTGCTTCATGATGGTGAAATTGTTCAATTCTTACCTAACTTAAGAGGCAGTCTTGCTATCTACCGAGCACGTCGGGCCAAGTAAAACCAAAGCTTTATTGGTTTGTATCTTTCTAGGATTTTCTAGTGGGCTTCCTTTATTTATTCTTTATAACTTGCTATCAGCTTGGTTAAAGAGTGAAGGTGTTGATCTAAAAGCAATTGGATTATTTGCTTTGGTAGGCATACCCTACACGTGGAAATTTCTTTGGTCCCCCGCTATGGATCGATTTCAGTTGCCATTCTTGGGGCGTCGTCGTGGCTGGATGATTGCTACACAAATTGCAGTAATGTTGGCAGTGATATTGATGGGACAGTTCAATCCCAGAACAGAAATTTGGACTGTTGTGTTCTTGGCTGCGATCGTGGCATTCTTTTCTGCAAGCCAAGATATTGTTGTTGATGCACATCGAAGAGAGTGGTTGACTGAAGATCAGATGGGTTCGGGAACGGCTTTGTTTGTCAATGCCTATAAGTTATCAACGCTTGTGCCTGGGTCATTATCTTTAATCCTCTCAGATGTTTTGACATGGGACTGGGTTTTCTTTGTTACAGGTCTATTTATGTTGCCGGGCATTCTGACAACCTTGCTAGTGCCTGAGCCAAAGATGTATGGCCCTGCGCCAAAAACTTTGCGTGAAGCTGTTATTGAGCCCTTTAATGAATTTATTCAACGTCAGGGCTGGAGGCACGCGTTAATAGTTTTGACATTTATATTTCTTTATAAGTTAGGTGATTCAATGGCAACGGCTTTGGCCACACCTTTTTATATTGAGTTAGGTTTTACAAGAACAGAAATTGGCCTTGTTGCTAAAAATGCGGGGCTTTGGGCAAGCATCTTGGGCGGAATCTTGGGTGCTTACTGGATGCTTAAAACAGGTGTAAATCGTGCACTTTGGCTTTTTGGCGTGCTACAAGCTTTAGCGATTTTAGGATTTGTGATTCTTGCACAAACTGGCGCAGACTTATGGCTGCTGACTTGGGTGATTGGCTTTGAAGCTTTATCCGTTGGCTTGGGAACTGCCGCATTTACATCGTATATCGCCCTTGAAACTAACCCGCGATTTACTGCAACACAATTTGCTTTATTTACCAGTTTGTCGGCAGTGCCCCGAACATTTATTAATGCATTAACTGGTTATATTGTTGAAGTCACTGGCTGGACTAATTTCTTCATCATATGTTTTGTTCTCGCCATTCCTGGTTTATTGCTATTGCCTAAAATTGCACCGTGGAACAAAAATAAAAAATCTCAGTTTGAGTCTGCTCATTAACTTTTGATGTATGGATAGTTTTTCAATGACAAACTTTTTTAAAAAAAATACCAGCATCGCATTATTTATTTTATTGACTGCATGTAGCTCAACTTCCTCAAAGCATCAAGCTCCAACAGATGGTGTTAAGGCAGGCGAAGGATCAAGTTTTAAAAATATGGTGCCAGCAGCGCAGCTTGAGGCTTCCGCGGTTCGGCAATATGACTCGATGAAGGTGAAGGCAGCGCAAAAAAATACCTTGGCCCCCGATAGTCACCCTCAAGTTGTTCGCTTACGAGCAATTTCAAAGAAAATTTTGCCTCATGCTCAAGTTTGGAATCCAGATGCAAGAGCATGGAAGTGGGAAGTTAATTTATTTATATCTGATCAAATTAATGCGTTTTGTATGCCCGGCGGGAAAATTGCTTTTTACACGGGTATATTAGAAAAGCTTAAATTAAATGATGATGAAGTCGCTATGGTCATGGGGCATGAGATTGCGCACGCCTTAAGAGAGCACGCACGAGATAGAATTGCCAAGGAGCAAATGAGTAATCTTGGTGCCAATATTTTGTCTCAAGCATTGGGTTTAGGAAGTTTGGGTAGTCAAGCTTTGGGGCAAGGATTTCAGTTGGTTGGTTTGAGTTTTTCTAGAGCTGACGAAAAAGATGCCGACTTGGTGGGTATGGATGTTGCAGCTAGGGCGGGATACGACCCAAGAGCTGGCATTTCACTTTGGCACAAAATGGGCGCAAGCAATAAAGAAAAGCAGGCCGAGTGGCTATCTACCCACCCATCTGGAGAGGCGCGCATTTATGAAATGCAAAGAAATATGCTTGACGCTTTAATTCTTTATGCGAAAGCAAAAAATACAACTGTTGATCGTTTGCCTGAATATAGGCCTTAATTACACAGTGTCGTAATCCACAATCAGTGGTGCGTGATCAGAGAATTTTTCTGATTTATAGATTTCAATCTTTTTGGCCTTTTGAGCAATACCGGGAGTTGCAATTTGGTAATCAATGCGCCACCCAACATTTTTAGCGTAGGCTTGACCTCTTTGACTCCACCAGGTGTAACACTCATCTGTTGTATCTGGGTGCAGTGATCTGTAGACATCAACATAACCAACATCATTAAAAAGCTGAGTCATCCAATTGCGCTCCTCTGGAAGAAAACCAGAGTTTTTAATATTACCTTTCCAATTTTTGAGATCAATTTCTTGGTGTGCAATATTAATGTCGCCACACAAGACAATCTCCAAGCCTTCAGCCTTAAGGCTTTTTAGATGAGGCATGAATAAATCTAGAAACCTAAACTTTGCTTCTTGACGCTCCGGGGCGCTCGAGCCTGAAGGAAAATAAGCTGATATCACGATGAGCTTGCCAAAGCGTGCTTCAACATAGCGACCCTCAGCATCAAATTCTCCTGAATCAAAACCAATTTTGATTGAATCCGGCTTTGTCTTTGAGTACAAGCCAACTCCGCTGTAACCTTTTTTCAGGGCATATTGAAAAAACCCGTGATAACCGAGTGGCGCTGAAAGTGACTCATCTAAGTCAGCCTCTTGAGCCTTAAGTTCTTGAATACAAAGGATGTCTGGGCTTTGAATATTGACCCACTCAAAGAAACCTTTTTTAGCGGCTGAGCGAATACCATTGAGGTTGGCTGTAATGATGCGTAACATCTCGGTTATGACTTCCAATCAAGAAAACTTTAAAAACGACTTTATCCATTTTGCTTTAGATGCCAAGGTTTTATCTTTTGGCGAATTTAAAACAAAAGCAGGACGATTATCACCTTACTTTTTTAATGCGGGTGGCTTTAACGATGGTGCCTTATTAAAAGCCTTGGGCGAATTCTACGCAAAAGCTCTAATCAATTCAGGTATTGAGTTCGACATGCTGTTTGGCCCAGCTTATAAGGGCATTACTCTGGCTGCAACAACAGCTGTGGCATTAGCTGGCATGGGTCGCTCAGTACCTTTTTGCTTTAATCGTAAAGAGGCCAAAGATCATGGTGAGGGTGGCACATTAGTAGGCGCTCCATTAAAAGGTCGCGTAGTCATTATTGATGACGTTATTTCTGCGGGCACATCAGTGCGTGAGTCCGTGGATATTATTCGCCACGCAGGTGCTACGCCAGCAGCAGTGTTAATAGCTCTTGACCGTATGGAGCGCGCAGGTACAGCAACTGAAATTGGGGATAGCTCAGCAGTTCAGAATGTTGAAAAAGAGTTTGGCATGCCAGTGGTATCTATTGCGAATTTGGCAAGCCTGATGAGCTTTTTAGAGTCGGGACAAAGTGCAGATTTAGAGCAGTACTTACCAGCAGTTAAAGCGTATCGCGATCAATACGGTGTTTAATTAATCGAGGGTAACTTCACCCTCGAATACTGTTTGTGCAGGGCCTGTCATCATGACGGGCGCCTCTAAGGATGCTTTGTTCTCCCAAGCAATACTGAGGTCGCCACCACGGGTGTGTACTTTTACGGGTGAGTCAAGCTGACCTCTTAGGATTCCAGAAACTACAGCAGCGCATGCGCCCGTGCCACAGGCAAGAGTTTCTCCTGAACCTCTTTCAAAGACACGTAATTTAATTTCATGGCGATTTTGAATTTGCATAAATCCAGCATTTACCTTTTTAGGAAATGCGGAATGCTTTTCAATTTGTGGACCCTGGATGGCAACAGGTGCGGTTTCTACATCCGCAACAATTTGAACAGCGTGTGGATTACCCATAGAGACTGCTCCAATCCATGCAGAATCATTGGTAAGTTTGAGTTCGTAAATCAATGAACTACCGTCAGGTTTGCTTTCAAGCCCTAGTGAATTAAAAGGCACCAGCTCAGGCGACAAAATGGGCGCCCCCATATTTACTGTTACTTGGCCATCATCATTCTCGGTGAGAGAAAGGATGGTGTGGGCAACTTGAACTTTGACGGTTTTATTTTTGGTTAAACCTTTTTCTCTGACAAATCTAACAAAGCAGCGTGAGCCATTGCCACACTGTTCAACTTCGCTACCATCCGAGTTGAAGATCCTGTAGCGGAACTCAGCATCTGCAACAGTCGGTTTTTCAACCAATAAAATCTGATCTGCACCGATACCAAATTGACGGTGCGCTAAGGCTTGCCATTGCTCTTTAGTGATCTTTGAAAGATCTTGAGAAATACCATCTAAAACAATGAAGTCATTGCCGGCGCCGTGCATTTTGGTAAAGCTTAATCTTGTACTTGTCATAGGGGTAAATATACAGGTTTGCCACTAAAAGTGAGAATGTTATGAGTTAAGACAACTTGCGGGGCGAATTAAAACTATCCGCTAAAGCGTCGCCGCACTTAGTAATACTCGGCACGTGTTGTCGGTTATTTAACTAAGGAGCTTCAAATGTCTAACAACTATTTCTTTACTTCAGAGTCTGTTTCTGAAGGCCACCCAGACAAAGTATCTGACCAAATTTCTGATGCGATTCTTGACGCCATTTTGGCTCAAGACCCTACAGCACGTGTTGCTGCGGAAACTCTGTGCAATACAGGTTTAGTGGTTCTTGCTGGTGAAATTACAACAACAGCCAACGTTGATTACATCAACGTAGCCCGTGACACTATTCGTCAAATTGGTTACGACAATACTGAATACGGTATTGATTACAAGGGTTGCGCTGTTCTAGTTGCTTACGACAAGCAAAGTCCTGACATCGCTCAAGGTGTTGATAAGGCCCATGATGATGGCTTAGATCAAGGTGCTGGCGATCAAGGTTTGATGTTTGGCTACGCTGTTGATGAGACTCCAGAATTAATGCCTTTACCGATTCACTTGTCACATCGTTTGGTCGAGCGCCAAGCTGACTTGCGTCGTGATGGCCGTTTGAACTGGTTGCGCCCAGATGCAAAATCACAGGTGACTTTGCGTTATGTAGATGGCAAGCCTGACTCAATCGACACAATCGTTTTATCAACACAGCACTCACCAGATATTTCTTTAGACAAACTACGTGAAGCTGTGATCGAAGAAATTATCAAACCGGTTTTGCCTAAGGAATTAATCAAAGGCGAAATTAAGTACTTGGTGAACCCAACAGGTCGTTTTGTTATTGGTGGCCCACAGGGAGATTGCGGTTTAACTGGTCGCAAAATTATTGTGGATACCTACGGTGGTGCAGCCCCTCACGGCGGCGGCGCTTTCTCTGGCAAAGATCCCTCAAAGGTTGACCGCTCAGCTGCTTATGCAGGCCGTTATGTTGCTAAAAATATTGTGGCCGCTGGTTTAGCAAGCAAGTGTTTGGTACAAATTTCATATGCGATTGGTGTTGCTCAGCCAACGTCAGTGATGGTCAGCACGTTTGGTACAGGCAAGGTTTCAGATGAGAAGATTGCCGAGTTAGTGCGTACTCACTTTGATTTAAGGCCAAAGGGTATAGTAAAAATGTTAAATCTTCTTCGCCCAATTTATCGTAAAACTGCTGCTTATGGCCACTTTGGTCGTGAAGAGCCAGAGTTCACATGGGAAGCAAGAGATAAGGCCGCAGCATTAAGAGCCGCTGCTGGTTTATAATTTTTCGAAATCTCTAAGGAGCGTTGCGAGGTGTCAAAGTTCTGACACCCTAGGCTTAGAGGGGGCTTTACAGCCTTTAGCAACGACGCTCGCTAACCTGGAAGTGAATTGGTTGGCGAGCTTTTTATTTGCTCTCCAAGATCTTCCTTACTAGCTTGGAGTAGTAATGAATAAACCAAATGATTTAGATATTCTTAAAGATTGCGCTATTGCTGATATTTCATTAGCAGCTTGGGGACGCAAAGAAATCGCTATTGCTGAAACAGAAATGCCAGGTTTGATGGCAATTCGTGAAGAGTTTGCTGCAAGCCAACCATTACGTGGTGCACGTATCACTGGTTCTTTGCACATGACTATTCAAACGGCGGTATTGATTGAAACATTGGAAGCGCTTGGAGCAGAAGTGCGCTGGGCTTCATGCAATATTTTCTCAACACAAGACCATGCAGCTGCAGCGATTGCTGCAAATGGCACGCCTGTGTTTGCTATCAAAGGTGAGACCTTGGAGCAATATTGGGAATTCACACACCGCATTTTCGAATGGCAAGATGGCGGCTTCTCCAACATGATTTTGGATGACGGTGGTGATGCAACGATGTTGCTACATTTGGGAACAAAGGCTGAAAAAGACTTATCAGTTTTGAATCACCCAACTAGCGAAGAGGAAACAGTTCTATTTGCATCGATCAAATCAAAACTAAAAGTTGATCCAACATGGTATTCAGTTCGCTTAGAAAAAGTTAAGGGTGTTACAGAAGAGACTACAACTGGCGTTCATCGTTTATATCAAATGCATGCTAAGGGTGAGTTGAAGTTCCCAGCTATTAACGTTAATGACTCAGTTACTAAGAGCAAGTTTGACAATTTGTACGGTTGCCGCGAATCATTGGTTGACGGTATCAAGCGCGCAACAGATGTCATGGTTGCAGGCAAAGTGGCAGTTGTTGCAGGTTACGGCGATGTGGGTAAGGGTTCTGCCCAAGCTCTACGCGCTTTATCTGCACAGGTTTGGGTTACTGAAGTTGATCCAATTTGTGCATTACAGGCAGCTATGGAAGGTTATCGAGTTGTAACAATGGACTACGCTGCTGACAAAGCAGATATTTTTGTTACGGCAACAGGTAACTATCACGTGATTACTCATGATCACATGGTTAAGATGAAAGATCAGGCGATTGTTTGTAACATCGGTCACTTTGATAATGAGATCGATATTGCAGGTGTTGAAAAGTACAAATGGGAAGAGATTAAGCCACAAGTTGATCACGTTATTTTCCCAGCAAGCAACGGTCAAGCTGAAAAGCGCATCATCATTTTGGCAAAAGGCCGCTTGGTGAATTTGGGTTGCGGTACTGGTCACCCATCTTATGTGATGAGCTCTTCGTTCGCTAATCAAACAATTGCACAGATCGAGTTGTGGACGACGGCTGATACAAATAAGTATCCAGTTGGCGTTTACACATTGCCTAAGCATTTGGATGAGAAAGTTGCACGTTTGCAATTGAAGAAATTGAACGCGCAATTGACAGAGCTAAGCGATCAACAAGCCAATTACATTAACGTGAAAAAAGAAGGCCCTTACAAGCCTGAAACATATCGTTATTAAGATCCTGAATTAATAGAGAAAGAAATTAGATGGAATTGAGCGTTGAGTTTTTCCCGTCAAAAACACCGGAAGGAGCTGCTAAGTTGCGCGCTGTGCGTGAGCAACTTGCAACAGCGCTCAAGCCAACTTTTTTCTCTGTAACTTTTGGAGCAGGTGGGTCAACCCAAGATGGTACTTTTTCTGCTGTTAAAGAAATACATGAGGCCGGTCAGCAAGCTGCGCCTCATCTTTCTTGTGTGGGTAGTTCAAAAGAAAAAATTAGTGAATTGTTAGCGCAATACAAAGGGCTCGGCATTCAGCGCATTGTTGCATTAAGAGGCGACTTGCCATCGGGTATGGGGCAGTATGGTGAATTTCATCATGCTGATGAATTGGTGCGCTTCATTCGATCTGAGACTGATAGCCATTTTCACATTGAGGTCGCTGCTTATCCAGAGATGCATCCGCAAGCAAAATCAATGACTGATGATGTGCAACGCTTTGCCAACAAAATGAAGGCAGGGGCAGATTCAGCAATCACGCAGTATTTTTTCAATAGCGATGCATACTTTAAGTTTGTTGATGAAGCAGCTAAGTTAGGTGTTGAGCAACCCATTGTTCCTGGCATCATGCCTATTACAAATAGCACCCAATTGTTACGTTTCTCCGATGCTTGTGGCGCTGAAATTCCACGATGGATTCGTTTAAGACTTCAATCGTTTGGGGATGACACAGCATCTATCAAGGCATTTGGTTTGGATGTTGTAACTGATTTATGTGACCAGCTAATGGTGGCTGGAGCGCCTGGCTTGCATTTTTACAGCCTAAATCAAGCAGAGCCAACTTTAACAATTGCTAAAGAGCTCAATTTAATTTGAGCTAGGCGCAAATAAGCTCATCAAGAGCTTGATCGTGAGACTGAGGGCGCCATGCGTCCTCTTTTATTTCTAGGGCGCCATAAGCGACCCCTACAGCCTTAACAGCAATATTGTTTGTGCGGTACGACTCTAAAGTTCTATCGTAATAACCGCCACCATAGCCTAGCCTCCAAAAGTGACCATTTTGAGAAGACCAGCCTAAGCAAGGTAAAAGAATGATGGTTGGTTGAATGCCATCGGCACTATGGATGTTAAGAATTGGCTGTGGAATACCTTGAGGCCCTTTCTCAAGCTTATCTCCATCGTGCCACTCCCCAAAAATTAATGGCTGATTAATCTTCACAATCGGAAGTGCCAGCTTCTTGGTGGAATGTTGCCTTGCCCAGTTGAGGGCTAGAGGTCTTGGATCAAATTCACTGTTAATGGGCCAGTAAATCGCCAAGCAACCTTGGTCAAATTGATCAAGGTACTTAATTAAGCTTTTTTCAAGAGCATCCCTGATTTCAAGATCTTTGTGAAGATCCAATCTTTTTTGCAATAAGTCTTGGCGAAGAGAATTTAAAGTTTTCACGAGCTGCTCAAAAAATGAAAAAATAAGGCATGATTAGGTCTATGCTACATCGAAAAAACATGAAACTAGTAAATAAATTAATTGCAGGCCTAGCGCTTAGCGCGGTCCTTGTATCCTTGGCTGTTGAGGCAAAGACAAAATCAAGCAATCAAGCATCTTCAAAGGCAGCTAAAAAGGCTGATAGCAATAAAGATTTAAGCAAAGAAGATCAAAGGTTCGTAGACCTTCGTGAGGCTGCCAAGGTCAATGATATTGCCAAAGCAAACGCTTTAGCAGCGCAATTAAATAAGCATGACCTTGCTGACTACGTTACCTATTTTCAAATTAAGCCTCAACTTTTTGATAAGGGAATGCAAGCTCGCTCAGATACTGCTGTTGATGCGGCGACAAATAACTTCTTAAAAACTTATGCGGGTACTGCCATTGCTGATAGGTTGCGTAATGATTACTTGCTAGTTTTAGGTAAACGACAGGATTGGACAAACTTTGATCGTGAGTATGCTCAGTTTCAGTTAGATGATGACACTCAAGTGAAATGTTTTGCGTTGCAGTCGAGGATGGTGAAGGGGGAAGATTCAAAAATATTAGGTTCAGAGGCAAAGAACATCTTGTTGGACCCGCAATATTTTGGAGAAGCCTGTCCAGAGCTTGTACAAAATCTGCAGAGGGCTGGTGGTTTAAGTAAGTACGAAGCGCTGGCTATCGGAAGAATTGCTCTTGAGAATAATTACGAAACCTTAGCAAAGCGAACGGGTGGCGATGATCCTATTGCAGATATTGTGAAAAAAGCCAGGGTTGACCCAGCACAAGCTTTTAGGGATTTCGAAAAGAAAGAGTGGCGTACCGGTCGTGAGAATACAGCCGCAGCTTGGGGTGTCATCGGCCAATTTTTAGCAAAAAAATTAGATCGGCAAGCAATCAAAGCCTATCGTCTTCAGCATGAGGCAGGTCATCACCAATTGCTGTCTGCGGAATCACAGGAGTGGAAGGTTAGAACTGCTTTGCGTGAAGGTGATTGGAAGCTAGTTAAAGAGGCTATTGAAAATATGTCACCAGCGATCAGAAAGCGTGACCCCGCTTGGACTTATTGGTATGGCAGAGCCCAAAAAGAATTAGGCGATGAGTCTCTTGCCAAAGAAACTATGCAAGCACTCATTGATCAGTTCAATTTCTACGGACAGTTAGCAAGAGAAGATCTTGGAATGAAAATATACGTTCCTAAAAAGGTCGCTCCAGATGAAGCTTTGGTTAAGCAAATGGCTTCTCAAAAGTCGTTTGCAAGGGCTGTTCGGTTCTACGACATGGGATTGCGATTTGAAGGTAATAGAGAGTGGAATTGGGCGTTGCGTGGTTTAACTGATCAACAGTTAATTGCGGTTGCCGAACACGCGAAGCGTATTGGTTTATATGATCGGGCAGTGAACACTGCGGATAGAACAAAATCAGAGCATGATTTTAGCTTGCGTTACCCAACCCCTTACAGGGAGGCTTTGAGCCCGATCGCTCAATCAATAGGCTTGGACACGAGTTGGGCCTATGGACTGATTCGTCAAGAATCCAGATTTATTATGAACGCAAGATCTCATGTGGGTGCATCAGGATTGATGCAGGTGATGCCATCTACTGCCAAGTATGTTGCCAAGAAAATTGGTATGGATAACTTTAAACCGAGTCAATTAGGTGATATGAATACCAATTTGACGCTTGGTAGCAACTATTTAAATATGGTTTTGCAGGATTTAGATGGCTCTTGGGCCCTAGCTTCCGCAGCCTATAACGCAGGTCCAGGAAGGCCAAAATTGTGGCGCGAAAAATTACCAAGAACTGTTGAAGGTGCAATATTTGCTGAAACTATTCCCTTTAACGAAACAAGGGGCTATGTTAAAAATGTATTAAGCAATGCTAACTACTACAGCGCACTTGCAAGCTCAAAGACGCCATCTCTCAAACAAAGATTGGGAACTGTATCTCCTAAAACATCAGTGCTATCGGAGTTGCCATAATGAAACAAGCTAAAGTTTTACTCATTGGTGGCGGTGGATTTATTGGTCAACAAATTGCTTCAAAGCTTGCAAGCTTAGGGCATAAAATCATTATTCCTACTCGCCGATTTGCTTATGCAAAAGATTTATGGGTTTTGCCTCAGGCGCAAATCATTGAGGCGGATATTCATAACCAAGATATTCTTAATCAGCTTTGCGCAAGATTGTCTCCTGACGATGTTGTGATTAATTTAGTCGGCATCTTGCACGACAGGCCAGCACTACCCTACGGTAAAAATTTTGCAAAAGCACATGTAGAGTTACCCAAAAAAATTATTGCAGCCATGGAAAAAAATGGCATTAAGAGATACCTTCATATGAGCGCCTTAGGTGCTGATTCAAGTGGTCCCTCTATGTATCAACGCAGTAAGGGTGATGGTGAGGCTTTAGTTAAGCAAAGTCATTTGGACTGGACGATATTTCGACCGTCTGTTGTCTTTGGGGAAAATGATAGCTTCATCAATTTATTTGCATCCTTGCAGAAGGTTGCTCCAGTGATGCCTTTGGCGGGAGCTAAGGTCAAATTCCAGCCTGTATATGTTTCTGATGTTGCCGCTGCATTTGTTAAAGCGATTCAGATACCCCAAACGATTGGGCATGCCTATGATTTAGTGGGCCCTAAGGTTTACACCTTGGCTGATTTGGTTAGATTTGCGGGGCTTAAAGCTGGTCATAGTAGGCCCATCATTCCAATTCCAGCAACTTTGGGTTATTTACAAGCTTGGTTGTTAGAGCTCATGCCGGGCCCCACTGTCATGTCACGAGACAATATAGCTTCTATGAAGATCGATAGTATTTTGACGCCTGGCGCTCAAAATCCATTAGAGAAAGATTTTGGTATTGCACCTCAACCATTGGAAGTTTTGCTGAAGTGAAAGTTTATGTAGTCGGTGGAGCTATTCGAGATCAGTTGCTGGGTTTACCAGTGAAGGATGTTGATTATGTTGTGGTTGGCTCCAGCCCTGAAGAAATGATTAAAAAAGGTTTTAACCCTGTTGGGCAAGACTTTCCTGTTTTTTTGCATCCAGATACCAATCAAGAGTATGCGTTAGCTAGAACAGAACGTAAGGTGGCGCCTGGTTATAAAGGGTTTACCTTTCATGCCAATCCAGATGTAACTTTGGAGCAGGATCTTGAGAGGCGCGATTTAACCGTGAACGCCATGGCTCAAGAAGTTTCTGAAGATGGCAAAGTGATAGGGCCGATCATTGATCCTTATGGTGGCGTTAAAGATATTGAGGAAAACGTATTACGACACATCGGCCCGGCTTTCTCGGAGGATCCAGTTCGACTTCTAAGAGTGGCAAGATTTTCTGCCCGCTTTCCAAGTTTCACCGTTGCGCCGGAAACAATGATCCTTTTGCGGGGGATGGGAGTTAGTGGAGAACTAAAAGCTTTAGTTAAAGAAAGAGTTTGGCAAGAGTTTTCAAAAGGTTTGATGTCTACGCAACCTTCTAAGATGTTTCATGTTCTTGAGTCTTGCCAAGTTTTTGAACAGTTTTTTCCTGCGGAACTTTTGGGCGCCGCATCAGTTTTAAAAAATCTAGATACAGCAGCCCAACAAAATTTAAATATTTCCCAAAGATGTGCAGTTTTATTAGCTTCACTTAAAGGCGAGTTAATTAAAGATTGGGCAACTCAATGGGGTATTCCGGGTGAGTGTAAAGACTACGCAGTATTGGCTAGCGATTTGACTCAAACTCTCAGGGGCGCAAAGCTAAGCTCAATAGATGTATTAGATCTATTAGATCGTGTTGATGTTTGGAGAAAGCCAGATCGTTTTGCAGAACTCATGACTGTAATCAAGATACTTGGTTACAAAACGGATCAATTATCTGAATCTTATATGGCTGCTCGTCAGATTGATGTCGGTCAAATTGCTGCTGCAGTAACTTCAAGTGGAGCTAAGAGCGGTGAGTTAATTAAAGACGCAATTCGGTTGGCAAGACTTGCCGTCATTAAAGAGCTCTAGGCTTCGATCTAAATCCCGGTAAGTCGCCTTCAGAAAAAGGCATATTTTTGCCCAGACAAAGGGCTTTAAATAACTCACCCATTTCCGCTTCTGATAAAAGCTTTTGCAAGCCATTTGAAATAGGCATGAAATTAACAGCGTCCCTTGGGTCGGCATATGAAAGAGCCAGCTCACCAATGCCTGCGTTTAGCAAGTAAGAGGCTTGACTGGTATAGCCTAAAAAATCAAAGCCATGATCGATAGCAGATTGAGTAATCGTGCTCCATTCAACGTGAGCGGTTAAATCACACAAACCAGGATAGAAAAATGGATCTTGTATGGCATGGTGGCGATAGTGCCCCATCACAGTTCCTTGCCCTCTTTGTGGGTGGTAATACTCATGCGCAGGAAAACCATAGTCAAAAGTTAGCAAAAGTCCTTTTTTCAAAACCTTTGCAAGACTGTTGATCCATGCATTGCCGTTGTAGTGGATTTCCGTGGTGTAGCCTTCAGTGAAATCCTCTTTTTGTAGCTGAGCTGGCAATAAACCATCTTCAACTCTGACACCATCACAAAAAACAAATTGTTCTGTAGCGTTTTGTTCTGACGTGGCCAAGCAAACATTTTTATAGTGCCAAAATCCATCTCTTTGGACAATCACATCAACCGGCATGGCATCTAAAACTTCATTGGCAAGAATGATGCCTATAAAATTTTCCGGAAGTGCAGACAACCAATTGATTTTTTCGGCGCGCTGAGAAAGTCGTTGTTTTTGGCGCTCGATGAGATCCGCTGATAAATCCAAAATATTGTAGGAATCAATTTTGAAGCCTAATTTTTCTAGCGCATCGAGAACTGATTCTGCCAAAGCACCCGATCCTGCTCCAAATTCAAGAATTTGAAGAGGAAGTGATTCTTGTTGAAGGTGCGTTAAGGCGGGTAATATTGTCTGAACAATGGTAGCCCCAAATAAAGGGCTGATTTCTGGGGCTGTAACGAAATCCCCTTGCTTACCTAGTTTGATGGCTCCAGCGGCGTAATAGCCTAATCCTGGCGTATATAAGGCCATTTCCATATACTTGGCAAAAGAAATCTTGCCATTGTTGGCTAGAATTTCTGCTTTAATTTTATTAGCCAAAAGTTGGCTATGAGATGTTTCTTCGGCGCTAGGGGTAATATCCATACCTCGCGAGTCTACAACTCTTATAAGTGAAGCTGTAAAAAATATGAAAATTCAAAAAATTGCATTAGTGACCGGTGCGGCAAAGCGCCTTGGAAAGGCTATTGCAATAGGCCTTGCTAAAGATGGTTGGGATGTTGCAATTCATTATGGCAATTCAAAAGATGCTGCGGCAGAAACCGTCCAAGAAATTTTGGCAACCGGCCAACGAGGAGTTGCCTTACAAGCTGATTTATCAGATGAAAAACAAGCCAGCCAATTGATCGCTCGTTGCGCTGAAGCTCTGGGAACTCCAACTTGTTTGGTTAATAATGCCTCGCTATTTCAATATGACGTTGCCTCAAGCTTCAGTTATGCGGCATTAGATCGTCATATGATCACTAACGTTGCTGCGCCATTAATCTTGTCACGTGATTTGTACCGTCAACATGCCAAGCTCAAGATCGCTGGAGGCGAGGTGCCTTCAGGCGTGATTATTAACTTACTCGACCAGAAGCTGGCCAATCTCAATCCAGACTTTTTGTCTTACACCCTATCAAAAGCAGCCCTTCACTCAGCAACAACCTTGCTGGCACAGTCATTTGCACCTATTTTGCGAGTAGTTGGAGTTGCTCCAGGAATTACAATGGTTTCTGGAGATCAATCAGAAGATGGGTTTGTAAAAGCTCATGCAATGACGCCGCTTGGTAAATCATCCGCACCCGAAGATATCGCCGGAGCAGTGGTTTACTTGGCAAAATCTAATGCCATTACTGGCACGACACTTTACGTTGATGGCGGACAGCATTTGTTGTCTACAGATCGTGACGTGATGTTTTTAACGGAGTAACCATGCAAGCTTTGCTATCCCATCCGCGCTTAATGGACTGTCGTAGATTATTTTTAAGCAATTACGAAATTTATATCAACATTGGCGTTCATGACTTTGAGAAACGTGGAGAGCAGCGCGTTTTAATCAATGTTGATTTATTTGTTCCCTTGAATGAAAGCACGCCAACAAAAGATAGTCTTGAGGAGGTTCTTGACTATGACTTTATGCGTAGAAGTATTGTTGAAAGAGTGGCCAAGGGGCATATTCATTTGCAAGAAACTCTATGCGATGACGTTGCTAAAATTATGCTGGCTCACCCTCATGTTAGAGCGGTAAGAGTTTCAACTGCCAAGCCAGATGTTTATCCAGATTGTGACGCTGTTGGCGTTGAGATATTTTTGATTAAAGAATGAAAGATCCTCGCAAAATTGCTTATGAAGAAAATAAGCTAGACAAAAAACTCTGTCGTCTGGCAGGGCAAGCTATTGTTGATTACAACATGATTGAAGAGGGTGACAAGGTCATGGTTTGCCTCTCCGGTGGAAAAGATAGTTATGCCATGTTGGATGTTTTGATGAAATTGCGTGAGCGGGCGCCCATCAATTTTGAATTGGTGGCTGTTAATCTTGATCAAAAGCAGCCAGGCTTTCCGGAAGAGATTTTGCCTAATTACCTCAAGAAGCTGGGTATTCCTTTTCACATTGAAGAGCAGGATACCTATGGGATTGTTAAGCGAGTAATCCCAGAGGGAAAAACAACTTGTGGTTTATGTTCAAGATTGCGCCGTGGCATTTTGTATCGTGTGGCTGGTGAGTTGGGCGCCACTAAGATTGCATTAGGGCATCATCGTGATGACATTTTAGAAACGTTATTAATGAATATGTTCCATGGCGGCAAGTTAAAAGGAATGCCGCCAAAACTAAGATCTGATGATGGCAAGCATATTGTTATTCGTCCGTTAGCCTATGTGCCAGAGCGCTACTTAGAAAAATACGCATTACAAATGGAGTTCCCAATTATTCCTTGCAATCTTTGTGGCAGCCAAGAAAATCTTCAAAGAAATGCGATGAAAGCCTTATTGCGTGACTGGGAGAAGAAATTCCCTGGCCGAGTCGAGAGTTTATTTAGCTCATTACAAAATGTGGTGCCATCTCACTTGATGGATGGCAAAGAGTTTGATTTTAAAAACTTAACTGATACCAGTGGCTCTAGCGATTTAGAAGAGCAGATCTCTTGGCAGCCAGTGCAGATGAATCTCTAATCAGTTCACGAACATCCGTAAGCCACCCACCAATTCTTGCATAAGCATATTGACGTTGTTCATCATTCATTACCTGTGTAATGAATGATGTGACTTCTGCCCCAGTTTCCATCCACTTTCTATTAAAAGCTTGCTGTTCTTTTGTTTTTCCAGCTTCAAAAAACTTCATATAGTCTTTTAGCAGAGTCTCCGTTGCCTTTTGACCTAATTTCTTTTGATTAACCTCTTTGCAAATTTCAATTAGATCCGACTGTCTGCGCAATCGCTCTTTGTAGACCATCTCCATATCGACTGGATGATTAATTAGAAATTCTCGGATCTTTTTTTCTTGCTCTTTGCTGAGGCTGCCAAATAGCCACTCTGTTCTGTCGATCACTCGATCAGCACGAATTTTTACTTGTTTATCTTTGTTGTCTGGCAGGTATTCTTTACGGAACTTTTCATTATTTTTTGCAAAACGTTTTTCGATCGAATCAATTTGCGCTGGTTGTAGGCTAATAACTAATTTAGCGGCATCAGGGGTGATTTGATCAAAGATGCTGTAACCATGTTTTTTTAAATCGCCTGTTAAACCCATCATTTCTTGTTTAGACAGGGGCTTTTGAAGTTGTTGTTGGGCTTTGTCTAAAGTTACAGAAATGGATTGGAGCTGCTCTGTTCGATGCCACCAAAAAAGATGCTCTAAAGACGACCTGGTAAAGGCCTCTTGCTCTGAATTAAAGCCAATATGATCATCTAGCCACCAATAGGTGAGAGTGTCCCCTTGGTTGTATACCAGGCGAACAGCGCTGCATCCAGAAATAATGGCAAATATGAAATAAACCATTATTAGCTTGAGAGTTAGGAGGTGCTTGAATAAACACATATAATTATTATCAATGAATATAGTCATATTAGCTGCTGGGCAAGGAAAGCGTATGCGATCTGCTTTGCCCAAGGTTCTACACCCGCTTGCGGGCAAGCCTATGCTTGCGCATGCCATTGCCAGTGCTGAGGCTATTACAGGCCAGCATCAGGCTATTGTTGTTCTTGGGCATGGTGGCGATGCCGTTCGAGAATATCTGGATAAGTCGGCGATTTCTGCCAAAACAGTTATTCAGAAAGAGCAAAAAGGGACTGGACACGCTGTTTTGCAGGCGGCAGATCTTTTGGTCGACAGTGAGCCAACTTTAATCTTGTATGGCGATGTGCCATTGATTCAAACTAAAACCTTAGAGCGTTTATGTCAGTTAGCTGGTGAGGGTGCCTTGGGTTTATTGACCCAAATCATGCCAAATCCAAGTGGCTATGGAAGAATTGTTAGAAATCTGGATGGTGGCGTTCAATCTATCGTTGAAGAGAAGGATGCTAACCCAGAGATCAAGTCTATTACAGAAATTAATACAGGCCTGATGGCTGTCCCTACCGCGCAATTAAAGCGTTGGTTAAAAGCCTTAGAGCCGAATAATGCTCAAGGTGAATATTATTTAACAGACATCATCTCTTTGGCGGTTAATGAGGGAGTGCCAGTTCACACAACATCGCCTGATGCATTTTGGGAAACTGTTGGAGTTAACAGCCGTGAACAACTTGCAGAGTTAGAGCGTACATGGCAGCTTGAGTTAGCTAAGCGCTTACTAGATGCGGGCGTCACTTTAATGGACCCTGCAAGAATAGATATTCGAGGTCAATTGATTTGCGGCCAAGATGTAAAGATTGATGTTGGATGTATTTTTGAAGGCCAGGTAACTTTGGCAGATGGTGTATCAGTTGGTCCTTACTGCGTGATTCGTGATGCTGTGATTGATGTTGGGACAGTTATCCATGCCTACACACATATTGATCAAGCCAAAGTTGGGGGTAAGAGTGTGATTGGGCCTTACGCAAGATTGCGTCCGGGTACAGAGCTTGCTGATGAAGTTCATATTGGTAACTTTGTTGAGGTGAAGAACAGCCAGATTGCTTCAAATAGCAAAGTAAATCATTTGGCCTACATTGGTGATGCAACGATTGGTTCTAGGGTCAATGTGGGCGCCGGCACCATTACTTGTAATTACGACGGTGTTAATAAATTCCGAACAGTGATTGAGGATGATGCCTTTATCGGTTCAGATACTCAATTAGTGGCTCCGGTGACCGTTGGTAAAGGTGCAACCTTGGGCGCAGGAACAACGCTCACTAAAGATGCTCCAGCGGGACAACTCACGGTTACAAGAGTTAAACAAATTTCATTGAACTGGCAGCGACCAGTCAAAAAATTAAAATAAATTAGATGAGCATCAACTAATAGGAAATAGTCATGTGTGGGATTGTTGGCGCAGTTGCTAAAAGAAATATTGTTGATGTTTTAGTTGAAGGTCTTCGTCGGCTTGAATACCGCGGCTATGATTCTTGCGGTTTTGCTTTGGTATCTAATGGACAATTAGTTAGAGCGCGAACTACAGCTCGAGTCTCTGATTTGGCGGAGCAGGGTCAAAAAATGTCTGGCGATATTGGTATTGCTCACACCCGTTGGGCTACTCATGGCAAGCCTGACACTGTTAATGCTCACCCTCATTTTTCAAATGACCTAATAGGTTTGGTTCATAACGGGATCATTGAAAATTATGAGGAGTTAAGAGAAGAGCTCAAAGTTGCAGGTTATGTTTTTGTTTCGCAAACAGACACAGAGGTCATTGCTCATTTAATTCATCAAACTTATGTGAACATGAGCCAAAGAGATTTGCCTGCTGCTGTGCGCGCAATTGTCCCAAGATTGCACGGCGCTTATGCGATAGGAGTTATTGCTCAAGATGCGCCTGGTGTTTTAGTTGGAGCTCGAGTGGGTTCACCCCTTGTGGTTGCTTATGGCAATCAAGAAAATTTTCTAGCTTCAGACGCTTTAGCTGTTGCCGAGCATGCTAAGTCAATGTCATATCTTGAAGAAGGTGACATTGCTGTTTTAACAACTGATGGCGTAACCATTACTGATGTCAATGGCGAAATTCAAACGCGATCTAAAAAAGATGTTCCTGCGCAAGTCGCAGCTGTTGATCTTGGCCCATACCAGCATTACATGCAAAAAGAAATTTTTGAGCAGCCTCGCGCTATTGCTGACACATTGGGTCATGCACAACATGCTGACCCATCTTTATTTGGTGCAACATCAGCTGATTGGGAAAAAATTAATAGTGTTTTAATTTTGGCATGCGGTACTAGTTATTACGCAGCAAGCACTGCTAAATATTGGTTAGAAGATTTGGCCGGAATCTCTACGCAAGTTGAGATTGCAAGCGAATATCGCTATCGCAAAACCGTGCCAAACCCAAATGCACTAGTGATTGTCGTTTCTCAGTCTGGAGAAACAGCTGATACGTTGGCGGCACTTCGTCATGCCCAATCACTCGGGCACACAGAAACGCTTGCTGTTTGTAATGTCGCTACTAGTGCCATGGTTAGAGAAACTAAATATCGTTTTTTAACCCATGCTGGTACAGAGATTGGTGTGGCATCTACAAAAGCATTTACGACTCAGTTGGTTGGCTTGTATTTGTTGGCCCTTACTTTGGCAAAACATAGGAAGCAATTGAGTGGTGCACAAGAAAAAGATGCTTTCAATCGTTTGCGTCATTTGCCTTCAGCAATCAATGCTGCTTTAGCGCTTGAACCACAAATTATTGCTTGGAGTGAGGCGTTTTCTAAGTGTGAGAATGCGCTTTTCTTGGGAAGAGGTTTGCACTATCCGATTGCCCTTGAAGGGGCGCTTAAGTTAAAAGAAATTTCTTATATTCATGCTGAAGCTTATCCAGCTGGAGAGTTAAAGCATGGCCCACTTGCTTTAGTGACTGAGCAAATGCCAGTTGTTACCGTGGCTCCGAATGATGCCTTATTAGAGAAACTAAAATCTAATATGCAAGAGGTTAAAGCTAGAGGCGGGAAACTTTATGTGTTTGCTGACTCTGATACTCAAATGACTGCAAGTGATGGCATACATGTCATTCGTATGCCAGAGCACTACGGTGACTTATCTCCAATTCTTCACGTCATTCCATTGCAGTTGTTGGCTTACCACACAGCTTGCGCTAGAGGCACTGATGTTGATAAGCCAAGAAATCTCGCTAAGTCAGTTACGGTCGAGTAAATTCAGGCTAACTTTTTTTACTTGATTTTGGAGGTGAAAAAGACGGTAACTTAATTTCCGCTTTTTCTGCTTCGAAATAAAGATCCCATGGAAAGTTAGCTGGTCTGTTAATGACTAAATTCAAGCCTTGTTGAATGAAAGAGGAAACGTCCTCTTTGATTTGATAGCGCTCTGTAAATTCTGTTAAGTTGGCCAATAAATTAGTCATACTTTGGTTAGCGATTAAATAACTTTCGCTAGTTTCATCGGTTATACGAGGTTTTATTTTTTGATATACGCTTGATCCAAACCAATGATACAAGGTAATTAACCACGCATAAATATTGTAAAAATCAGCAGTTCTTTCTGAAATTTCTTTGTTGTGAAAGTAGAGGCCTAAAAAGCCATCATTGAAAGTTCTTAGTCTTGCTAAATGCTCCATCCACTCATCTTCAACTTGATCCCACTCGGTATCGCTTAATAGTTCAACAATATGGCCCACGGAGTAAAGAATAAATTTAAACTGTTCTTTGTGAACTGGAAGCTTATCTCTATCTAAGCGTTTTGCAGCATTCATCCACAAAGAAGTTAAATGCCAAATAATTTTTTCATGGGGTGTAATGCCATCGATTTCTTCTGCTAGAGCTAAATACTGGGGATCAAGTACTTCCAGTATTTGACTAACCATTTCTTCGTGTTCTGTTGATCCATATATCGTCATCGCATACCTTTATTTAATGCTTTTTATTTTGGTGTTGTCTAATGATATCTGAGAGTGGCCAACTTAAATGTTTATAGAGAGATTTGCATGAGACCAGTGGTTGTTTTGGATACCAACATCCTTTTGGACATTTTGGTTTTTGATGATGAGCGAGCGCACCCTTTAAGAGCTGCTTTAGAAGCTCAAAAGCTTGATGCAGTTGCAACTCAAAAAACAATAGATGAATTCATTGATGTGATAGGTAGGCCTCAATTTAAGTTAACTGCAGATCAGCAAGCCCAAGCTATTCAACAGTGGAAGTGCTGGTCTAGGGCCATTAATGATGATGATTTACAAATTGCGCCCTGGAAATGTAAAGACAGAGATGATCAAGTCTTTATTAATTTGGCTTATACGCTTAAACCCTCAACTCTAATTAGCAAAGATAAATTAGTTCTCAAAATTGCCAAAAGAGCAGAAAAGGAATTAATTATGATTACCGCTGATCACAATAAATTTCTTCTAGCATAGTGGCCCCATAGCCATTATGGATATTTAAAATTTACTTTGATTGTCGAGAATTTAGGTGGCTTAGTTAGGGTATCCACTAGCCAATTGAATGACTTGCGCTGTGTCATTTCCCTTATTTTTCCTTACAATGGAATTTGTTGATTTGCTTATTTTTTAATGGCAACAACTGTCAAGGAGATAATAATGAATAAGAATTTTCGCAAAGCGATGGTTGCAGTTGGTGTTTTAGCTGCTGTTGTATCAGGTACCTCTCAGGCAGCCTTCCCAGATGACAAGCCAGTAACTTTAGTTGTACCTTTTGCTGCTGGCGGCCCAACAGATAAGGTTGCTCGTGAATTAGCCCTTGTAATGGGTAAAACATTAAAACAGCAGGTTATTGTTGATAACTCACCAGGTGCTGGTGGAACGATTGCAGCTAAAAAAGTTATGAATGCTGCAAATGATGGTTACACCGTATTAATTCATCACATCGGTATGTCAACTGCACCGGGACTTTATCGTAACTTGGGTTACGATCCACTAACAGACTTTGAGCATTTAGGCCAAGTTGCTGATGTGCCTATGGTGATGGTTGCTAACAAAGATTTACCGCCTAAAAATTACAAAGAGTTGTTGGCTTATATCAAGGCAAATGGGACAAAGATCGCTTATGCAAATGCTGGCATTGGTTCAGCAAGTCATTTGTGCGGACTATTGTTTATGAGCACAATTCAGCAAGATATGACGACTGTGCCTTACAAAGGAACTGCACCTGCATTGACAGATCTTATGGGTGGTCAAGTTCAATTGATGTGTGATCAAACAACTAATTTGGCTGGACAATTAAAAGCTGGTTCAGTAAAGGCATATGGTGCAACAACAATGCAACGCATCCCAGCATTCAAGGATATTCCAACATTGCATGAGCAGGGTTTGAAGAATTTCCAGGTTAATGTATGGCATGGTGTTTATGCACCTAAGGGCACACCTAAAGCCGCCACAGATAAATTATCTGCTGCAATTAAAGCGGGTATTGCTGATGCTGGTTACAAGACCAAAATGGCTGATTTAGGTGCTACTGTGCCTAGTGAGAAAAATGCTAGCCCAGCTGGTCATAAAGCACATTTGAAATCACAAATTGAGTTGTGGACACCAATCATTAAAAAGGCTGGTATTTACGCAGATTAATTTTGTGTGAAATAAATTAATTAGGGTTGTAAAAAAGGGTCACTGAAGTGACCCTTTTTTTATTTCAATTTTTGAAGAGCTCTATCTTCTAAAGCAATCCAAATGGGTTCTTTTTCAAGCTCAGTTAGCTCACTCCAGATGGCAATTTCATCTAGTGTTCTAAAGCAGCCTAAACAAAAAAGGTCATCATCATCCATCCTGCATAAGTTAATGCATGGAGACAGAGGCCTGCTTTGTGGGGTTGCTTTCGAATTACCCACCGAGAGGATAGTTTTTTGACAAAACAGTTTGATATCGAGATTGAAGTTCGGATGCATTTTTAATGCTAATCCCTAAATCTCTAACGCCGCCATCTTTTAAGTCATAAATCCAGCCGTGAACAGTTAACTCTTGGTTACTTGCCCAAGCATCTTGAACGCTTGTTGTTTGACAAACATTCATGACTTGTTCGATTACGTTAAGTTCGCATAAGTGATCGAATTGTTCGGTTTCTTTTAATACTGTGCCTAAATATTTACCATGTTTATCCTGGACATCTTGCACGTGCCGAATCCAGTTGTCTGCTAGACCAATTCGAGCCTTTTTTTGAGCTGCTCGAACACCAGAACAGCCATAATGACCAACAACAATAATATGTTTTACTTTAATTTGATCAACTGCAAATTGAATAACCGATAGGGCGTTTAAATCGGTATGTACCACTACGTTAGCAATATTCCTATGAACGAAAACTTCGCCAGGGGCTAGGCCTGTAATTTGATTGGCTGGAACTCTAGAGTCTGAACAACCGATCCATAAGTATTCAGGAGCTTGTTGACCAACTAAACGGCTGAAGTAATTAGGATCAGACTTTGTAACTGATGCAACCCACTCTTTATTGTTGTCGAGCAACTTGGATAAGATGTAGGGATTGTTTGATGATGTCATGTTAAGCCTATGTTGATTGATTAACAATATAACTGTCTTGATGCCATTATAGTTATTTAGTACTTTTATAAATTAGATCTTAAAAAACCACTCTGTCTTTGTTGATAAGAATGAAAAATATTGATGAGCGAAATTAATTACCCATTAGGCGATGATTTACCAGAAGTTGGTCAAGCCAAGGCGATCAACCCTTTTGTTAAGTGGGTACGCATGCCTTTGCCGTTTGCACTTAACCATATTAATTTATGGTTATTAAGGGACTCGTTTAATGGTGTTGATGGCTGGACGCTTGTTGATTGTGGAATTGCTAATGAAGCAAGCAAGGAAGCGTGGGAAGTTATCTTCAAGAATGAGCTTGAAGGTTTGCCAATTGTTAGAGTGATTGTTACCCATATGCATCCTGATCACATTGGGCTTTCATCATGGTTATGTGAAAAATGGGGTGCACCACTTTGGATCACTATGACCGATTTTTTATTGGCAAAGTGGTTAATCAGTCCCTCTGGAGCAAACATGGGGTCGGTGGCTGGCGGAGGTGGTGCGGCAGATCATTTTTCTAAGCATGGATTAACTGAAGAATCTGATTTAGAAAAAATTAGGGCTAGAGCGAATTACTTTAGTGATATGGTCCCTAACTTACCCCTACGATTTCGAAGAATTCTAGACAATGAGATCATCCAGATTGGTGGTCACTCTTGGCAAGTTGTTGTGGGCTATGGCCATGCCCCTGAACATGCATCACTTTGGTGTGCAGATTTAAATTTACTGATTTCAGGTGATATGGTGCTTCCAAGAATATCTACCAATGTCAGTGTTTTTGATACTGAGCCAGATGCTGATCCTTTGGGGCTTTATTTAAGTTCGCTAGAGAAGTACTTTAATTTGCCAGCGGGCGTTTTGGTGTTGCCATCGCATGGCAAGCCATTTAATGGCCTGCATCTTCGTGTTGATCAGCTAAAAAAACATCATGCAGATCGTCTTGAAGAGACGATGGCATTTTGTTCTAGTGGGCCCGGGCATGCCAGAGATTTAGTCCCAGTAATGTTTAAACGTGAGTTAGATCTCCACCAACTCACGTTTGCGATGGGCGAGGCCATCGCCCATCTTAACTACCTGTGGCTCGGCGGCTACTTGTTGCGCGAGGCTTGCTCTGACGGGGTTTTGCGGTTTTCTTGTTTGAAAAGCTACCCGTAGCCATCTCCGTTGCCATTTCTGTTGCAGCTTGAGTTGCTTGGCTAGCAGCCTTTTGGGCAGCCTTACCGGCTTCCGCCATTGCTTCAGGAGTCATGGCAGCGCTAAAGCTTTGTAGGGCAGCCAATGTGGCGCGCTGAACCTCTAGGCCCTGAATAGTGCTTCTGAGGACGCTCATATTCAATTGCAACCAGTTTTCAACGCTTTTAAGGTCCTGAATGCGCTTATCTAGCTCTTCAATATTGAGGGTTGGCATGCCTGCCCCTCCGCCAATACCAGCCCCAAAGCCACTTAAATCACCAGGTGTCGGCGAGTTGCCCCACATGGTTTTGAACATTTCAAGACTTTGATTGAAATCGGGCATCGCTCCAAACATGAGGGCTCCTAGAATAAAAAAGTTAATGGAATCAGATAAATATGTCTAATACCGATAAAATATAGCTTTAATTCATTTGCCGCAATCAATTTGCGGTTAAACCAAGAGTTTTTACCTATGCTTTATACCCGTGGCGCTAATTTGCCTGATTTACTTAAAAACCGAATTTTGGTTTTAGATGGTGCTATGGGCACCATGATTCAACAGCGCAAATTATCTGAAGAAGACTATAGAGGCTTGCCGCAATCAAAACGTTTTGAGGTGCACCCTAGTGATCTCAAAGGTAATAATGAATTATTAAATCTAACTCATCCAGAAATTATTTTGGATATACATCGACAGTATTTGGCAGCAGGCGCTGACTTAATCGAAACAAACACTTTTGGTGCAACAACGGTTGCTCAAGATGATTACAAGATGCCTGAATTAGCCAGAGAAATGAACATAGCAGCAGCCAAATTGGCGAAGCAAGCTTGTGATGAATTCTCAACTCCTGAAAAGCCTCGATTTGTGGCTGGTGCGGTTGGGCCAACACCTAAAACAGCGAGCATCTCGCCAGACGTGAATGATCCAGGCGCTAGAAACGTCACATTTGAGCAATTGCGTATTGCCTACAAAGAGCAAGTTGAAGCTTTGTATGAGGGTGGCGCAGATGTATTTTTGGTAGAGACAATTTTTGATACGCTCAACGCAAAGGCTGCATTATTTGCAATTGATGAATTTTTTGAAGAGGCTGGGATTCGTATTCCAGTCATGATCTCTGGAACGGTAACGGACGCATCTGGAAGAATCTTATCTGGACAAACAGTTGAAGCTTTCTGGAACAGTTTGCGTCATGCAAAGCCATTAACGTTTGGTTTGAATTGTGCTTTAGGTGCAACCTTAATGCGCCCATATATTGCTGAGCTTGCCAAGGTATGTGACGTTGCAGTTTCTTGTTACCCTAATGCTGGTCTACCCAACCCAATGAGCGATACAGGATTTGATGAAACTCCAGAAATGACATCAAGACTATTAGATGAGTTTTCAAAAGACGGATTAGTCAATTTGGTGGGAGGCTGCTGCGGCACCACTCCTGCCCACATTAAAGCTATAGCTGATGCTGTAGCCAAAAGACCTTCACGTCGATGGAATGCTTATAAGGAGTCTGTGTAATGACTTCAGTGAATATGCCCCCAATGCGTTTGTCTGGTTTAGAGCCGTGCAATATTAGTCCGCACGTTGGTTTTGTTAACGTAGGTGAGAGAACCAACGTAACAGGATCAAAAGCGTTTGCACGCATGATCTTAAATGGTCAGTATGACGAGGCCCTATCTGTAGCGCGCCAGCAAGTTGAGAATGGCGCTCAGATCATTGATATCAACATGGATGAAGCCATGTTGGATTCAAAAGCGGCCATGGTTCGATTCTTAAATTTAATTGCATCAGAGCCAGATATTTCTCGTGTGCCTGTCATGATCGACTCCTCTAAATGGACTGTGATCGAAGCAGGACTGCAGTGCGTTCAAGGCAAAGCAATTGTTAACTCAATATCAATGAAAGAGGGCGAGGATGCCTTTAGGCATCAGGCCAACTTAATTCGTCGATATGGCGCAGCAGCAGTTGTGATGGCGTTTGATGAAAAAGGTCAAGCGGACACCTATCAAAGAAAAATTGAAATTTGTCAGCGTAGTTATGAAATTTTAGTAGGTGAATTAGGGTTTCCTGCAGAAGATATTATTTTTGACCCCAATATTTTTGCAATTGCCACAGGTATTGAAGAGCATGATAACTATGCTAATGACTTCATTAATGCTACCGCTTGGATTAAGAAAAATTTACCGGGCGCCAAAGTAAGTGGCGGCGTTTCTAACGTTAGCTTTTCTTTCCGTGGCAATGATGTTGTTAGAGAGGCTATTCATACTGTCTTCCTTTATCACGCCATTAAAGCTGGTTTAGATATGGGAATTGTTAATGCCGGTCAGCTAGGTGTGTATGCAGACTTAGATGCGAAGCTTAAAGAGCGCGTTGAAGATGTGGTTCTAAACCGCTTCAAGGAAAAAGATGGCAAGACTCCAACTGAGAGATTGTTAGAGATTGCTGATGAATATAAAGGCGGCGGGGCAAAAGCAGAAGAAACTCTGGCCTGGAGAGAGGCCTCTGTTCGTGATCGCCTTACTCATGCTTTGGTTCATGGCATTACATCGCATATCGTTGAAGATACAGAAGAGATGCGTTTAGAAATATTTAACGCTAATGGCCGTCCAATTGAGGTGATTGAAGGACCTCTGATGGATGGCATGAATGTTGTTGGCGATTTGTTTGGTGCTGGCAAAATGTTTTTACCGCAAGTAGTTAAAAGTGCTCGTGTGATGAAACAAGCAGTTGCGCATTTGATTCCATATATTGAGGAAGAAAAGCGCCAAATATTAGAGCGTGGTGGCGACGTTAAGTCGCGTGGAAAAATCATCATGGCAACAGTTAAGGGCGACGTCCATGATATTGGTAAAAATATTGTGACTGTTGTTTTGCAATGTAACAACTTCGATGTTGTCAACATGGGCGTAATGGTTCCTTGCAATGAAATATTAAAAGTTGCCAAAGAAGAAAAAGCTGATTTGATTGGCTTATCTGGACTAATTACTCCTTCATTAGAAGAAATGGCTTATGTTGCCGAAGAGATGCAGCGCGATGACTATTTCCGCGAAAGAAAAATGCCGCTAATGATTGGTGGTGCGACAACTTCTCGCGTTCATACAGCCGTCAAGATTTCCCCGCATTATGAAGGGCCAGTTGTTTATGTTCCCGATGCATCAAGAGCGGTATCTGTTGCTTCTAGTCTTTTATCTGATGATGGATCCAAAAAATTCATTGATGATTTAACCGTTGAATACGAGAGAATTCGTGAGCAGCATGCTAATAAAAAACAAACACCACTAATTACTCTTGAACAAGCTCGCGCTAATAAGCAGGTGATTGACTGGTCGAAAGAGAAAATCGTTAAGCCTAAGTTTATTGGGCGCCGTGTATTCAAAAATTATGACTTGGCGGAAATTGCTACGTGTATTGATTGGACGCCATTTTTTCAAACTTGGGATTTAGCCGGAAAGTTTCCGCAAATTCTTAAAGATGAGGTTGTCGGAGATTCTGCTACTAAGGTTTATCAGGATGCTCAAGACATGCTGCAAAAGATCATTCAGGGTCGTTGGCTCCAAGCTGACGCCGTTATTGGATTGTATCCAGCCAATAGCGTAGGGGATGACATTGAGTTGTATCAAGATGAATCACGCAAAGAGGTTTTGCTGACTTGGAAGAACTACAGACAACAATCAGATCGCCCTGTTGTAGACGGGGTTAAAAAACCTAATCGATGTTTAGCTGATTTTGTGGCCCCAAAAGATTCTGGTGTCACTGATTATGTTGGTATGTTTGCTGTGACATCTGGTCATGCCATAGAAAAGAAATTAAAAGAATTTGAATCTAAGCATGATGACTACAGTTCAATTATGTTGAAAGCTTTAGCTGATAGATTGGCTGAGGCATTTGCAGAAAAAATGCACGAGCGCGTTAGAAAAGAACTTTGGGCTTATGCATCTGAGGAAAACTTAAGTAACACTGAAATGATTGACGAGGCTTATGTGGGTATCAGGCCTGCACCGGGCTATCCTGCATGTCCTGATCATTTAGTTAAGAAAGAAATGTTTGATGTTTTAAAGGCTAATGAAGTTGCTATGTCTTTAACTGAATCAATGGCCATGTTGCCGTCATCAAGCGTTAGCGGTTTTTATATTGCGAATAAAAATGCCCAGTATTTTGATGTCGGGCGTATCGACGATGATCAGAAAGTTGATTTTGCTAAACGCCCCAAATGACCATCTCATTGTTAGCGAGGGCTTCTTTGAGTAATTTAACGAATGGAAATGCTCGTTGTCCAAGTCGGTCAGATTTAGCTGGGGCTTTTTCTGAGGACGCTTCATTGTCGTCTTTAGCAGAGGCTTTCCGTAGTTCAAGGTCTTGCGCAATAGCCTCTTCAAGTTTGGTAATTGCACCCGGAATTTGCTCAAGCAAAAAAACACCTTTGTCTTCTAAGGGTTTACCAATGATGTCGAAAATCTTTTGGGTAAGGTCACCCAACATAAAGACATCAGCTGATTTTTTGCAATGAAATTTATAAAGCATTCTTTAAGATTAACATTAAAACAATAACTAATTAAGTAAATATTTATGTTGCCTGTGATTAAAAAACAAATCATTGATTTAATGCAAGATGCTCTAGGCGCAATTGCCGTTAAGCGAGGTATTGCTGACGCTTTGCCTGTGCCTCATCTTGAGCGCCCTAAGGTTGCTGAGCATGGGGATGTGGCAACAAACATTGCGATGCAGTTATCAAAAGCTTGGAAAGTAAATCCTCGTGAATTGGCTCAAGAGTTTGTAGCTGCTTTGCAAGCGCAACCAAACTACACAGCTTTGCTGGCCTCGGTTGATGTTGCTGGACCAGGGTTTATAAATTTGCGATTGACGCAATCTGCAAAATCTCAAGTTTTAAATACAATTTTTAAAGAAGCTACGGGCTTCGGTCGGCAGCCAGCTAATCAGAAAAAAGTCTTAATTGAGTTTGTTTCTGCTAATCCAACTGGACCATTACATGTTGGCCATGGTCGTCAGGCTGCATTAGGCGATGTGTTGTCTAACTTATTACAAACTCAGGGTTTGCAAGTGCATCGTGAGTTTTACTATAACGATGCCGGTGTTCAGATACAGAATTTAGCTATTTCCGTTCAAGCTAGAGCTAAAGGACATAAGCCTGGTGATACTGCTTGGCCAGAGCTTGCCTATAACGGCGAGTACATTGCAGATATTGCCCGGGATTACCTTGCAAAAGCAACTGTGAGTGCGGCAGATGGCGAGCCGGTAGTCGGTGAAGGTGATATTGATAACATGGAAGCTATCAGGCGTTTTGCTGTGGCTTATTTAAGACGCGAACAAGATATTGATTTGCAGTCTTTTGGCGTTAAGTTTGATTGTTACTATTTAGAGTCATCTCTGTATAGCGATGGTAGCGTTGAAGCTGTAGTGGCTGATTTAAAGTCTACGGGGAAGAGCTATGAGTCTGAGGGCGCTCTCTGGTTAAGAACTACTGATGATGGTGACGATAAAGATCGTGTGATGCGTAAGTCAGATGGTAGTTATACCTACTTTGTTCCTGATGTTGCTTATCACGCAAGCAAATGGTCACGTGGGTTTACTCATGTGATTAATATTCAGGGTAGCGATCACCACGGTACGATTGCACGAGTGAGATCTGGTATTCAAGGGGTTGCTCAAAAGCGTCAATGGGATATTCCAAAAGATTACCCTCAATATGTTCTTCACAAGATGGTTACAGTCATGAAGGGTGGAGAAGAGGTTAAGATTTCTAAGCGTGCTGGATCTTATGTCACCGTTAGAGATTTAATTGAGTGGTCCGGTGGAATTAATGAAAACACAACAGTAGCTGAGCGTGATGATGCTATTCGTCGAGGTCGTGATGCCGTTAGATTTTTCTTAATTTCACGTAAAGCTGATACCGAGTTTGTTTTTGACATAGATTTGGCACTTAAACAAAATGATGAAAACCCAGTTTTCTATGTTCAATACGCTCATGCCAGAATATGTTCGATATTGCGCCAATGGGCTGGCGATGAAGCAAGCTTGGCAAATGCTTCCTTAACAAGTTTGACAAGTGGGGCATCTGACTCTTTATTAAGACGACTAGCAGAGTATCCAGATGTTTTAACTGATGCTGCTAAAGAAATGACGCCTCACTCATTGGCTTTTTATTTGCGAGACTTGGCTGGAGAGTTTCACAGCTTTTATAACGCAGATCGTGTCTTGGTGGATGAAGAAGAATTACGTTTGGCGCGGTTGGCTTTGCTATGCGCAACTAAACAAGTCATTGCTAATGGACTATCAATTTTAGGTGTGTCTGCACCTAATAAGATGTAAGGGGTAATATAAGCATTATGAATACAAATAAACATCCTCAATTACAAAGTAGCAGTTCTGGCGGTACTCTTATGGGTTTTGTTTTGGGCTTGCTTTTAGGCTTGGCTATCGCTGTTGGTGTAGCGGTGAGCTTAAAAAAAGGTGCGCCTGAAGCTAAGCTGGGACAGAGAGCTCCTGATGCGGCAAGTAAGCCTGCGGCGGTAGAAGCTATCGAGGAAGGTGAGGTTCAGGTTGAGGATCGACCTAACCTTAATAAGGCTTTACAAAGCAAAGTGCCTTTGCCAAGCGAAGTATCTAAAAAAGACCCGATTGCAAATATAGCAGCAGCTACTCAAGGCCCAGAATACTGGTTGCAGACGGGCGCTTATAGAAATCAAGATGAAGCACAAAGACAAAAAGCTGCGTTAGCGATGCAAGGCCTAGAGGCGCTTATCTCTGAGCGCGAAGTCGATGGTGCGACACTTTGGCGAGTTCGTGTTGGCCCATATATTGGGCAAACAGAAGTTACTCAAATTCGTACAAGGTTGCAAAGTGCTGGTATTACATCAACAGTTATCAGAATTAATAAAGCCAATTAAATATGAAATTCAATTTACATTCTTCTATTAAAAAAACTCTACTAAGCTTTTTTTTAGTGGGCCTTTCATCTGTCACCTTAGCTCAGTCAAGGCCCATTGAAGAAGGTTTTGACTATCGAGTTTTACCAGCTGCGCAAGCAATAGAGGCCAAAGGCAAGATAGAAGTTCTTGAATTCTTTTGGTACGGCTGCCCTCACTGCCACGATTTTGAACCTCAATTGGATGCCTGGGTAAAGCGACAAGGTAAAGATGTTTATGTGCGAAAAGTCCCGGTAGCCTTTAGAGATGATTTATTGCCTCATAGCCAGCTCTTTTATGCTTTAGAAAGTCTTGGTAAATCAAACTTGCACGCAAAAGTGATGGACGCTATTCACGTTGGTAAAAAGAAGTTATTGACTGAGGCAGAAATTACTGACTGGGTTGCTTCACAGGGTGTTGATAGAGAGGCTTTCTCAAAAGCTTTTAAATCGTTTACTGTTACATCGAAGGCAAGAGCAGCCAATCAAATTGCACAAAGCTACAGAATTGATGGCGTTCCTACTGTTGCTGTTCAAGGTAAGTACATTACATCACCATCAATTACTGGGGGCTCAAAGGCTAGAGCAATTGATGCGATGGATCATTTAATTAATAAAGTTAGAAAAGAAAAGCGTTAATTAAAAAACTTTTTGCTTCAATTAAGCACGAATTCTTTTTTTAAGAAAGCGCATAAAACCTCCGAGGAGCGGAATCTTTTCATAAAGCTCCTCTGCTGGGTCCCAATAGTCTCTATGTTGGGTAATTAAAAGTTCACGATTCAATGTCAGCCAGGTGCAACCTTTGATAACTTGTTGCTCTTGTGAACTATTTTTAAAGTTAAAGCAAAATTCCCAAGTTAGACAAATTTGATTATCTGTTGCGATATGTTTGGTGACAATAAACTTAGGTTGGTCAACCTGGTCAAACATATGAGTGAAAATTCTTTGAATCGCAGCTTTTCCGGTGACTTCGTTGAAAGGGTCTTTGAAAAAAGCCTGTGCATCGTAGAGCGCCAATAGGTGATCAATGTTGTTTAAATCAAGATTTTCAAATCTTTGAATAATTTCTTGCGTAATGGATTCTTGAATCATTTAGATTTTCAAAATTCTTTTGATAAAGAAAAAGTAGACTGAGTAGGGAAGAATTCTGAGAAATTTTAAAAACAAAGAAAATCTTTTTGGAAAATGAATATCAAATTCTCCACCTTTTAAGCCATTCACAATATAGTTGGCAGCAGCCTCGCTAGTAATCAAGGCGGGCATATAAAAATCATTGTTGGCAGTTGCTCTGGTCGCAACAAATCCTGGATTGATCATATAAACATTAATGCCAAGCGGTTTTAGATCGTAGTAGAGATTTTCACAAAAATTAATCATGGCTGCTTTACTCGGGCCGTACGCAAGAGCCTTTGGTAAACCGCTATAGCCTGCCACGCTAGAAACAATCCCAATACCACCTGATTGGCGGTTTATGAAGTCTGGCAGTACAGTGGCACATGCAGACATTGGTCCGATTACATTGGTTGCAATGATATTTTTTGCTGCGCTTAAATTAAATTCTTCAGCCCTCATTGGCTCGTAAATGCCAGCGACATAAAGTAGTAGATCAAGTTCGCCCCAAAATTCTTTAATCGTTTGGTAAGAATTTTCTATCGCAGCTTCATCCAAAACATCACACGGTAAAACAAGTGTTTGATCTTTGGGGTACTGGCTCTCAATTTTATGGAGCTCTTCTGTTTTTCTTGCGCTTAGTGCAACTTTTGAGCCAAGCTTGAGAAGGCAATGAGCGGTTGCTTCCCCGATGCCACTAGATGCACCGATTATCCAAACTCTTTTATTAATAAAGTCATTAATAGGTAAATTGAGAGGCATCTATGCAGGTTTTCTTAGTGTAAATTGAATCACGTCTGTGCTTTCTTCGGCAAAGCCAGCTGCACAATACATGAGGTATAAATTCCACAGTCTAATAAACTTTTCATCAAACCCCTGAGCTTTGATTTCGCTAAGAGATGAGTTGAATTGTGAATGCCAAATCTCCAAGGTTTTTTGGTAGTCCTTGCCAAAGGAGAAAGCATCTTCAACAATAAGACCGGCATCCTCAGCACATTTTTTAAATACGGTCGTTGAGGGCAGCATGCCACCTGGGAAAATATATTGCTGGATAAAGTCAGAGTTATGACGGTATTTTTCAAATAAATCTTCAGCGATCACAATAGTTTGTATACATGCTTTTTTGCCTGGTTTGAGACAGCGATTAATCATCGCAAAGTAACTTGGCCAATATTCTTCTCCGACCGCCTCAAACATCTCAATAGATGCAATACCATCATATTGAGCTTCATGATCTCGATAGTCTTGAAGAATAATATTCGCTGGGCTTGGGTGAGAAAGGCTTAGTTGATCAGCTCTTGTTTGGGCATATGCAGCCTGCTCTTGAGAAATGGTCAGACAATCAATTGCAATATTCTTTCTTTGGGCCGTCTCCATCAAGCCACCCCAGCCACACCCTACCTCTAAAAGGCGCTCATTCTCTTGAATTCCTATTGAGGAAATGATTCTCTCGTATTTATTCTTTTGAGCATCAAATAGAGATAGATTTTTTTCATCAAAGAACGCACTTGAGTATGTCATGCTTTGATCTAACCAAAGAGAGTAAAACGAATTCCCTATGTCGTAGTGAGCATGAATGTTTTTCTTGCTACCCTTTTTGGAGTTTTTGTTAAGCCAGTGCTTGAGTCTGTGAAAAAGACTTCCCCACCAGCTACCGTAAATGAGTTTTTCAATAGCTTGGCGATTGATCAATAGTAGACGTAATAAACTTTCAATATCTGGTGAATCCCAGTCGCCATTGATATAGCTTTCGGCAAAACCAATGTCGCCAGATTTAAGGCAAGATTTTGATACTGACCAATTATGAATGTGAATGTGGGCAGTAAGCCCAGGTTGAGTCCCTTCAAAGCAGAACTGATTGCCGTTGGGGTCAACTAGGTTTAGCTTTCCAGCGCGTAAATTTTCTAAAAGCTTAAACAGGGCTTTCGCATGCCATGGAAGTAGCTCAGATTGATCATTCAATATGTTAGTTTGAGTATTCATTTGCTGACTTCCGTTACAGGCGGATTTGGTTTGCTATGAAATTGCACGCCTTTAATCCAAAGTTTTAATGCTTGCCAATGGATCCTAAATATAACTCCAAAACTCATTGCCGGGTATCTAAGCATTGCCCAAAGGATAGTTTTAAATCTAATGTCATTTTCATGACCATTAACGCTCGTGATTAAGACTGGGTCTTGAAGGTGGTATTCAATGCGAGCAACGTGCTGAGCTTTCGATTTTTCAGCCCTAAAAAATCTAAAAAAGTATTTTCCAGTTGTTTCGCAAAATGGAGACACATGAAAAACTTTATTAGATTCAAAAGTTTGTCCCCACTTTAGATTTTGACCTTCCTCATCGCAGATAAGATAAGAATGTCTTTCTCCAAAAGTGTTGTTAACTTCAGCAATGATGGCTCTTAAGTCGCCCTGCTTGTTTTGGAAAAACCAAAAGCTAACTGGGTTAAATACATACCCTAGAACCCGGGGGAATGTTTGTAGCCACACTTCACCATCTATATCGGTGACGCCATTAGATTCAACAATATTAAGGGCCCAATCCAAAGACTTACCATTGCCATTACCATGATCTTTATCAAAAAAAGATAAACATGAAAAAGAGTTATCTCCTAAGCCAGTTTGAGCAATGCCAGTTGAAGAAAGCTGTCTTTGTCGCATTGGAATACGCAATGTAAAAATTGAATAAGCAAATGCATTTTTTGACGGTTGAAGGCGGGCATGACGCACTTGCCCAAAACACAGCTTAGCTAGGCTCATATTGTATTGAGGCTCTGCTTTTGTGGTTTGTGAAGCAACTCATAAATGGCTTCTGCTACAAGTTCGCCTGAGCGCAGTCCATCTTCATGAAAGCCGTAGCCAGTCCATGCGCCACAGAACCAAGTGTTATTGTTTCCTTGAATAAGTGGCAGGTTAGCCTGCGCTTTAATTGCTGCATCATCAAATACTGGGTGAGCATATTGAATGTCGGCGCGAATAGATTCTTTTTTTGGCTCAGTGATAGGGTTCAAGCTAACAATGACTTGTTGATCTTCCCATTCGATTGGCAAAGGCTGTAGCTTATTAATTAAGTAATTCACGCAAACTCTTTGTGCTTCCTTACCTTGGGTGAGTGTTGTCGCGTAATTCCACGCGGCCCAACATTTTTTATTTTTAGGGAGCACTCCCTGATCTGTGTGGAGTACAGCTCTGTTGTCTTGATAGGTAATAGCGCCTAGAATATTCTTTTCTTCTTTGGTTGAATCGGTCAACATATTTAATGTTTGATCACTATGACTTGCCATAACAACATGATCATATTTTTCTGAGGATGAGTTAGATACAACTTCAACCTCACCATTCAATCTTGTTACTGAGTTTGCATATTCCCGAACAAAGTTTCCGCCGTTTGATTTAATTGCATCAGTAATTCTTTTGACATACTCTTTAGAGCCACCACTCACGGTGAGCCATTGTGGTCTATCAGTGATTTTGATCAAACCATGGTTATGACAAAACCTAATCATGGTTGAAATGGGGAATGACAACATCTGCGCTGTGGAGCATGACCAAATAGCACCAATCATCGGCAAAAAATACCAATTCTTAAATGAGTCACTAAATTTATGCTTATCAATAAATTCGCCAACTGATAGCTCCAGAGCTCCCAACTTATTTTCTGTGGCTAAGGTGGTACAAAGTTTATTGAACCTAATAATGTCCGCAACCATTCTTAGGAAAGCTGGCTTAGCTAGATTTTTTCTTTGTGCAAAAACTGAGTCAATATTAGTTCCGGCCCATTCTATTGCTCCCCTGTCTTGTTGTGGAATAGAGGCGGAAAATGACATGTCTGATTTGGAAATGGGAACATTCAACTCATCAAACAAACGCAATAGCCGAGGGTATGTTCTTTGATTAAATACTAAAAACCCAGTATCAATACCGTGAGTAATGGCTCCACGAGCAGTATCTATGGTTAGATCTACTGTGTTGCTGTGGCCGCCGATATGGTCGCCACCTTCGTAAATGGTTATTTCAACTTGAGGTAATTTGCTGAGTGCGTATGCGCAACCCAAGCCTGATATTCCTGCGCCAATAATTGCTATTTTCATTATTTATGCCCACAGGTAATTAGAAAAAACCATAAGACACTTTTGAACATCAATAAGGGAGGGAGAGAATTCATGCTCAAAATTAATGTGTTTTATGGTTGAAAACTTTACGACTAAATATGTATGATTAATGTAGGCATTATTTTTTCTCCTGCAATAACTTCTCAATTAGTGAAGTTATTTTTTTACTGTTAGGAGATGCCATGCTGTTAAAGGACTCGACAACATTGCCCTGACGGTCGATGATGTATTTATAAAAGTTCCAACGAGGTTTAGTTCCTGTTTTATCTATCAAATGCTTAAATAAAGGGTTAGCTTCTTTGCCTGAGACCGAGCTCTTTGCAAACATAGGGAACTTAACACCATAGGTATTGTGACAAAAGTCAGCAATCTCTTTGTTGTTGCCAGGCTCTTGTTTGCCAAAGTCATTAGATGGAAATCCTAAGATGACAAAGCCCTGATCTTTATATTTTGCGTAAAGTTGCTCTAAACCTTCGTATTGGCTTGTGAAGCCACAATAACTTGCCGTATTTACAACTAGGATTACTTTGCCACTGTATTGACACAGATCTTGGGGGGCTTCGTCTTGAAGCCTTAAAAATTGATGTGATAGGGATGTGGGGCATGTCATAGCTTGCGATTCCTTTGGCCAAGAAAGCCACATCAATGCGCTAATGAAAAGAACGATGAAGGGAGTTTTTAAAAAAGAGCCCCCAAGGTCTATAGCCTTTTGAGTGGGGAACGGCCTTTTACTCTCTTCGACCTGCATGTGGGCTTGTCTCCTCGACCCTATTTTTATATTTTTGCTGTCTTTGACAAGATCTTCTTTTGTCTAGTGCAAATTAATATTTATGTACCGATATTACCCTCAATTATAAATAAATGCAAATTCTGTCTAGGACGGTGTAGAATTCCCCTCAACATGAACCAAGTATTTGGCTTGGTAACAAATATCGAATGCTCAAATTATGAACGTTAGATTTACTAACCTCCCTGACATGCTAAGCATTGCTGCGGTAGAGCGAGATACTGGCATTGCAAAAGATACCTTAAGAGTATGGGAGCGACGCTATGACTTTCCAAGGCCTCTTCGGGATAGCAATGACGATAGAGTCTATCCAGCTGATCAAATTGAAAAACTAAGATTAATCAAGAGATTGCTTGATTTAGGGCATCGCCCAGGTCGCATTGTTCCTCTGCCAATTGAAGCACTCAGAGAGTTAAGTTCCAAGTTAATGCAAGTGCAGGAACAACAGCATTCTCATGGTCCAGTTATATCCCAAGATGAGATGGTGCGTTATTTGGACTTATTACGCTCCCATCAAACTGAGGCCTTAAGACTAGCTCTATCTACAACCTTGATGAAAATCGGTCTTGACCGATTCGTGATCGAAGTCGTAGCGCCACTAATAAAAAATATTGGTGATTATTGGGCTGAAGGTAAGCTTGAAATCCATGAAGAGCATTTATTTACAGAGCAGATTAAGCATTTATTGCGTACTGCAATCAATTCTGTACCGCGTGGTCATACAGGTCAAAATGAAGATTTAGCAAGACCAAGAGTTTTGTTAACAACATTTCCTCAAGAGCAACACAGTCTTGGTTTATTAATGGCTGAAGCGCTGATGGCTTTGGAGGGCTGTGTTTGTGTTTCCTTGGGAACTCAAACGCCGATACTTGAAATAGCTCAAGCGGCTAGAGCTCAAAAAGCTGACATTATTGCTTTGTCGTTCTCATCCCAAATTAACCAAAATCAAGTAGTTGATGGCTTGAAAGAGTTAAAGTCAAAATTGGCTCCTGGAGTTGAGGTTTGGGCTGGTGGAGAAAACTCGGCATTAAGAAAGCGCCCACCAGAAGATGTGATGATCATGTCTGCATTACAAGATATTTCTTTGGGCATTAAGGCCTGGCGCCAAAAGCACACCAGTTAACAAGTTGAAGAAACTGGTTCTTATTCTGGGGGACCAACTGCAGAGCGATAGCTCTGCCTTGGTGGGTGTTGATGTGGCTGCCGACGAGATCATTATGATCGAGTCAGAAAATGAAGCTCAATACGTCTGGTCTCATAAAGCAAAAATAGCGATTTTTTTATCGGCTATGCGCCACTTTGCAGATGATCTTGTTGCTCAGGGTTATCGACTCACCTATGTAAAAGAAAATCAACTTCCAATCGTTGAAGTTTTAAGTGCTTATATTTCAGCGCATTCATTTACTCATTTAATTTGTGTTGAGCCTGGTGAGGTAAGACTGCGGGATGCTTTGATATCTCTAGCACAAACCCTAAAAATCAATTTAGAGTTAAGACCAGACACTCATTTTTATTGTTCAACGCAAGAGTTCAAAGAGTGGGCTGGGGATAAGAAGGAGTTAAGACTCGAGTACTTTTATCGTTACATGAGAAAAAAGCATCACATATTGATGCAAAAAGATGGTGAGCCAGAAGGCGGTCAATGGAATTTTGACGATCAAAATAGAAAGCCCTATTCTAAAAAGGGACCTGGTCTAATTAATGGGCCATTGACATTTGCACCTGATGACATCACACAAGACGTTATTAATTATGTTCTAAAAAAATACCCAGATCATCCTGGGCACCTTGATAAATTTGCATGGCCTGTTACTAGGGTTGATGCATTAAAAGCCCTTGATTATTTTGTGGAACACCGGCTCGAGTTGTTTGGCAGTTATCAAGATGCCATGTGGACCAATACACCATTTGGATGGCACTCTACGATTTCATGTGCGCTTAATTTGAAGCTGATTAGTCCTCAAGAGGTTATTCAAAAAACTTTGGATACATGGAAGCTTCGCGGTGGATCTTTAAGTTCTGTCGAAGGATTTGTTCGACAAATTCTTGGTTGGAGAGAATTTGTTCGTGGTGTCTATTACTTAGACATGCCAAAAATGGCACAAGATAATTACTTTGATCATCAAAGAAAATTACCTGGCTGGTATTGGTCGGCTAATACCAAAATGCAATGCATGAAAGATGCGATCAATCAAACGCTCGAGTATGGATATGCGCATCACATACAGAGGTTAATGATTACCGGAAATTTTGCATTATTAGCAGAAATTCTCCCGCAGGAAGTATGTGCATGGTATCTCGCTGTCTATGTTGATGCCATTGAATGGGTTGAGTTACCAAACACAGCAGGTATGGCTCTATTTGCCAATGGCGGACGATTTACAAGTAAGCCATATGTAGCAAGCGGGGCCTACGTTAAAAGAATGAGTAACTACTGTCAAAATTGTAGTTATCAAAGCGACGTCCGTTACGGTGAAAATGCCTGCCCAATGACCAATTTATATTGGAATTTCCTAATTAATCATCAAGATGAATTTGGTAAAAATCCACGCACTAAATTAATGGTTGCCAATCTCAAAAGAATACCCGTGGAAGAGCAAAAATTGATTTCAATGCATGCTCAAAAAATATTGAATGATTTGGACAGCATATAGTCGGTTAATATCTCATTTATGACACCAGCAGATCTATCAAAATTACCGCCACCAAACTTTGAGCAAAAAATTTGTACGGCTCAAAATTTGCAAGAGAAACTAAGTCAATTGCCTAAGCCAGTTGTGTTTACAAATGGGGTTTTTGATATTCTTCATCGTGGTCATGTGAGCTATCTTGCGCAAGCAAGAAGCTTGGGAGTAAGCATGGTTGTGGGTGTCAATGCTGATGCCTCAGTTCGCATGTTGGGTAAGGGCGATGATCGCCCACTTAACGCAGAAGCAGATCGCTTAGCATTGTTGGCATCATTGGAGTCAGTTGATCTTGTCGTGCTTTTTTCTGAAAAAACACCGGTGGAATTGATTGCTCAAATTAAGCCTGATATTTACGTTAAAGGCGGTGATTATGAGATTGATGCTTTGGCTGAAACTGCTTTAGTGAAGACCTGGGGAGGTAAGGCTTATGCAATACCTTTCTTACATGATCGTTCAACAACTGCTTTATTGAGAAAAATTAGAGCCTGAGGTCGCGGGACCTGTTGTTTTTAATTCTGGCGATTGTTTGATAGGGGCGCTTGTTGCCGCCTCTTTATTTTCGAACCAAGAGTTGATCATTTGTTGAGTATTAGAGGGCAGTGCAACAATTAGTAAGCTCAATACAGTTCCCAAAATAATTAAAACTGATAAAAATAAGTTTAATTTTTTATTCATTTTTTACTCATACTTTGCTGCCAGGCAAGTAAGCCCTTCAAGACTAAATTGGCTTCCTGTTTGATTGGTAAGTCATTGTTATAGTGATCTTGGACCAATTGTGTGGCATTGCCGCCATCGACAATGATTAAATCCAATGGGATACCTTCTTTAGCAGCATATTTTTTGGCCATTTCAATAGCACCTATTTGGCTTGCAAGAACGCCATGATTAATGGCCGCAAGAGTGTCAAGACCAACACTAAGTGACAAATGATTATTTAAGTTGAGTTCTCCATTGGGCAGCCTGTCTGTGCCAGTGGCAAGAGCCTCTTTCATTAAAGAAAAGCCTGGCATGATCCAACCGCCGTGATGATGTCGTTTTGTTGTCAATAAGTCGATGGTGCTTGCTGTTCCAAGGCCCACGACAAGAAGGTTCTTGTTAGGATGTAGCGCTTGAGCCCCAATGATCATTGCTCTGCGGTCGCTACCTAGTTGTGCAGCATCTGTGTAACTGGTTGAAATTTGATCAAGCAGAGTGGCGCCATTGATCTGGTGCCAGGCTGCATTAGGAAAACTTTTTTCAAAGGCAAGTTGAATAGAAGAAGTTATGTCCTTGGAGATAACGCTAGAACAAACAATGTGTTCGATTACCCATGCGTTATTGATGCAAAGATCCACAATTGAGGGTGCCGTTTCTTTTGGAAAAGATCCTTGGCGTTCAAAATCTTGAGATAAACAAATGACGTCACTTTGAGCTAAAGCCCATTTAAGTCTTGTGTTGCCTAGATCGATTAATAAGGTACTCATACAGCCATTCTCAAGGAAACATCACCACTTATAATTTTTTTTAAAGTGCCGGAGCTTTCAATCAACAGGCAGCCGTTTTCATCAACACCTTTTTCGATGCCTTCTAACTCTAACTTATCTTGTTGGTGGATTTGACACATTTTGTTTTTATACACATCCCAGTCATTCCATTCAGTTTGAAATTTTCTAAATGAAGCGGCTTCAAAATCTTCAATCACAGTACCTAATTCTTTTAGCAGTTCTAGCCACAATAGGTCTGGATTAATTGGTGTCGAGATCGCTAAGTCATTAACCCCTGCAATTTCTCTTCCTATCTGAGCGGAAATATTTGAGTTGCTATTGAGATTAATGCCAATTCCAATAATTAACCAGGTGGGCTCTTCAGGTTTCAACTGCCCACCTTCAATCAGCATGCCAGCTAGTTTCTTTTGATTCAATAAAATATCATTAGGCCACTTTAAACCTAAGCCCATCTTCTGAAGATCTTCTTTACTGGTGCTTGTAGCCGATGAAATTCCTTTAACTACCGCCAAGCCGCAGGCAAGACTTAAGCCCGATAAATCTTGAATACCTTTTTTAAATGGATAGGCAACCGAGAAGGTGAGGGCTGTATCAGGACTGCTGACCCAGGGTCTACCCATTCTGCCTCTACCAGAGGTTTGCTTAAGGGCCATTCTTGCGACGGGCTCCCATAGCAATCCTCCCCTCCAACGAGACATCAAGTCCTCATTGGTGGAGGTGCTTTCTGCGACGCGTTCAAGTATCCAATTTATAGCCATATTCATATTGTAGGTACTATGTGCATATGTCAGAGAATTTTCAACGTCCTCAGCGCTTATCTTGGCCAGATTTACCCATGCCAACTGCCCGCATAGCTGCTTTTGCCTATGTCTTGTTGATTATCTACGCAAGTATCTATCCATTTAACTTTAATGTTGCAGTTGGGGCTGGAATATTTGATTGGATCAATGCGCCCATCCCTAGATACATCACATCATTTGACGTGTTTACTAATATTTTGGGTTATTTACCTTTAGGTTTCTTAACCGTATTTGCTGTTTATCCTCGTTTGAAAGCTTATAAGGCTCTTTTGTTTGCCTTATTGTTGGGGGGCTTGGTATCTGGCTCATTAGAATCTTTGCAGACTTGGTTATCAACCAGGATTCCAAGCAATGTTGATTGGTGGGCAAATATGGGCGGCGCAACTATTGGCGCGCTATTAGCTATGCCACTGGATCCAAGATGGTTATCCGGTAGCGCGTTTCAACATCGACGTATTGAGTGGTTTGGCCTGCACACCAGCGGGATTATTTTGATGATGGCATTCCCGTTTGCTCAAATTTATCCTCAAACTGCATGGTTAGCCATGGGTGATTGGGGAGGTGTTTGGGTTAACCAGGCTATTTGGAAAGATACATTCAATTTTGCAGCCTTAGAAATTGCCACAACAATGGTAGCTTGGTTGGCTGCTGGCTCATGCCTAGCGATCACCATGCGATTGGGTGCCCCCAGGGCACGGCTACTATTAATGTTGCTAGTCACCACTATTGTTTTAAAGGCGCTTTTCTCTGGCATGCAGTTTGGGGTTGATAAGAGTTTCTTGTGGTTAACACCCGCTGCTTTATGGGGAATGATTTTTGCTACATTGATTTTGATCGCCGTTTTGCAACTTAAAAATAGGTGGTTATATCTGGTTGCTGTATTAAGTTTGGTGGGGATGATCTTATTGGTCAATTTCTTTCCCAAAAATCCTTATTACATTCTCACCATTCAAGAATGGCGACAAGGTCGATTAATTCACTTTAATCATTTGATGGCTTGGTTGGCCTGGATTTGGCCAATTGGGGCATCCTTATCTTTACTTAAGCGTCTAATGCGCTCTTCATCTATATAATTTTGCTTATGAGCTACTTTAAATACCACCTATTCTTTTGTTTAAATCAGCGTGAAAACGGTGATGACTGCTGTGCCCAGCATGGCGCCAATCAATTATTTGAATACACAAAAATTCGTTGTAAAGAACTTGGCTTATCTGGTGCGGGCAAAGTCAGAGTTAATAAGGCAGGTTGTTTAGATCGTTGTGCGCATGGTCCTGCGATGGTTGTTTATCCAGAGGGTATTTGGTACACGGCTGTTGACCAAAGCGATATGGATGAAATCATTAATGAACATTTCATCAAAGGTCAAATTGTTGATCGATTGAGGATCGAATAAGTGAGCCGCACAATCAAAATACATTTTCAAGGGCCTGCTGGCTTAATCGAGGCATCGCTCGATTTGCCTGATGAAATTAGGCATCACCCTGATAGCTTTCGTCCAAGAGGTATAGCGTTAGTAGCTCATCCACATCCGCTGTTGGGTGGAACAATGGATAACAAAGTGGCGCAAACTTTGGCGCGAACATTTTCGCAATTAGGTTATGTGACATTGCGCCCCAATTTTAGGGGGGTTGGTAGTAGTGAGGGAATACACGATGACGGAAAAGGCGAGGCTGAAGATTTAATTGCCGTGATTGCCTGGATGCGTGATTCATTTAGCTGGCAAGATATAGCAGATTTAGAAGGTCAAGCATGGCCTGCGTTGGTGGGTGAACTTCCTTTAGCAATGGCTGGATTTTCTTTTGGTAGCTATGTCAGCAGCTATGTTGTTAAACATTTAGAAGAAATTGGAGCTCCACCAGAGCGGTTGATTATGGTTGGTAGTGCCACTTCGAAATGGGAGGTGGCTCCTGTGCCAAAGGATACGATTGTGATTCATGGCGAAGTTGATGATGTCATACCGCTTAGTAGTGTGATTGACTGGGCTCGACCACAAGAATTAACAGTTCAAGTTATACCAGGAGCAGATCATTTCTTTCATCGCAAATTGCACTGCATTCGCGATCTAATTCTAAGAGCCTGGCATGGCCAGCCAAATCCAACTCAAGGAGCTTAATGTGGACATTCCTCCAGAAGAGTCCTTGATTAAGTACCCATGTGATTTTCCTATTAAAGTCATGGGTAAGGCAGTGGAAGGTTATCAATCAGCTATTGAGAGCGTCGTATTAAATTTTGACCCTAGCTTCAATGTGGAAACAATTGAACGTCGCCCTTCAAAAAATGGTAATTATCTAGGTCTAACAGTAACGGTAAGAGTCACTAGTCGCGAACAGTTAGATGACTTGTATCGAACACTCTCAACACATCCGATGGTGAGTGTTGTTCTATAAATGATGGATATTGTTATTCGTCACTTGGGGCATCAAGAATATTTGCCCACTTATGAGGCGATGAAAAAATTTACGGCGCAGCGCGACGTTAATACCCCAGATGAGGTTTGGGTTCTAGAGCATCCTTCGGTATATACGTTGGGTCAAGCAGGAGATCCTGCGCATTTACTTCAAGCAAACACTGAAATTCCCCTCATACCGATTGATAGGGGCGGGCAAATTACTTTTCATGGCCCCGGCCAGTTAGTGGTTTATTTGTTGTTAGATTTAAGGCGCCGCCATTTATTTGTCCGTGACTTGGTTCATCGAATTGAGCAGTCCATTATTGATACCTTGGCAGATTTGGGTATTCAGGGGGAGCGCCATACGGGAGCTCCTGGAATCTATTTAGCCCAACAGGACAAAATTTCACCAAATAATATTGGGGCTAAAATTGCAGCATTAGGCCTTAAAGTAACCAAGCAATGTTGTTATCACGGCCTCGCACTCAATGTGCATATGGATTTGAAGCCATTTGAGGCCATCAACCCTTGTGGTTATGCGGGTTTAAAGACAATTGACCTGCACTCCCTGGGAGTGAGCGACAATATCGATATTGTGGCTAAATATCTACTGGGCCATTTATCACAACAACTAGAGGTGCGGTCATGACCAAGACCTACGATCCAAATCAAAAACAAAAATCAGCTGATAAGACGTCTCGTATTCCTATCAAGATTGTTCCTATTGAGCAGGTGCTCAAAAAGCCTGAATGGATTCGAGTCAAAGCAGCTTCTGGTAATTCTCGCTTTCATGAGATTAAAAAAATACTCAGAGAAAATCAGCTCGTAACTGTTTGTGAAGAGGCTAGCTGCCCTAACATTGGAGAATGTTTTGGTAAAGGTACTGCAACATTCATGATCATGGGTGATAAATGTACTCGTCGCTGCCCATTTTGTGATGTTGGGCATGGTCGCCCTGATCCTTTAGATTTAGATGAGCCACTTAATTTGGCAAAAACAATTGCCGCTTTGAAGTTATCTTATGTCGTGATTACCAGTGTTGATCGCGATGATTTACGCGATGGCGGTGCTCAACATTTTGTGGACTGTATTACCAGAACAAATGAACTCTCTCCAAGCACCAATATTGAAGTTTTGGTACCTGATTTCCGTGGTCGTTTAGAAAAAGCTTTGGATATCTTTGCCAATGGTTTGCCACATGTTATGAACCATAATCTCGAAACTGTCCCTCGTTTGTATAAAGAAGCAAGACCAGGTTCTGATTACATGCACTCATTAAAGTTGCTGAAAGACTTTAAAGCCTTATATCCAAAAGTTTCTACTAAGAGTGGTTTGATGGTTGGCTTGGGTGAAACAGACGAGGAAATTCTTGAAGTGATGCGTGATATGCGTGAGCACAACATTGATATGTTGACCATTGGCCAGTATCTTGCGCCATCAGGACATCATTTACCTGTGCGCCGTTATGTTCACCCAGATACATTCGCCATGTTTGAAAAAGAGGCTTATGCAATGGGCTTTACTCATGCTGCAGTTGGTGCAATGGTGCGATCTAGTTACCATGCGGACCAGCAAGCAGAGAAGGCTGGCGCAGTTTAATTATCAAAAGTCTTTAGGCTTTTTCAGCTAAAGACTTTTCAATGAGCTGATGAAATTCGGACCAGTCTGGTTCGCCAACATAGCGCTTAATAATCTTGCCTTTTTTATTAACAACAATCGTTGTAGGCGTTAACTGAATCTTCCCAAAAGCTTTGGCAACACTGCCATCAGAATCTAAAACAACTTTAAATGGAAGCTTTCTTGTTTCTGCGAAGTTCACCACATACATCGGTGGGTCATACGCCATAGCAACAGCGACCAATTCAAGCCCCTCATTCTTATATTTTTGATAGGTATCTACTAGCTGAGGCATCTCTTTGACGCAGGTAGTGCAGCTGGTTGCCCAAAAATTGAATACGACAACCTTATTTTTAAAAGCATCTTGCGTTAATTGTTTGCCTGATATTTCTGATACTGTAAAGTTAGGCATAGATTGCTGCGTATCTGAAGAGCAAGCAGCGATACCAAAGATGAATACAAGTGCACTTACCAGTGACAAGCATCTGGTGCGAATAAATAAACTAAAAATAGATTGAGTGGGCATAATCATATTTTATGCAAAATAATTCTTTTATGTTGATAAACCGCCTCTTTTCATTTTTGTGTCTTTTGTTGGCGCTTTCTGCTTGTACGCCGACATTTGATTGGCGTTCAGTTCGATCTGATGACTTGATGTATGAGGCTCTTTATCCTGGAAAGCCAAGTCGTGCTGAAAAGACAATGTTGTTTCAGCAACATAAATTAACGATGACCATGGAAGCTGTTAAGGTAAAAAATGGCTTGTACGCAATTGGTGTGATTCAAGTGCCACCTGAATTAAGATCGTCGACAAACATGTCTCATTTGCTTGAATTTATTCAGTCAGGCATTTTGAGTAATCTAAAGGCTGGTCAAGTCACTCCCCACCAAACAATCTCAATAAATACTTCTGGTCAACCAGCTGAAAAATTGCCGGGTAAAGAATGGGTTGTTGATGGTGTGGGGCCAGATGGTCAGCGCCGTTTGATGCGAACTCGACTCGTACAAAGAGTCTTTCCGGATGGTCAAGTTTTGATTTATCAACAAACCATTTTGCAGACGCTCTCATCTAATCAAGGCTTAGAAAAAACTTTAAGTTCAGATGAGCATAGTATGTTTCTGAGTGGTTTTAAGCCGTATTAAAACATGATGCACACTCAAGTTCAACTTCCGATGCGTGGCGCTTTGGCTTGGCGAGTATTTCTATGTTTTGCCTTTGCCTATTTCTTATCATATGCATTTAGAGCTGTTAATGCAGTGATAGCTCCTGAACTAATAGCTGATTTAAATATTAGTCATTCAGAGTTGGGTCTTTTATCCTCAGCTTATTTTGTTGGATTTGCTCTTATGCAAATTCCAATTGGTATAGCCTTAGATCATTTTGGCCCAAGACTTACAGAGAGCGCATTGTTATTGATAGCCTTAGTTGGTTCGGCTATTTTTGCTTATGCGGATAGTTTGTGGGGCCTGACTCTTGGGCGCTTACTCATTGGTATTGGCGTATCTGCCTGCTTAATGGCTGCATTTACCGCCTACAGACGCTGGTTCGCTGTAGAGCAACAAAGTCAATTGGCTTCAGGCATGTTAGTTTTTGGAACTGCTGGGGCACTAGCCACAACAATTCCAGTTCAATTGGCTTTGCCCTACATCGGATGGCGCGGCTCTTTTTTCATCATGGCAATTTTGGTGGGCCTTGCATTTGTTGGAATTCGATTGGGCATTCCTAAGTTAGATGATCAGCCTAATGCTAAGAAAGAAAATATCAACGAAGAAATATCATTTGGTTTAAAAGATATTCTGATTCATCCTTTCTTTTTAAGAATGTTGCCAATTGGGATTGTTAATCATGGTGGTTTTTTAGCTTTGCAAACTCTATGGCTAGGGCCATGGATGATTGATGTTTTAGGCTATAGCTCTGAAACAAGCGCTACTGTTTTATTTTTATTTAACGGCATGATGCTATTAGGTTACGCCTTTAATGCCTGGATGTTGCCTAGAGCAAATAGTCGAGGATTCAATACACTTAATTATGTAAAGTGGTTGCTAGCTGTCGGCTTAGTTAGTCAGTTGCTAGGCATTTACTTCAGCACGCCTCTGAGTTGGATCTTGTGGATTATTTTGGCGGTGAGTGCGACGGGTCATATTTTGGGACAAAGCACTGTGATCACCGCATTTCCATCTCGCAATGCTGGTGTTGCTGCTACAAGTTATAACTTATTGATATTTATTGGGGCTTTTATTTTTCAATGGGGTATAGGTTGGGGTATTGATCTTGCTGCCTCATTGGGCATTGAAAAAGTCGATGCATTCAAACAAGTATTTTTTATATTCTTAGCCCTTCAATTTTTTTCTTATCTTTGGTTTTTGTTTTATCCGAAACCCTTGAAACATTATTTGGCAGGTCTTTAAACAAAAACAGCAGAACATCGTTCTGCTGTTTTACAAAGCACGATTTGAATTATTTCTTTTCTAGTGCGCTTACTTTTGCCTCTAGTTCTTCTAGCTTGGCTCTTGTCTTTGCCAGTACTTGTGTTTGCAGATCAAATTCTTCACGAGTCACCAGATCCATTTTTTGAAATCCTTGAGTCATGAGACTGCGAACATTCTTTTCTAAATCTTTAGCTGGTGATTGACGAATAGCATCCTCCACTTTGCTCTGCATGTCGTTGGCAATTGATTGCACTTTTTGCATGATGTCTTGCGGGTTCATATTTTCTCCAGGTAAATCTTTAATAACTACTTTTTACCAAAATTATGAAATTCTCATGCACCAAATAAGTGCTTTATTTTGGTGCATACCTAAGGTTCCACTTTGGTGCTAGCCCTTTAATTAAAGACCTTCCCCCATAATTAACAATTTAAGTCCTTGATTTATATATATAAATAAAGCTGGCACAGCTTTTGCTTAACTAATACGCAAGGAATTTCCCTTGGATTGTTTATTAGGAGTGCACTACATGAAAACTTATCTAACTCTCTCTGCAATCGCTTTGGCAGCTGCAGCAACATTATCTTCTGGCGTAGTAGTAGCGGCTGAGCCGACACCAGAATTCACAGTAGCTTATAACGTAGGCGCAACTAGTGACTACCGCGTACGTGGTATCAAACAAAACAATAGCAACCCATCTGTACAAGGTGGAATCGACATCGGCCATAAATCTGGTTTTTATGTAGGCGCATGGGGTTCAACTGTTTCTGATTGGACTGCTGCTTCAGCTGCTTCAAATATGGAAGTTGATTACTACGGCGGTTACAAGACTGAAGTAGCCGGAGTTGCACTTGATTTCGGAACGATTTATTACAACTATCCAGGCGTTTCAAAGCCAAACTATGCTGATACACATGAAGTATATGTTGGCGCAGCATACGGCCCAGCAGCATTTAAGGTTTCTAGAGTAATGAGTAAAAATTATTTTGCTTCAACTGGTGACACTACTCAGGATGCTGCAGGAACTATGTATTACGACTTAACTCTGTCACAAGAAGTGATGCCGAAGCTAACTGCTTCAGTACATGCTGGATATACAGATTACAAAGAGTCAGCATTAAGCAGTTCATATAGTGACTCAGGAAAAATGTCATATTCAGACTATAGTTTAGGCCTTGCATACGACTATGAAGGCTATATCTTGGGCGTTAAATATTATGTAAATGACGCAAAGGGCGGAACTAAAGACTACGCTACAAAAGGCGGCGGTACTTTTGGCGATCTAGCTAAATCAGGCCTTGCAGTTTCAGTTCTTAAAGCATTCTAAATCGCGATCTCACGGAGAAACGTATGAAATTAATCACAGCAATTATCAAGCCCTTCAAGCTTGACGAGGTGCGTGAGGCGCTATCAGAAGTGGGCGTTTCAGGTATCACCGTTACTGAAGTTAAAGGCTTTGGACGACAAAAGGGTCACACCGAGTTGTATCGCGGTGCTGAGTATGTAGTTGATTTTTTGCCTAAGGTAAAAGTTGAGGCAGCAGTTGATGACGGCATCGTTGAACGTGCTGTTGAAGCGATTGAGAAATCAGCTAAGACTGGCAAGATCGGTGACGGAAAGATTTTCGTTTCGTCAATTGAACAAGTTATCCGCATTCGTACCGGTGAAACCGGTCAGTCTGCCCTTTAAGCGAGGTTAAAAATGACACATTGGATTAAACGTCTACTCGCAGCTAGTGCAGCAGCTTTAGCTCTAGGTTCTTTTACGATGGCAGTATCTTCACCAGCTTATGCTGCTGATGAAGCTAAGCCAGCAGTAACTGCCCCTGCAGCAGCTGCCGCAAGTGCTGCACCAGCAGCTCCTGCTGCTCCGGCACCAGTTGCTAACAAAGGCGATACAGCTTGGATCATGATTTGTACTGCTCTAGTTATTCTCATGACATTGCCAGGTTTGGGTCTTTTCTATGGTGGTTTGGTACGTAGCAAAAACATGTTGTCTGTGTTGATGCAATGTATGGTGATCTTTTCATTGATCTCAGTATTGTGGGCAGTTTATGGCTACAGTATTGCGTTCACACAGGGTGGAGCATTCTTCGGTGGATTTGATCGTCTTTTCTTAGCTGGTTTAACACCTGAAGCAATGGGTGCGACATTCAGTAAAGGCGTAGTGATTCCTGAATTTGCGTTCTTCTCATTCCAAGGCGCATTTGCAACGATTACTTGCTGCTTGATTATTGGTGCATTCGCTGAACGCGCTAAATTCTCTGCTGTTTTGTTATTCGTTGTTTTGTGGTTCACATTTAGCTACTTACCAATTGCTCACATGGTTTGGTTCTGGCCTGGTCCTGATGCATATACAGATGCGGCAGCCGCAGAAGCAGCTACAGCAGCTTCTGGTTGGTTGTTCCAAATGGGTGCTCTAGATTTTGCTGGCGGTACAGTTGTGCATATCAACGCAGCGGTTGCTGGCTTAGTTGGTGCCTTCGTGATCGGTAAGCGTATTGGTTTCGGTAAAGAAGCAATGAAGCCACACAGCTTAACTTTGACAATGGTTGGTGCTTCACTATTGTGGTTCGGTTGGTTTGGTTTCAACGCTGGTTCAGCACTAGAAGCATCAGGTGGCTCAGCAATGGCATTTGCTAATACTTTCTTGGCAACTTCTGCTGCGGTTCTAACTTGGAGCTTAGGTGAGTGGTTAGGCAAAGGTAAGCCATCAATGTTGGGTGCAGCATCTGGTGCAGTAGCAGGCTTAGTTGCAATTACTCCAGCGGCTGGTTTTGTGGGCCCAATGGGTGCGATTGTGATCGGTTTGATCGCTGGTTTCCTATGCTTGTGGGGTGTAACTGGTTTGAAGCGCTTGCTTGGTGCAGACGACAGCTTGGACGTGTTTGGTGTTCACGGTGTTGGCGGTATCTTGGGTGCATTACTAACTGGCGTATTTGCAGACCCATCATTAGGCGGTACAGGTATCTATGACTACGTTGCAAATGCTGTAGCACCTGACTACTCAATCGTAGGACAAGTTTGGATTCAAGCTAAGGCTGTATTAACAACGATTGTTTGGTCTGGCGTAGTTTCATACATCGCTTACAAACTTGTAGATTTGGTAATCGGTTTACGTGTGCCAGAAGACGAAGAGCGTGAAGGTTTAGATATCACGTCTCATGGCGAAACTGCATACGAAGCTTAATTAGTAATTTTTCGTAAATCTGTGTGAAATGTAGTGTGGAGTAACCCCTAAAAGTCCAAATTTAGGGGGTTTAAAGAGCGGATTCTGAATAAGAGCCCGCTCTTTTTTTATCTGTCTTAGAATGGTGGCATGGTTCCTCATTTGATTACAGCCCTTAATGGCCCTTTGCTTGAATTAGAGCGTAAGGTTTTAGAAGCTACACCCGCTATCGAGCGCTGGTTTAGATTGGAGTGGCAAGAGCACACTCCGCCTTTTTACTGCTCAGTTGATTTGCGGAATGCTGGTTTTAAATTAGCACCAGTTGATACAAATTTATTTCCTGGTGGGTTTAATAATTTATCTCCAGAAATGTTGCCGTTAGCCGTTCAAGCGGCTATGGCTGCTATTGAAAAAATTTGCCCTGATGCAAAAAATCTATTATTGATACCTGAGCGTCACACACGCAATGTGTTTTATTTACAAAATGTGGCACGTTTAGCGTCGATCTTGAGACAAACAGGATTAAATGTTCGTTTAGGTTCTTTGTCTGAAGAAATTACAAAGCCAACACCCATTGATTTGCCTGATGGACAAAGACTTATTTTGGAGCCATTGGTTCGTTTAGGTATCAAAGGCCGTCGATTGGGTCTTAAGGATTTTGATCCTTGCACTATTCTTTTAAATAATGATTTATCAGGTGGCGTTCCTGCCATCTTGGAAAATCTGCATGAACAGTATGTATTGCCACCGCTACATTCAGGCTGGTCAGTGCGTCGCAAATCAAACCACTTTGCTGCTTATGATGATGTGGCGAAGAAGTTTTCAAAAGTAATCGACATTGATCCATGGATGATTAATCCATTCTTCACTAAATGTTCAGGGATTAATTTTCATGAGCGCATTGGTGAGCAGGAATTACAAGACGCCGTAGATGCTATCTTGAAAAAAACGGCTCGTAAATATCGCGAATATGGCATTAAAGAAAAACCATATGTGATTGTTAAGGCTGATGCGGGTACTTATGGCATGGGCATCATGACTGTTAAGGATGCTAGTGAGGTTAAGGATCTTAATCGCAAAGAGCGAAATAAGATGAGTGTCGTCAAAGAGGGTTTAGAAGTTTCAGACGTGTTAGTGCAAGAAGGTGTTTACACATTTGAAAAAATTAATGAAGCTGTATCAGAGCCTGTTGTTTATATGATGGACCGTTATGTTGTTGGTGGTTTTTATCGTGTTCATACAGGTCGGGGTGTTGATGAGAATCTTAATTCTCCAGGCATGCACTTTGTACCATTAGCGTTTGATCACAACACAATTCCTGATGTTGGTGCAAAGCCTGGCGTAGCAGTACCTAATCGCTTTTATTTATATGGTGTTGTAGCAAGACTTGCTCTTTTGGCAGCATCCTTAGAGCTCGAGCGAACAGACCCAGATGCAGATAACTAATAATGAAATTTTTATTTATTGCAGATCCCTTAAGTAGTTTTTCGGTTAAAAAAGACAGCACTTTAGCCATGATGGATGCTGCGCAAGCAGCAGGTCATGAGGTTTGGCATTGTCATGTGCATGACTTGAAAAGTATTGATGGTTTGATGAAGGCCCGATGTCAGCAAATTAAAGTTGCTCGTCATCAGTCTGATTGGTATCAGCAGGTAGTTGATGATACATTGCATCTACCTTCTTTTGATGCGGTGATCATGAGAAAAGATCCCCCATTCGATGTTAGCTATGTCACAGCCACATGGTTTCTGTCAGAGGCCGTTCGCCAAGGTGCAAAAGTATTTAACTGCCCAGAGGCATTGAGAAATCATTCTGAAAAATTAGCGTTACTTGAATTTTTAGAATTTGCGCCTCCAACAATCATTAGCCATGATTTAGAAGACATCAAAGCATTCCATCGTCAATATCATGACATTATTATCAAGCCTTTGGATGGTATGGGCGGCATGGGAATTTTTAGAGTCAAAGAAGATGGCCTAAATATTGCTAGTATTGTTGAGACTTTGGGTGATGTTGGGCGTCGCGCTTTAATGGTTCAAAAATTCATCCCTGAGATTACTCAGGGGGATAAACGAGTTCTATTAATTGGTGGAGAGCCTGTTCCTTATTCTCTTGCCAGAGTCCCTCAAGAAGGTGAAGTCAGAGGTAATTTGGCGGCGGGTGGTCGAGGCGTTGCTCAAAAGTTGTCAAAGAAAGAATTAGATGTGGCAACTAAGATTGGGCCTCAATTAGCGGCACGTGGTTTACATCTGATTGGCTTAGATTTTATTGGTGGATATTTAACAGAAATTAATGTGACCAGTCCGACATGTTTTGTTGAAATTACTGAGCAAACAGGTCATGATGTTGCAAAGCAGTGGCTTAATAATTTAGAAAAATATTTGAATTAATAATGGCTGGAATTTTAATCATCGCTCATGCGCCCTTGGCATCCGCACTTAAAGAGTTTGTGCGTCATGTTTATGGGGAAGTGCCTGATCGTTTAGTTGCTCTTGATGTTATGGCTCATGAAGATGCCAAATTGACACTAGAAAAAGCAATGCAGGCTGCGCTATTGATTAACTCTAAAAATGGATTGCTCGTCTTAACTGACATCATGGGTGCCACACCAGCCAACGTTGCCAGTCGCCTTGCCCACAATGCAGAGTTTGAGGGTCGCGTAAGAGTTTTGGCAGGTGTTAATTTACCTATGCTCATGAGAGCGATTTCATACCGTGGTGAGTCATTGGATTCTGCTATGCAAAAAGCGATGCATGGTGGCCAACAGGGCATCATCCCAATCGGACATCTGGGAGCGCCAATAGACGTCTCAAGTTCAGAAAAAATACTCAGTAAGGAATAAAGATGCCTAGCGAAGACATCAACATCATTAATAAATTAGGTTTGCATGCGAGGGCATCAGCTAAGTTAACCCAACTAGCAGGACAGTTCCCTAGTGAAATCTTTTTATCTAAGGGCGGTCGCAAGGTCAATGCAAAAAGTATCATGGGTGTCATGATGCTCGCCGCTGGTATGGGCAGTGTTGTTACGCTAGAAACATCAGGAGAAAAAGAACAAGAAGCTTTTGATGCTCTAAAAGCTTTAATCAATGACCGATTTGGTGAGGGCGAATAATTGTCTTTTACTCTTCACGGCGTTCCGGTAACCAACGGCATAGCTATTGGTAGAGCTTTACGTATTGCTCCATCAGCAATGGATGTAAAGCATTACCTAGTTCCCGAAGGTGCTGAGGCAGAAGAAGAAAAAAGATTATTGAATGCGTTTGAGGTTGTTCGCGGTGAATTAAAAAGCATTAGAGCAAGTTTGCCCGATGCTGCCCCAGAAGAAATGGCAGCATTCTTGGATGTTCATGCCATGATTTTGGCAGATACCACTCTGACGGAAAAACCATTAGAGCTAATCAAGTTAAGAAGATATAACGCTGAATGGGCGCTTGCCACTCAGCTTGAGGATTTATTAGAGCAGTTTGCTGAAATTGAAGATGAATATCTTCGAGAGCGCGCTACAGATATTAGGCAGGTGGTTGAGCGTGTGATGAAAGTGCTCCACCATGGCGCGGATCATCAAACCCTGAATTCTTTTTATAAGAGCGTTAGTGACGGTGATCAATTATCCGAAGTCATTGTGGTTGCTCATGACATAGCACCACCAGATATGATGCGTTTTAAAGACGTGGCTTTTGGCGGCTTTATTACAGATTTGGGCGGCAGAACATCTCACACCGCGATTGTTGCTAGAAGTTTGGATATTCCTGCTGCTGTGGGTGTCAGACGTGCTAGCGAACTTATTCACCAGGATGATTGGTTAATCATCGATGGTGATCGCGGTATTGTTATTGTTGATCCAAGTCCTTTGATTCTTGAAGAGTACCGTCATCTCCAGTCTCAAAGAAAATTAGAAAAGAAAAAACTTTTAAGACTTAAGCACACTCCTACGTTTACTTTAGATGGTGTGGCAGTCGATTTAATGGCTAACGTTGAGATGCCTGATGATGCTTCGTTAGCGTTAGATTCAGGCGCAGTTGGCATTGGTTTATTTAGGTCTGAATTCTTATTCATGAATCGTAAAGGGCATATGCCCGATGAAGAAGAACAATTCTGGGCTTATAGAAAAACAGCCGAGGCCATGAAGGGTCTTCCTGTAACTATTAGAACTATTGACATTGGCGCAGACAAACCTTTGGACGTTGATGAGGATGGCCACTCAGCCTATCTATCACCTTTAGGACTCAGAGCCATTCGGTGGTCTTTATCAGAACCAGATATGTTCTTGATCCAGATTCGGGCCATCCTTAGAGCATCTGCTTTTGGTCAAATGAAAATCTTAATTCCAATGTTGGCACATGCTCAAGAAATTGATCAGACTTTGGATCTTATTGATACAGCTAAAAAGCAACTGGAAGATCGTGGCATTTTATTTGACCCCAACATTCGTGTTGGCGCCATGATTGAAATTCCAGCCGCTGCGTTAGCTCTACCATTGTTTATTAAGCGTTTAGATTTCTTATCCATTGGTACGAATGACTTAATTCAGTACACCTTAGCAATTGACCGTGCAGATAACGCAGTAGCCCATTTATATGATCCTTTGCATCCTGCAGTTTTAAGATTAATTGCAGGCGTTATTCGTGATGCGAAAGCTGCCAATATGCCAGTTTCTGTTTGCGGAGAGATGGCAGGCGAAGCATCTATGACTAGAGTTTTGTTAGGGATGGGGCTGACTGATTTTTCATTGCACTTCAATCAACTGCTTTCTGTGAAGAAAGAAGTCTTGCGTGCTGATGTGGGAAGTCTGAAGCTGGCAGTTGATCAATTACTATCTGCAATTGAGCCGGAAGATTTACAAGCAGCTTTGAATAAGATTAATTCTTTATAGAGCAAACAGAGCAGTTGTGCTGTTTGTTAATTTGAATCTGATTGATTTCAGTTGAGTGGGCATCCCAAAGCAATAATCTACCATTGAGCGTTTGCCCAATATCCATGATGATCTGCAGTGCTTGTGCAGCTTGCATTGTGCCGATGATGCCCACCAATGGAGAGAAAACACCCATCGTTGAACATTTCACTTCATCAAAGCTTTGGTCTTTAGGAAAGATGCAAGCGTAGCAGGGTGAATTATCTTTACGATGATCAAATACGCTAATTTGACCATCAAAGCGTATCGCAGACCCACTGACTAATGGCACATGATGTTGGACGCATAGTTCGTTCACTAATTGCCTTGTCGTGAAATTATCGCTGCAATCAAGTACAACGGTTGTTGTTGGTAATAGCTCTTTGAGTAATGATGCGCTTGCTTTTTCTTGAAGTGCATGGACCTTGATGGCAGGGTTTAATTTTTCTAAAGTGTCTTTACCTGATATAACTTTAGGCTTACCAATTGATGCATGTTGATGCATGATTTGGCGCTGAAGATTTGTAAGGTCAACTGTGTCATGATCAATGAGAGTGATGGTTTGAACCCCGGCTGCAACTAAGTAAGGTGCCGCAGCTGAGCCAAGACCACCAGCGCCAATAATGACGACATGAGCGGCCAAGATTTTTTCTTGGCCTTCTATGCCGATTTCATCGAGAAGAATATGTCGAGAATAGCGAAGAAGATCTTGATCATTCATGCGCTAATCTCTAATTACTCAAGACGTGATTTAGAGCTTTTTACTGGTTGACCTTTTAGGTAAGCAGCAGCTTGCGTCAGCATGAAGTCTTCTGCAGACCCAAACTCAGCAGGGCGCTTCTTGCGATCTTTTTCTTTATCTTCAGGAGATTTCTTTGCGTTGATTTCTTCAATGCGCTGTAGTTCTTCTAAACGACGCTTTTCACGATCGTTGATTAGCTTTTCTTCAGATGATTGCTTGTTCTTAAGATGCTTCTCGCTGTCGATTTCTCTTGTGATTAAGACGTCATCAGGATCGCCCTCTGCGTTTTGGTCAACAGGAATATCTGGCTTGACGCCAAAGGCTTGAATCGATTTACCTGAAGGTGTGTAGTAATAAGCTGTAGTTAGCTTAAGTGCAGAATCTGCACTTAAGGGTCTTACAGTTTGAACTGAACCTTTACCAAAAGTTGTTTTACCAATAATAGTTGCACGTTTGTGGTCTTGTAGTGCACCAGCAACAATCTCTGAGGCTGATGCAGAGAAAGCATTAACTAAGACAACCATGGGTACTTTTTTGAATGCCGGATTGAGTTCAGCTAAGACATCTTTATTTTCTGATAAGCGGTAGTTATTAAAGTTAGCTGTGAATAATTGTTTGGCATCTTCAGCCTGACCTTTGGTTGATACCACCAAAACATCGTTTGGTAAAAATGCTGCTGACACGCCAACAGCTCCCTGAAGAAGGCCTCCGCCGTTATTACGTAAATCTAGAACCAAGCCTTTGATTTGAGAATCTTTAGGTAGTTCATTTAATTTCTTGGCAAGATCAGGAATCGTGCGTTCTTGGAAGCTGGTGATTCGAACATAAGCAATGCCGTTATCTAAAAGCTTAGTTTTAACAGACTGAACTTTAATTTCAGCACGTGTGATGGTGATTGGGAAAGTTCGTTCTTCACTTTTTCTGAAAATAGTTAAAGTAATTTTTGTGCCAGGCTCACCACGCATGCGACGAACGGCTTGATCTAAAGTCATGCCACGAACTGGTTTGTCATCTAAACGTGTAATTAAGTCTCCAGACAGAATGCCTGCTCTAGCGGCCGGTGTGTCTTCAATCGGATTCATTACTTTAACCACGCCGTCCTCTGAAGTGATTTCAATACCAAGGCCTGCAAATTTGCCTTGAGTATGTTCTTGCATTTCAGCGAAGTCTTTTTTATCTAAAAAAGATGAGTGAGGATCTAAGCCGCTGACCATCCCTTTGATCGCATCAGTTAAAAGTCTTTTGTCATCAACTGGCTCAACATAATCTCTTTTGATTTGACCGAACACATTAGACAAGCTTCTTAATTCATCTAATGGAAGATTGGAGCCAGTTTGTTGAGCTGTTGCTGAAAGTTGCAAGGTTAGTGCAACCCCAGCAATGAGGCCTGTACAAATCAGGGCAATACTCTTAATTGAGCGATACATATTTATTTTTCTAAGTAAAAGTGCTTGATTGGTTTTAGGTTGTCGTCCAACTCGTAGACCAAAGGGACTCCGTTTGGAATATTAATTTCCATAATGTCTTCATCAGAAACATTGTCTAAGTATTTTACAAGTGAGCGAATGCTATTGCCGTGAGCTGCAATTAGTACTCGCTTACCTGCACGAAGTGCGGGAGCAATAGATTCTTCCCAAAGAGGAATCACTCGAGCAACGTTATCTTTTAAGCATTCGCCCAAAGGAATTTCTTCACGCTTTAGCTTAGCGTAGCGTGGGTCGTTAAATGAATTTCTTGGATCTGTTGGATCTAATAGGGGAGGTCTGACGTCGTAAGACCTTCTCCAGATATGAACTTGCTCGTCGCCGTATTTTTGAGCAGTCTCTGCTTTATTTAGGCCTGCTAAAGCACCATAGTGGCGCTCATTTAGACGCCAGCTGTGGACAACCGGCAGCCAAAGTCTATCCATGGCTTCTTGAGTATGCCAAAGCGTCCGAATGGCCCTTTTGAGCACAGAAGTGTAAGCAATGTCAAAATCATACCCTGCAGCCTTTAAACTTTCGCCAGCTTGCGTCGCTTGCTGGATGCCGGTGGGTGTTAAATCTACATCAACCCAGCCGGTAAAACGGTTTTCTAGGTTCCATTGGGATTCGCCATGGCGAATAAGTACTAGTTGTTTCATATTCACATTCTATAATTTACTAATGGACTTCTTAACAAATACAAATAATTTACTGCTATTAGCCACCTTGATCACTTCAGGTCTAGCCTTAGCCTTGCCCCAAATTTTGGGTCGTTTAAACAAACAGCTTCTTAGCGTACACACAGCAGTTCAGTGGGTCAACCAAAGAAATGCGCAAGTTGTTGATATACGCACAGCTGATGAGTACAAGACGGGGCATATAGCTCAATCCAAGCACTTACCTTTAGCTGATCTGGATAACGGCATTAAACAACTGAAGTTAGACAGCAATAAGCCTGTTATTTTAGTTTGTTTAAGCGGTTCTAGAGCAAATACAGCCTCTGGAAAGTTCAAAAAAGCTGGATTTGCTGAGGTTGCATGCATGGATGGTGGTATTTCTGCGTGGAATCAGGCCGGTTTACCGTTAGTTAAGTAAGCGCATTGATCGCACTACCAAGGATTAAAAATGGCAAAGATAACGATGTACAGCACACAGGTCTGCCCATATTGTGTTATGGCAGAGCGTTTATTGACGGCCAAAGGTGCCGTTATCACAGAAAAAATCTTAGTTGATAAGGAGCCTGGCAAGAAAGACGAGATGATTGCCAGAACCGGGAGACGTACGGTTCCTCAAATTTTTATTGAAGACACTCATGTTGGTGGCTTTGATGATCTTTCAGCACTTGACCGTGCTGGTAAGCTAGATCCATTATTAGGTCAATAAATAGGAAAATCATGACAGATGTAGCTACTAATGGTGTTGCAGATAACACACCAAGTTTTCAAATTCAACGCGTTTACCTCAAAGATATGTCTTTGGAGCAACCTAACGCACCAGAAATTCTTTTAGTACAAGCTGAACCAAAACTAGAAGTTCAGGTAGATATTCAAGCTAATCAGTTAGATGACAGTAATTTTCATGTGACATTGGTTGGGACAGTAACTACTCGTATTGAAGATAAAGTGCTATTTTTAATAGAGGCGCAACAGTCAGGTATTTTTGAAATGCGTCATATGCCAGCTGAGCAAATTGACCCAATGTTGGGGATCGCTTGTCCAACAATTTTGTTCCCATATTTGAGATCGAATATTGCTGACATGATCAGTCGTGCTGGTTTTCAACCTGTGCACTTGGCAGAAATTAATTTCCATGCACTTTATGAGCAACGCTTAGCTCAAGCAGCTGGAGCAAGTGCCTCTGGCGATAGCGGCATTATTTTGCCTAACTAATATGAAGGTCATTTTTCTTGGAGCTGGCGCGTGGGGTACCGCAATGGCCATGCACGCCTCCAAGAACGTTCACAATTTAGATGTCAGCTTGTGGAGTCGTTCTGCGGTACTTGCCAAGCAAATGCAAGAAACGCGATTGAATCAGAAATATTTAAAAGATATTTCTTTGCCAGATTCTCTAAACGTGACGGATGATTGGCAAGGCATTTTTGCCAATGCCAAACAGGATGATTTAGTTGTTATCGCAACACCTGTCTCTGGACTAAAAGAGACAGTTCATGCTTTATTAGCTTTGAATAACTGCCCGAAAAATTGGGTTTGGTTGTGTAAAGGTTTAGAGCCCGAAACATCTTTAATGCCACATCAAGTGATTGAGCGAGAGCTCAAAGCAAGTCAGTCACTTAATAAAGGAATTCGCTTAGCTGTTCTATCGGGACCAAGTTTTGCCAGTGAAGTTGCTAAAGGAATGCCTTGTGCTTTAACAGTTGCAAGTGACTCACAAGAATTGGTTGCACTTGTTCAGAAAGTTTTCCATTACGGCAATATGAGAATTTACGGCAGCAGTGACATTATTGGCGTTGAGTTGGGTGGCGCCATTAAGAACGTCTTGGCAATTGCTACAGGTATCGGTGATGGCTTGGGTCTGGGCCTTAATGCTCGCGCTGCATTACTGACTCGTGGCCTTACTGAAATGATGCGTTTGATTACCGCAATGGGTGGTCAGCCTGAAACTGCTATGGGCTTAACTGGTGTCGGTGATTTAATTTTGACTGCTACTGGGGATTTATCTCGCAACAGACAAGTGGGTCTTCAATTGGCTTCTGGGAAGAGGTTATCTGAAGTGCTATCTAGTCTAGGCCATGTTGCTGAAGGTGTTCGTTGCGCGCAAGCTGTCAATGATTTAGCAATTGCTAAAAATATTGATATGCCAATTACTCAAATGGTTTGCCAGGTTCTTTTTAGTAATTTAGATTTGCCAAGCGCTGTTAAGCTTTTGATGGGACGCGATGCTAAATCCGAAACGCATTCATCGAACTAATCACCGCCGATAAAATCCATTTGTCGCCACGCTTCATAAACCATTACTGCAACAGCATTTGATAAGTTGAGACTGCGACTATTTTCTCTCATAGGTAATCGTAAGGCGCGCTCTGGAAGGAAGTAATCCCTAACGTTTTGAGCGAGCCCTTTTGTCTCAGAACCAAAAACTAAATAATCATTTTCTAAAAACTGACACTTCGATAAGTGGGCTTTGCCTTTGGTGGTGATGGCAAACATTCTGTCTCGTGATGGTTTTTCAGACTCTAAAAATGATTCCCAATTTTTATGAACCTTCATGTGAGCGTATTCGTGATAATCCAATCCTGCACGTTTCATTCTTGAATCTTCTAGCGGAAATCCCAGTGGTTCAATTAAATGCAATTGTGCGCCTGTGTTGGCGCACAGGCGAATAATATTGCCGGTATTGGGAGGTATTTCAGGCTCAACAAGCACTACGTTAATCATATGTTTTACAGAGATGTTCTAAGAATGACCCAATTATGAACACTTTGGGCGCCAAAATCTTTTAATAGTTTAGCCATGATGTTCAGTGTCGCGCCTGTTGTCATAACATCATCAACAATCACAATATGTTGATTCTCGATAAGCTGAAGTTTTTTGGGGTTCACTCGAAATGTATTAATAAGCCTTGTAAATCGCTCCTCTCTGGTTGCATGAGCTTGATCACCATCAATATGGTTGCGCCCTAATACATAGGGGTCAGCATTTTTGTTAAATGTTTTAGCAAGCCGTTTACACAATTCCCAAGATTGATTAAATCCTCGGTGATGTAGTTTTTTAATACTCAGGGGAACTGGAATCATCCAATTAATATCCTCATGAAAAAGAATCTTATTTCCATGAGCTTCTTTCCAAGCATCTGTGAAGCAAGTAGCTAAGGCAACCTTGCCTTGGTATTTGTAATCCTGTAAAGCTTCAGTGAGTATTCCACCGTAACTGTCTAAACAAATGGTGCTGTCAAATGAAGGTGGATGCCTGTGGCATAAATCACAAATTAATTTTTCTGTTTGGCAAGGTAGGGCGCATTGCCGGCATCGATGTGTTTGTTTATCTTTTATGAGTTTTAGACATTTATCGCAAATGCTAGATGTTTGAAATTTCTTACAGGCAATGCATGAGCTAGGTAGAAGAAATTTCATGGGGCGCTGAGTATACTGAGCACCTATGTCCACATTACCAACATTGACTCCAGCTATTCCTGATTGGTTATCTTTAGAGATCGCTAACAGGATGATGGAGAAGTTGACGATTATTAAATTGCAGGCGGAACATGTTTTTCATTCTGGTTCGGTACAACTTGGATTAATGCACAAGCGATTTCCTAAGGCTCACCATTATTGTTCTGACCCTAAACTTGAACATTCCTTAATTCAAAGACTTTTACTGCAATTATTAAGGCGCCCTAGTGTGCAATTTCATTCAACTGATGCTTCTAGGCCCCAACATTTAATGGATTTGGTTTGGTCCAATTTAGAGCTTCAACATCATGCTCAGCCTGAGTTATTGGTACAAAGCTGGGAGCGACTTCTAAAGCCAGAGTCCTTATTAATGTTTGCTTATTTAGGCCCTGATACTGGAAAAGAATTAAGGGCGATTGGGGGTGCTTCAGAGCCTATAGCAGGTGCATGGGATATGCATGATGTGGGTGATGCGCTACTGAAATCAGGTTTTGCTGAGCCGGTCATGGATATGGAGTACATCACTCTTGACTACGAGGATATAAATTTGCTCTTAAATGATGCTTTGGAGTTAGGCTTAGTTCATGAAAAAGGTTCTGATTTGATCAAAGCAAACCATGAATTAGCCCCTTTAAAAATGACTTTAGAGGTTGTTTATGGCCATGCTTGGACTCCAGAACGTCGTTTATCCAAGTCACATGATGGGGTTGCCAAAATTGCAGTTGATCAAATCCTTAGATCAAAATAATAAGTAAGCAAGCGCTTACATACAATTAGCTTTAATTTTCTAAGCCAAATGATGCATAAAAGTTAGTAATTTATTGCGCTGGATCAAGTTCCGCAAATATAATCTCACGATATTGCGCATGCTTTTTGTGCACAGATTCAAGAATTTATTTAACGGGAAATAAGATGAAACATCGCACATCATTAGCCGGTTTGTTTTTAGGTTTAATTGGCTTGCTGCATAGCAACTTAGTTTTAGCTATTAATGACATGCCTGGCGGTCCAGCTCGCTTTCAATTAAATCTTCAAACTCCAGCAACTAAGGTTGCGGAAGAAGTAGCCGTATTGCATTGGATGATGTTGGCTATTTGTTTGGTTATTTTTGTGGCTGTTTTTGGCGTGATGTTCTACTCCATCTATAAACACCGTAAATCATTAGGTCACAAATCAGCTAGCTTCCATGAAAGCACAACTGTTGAAATTATCTGGACAGTCGTACCTTTGTTGATCGTTATTGGTATGGCATTACCTGCAACCAAAACTGTTGTGGCGATGAAAGATACAACAAACGCTGATGTGACCATCAAGGTAACTGGGTATCAGTGGAAATGGGGCTATGACTACATCAAAGGCGAAGGTGAAGGCATTTCATTCTTGCAAACTTTGACAACGCCACGTGAGCAAATTAACAACCAAGCTGAAAAGAGCGATACCTACTTGATGGAAGTAGATAACGAAATGGTTGTTCCAGTTGGTAAAAAGATTCGTATGGTTACAACTGCTAACGACGTTATTCACTCATGGACTATTCCAGCGTTTGGCGTTAAGCAAGATGCGATTCCTGGCTTTGTTCGTGATGCATGGTTCCGCGCAGAAAAAGTGGGTACATACCGTGGTCAATGTTCTGAGCTTTGCGGTAAAGAACACGCGTTCATGCCAATCGTAGTGAAAGTGGTAACGGATGCTGAGTACACAGCCTGGGCTGCAGAAAAGAAAGTTCAAATGGCTGCTTTGGCTGATGACCCATCTAAGACATACACCATGGATGAGTTAAAGCAACGCGGTGAAAAAGTTTATGCAGCTAACTGTGCAGCATGTCACCAGCCTAACGGCAAAGGTGCTGGCGCATTCCCTGCGCTTGATGGTTCAAAAGTTGTTAATGGTTCTAAAGATGGTCAATACAAGATTCTTTTGAACGGCTTAAGAGCAATGCCTAAGTGGTCACAATTAAACGATGTTGAATTGGCCTCAGTCATGACTTACACACGTAACTCATGGGGTAATAAGACTGGCGAATTAATTCAGCCAAAAGATTTCACAACTGCACGCGCAGCTAAGTAATTAATACATATATAGTTAATTGGAGCGACTATGAGCACAGTAAGCCACGCACACGATCATCACGATGATCACGCACACGATCATCCACATGGATGGCGTCGTTGGTTGTATGCAACTAACCACAAAGATATTGGTACGTTGTATTTGATTTTCTCTTTTGTCAGCTTAATGGCTGGCGGCGTGATGGCTTTGTTGATTCGTTTGGAATTGTTCCAACCGGGTTTACAGTTCATTCGTCCAGAATTGTTTAATCAGTTAACAACATTGCACGGCTTGGTCATGGTGTTCGGTGCCATCATGCCGGCATTCGTTGGTTTTGCTAACTACATGATTCCATTGCAAGTGGGCGCCTCAGATATGGCGTTTGCTCGTATGAACAACTTCAGTTTCTGGATCATGCCAGTTGCGGCATCATTATTGTTGTCTTCATTCTTTGTTCCAGGCGGTGCTACTGCTGCTGGTTGGACTTTATATGCACCTTTATCAGTGCAAATGGGTCCTGGTATGGACATGGCAATTTTTGCGATTCACTTGATGGGTGCATCTTCCATCATGGGCTCAATCAATATTATTGTGACTATTCTTAATATGCGTGCCCCTGGCATGACATTAATGAAGATGCCAATGTTCTGCTGGACATGGTTGATTACTGCTTACTTGTTGATTGCTGTAATGCCTGTTTTGGCTGGCGCAATCACAATGGTTCTTACAGATCGCCACTTTGGTACAAGCTTCTTCTCAGCAGCAGGCGGTGGTGACCCAGTGATGTATCAGCACATTTTCTGGTTCTTTGGTCACCCAGAGGTTTACATCATGATCTTGCCAGCGTTTGGCATCATCAGCGAAGTGATCCCAACATTTGCGCGTAAGAGATTGTTTGGTTACAGCTCAATGGTTTATGCGACGGGTTCAATTGCAATCTTGTCATTCATTGTTTGGGCTCACCACATGTTTGCTACAGGTATGCCTGTAACTGGACAGTTGTTCTTTATGTACGCAACAATGTTGATCGCTGTTCCAACTGGCGTGAAAATCTTTAACTGGATTGCAACAATGTGGAAAGGTTCAATGACCTTTGAAACTCCTATGTTGTGGTCTATCGGATTTATTTTCGTGTTCACAATCGGCGGCTTCACTGGTTTGATCTGTGCGATGGCTCCAATTGACATCATGATTCAAGATACATACTACGTTGTGGCTCACTTCCACTACGTTCTTGTGGCTGGATCGTTGTTTGCCTTATTTGCAGGCTTTTACTACTGGGCGCCTAAGTGGACTGGTTTCATGGTGAATGAATTCCGTGGCAAGATTCACTTCTGGGGTTCAATGATTTTCTTTAACTTAACATTCTTCCCAATGCACTTCTTGGGCTTAGCAGGTATGCCGCGTCGTTATGCAGACTATCCAGTTCAGTTTGCTGACTTCAATGCAATTGCCTCTATTGGTGGCTTAGGTTTTGGTTTGATGCAGGTTTACTTCTTGTTATGGGTTGTATTGCCAACTTACCGTGGTGGTAAGAAAGCAGAAGATCAAGCTTGGGAAAATGCTCAGGGTCTAGAGTGGACAATTCCATCTCCAGCACCATTCCATACATTTGAAACTCCACCAACAGTTAAGTAATCCGTTAACGCGGAATTTATGACTCAATCAAATCAACAGCAAAAGAACCCAAGCGCGAATAATCGCCGCTTGGGCTTTGTTTTGTTAACCGTAGCGCTAGCCTTCTTTGTTGGCATTTTTGCTAAGAAAGCGATCTTTGGTTAAGCATGGCTTTTAATCTCGTCAAATATAACCGTCAGATGTTGTTGAAGCTAATTGTGATTAGCTCAGCCATGTTTGTATTTGGTTATGCTTTGATTCCAATGTACCGTGTTCTTTGTGAAGTGACTGGCATTAATGTTGTTACTAGCAAAAATGATTACGGAACAAGAGCTGTTGGTGCCGTTAATAAAAATACTCAAGTTGATGAGAGTCGTTTAATTACTGTAGAGTTTGATTCAAATACTCAAGGACCTTTTCGTTTTCGCTCAGTAAAGAGCTCGATGCAGGTGCATCCGGGTGAAATGATTCAAGTGGTCTATGAAGTGGTTAATACTCAAGGTAGAGCTGTATCTGCGCAAGCAATTCCTAGTTATGCCCCAAAACAAGCAACACAACACTTCACAAAGTTGGAATGTTTTTGTTTTGAGCAGCAAACTTTAAAGCCTAATGAGTCACGAGAAATGCCAGTTGTTTTCGTGATTGATCCGGCTTTACCGAAAGATGTAAAAAACATAACTTTGTCATACACATTCTTTGAGGTAGGTAGCGGTCAGAAAGTGATTACCGGCGAACATAACAGTAAGCCGTCAAAGATTTAGTATGGAAAAGAAACGTAGTTCCCTAGTGATGTTTATGATTTCCATGAGAGCAGTTTTGTGGGGATTTTTAGGTGTTCGTAAAGGCTCTGGTCAAGAAGCTGATATGGCATCAGTTAGTTTTGTACATATTGTGCTTGCAGGAGTTTTAGGCGCAGTTATTTTTATGGCAATTTTGTTGATGATTGTCAAAGCAGTTGTTGCGAATTGATTTTTTAGGAGAGAGAGAATGTCTTCCAGTGTTTCAAAAGCCCCTTATTACTATGTGCCGGCTCCAACACGTCATCCGATCGTTACTAGCTTAGGTTTGCTAGCATTTGGTTGGGGTGCTTCGTTGTGGGTTAACGGCAGCACGCCAGGCATGATTTTGTGTCTTGCTGGTATTGCATGGACGATTGCCTCTTTGTATATCTGGTTCGGCGATGCTATTGGCGAAGCAGAGAGTGGTATGAATAGCGTGAACGTAGACGTTTCTTATAGATGGTCTATGGCTTGGTTCATCTTCTCAGAAATCATGTTCTTTGGCGCATTTTTCTCAGCACTTTTCTACGCTAGAAGTATTGCAATGCCTTGGTTAGGTGATATTGACAATAAATTATTGTGGCCAGACTTTGCTGCTACATGGCCACATGCTGGTCCAGCCGGTTTAGTTGAGAGCTTTAAAACAATGGGTCCTTGGCCTATTCCAACAATTAACACAGCATTGTTGTTAACTTCAGGTTTAACAGTGACTTGGGCTCACCACGCAATGCGTGAAGGCCACCGTAAACAAGTGATTCAGGGCTTGGCTGCGACAGTTCTGCTTGGCGCTATTTTTATGTGCTTCCAGGTTTATGAGTACATTCATGCGTACAGCGACCTTAATTTGAAATTAAGCTCAGGCATTTACGGTTCAACTTTCTTCATGTTGACAGGTTTCCACGGTTTTCACGTAACAATGGGCGCCATCATGTTGGCAGTCGTTTTGTTCCGTGTTATGAAGGGTCACTTCACTCCAGAGAATCACTTCGCATTTGAAGGTGCTGCTTGGTATTGGCACTTCGTTGACGTGGTTTGGTTGGGATTGTATGTTGTTGTTTACTGGATGTAATCAACAGTAAATTAAAAAACGCCGCTTCAGCGGCGTTTTTTAATTGTGTCAAAGAAAAAATTAAGTTAACCAGCTACTCGAATACCTGTACTTTGAATATACCCAAGAGAGTGGGCAATCCAGATGCCGATGAATAGGGCGATAGAAAGCCCAATTCTGAGCATTAAAGAGTAAACAGTTTTAGAGCTCTTACCCTTGTCTCGCATCATGTAAAACAGAGCCGAGCCGAGGCTGCCTAAAATAAATAAAAAAGCTATAGGGATAATCCAATTCATAGGTATGCATCGTATCATTGCTTTATGTTTAGACAACTAGTTTTATCTCGACCAACTGCAACAATAGCTGCGCTCATCGTTTGTTTGGCTGGTTTGGCCTTGGGTTATTGGCAGGTCCAGCGCATGAATCAAAAGCTTGACCTTGCTTATCAAGTGGCTCAAAAAGAGCGTGGTGAGGCTTTATACGCCAACGCTAAGACTTGGTCACTTGACGAGGCGGTTCATCACAGAATGATCGCTAAGGGCGTCTATATCGCAGACAAAACTATCTGGTTGGAAAATAGGCCCCATCCAATGGGTCGTGACCCCAAAACAGGAGTTACCGTTGGATTTTATGTGATGACTCCGTTGTTATTGAATGGTTCTAATAAGATAATTTGGGTCAATCGAGGTTGGGTTCCTCGTGATGGATTGGATCGAGAAAAATTACCTGTTTTAATAACTCCAGAAAAAACAGTTGATGTTGAAGGTGTGGTTTTTGAACACCCAGCCCGTGTTATGAGTGTGGGTAATCTCGGGTCTGAAGCAGAAAAAAAGAAAATTCAGCAAAATCTAGATGTGAAGGCTCAAGAGTCTTATTTAGGCATTGAACATTTGCCATTTATTTTGAGAGAAGTATCAGATGTTGACGATGGTTTATCTCGTCAATGGGCGCCACTGGCAACTGGCGCAGAAAAACATCAGGGCTATGCCTTTCAGTGGTTTTCATTAGCTGCATTGGCAGTAATATTTTGGTTAATAAGTGGTGTTTTAAGGAAAAAGTTGTGACAGACAATACAAATTTAGATCCGCTCATTCCTGCGGCTGGTAAACCAAAAATAGACGCTGCTACAAAGCGTGGGCGCATACAGATGATTTTGCTATTGCTGATCTGCGCATCACCTGTAATCGCTTCATACTTTACTTTTTATGTGATCAAGCCTCAGGGCGGCAAAACTAATGTAGGTGAGTTGGTGACCCCTGTTCAGTCATTGCCTGCAGATATTCTTGATACAAGTTTGCAGGGTAAGTGGACGCTACTAGTTGCAAGACCTGCTGCTAATTGCCAAGTAGGTAATGATGAGTGTGTTTCTATTTTGTATTTAATGAGACAAGTTCGAGTTGCTATGGGCAAAGAAAGCCAACGTGTGCAGTTGGTTTGGTTAGTGACTGATGAAGCACCCATCCACCCAGATGTACTAAAAGCATATGACAAAGAGGTGGCTGGCTTTAACATTATTAGAATGCCCCAAGATAAAGAAAAAGCTCTCAAGTTAAATCAATGGTTGAATCTTGATCAGGCTGGCAGTGCTATTCATTTATTGGATCCACGCTCAGATAGGATGATGCGATTTGATACCACCAAGGGTGCTCCTGACTTTAAAAAGTTTTCTAAGGATTTGGAAAAACTTTTAAAGTGGAATGCTATCGGCAAGGCTAATTAAAAATGACCTTAATTGCTTGGATTCAGTTATTGCTAATTGGCTTAGCTGTAGGTGGATTGTTGCTACTTTTATTGTGGTGGCGTCACCGGTCCTTTACATTCCATCGCTTAGTTTTATTAATAGTATTTTTCACATTTGATTTAATTTTGTTTGGCGCATTTACGCGTTTAACTGATTCAGGATTAGGTTGTCCTGATTGGCCGGGTTGTTATGGTCTTTCTAATCCTTTGGCAGCACTCAATCAGATTCGTGAAGCAGAGTCCTTAATGCCAACGGGTCCTGTAACTCTTAGCAAAGCATGGATAGAGATGTTGCATCGATACTTTGCTATGGGTGTTGGCTTTTTAATTATCATCATGGTTGTTTGGGCCTGGTCAAAGAGAAAAATATTAGGTAATCAAATTGCACTTATTTCAACTTTTATTTTGGTACTGGTTTGCGTTCAAGGAGCATTTGGGGCATGGACTGTAACGCTTAAGTTGCAACCACTAATTGTTTCAATTCATTTAATGCTTGGGCTGAGTCTTTTAGCGGCACTCTCTTATTTATCGAATCGCACAGCGCGATTAGGTTTGGCATTTGATGAGGCCCAATATTTAGTCAAAGATACTCAACCTGGTAGAGGATGGGTTTGGGCGGCTTTGATAGTTCTCTGTGTACAAATATTTCTTGGTGCATGGGTTAGTACAAATTACGCAGTATTAGCTTGCGATGATTTTCCTTTGTGCCATGGCCAAATTTTTCCTTCAATGAAATTCAGTGAAGGATTTGTTCTTTGGCGTGAGTTGGGTAAAACTGCTGACGGCAGACTTTTAAGCATTGAGGCTTTGCGAGCCATTCATTGGACCCACCGTCTGGGAGCTTTGCTTTGTCTAAGCCTTCTTTTGTTTGTTGCATTTAAAAACTTGAAGATGGCAATGATTGTTGATAGCCCTCAACTTAGACGTTGGTCATTTAGCTTACTTGGTTTAGCTTTACTTCAATTGGTAACAGGTATGAGTAATATTATTTTAGATTGGCCTTTGGTTGCTGCTTTATTGCACACAGGTGGAGCTGCAGGTTTAATTGTTGTTTTAGTAAGGTTATTGACCTTGCGGTATGAGGAGTTCAAACGTGTCTAAACAAGAACTTCAAGTCATGCCTAAATGGCGCCAATATTGGGCACTTACTAAGCCACGCGTTACACAGTTGGCTGTGTTCTGCGCGATTATTGGCATGTTCTTAGCCACTCCTGGCATGGTCCCTTGGCCAATACTCATCGGTGGTTCTATAGGTATCTGGTTGTTGGCTGGGGCAGCATTTGCTGTTAATTGCTTGGTTGAGCAAAAAGTTGATGCCAAGATGCGAAGAACGGCTTGGCGTCCATCAGCAACTGGCGCGCTTAGTGATTTACAAATTATTATTTTTGCATTGGTCATTGGTGCAATTGGTATGGCCTTGTTATGGCACTTTGCTAATCCTCTGACAATGTGGGCGACTGCAGCAACCTTTATTGGGTATGCCATCATTTATACGCTGTTATTAAAGCCGGCTACACCACAAAATATTGTGATTGGTGGTTTGTCTGGTGCAATGCCGCCAGCTTTAGGATGGGCTGCGGTGGCTAATGACTTTCCTGCAGAGGCCTGGCTATTAGTTTTAATTATTTTTACGTGGACGCCGCCACATTTTTGGGCCTTAGCGCTTTACCGTCGTGAAGACTATAAGCAATCTGGTTTACCTATGTTGCCAGTTACTCATGGCGAAAGTTTTACCTTATTACATATTCTTTTGTACACGCTGATCTTAATTGCAGCAACGATATTGCCTTTCATTTATCAAATGAGCGGTTATTTTTATTTGGCGTGCGCGCTAATTTTAGGTTTCATATTCTTGGCCTATTCGATAGCCCTATATAGAAATTACAGCGATGAATTGGCGAAGAAAACTTTTAGATTCTCTATTATTTATTTATCTTTGTTGTTTGCAGCACTACTAATTGATCACTACTTATAACTATGAATAAAAATATCACCTCGATATTCATTAAAATAATCTTTGCCTTATTGGCAAGCGCCTTTTTGTTCGCCTGCTCACAGCAAGCATTGAAATTTAACAATGTGGACATCACAGGCAGTAAAGCTTTTGGTAAAGATTTTTCATTGATTGATCACCATGGTCAACAAAGGCAGCTTGGTGATTTCAAAGGTAAATTGGTAGTGATGTTTTTTGGATACACACAATGTCCGGATGTTTGCCCAACAACAATGACAGAGATGCAGGGTGTTATGAGTTTGCTGGGTAAGGATGCCAGCAGAGTTCAGGTTGTATTTGTGACTGTTGATCCAGATAGAGATACTCAAAAATTATTATCTGAGTATGTGCCATCATTTGATGAGAGATTTCTTGGTCTGCGACCTGCATCAGTGGCTGACTTGGAAAAGATAACCAAGGACTTCAAAGTTTTTTATAGCAAGGTGCCTGGAAAATCTCCTACAAGTTACACAATTGACCATACGGCTGGCAGCTATGTATTTGATACCAACGGAACATTGCGTTTGTTCTTGAAACATCAACAGGGCCCTCAGCCAATCGCTGAAGATTTGGCGAAGTTACTAAAGTAATCAACTGGGGAATAATGATTGGGCGATTGGCCCAATCAAGAGTTTTAAGCTGTAAGAGCCAACTTCATTTTTTTAAGAGCCGCCGCTTCAATTTGGCGAACACGCTCAGCTGAAATGTTGAATTCAGCAGCAAGCTCATGCAATGTACTTGCACCTGATCCATCATCAGATACATTTAACCAGCGTTCTAAAACAATTTTTCTGCTGCGTTCATCAAGGCTTGCTAAAGCTTTATCAATACCAGGACCTTGAAGGTCGCGTTTCTCTTGTTGAGCCAAAATTTGAGATGGTTCATAACGGTCATCTGATAACCAGTTAATTGGCGCAAACGCTTCGTCATCAGAAGAATCATTCGACTCAATAGCAATGTCACCACCTGATAGGCGTTTTTCCATCTCTCGCACATCTTCTTGGCGAACATCCAATGCTTGAGCAAGGTTAGCGATTTCGCTAGGAGACAATGCATTTAAGCTTGGTTTGTTGCTGCGTAGATTGAAGAAAAGTTTTCTGTGAGCTTTTGTTGTGGCAATTTTTACCATTCTCCAATTTCGGAGAATGTACTCATGAATTTCTGCTTTGATCCAATGGATTGAATAAGTCACCAAACGCGTGCCTTGTTCAGGGTCATAGCGTTTAACAGCTTTCATGAGGCCGATATTGCCTTCTTGAATTAAGTCAGCGTGGGGTAGCCCATAGCCCAAGTATTGACGAGCAATTGAAACCACCAATCTGAGATGTGACATAACTAGTGTGCGTGCGGCATCTAGATTTTCATGATCACGAAACTCGCGAGCAAGACGTACCTCATCAGCCGCGCTGAGCATCGGCAGACGGTTAACGCTAGAAATGTAGGCATCTAAGCTACCTACATTTAATTGCATCGGAATGAGGGCATTCATGTTTGTCATAGTTATATATTAGCACTCTTGTAATGCGAGTGCTAATAGCATTATAACCCTATGATTAATATAGATTAAAAATCTTATGGAATCAGGGATTTGGCGAAGTCTGAAGCGTTGAATAGTTTTAGATCACCCAACTTCTCACCCAGGCCGATAGCTAGGACGCTAGGGGTGTTTTCTGGAATCTCTTCCGCAATAGCGCAGAGGATGCCACCTTTTGCTGTGCCATCAAGTTTGGTCACAATGATTGCCGTTAGGCCCAGGGCATCATGAAAGGCTTTTACTTGAGATAAGCCATTTTGACCGGTATTGCCATCGATCACGAGAACAGTCTCATGAGGAGCATCTTCTTGAGACTTTGTGATGACGCGCTTTACCTTTTTAAGCTCATCCATGAGGTGAGCTTGAGTGGATAAACGCCCAGCTGTGTCAATGATCACAACATCCATTTGTCGAGATTGGCCAGCTTGAACAGCATCATGAGCAACAGCAGCAGCATCTCCACTTTGTTGGGTAATAACAGCTACTTGGTTTTTGTCTCCCCAGGCAATTAACTGCTCTCGGGCTGCAGCTCTAAAAGTATCACCTGCGCCCAATAGAACTTTCTTACCGATATTTTGGAAGTGATGGCATACCTTGCCAATACTGGTTGTTTTGCCGGCACCATTAACCCCAACAATTAGCCAAACTTGAGGGTTTATCCCCTTGGCTTGAGGGGTTAAGAGGGGGTTTAGTGGGCGTTCCAGCTTGCTTAGTAACTGCTCAACAAGAGTTGCAAGAATTAACTTAAGATCATCAACAGATTCAGTTTTTTGATTTTTTGCATCTATACGCAATTGTTTAATGAGCTTTTGGGTGGCATGCATGCCAACATCTCCTAGAAGAAGAGCTTCTTCTAGAGACTCATACCATTGTTCATCAATTTTTTGCTTAGAGAATAAGCTTGATAGGGTTTTACGTAATCCGAACATGACCGATACAATTCAATAATTATGAACATATTAACAACCCTGGCGACACGTTGGCCAATTTTTCTTGCAAGCACCTTTCTTTTCCTGAGTGCGCATGGTGATGCGCAAGCTGAAGTGCCAAAAGATACGCATGAATATCTCTTAAAGAATGGCTTAAGATTGATTGTCAAAGAAGACCATCGCGCTCCAACTGTGGCCCATATGGTTTGGTATAAAGCCGGCTCAATAGATGAGGTGAATGGCAAAACAGGTGTTGCTCATGTGCTTGAGCACATGATGTTTAAAGAAACAAAGCATCTCAAACCAGGAGAGTTTTCGAAAAAAGTGGGAGAGGTGGGTGGTCGCGATAATGCATTTACTAGTAAAGATTACACAGCCTACTTTCAACAAGTTGAAAAATCACATTTGCCAAAAATGATGGCTCTTGAAGCTGATCGTATGGTGAATTTGAAAATATCTGCCGATGAGTTTGCAAAAGAAATTCAGGTTGTGATGGAGGAGCGTCGCTTAAGAACAGAAGATAATTCTCAAGCGATAGTCTATGAGCAATTAATGGCCAATGCATTTACTAACTCACCCTATCGAAACCCAATTGTTGGGTGGATGGATGATTTAAAAAATATGACTTATCAAGATGCTCTTGATTGGTATAAAACTTGGTATGCGCCCAACAATGCTGTCATGATTGTTGTTGGCGATGTAAACCCTAAAGAAGTTTTAGATTTAGCAGAAAAATATTATGGTGATATTCCTTCAAAGAGTCTGCCTCAAAGAAAGCCTCAAATTGAAATACCGCAAATCGGGACAAAAAAGATATTTGTAAAGGTGCCTGCAGAAAATGCTGATATCCATATGGCTTGGAAAGTGCCTAAGCTAGGGTCTGATCAATTGGAGAATGTCGAGCCATATGCACTCAGTGTTTTATCTGCAATCTTAGATGGACATGCCAATTCAAGATTAAATCGAAAGCTGGTGAGAGATCAGAGGGTAGCCAATACAGTGGATGCCTCCTATGACATGGCTGCTAGGGGCCCGCAACTTTTTATAATTAGCGCAACACCCACTAAGGCCTCAAGCCTAGATGGTTTGGAAAAAAATATCAGAATAATTTTGAGTGAAATTAAAAACAAAGGGGTTACTGAGTCTGAGTTGAATCGGGTTAAATCTCAGTTACTTTCCTCGCAAATTTATAAAAGAGATTCTGTTTTTGCGCAGGCCATGGAAATTGGTATGTCAGAGATGGAGGGGATTTCGTGGAAGTATTTAAATGAAATACTTGCGAATGTTCAAAAAGTAACATCAAAAGATATTCAGTCTGTGGTCGCTAAGTATTTTGTTGATGATCAGTTAACAATCGCAATTCTTGATCCGCAAGCTATTGATGCTAATAAATCATCTGCCAAGTCACCTGCTGCAACTGGAATGAGGCACTGATATGAAAAAGTTACTACTTACTTTTTTATGCGCACTTGCGCCAGCCATTTCTTTTGCGGGCATTCCGATTCAACATTGGACACACTCTAATGGTGCCAAGGTTTATTTGGTTGAAGCGAAAACAATTCCAATGATTGATATTCAAGTTGATTGGTTTGCTGGTTCTGTTGGGGATCCTGATAAAAAGTTAGGTTTAGCACTCATGACAGCAGGACTTATTGATAAAGGCTCAAAGGTTGATGGAAAATTATTCTCTGAATCAGAGATTTCTGATCGCTTAGCTGATTTGGGAGCAGGCCTCAGTTTTAGTGCTGGTGCAGAGAAAGCCAGCATGCGATTAAGAACTCTGAGTGATGTGCAGCGTCGTGATTCTTTAGTCAATATGACTGCACAAATTTTAAAAGCCCCTGTTTTTGATAAAAATATTCTTGCTAGAGAAAAAGCAAGAACTATTGCTGCCATTAAAGAATCTGATTTGAAGCCAGAGGTTATTCTTGGCAAAGAATTTGATCGACAAATATATGGCCAACATCCATTTGGAAAATCGATGACGGTTGAAACTATTCAGTCAATTTCTGATGCTGATACAAGAAATTTTTTTGCCGAAAGATATGCTGTTAACGGCTCAAAGATCACAATTGTTGGTGATATTTCTCGTCAAGATGCTGATGCATTAGTGGCCAAGCTTCTTTCTACTTTACCTGCTGACGCTAAAGTTATCACAATGGCGCCAGAGGTTAAGTTGTTTGAAAAGAAAGACGCCAAGCAGCAAGTTATCAAAGTTTCTCATTCCGCTCAACAAGCTCACATTTCTATGGGGATGCCAACAATCGCAAGAAAAGATGCTGACTACTTTCCTATGTTGGTTGGTAACTATGTCCTGGGTGGTGGTGGGTTTGTTTCGCGCCTTACTAAAGAAGTTCGCGAGAAGAGAGGCCTTGCTTATAGCGTTTACAGTTATGTATCTCCAGGCCGTCAAGTGGGCCCATTTGTTGCCGGTATGCAAACTAAAAAAGAGCAAGCAGATTTATCAGTTGAAGTTATGAAAAAAACTATTTCTGATTTCATTGAGTCGGGTCCTTCTGAATCCGAGATGCTGTCAGCTAAGAATAATTTAGTGAATGGTTTTCCACTCAGGATTGATAGCAATAAAAAAATTCTGGATAACGTGGCAAGTATCGCTTGGAATGATTTGCCTTTAGATACTCTGGATACTTGGACAAAGCAATTAAGTTCAGTGACTAAAGAGCAAGTCATTGCGGCATATAAAAAACATTTGGATATGGATAAGTTAGTGACTGTTATTGTTGGAGCACCATGACCCCTGGCAAGGTAAGAATTATTGGCGGCCATTGGCGCGGAAGACAGTTGCAAGTTGCAGATCTTCCGGGATTGAGGCCAACGGCAGATAGAACCAGAGAAACATTATTCAATTGCCTTGGCCAGCGTTTAGATGGGTTAACTTGTTTAGATATGTTTTCAGGGACGGGTGCGCTTGGTTTTGAAGCTATTTCTCGTGGTGCAAAATCTGTTTTGATGCTTGAGTTGTCCGCAAAAGCTTGCGATACATTAAAAAAGAATCAAGCGTCATTGCGTCAAGATGAAACTCTTGGGTCTATAGAGATCATTAAGACTGATGCTGTTGCCTATAGCGCCCGATTGCCAGCTAACTCTGTCGATATTACTTTCATTGACCCTCCATTTGCTAATGAAGGCCTATTTTTGAAGGCTCTTGCAGAGGCTTCTAGAGTTACGAGGAAGAATGAGGGTTCTTATATCTATATAGAGCACCCTAAAACTGTTATTCCTGAAAATTTACTAAAAGAAATCCCTGAATTTGGCGATTTATGGGAAATTCAGCGTACCATACGCTCCGGGATAGCAACAGGTAGCTTATTGGCACCTAAAGCGATATAAACTATCTAAAAGACGCAATGCTTGAGGGAGAATCATGGTTGTAGCTGTATATCCAGGAACATTTGACCCATTTACCCGTGGTCATGAAGATTTGGTGCGCCGTGCATCATCTATCTTTGATGAAGTTGTTGTGGGTGTGGCGGATAGTAAAAATAAAAAACCAATTTTTGATCTTGAAGAGCGCATCGCGATTGCTAAAGAGGTACTTGGTCACTACAACAATGTGCGCGTCGAAGGATTTAGTGGTTTATTAAAAGACTTCGTTCGAAAAAATAATTCTCGTGTGATTGTGCGCGGTTTGCGAGCAGTTTCAGATTTTGAGTATGAGTTCCAGATGGCTGGCATGAATAGATATTTATTACCTGACGTTGAGACTCTGTTTTTAACACCTTCAGACCAGTATCAATTTATTTCAGGAACCTTTGTTCGTGAAATCGCGTTGTTAGGCGGTGATGTTAGTAAGTTTGTTTTCCCTTCCGTTGAAAAATGGTTGGCGAAAAAGATTTGATAGGTTTAGGAAGCTAATCATGGCGTTGATGATTACGGATGAGTGCATCAATTGTGATGTTTGTGAGCCCGAGTGTCCCAATGATGCTATTCATATGGGGCCAGAGATTTACGAAATCAATCCTGATTTATGCACTGAGTGTGTTGGACACTACGATGTGCCGCAATGCCGTCAAGTGTGCCCTGTTGACTGTATACCTTTACACCCAGAGCATGTTGAGACTAAGGATCAGTTAAAGATGAAGTATCAACAATTAACTGGTAAGGTTGCAGTCGATTAAGTATTGCTGTGAAGTTCCATGGTCGCAGTTGTTATATCTCCCACCGCAATCTTTGGCATTAATTTAGTGAAAATTGAGATGGCTCGATCAATATCAATTTGTTCCTCAAGCCGCGGCTTTTTGAGAACGTAATCAGCCACATCCAAATTCTTTTTACCATCTTCACTATCTCGAGGATGGCCAATGCCTAGCCTTAAGCGCCAGTAGTCGTTGCTGCCGACATGGGCGCTGATATCCTTAAGACCATTGTGACCGCCTAGGCCACCTGAAAACTTCAGTCTAGCTACACCAGGCTTTAAATCTAATTCATCATGTACAACAAGAATAGATTTCGAATCAATTTTATGAAACTTGCAAAGAGCGCCTACTGCTTGCCCGCTGCGATTCATGAAAGTATTGGGTTTTAATAAATAGGCATCTTCAGCGCCTAATTTAATTTTGGCAACAAGTCCAAAGAATTTTGATTCCTCTTGCCACTGTCCGTTATGAAGGTGCGCTAATTCATCCACAAGCCAAAATCCGGCGTTGTGACGATCTTTTTCATGTTTTGTTCCAGGGTTACCCAGACCAACAATTAATTTAAACATAACGCTACTTTAGACTAATTTTGATTCGAAAAAAAACCCGCGCATGCGCGGGTTTTCTGTGAGCGCTAAAGAATTATTTTTTCTCTTCTTTAGCAGCTGGTGCTGCGGCCGGCGCTGCAACTGGTGCTGCAGTTTCAACTTCAGCTTTAACTGATGGTACGCGAGCATTGGCAACAACTGGGTTTTCTTGTTCAAGGTGAGATACAAGAGCTACACCTTTTGGTAAAGGAATATCCTTTACGTGAACTGAGTGACCCACTTCGATTTTGCCTAAGTCAACTTGAATGAATTCTGGCAAGTCAGCTGGTAAGCAGCTAACTTCGATTTCAGTTGCAATATGACTTATTAATGCGCCGCCCAACTTAACTGCAGGAGCGATTTCAGCATTAACAAAGTGCAAAGGCACTTTTACGTGAACTTTTTGTTTAGCATCAACACGTTGAAAATCAATGTGAAGAACCAAAGGTTTAAATGGGTGCATTTGATAATCACGTAGTAGAGCTTTTTGGCTCTTACCGGCAATTTCAATATCCAAAATAGATGAGTGGAATGCTTCTTTACGCAAAGCGTGGAAGAGTGCATTGTGATCTAGTTCAATAGCTTGAGGGGTTTCATTACCACCATAAATAACACCAGGCGTTTTGCCGGCATTGCGCAGGCGGCGGCTCGCACCCGTTCCCTGTACGCTACGTTCGTAAGCGACAACTTTCATATTAACTCCAATAATAAATAAATAAAAAGCTTCCCCGATCGCGACCAACCAGGAAAGCCCTCTATTTTAGCTTAAAAGCTTGATTAACAGTACTTTAATCAGGAATCTGCAAATAAAGACATAACAGAATCACCCGTACTGATACGTGAAAGTGTTTCTGCTAGCAAAGGAGCTGTTGATAAGACTCTGATTTTCTTAAGTTTTTTTGCTTCTTCATTGAGTGGAATAGTATCGGTAACAACTACTTCATCAAGTGCTGATTCAGCAATACGACCAACCGCACCGCCAGATAAGACTGGGTGAGTACAGTAGGCTACAACGCTCTTGGCGCCGCGCTCTTTAAGAACCTGTGCTGCTTTACAAAGCGTACCGCCTGTATCAATCATGTCATCCATAATCACGCAGTGGCGACCATCTACTTCACCAATAACGTGCATGACTTCAGAAACGTTCGCCTTTGGACGACGTTTATCAATAATCGCTAGATCACAACCTAATTGCTTGGCTAAAGCGCGAGCTCTTACGACGCCGCCAACGTCAGGTGAGACCACTAGTAGATCCGGGCCTTTCTTTGACTGAAGGTCGCTTAATAAAATAGGAGATGCATAAATATTATCTACAGGGATATCAAAGAAGCCCTGAATTTGGTCAGCATGCAAATCCATTGTTAGAACGCGATCTACGCCAGCAACTTGCTGAAGCATATTCGCAACAAGGCGAGCTGAAATCGCGACCCGAGCAGATCTTGGTCTTCTGTCTTGGCGTGCATAGCCAAAGTAAGGGATCACTGCGGTAATTCTTCCTGCCGATGCACGTTTTAGGGCATCAACCATGATCATTAATTCCATGAGGTTATCGTTGGCAGGTGCGCATGTTGATTGCAAAACAACAACATGTTTTCCGCGAACGTTTTCTTGGATTTCTACCTGAATCTCACCATCAGAGAAGCGACCTACTTCGGCTTTACCTAATGGCAATTGAAGGTGGTCTGCGACCGCTTTAGCTAACGCAGGATTGGCGTTGCCAGTAAAAACCATCATGGTTTCAGGATGCATGGAGCCTCGTGTCATATTTGATATTTTCGAACCTTCGCATGCCGGAATCAAAATCCGGTGCCTTAACCAGCTTGGCGACTCCCCTCTCGCATCTACTCCTATGAACTTGGATTGTATGACGGATGCTTATTAAGCCCCTCAGCCACAAATCCTAGCCACTGATTAGGCAACTGTTTCAGTAATTGATTGGCAGTGTCTTGATCAAGGATTGCAAACACGCTGCTACCTGATCCTGACATCCTAGGGCTCGATGAGGGAGCCTTTTGGCTTAACCATTCAATTGCATCTGCAACTGCCTGATACTTTTGAACCACTACCTTTTCACAATCGTTACAGCCAAACTGTTCTAAGTTGGGTGATCCAATAAAGTCTGAGATTGTAACGGTTGGGTGATTTCTCGTCAAATCTGGGGATTTGAAGATATCTACCGTGGGTATGTTGACCTGGGGATAAATGATAAATGCTGTGGTTTGGGGAAGGTTAATGGGTGATAAAAGCTCACCAATGCCTTCCGCAAAGGCATTTTGACCTAATAAGAAAAATGGAACATCAGCCCCTAGCTCAAGTCCCAGCTCCATGAGCTTGGCTCTGTTTAAGCCAGTCCCCCAAAGTTCATTTAAGCCCCACAAAACGCTGGCGGCATCCGAAGATCCGCCTCCAAGGCCTGCGCCCATAGGTATATTTTTTGTCAGGCTAATTTCACAACCTAGCTGTGTTTTGGTGGTTTTTTGTAAAAGTTTTGCTGCTTTTACTACTAAATCATCATCTGCCAATACTGATTGGGCGCCATTGATGCGAGTAATTTGACCATTCTTGGTACAACTTAAGCTGATCTCATCGTGTAAGTTGATGAGTTGAAAAACAGTTTGTAATAAATGGTAGCCATCAGGTCTTTGGCCTGTGATGTGCAAAAAGCGATTAATTTTTGCCGGGGCAAGCACATGCATCTTTCTTGTCATAGCTTAATCATCAATCGGCGAAAAAATAAGTTTGATTTCAATAGGACCTGTAGCCGACTTTCTTTGGAGATCCATTTTCTCGAGTTGATTTTTATCATTCCAAGAAAAATTCATGATCCATCCATCTTGAATCATTTTAATAGTGCGGTAACGTTGATCTCGTTCAATGCTTGCAGGAGAACCAACTCTTGCTTCACCATTTAACCATTTTGATAAACCTCTAGCAGGTAAAGGTAAGCCCAAATAATTTTGCAGCAATGAGTCTGCGTCATGGGCTTCAAAAGTTTTATCGCCATCTTCTAGTTTTGCACCAGAAGGGCCAATCGTGATTTTGGCTAAAGGGCCACCGATTGGATTTCTTATATCTAATATATCAGTTTGCCCATCATGGGACAAAGTAAATCCACCGCTACCACCCTCAGTTGATTTTTGCCCTGTGATCTTTACGCCAAAACGGCCATCCCAGAGTTGTTGTTTGCCTGGCACTTTCGCCGCAGGAATTCTGTTGGGCCAAAGACGATTTAAGGTTTCCTTTAAAGTTTTGTTATTAGCATCTAAAGTTTCAGATTTTCTCCAAACAGTATCTGCTCCTTCTTTATCGGAGGCCATCCATAGAACCTCACCAAGGTGTGCGCCAATTTCTGCCTCAGCTTGCGTATTAAAAGCTTGGGTTAGTTGTTGAATAGCCAATTCTTTTTTACCTAGCTTATAGTTAGCCCATGCCACGCTATCCAATATAAACATGTCATCTGGCGCGAGTTGAAAAGCTTTAGCTAAGAGAGTGACTGCTTCATTTAATTTGATGCCCCGATCTGCAAATGAATAACCTAAGGCATTTAATGCATTCTTGTTCGAAGAGTTTTTACTGATGATTAAACGCAAGCTCTTTTCCATGGCATCAAATTGCTTAGCCTTCTCTGCGGCTAATGCAAAGACATAATGAATTTCATGATCTTTAATTTGATGAATGCTTGGTTGAACAATCTGATAGAAAGCAGTTAAGCTGGCATCTTCATCTTGCGCACCCGCAAGAAGAGGGCGCCATGAATTAATTAGCTTTTCTTTTTCCGCCGAGGTTTTTAGATTTTTAAGTTGTGCTTGAGCTGGGCCGATACTTTCAGTCCATCTCTGATTAATGATTAAAAGAGTCGCAAAGATACTTTTGCCTTCTTTGGGGGCAAGCTCATCCCACAACCTAGCTGCATCAAGGGCTAAGCTAGGTGAGTTGGCCGCAATAGCAATTTCCATCGCTCTTTGAGCAAGTCGGCCATCACCAGTGGTTCTAGCCATACCCATATAGGTTTGATAAGCAATACTGGGTTCGCCTCGTTGAAGGCTGATTTCTGACGCTAATACCTGAAACATTTGTTCGGCAGATAAGCCTTGGGCATTATTTGCAAAGCTTTGGGTGCTGATTGTGAAAAGAACAGCGCTTAGCCAGAATTTCATTTTTTTCGTCATAAGCACATTCTAATCTCACAGCCTACAATTGCGATATGCCAGAACTGCCAGAAGTTGAAGTTACTAAACAAGGAATAGAGCCCTATGTTCAGGGTAAAAGGGTCACTGCCGTCAAAATATATGATGGCCACCTAAGATGGCCTGTCCCTAAGGATTTAGAGAAAATATTAGTTGGGCAGCAGGTAGCTCTTATTAAAAGGCGTGGCAAGTATCTGTTATTCAGGATGGATGATGGACATTTGATTGTTCATTTGGGAATGACAGGTGTTTTGAGAGTTTTAAAGCCTAGTGATGAGCTAAAAAAGCATGATCGAGTCGAGATCACATTTGGCAAGCATATTTTGCGCTTGCATGATCCCAGAAAATTTGGCGCTGTTTTATGGGCGAGCGATGAAGATGGTGAGATTGAAAAACATCCATTGATTGCCAAGCTTGGAGTAGAGCCGTTTTCAGATGACTTTAATGAGGCTAAAGCTGGTAAACATCTTCATCAACATGCCAAGGGTAGACAAATTGCGATCAAACAATGGTTGTTGGCTGGCCAGGCTGTGGTGGGTGTAGGTAATATCTATTGTTCCGAGAGTTTGTTCTCTGCTGGCATTCATCCAGAGATGGCTGCAGGCAAATTAAGTTTGCCGCGGGCAGAAAAATTAGCAATTGCCATTAAAGAGACGCTGAAAAAAGCCATCAAAGCTGGAGGCAGTAGCTTAAAAGATTTTGTGAATAGCGACGGTGATCCAGGGCATTTCATGTTGCAAACAAAAGTGTATGACCGAGCAGGATTGCCGTGTCGCGTTTGCAAAGCGCCGATAAGACAAATCGTTCAGGGCCAGAGATCAACATACTTTTGTCAAAAATGCCAAAAGAAATAATGTTGCCCACTGAAATTAAAAACTTCACAAAAAAATTAATCTCTTGGCAAAGAAGTCAGGGGCGTCATCACTTGCCGTGGCAAATTAACCGCACTGCTTATCGTGTTTGGTTGTCTGAAGTGATGTTGCAGCAAACACAAGTTGCTACCGTTATTGAAAGGTATCAAGCCTTTTTAAAGCGCTTTCCAACAGTGAATGATTTAGCAGCTGCAAATATTGATGATGTCTTGGCTGAGTGGAGTGGCATGGGTTACTACACCAGAGCTAGAAATTTACATCGTTGTGCTCAAGAAGTGGTTCGCCAGTTTGATGGTATTTTTCCAAGTAATCCTGAGCTACTAGAAACCTTGCCTGGAATTGGCAGATCAACCGCTGCAGCTATAGCTGTATTTGCTTATGGAGAATCAGCTGCCATCTTGGATGGCAACGTTAAGCGAGTGCTCGCAAGACTTTGGGGTATTCAAGATGATTTGAGTAAAACTGTAGCGGTCAAATCATTGTGGGCACATGCAGAGTCTTTATTGCCAAAGACATCGGAAGATTTAGTTTCTTATACCCAAGGTTTAATGGATTTTGGCGCTACCCTGTGCACGCAAAATAAGCCGGCCTGCATTGACGGTTCCGGCGTTATTTGCCCATTTGAAAAAGATTGTCAGGCAAAGAAGTTGAGCTTGATAAATAAAATCCCTCTGAAAGTTAAGAAAGTCAAAGTCACTTCAGTTGATATGGATTGGTGGGTTGTTGTTTATCAAGGAAAAATTCTTTTAGAAAAAAGACCGCACCAGGGTATTTGGGCTGGGCTCTGGAGCTTTCCTGAAAAATTGACTCTGCCGTCAAGCGCTAAAAAAAATGAATTGCCGTCGATTAAGCATATTTTGACTCATCGACGTTTAAATATTAGACCAATACAAGTGGTGGTTTCTAAAAGATTATCTAACTTAGATGAAAAATTACAGTGGATAGATTTTTCTGATTTGAAAAGCTTGGGCTTACCTACCCCAGTCAAATCATTTTTGAAGAATTCAAATCTAATTCACGATGACGTTTAAGTAGATGTAATGCGTTATCACCAGCTGCTTGTGAGCGCTTTAAGAAATAATCAAACAAGCAGTTTGATAAATAGACAGAACGGTGCTGACCTCCAGTACAACCAATCGCAACAGTTAGATAGCTTCTTCTATCTGCTTGATATTTTGGTAGCCATGTTTCAATAAATCTACGGATATCATCGCCCATTGCTTGAACTTCAGGGTGCTCTCTTAAGAAATTAGCTACTGCTGCATCATTTCCTGTTAGGGGGCGTAAAACTGGATCGTAGTGGGGGTTGGGTAGGCACCTCACGTCAAATACCAAGTCTGCATCTCTTGGGACGCCATGCTTAAAGCCAAATGATTCAAAGAGCATAGTTAAGCCAGCACGTTCATCTTTTAATAAATCTTGAATCCAAGATCTGAGTGTGTGCGCTTTAATGTGGCTCGTATCAATATTGTGAGCTGTCTCAGCTAAATCAGCCAGAAGAGCTCGTTCTTTTTCAATGGCGTCGATGAGTGCAACTTGCGGTGTTCTATTGTCTTCAGTGCTTGATAGTGGGTGGCGTCTGCGAGTTTCGGAATAACGCTGCACCAATGTTTCTGTATTTGCGTTAAGAAATAAAACACGAACGTCGTTATCTTTTTTTAGTTTTTCAATTGTGTCTGGCAAATCTTTAATTGACTGGCCGCGTCTTGCATCAATCGCAATAGCGATTTTTTCTCGCCCTTGAGAGCTTAAGGATTGAATCAGGTCTTCGATGAAATCAACAGGTAGATTGTCAACGCAGTCATAACCAGCGTCCTCAAGTGCATTCAGTGCAACCGATTTGCCTGAGCCTGAAATTCCGGTAATGATAAAGACACGCATAGTTATAAAAGTTTGCTTTGAGTCTTGTTGTCGTCAGCATTCATGAGCTTGCGTTGTCTTTCCATGAATTCTTTTAATGTATCGATGCCACGCAATTGAAGAATCGTATTGCGAACAGCAGCTTCAACAAGAACGGCCAAGTTGCGGCCTGCTGCTACTTGAATTTTTACACTACGTATTTGCAAACCTAGAACATCAATGGATTGACCATCAATTGGTAATCGTTCAAATTCACCATCAGTTCTTCGAACCAGTTGAACAATTAATCTTAATTTCATTCGTCGGCGAACAGCTGTTTCGCCGAAGATTGTTCGGATATCGAGAAGACCTAAGCCGCGAACTTCAAGCAAGTCTCTCAAGATAGGAGGACATCTACCTTCAATATAGTCTGGACCAAGTCTTGCAAAATCAACGGCGTCATCAGCAACCAAACCATGACCCCTTGAAATCAATTCGAGACCTAGCTCACTTTTGCCAAGGCCTGAGTCGCCCGTAATTAAAACACCCATCCCCAGGATGTCCATAAATACACCGTGCATCGTGACTCGAGGTGCACCGACTTTGGTGAGGTATGAGCGTAAGTGGTCAATAACTGTCGCGGCTGATATGGTGCTCTTAAATAGAGGCGTTGAAGATCGCTGACAATACAAAACAATATCTTCGTGCGCTTCGCAACCATCTGCGATGATTAAACAAGGTGGCTTTAAAGAAATTAAGCCTGCTAATTGTTTTTTGCGATTTTCTGAATCTAGTTTTTCGTAATAATTAACCTCTGGCACTCCAAAGACCTGCATTCGATCTGGGTGAATGAGGTTTAAGTGACCCACTAAGTCTGATGAGGATGAGGCTAACTTAACTGCTTCTGCGTCAAAGCCATTATCTGAACCTTCAAGACCGGCGATCCAACTCAGTTTTAGTTCTGAAAAGTTGTCGTCAAATAACGATTGTGCTGTGACGCCCGCTAAATTTAGTGGCTGGGTCATGATTTATTGATTCCAAGCAGTTAGCAATTGGTAAATATTATCAGGCTCTGTTTCTGTGAATAGTAATTTTTTTGTTGCTGTATCTGAAAGGATTTGAGCAACTTGAGAGAGTATTTCTAGGTGAGATTGCGTTGCTTGCTCAGGAACTAGCATGATGACAATTGTTTGAACTAGTTGGCCATCTGGTGCCTTGAAGTCAATGCCTTCTTTGAGGCGAACAAAGCCAAGGTGGGCTTCTGGAAGATCTTTGACGCGCCCGTGAGGGATTGCTATGCCTTGTCCTAGTCCTGTTGATCCTAGAGCTTCACGATCTTGCAGGCAAGATTGAACAGTTTTGGCTGGGATTGCATTGTTTTTTTCAAAAAGATTGCCGATGAAAGCAAATAATTCTTCTTGTGAAGAAACGTCAATATCGAGAGCGATATTGTGACGGGTGATGAGTTGAGCCAAGGCATTCATGTGTGCAGTGCATTATAAGATTGCCTTGGCCTATTTAATCAAGAGTTTTTCAGTGTTTGATGGTGATGATCTTGAACTTTTTCTTTATGTTTGAGTACTTGCCTGTCTAATTTATCAACAACAAGGTCCATCGCGTGATACATGTCTTCATGATGGGCCTCAGCGAACAGGTCTTTTCCTTTGAGATGAAGGGTTATCTCGGCATGATTGCGTAAATTCTTCTCTTTTTCATTATTAATTGAAAGAATCGCTGAAATAGTCATTACTTGGTCAAAATGGTTCTTGATTCGAGCCAATTTGTCTTCGAGATGCGAACGCATGGCGGGTGTAATTTCTACATGGTGACTAGTAATTTTTAAATTCATGCTGTGCTCCCTGTTATTTTCTGCGCAAATGAACGGCAGGGATGCGCAGAGATTCCCTGTATTTAGCAATCGTACGTCTAGCAACAACAAATCCCTTTGTGGCCAAAAGCTCAACTATTTGAGTGTCGGATAAAGGCTTTTGAGTATTTTCTTCATCAACTAATTGCTTGATAAGGGCTCTGATAGCCATTGATGAAACGGATCCACCGTTATCTGTAGATACTTGGCTGCCAAAAAAATATTTAAATTCAAAGCAACCAGATGGTGTTGCCATGTATTTTTGGGTAGTCACCCGGGAAATGGTCGACTCATGCAAACCTAAAGTATCTGCAATTTCTCGCAAAACTAGAGGGCGCATGGCGATTTCGCCATGATTGAAGAAATTTTGCTGCCTATCCACGATAGCTTTTGCCACTTTTAAGATGGTTTCACTTCTTTGTAGCACATTTTTAACCAACCATCTAGCCTCTTGTAGTTTTTGTTGAATCCCGCCAATGTCCTCATGCCCTTTATTCTCTCTAATAACCTTAGCGTATTCTTCATTAATATTTATTTTGGGCGTGGATGCTGGATTGAGTGCCACTTGCCATTTGCCTTTATGGTTTTTAACAATCACATCTGGAACGAGTGTGCTATCAATTGATTGGCCAAATTGAGCTGCAGGATCGTGCTGAAGACTTTTGATTAGCTGAACTGATTCATTCAGTTCGGCATCTGTAATTTTTAAAAGTTTTTTGAGTCTAGCCCAATCTCTTGCGCCAACATTCTCTAAGTAGTCAGCACAAATTTTGTGAGCATTGCTCCAGATTTTTTCAGAGGGATTATTGTGATCGCGGTGCTCTAATTGCAGACGTAAACATTCACTGAGATCTCTTGCGCCAACTCCGCTAGGGTCCAAGTGTTGTAGTCGGACTAGGGCTCTATTTACTTGTTCATCAGCAGTGCCATCTTCTGGGTCCATATATTGGGCATACTCTTGAGCCAACTCAGAGAGCTCTATGGCAAGGTAGCCCCGGTTGTCTAGATTGCCGGCCAGAAGACCCATCAAGGCCTTCTCTTGCGGTGATAGCCTCATGACCCTTATTTGGCCCAGCAGATGATCAAGCAAGCTCTCTGAGGCTGCAACTTTGGCAAATTTGTCATCGTTCTCATCCCAGTCCGCATTATTTTTAGATGATGAACTTTGTCTGTGGGAAAGTTGCTGTAGCGGCTCGGTTGGAGCGAGTTCCGTTGCTGACTCATATTCAATTAAAGGATTTTGCTCTGCCGCCTGAATAAGTTCTTGCTCTAGCTCCATGGCAGATAGCTGTAAAAGCTTAATTGACTGCTGGAGTTGAGGTGTTAGGGCTAGATTTTGTGAAAACCTAAGATTGAGCGACGCCTTCATGATGCCGCCATTTTAGACTGCTAATTCACTATTGGTACGATTTTTGCTTAAAATTATTAACGCTGGGCAATTAAATGCTTCAATTACATTTTGAAGTTTTCGCCGAGATAAACTTTTCTAACAGCTTCGTTATCAATAATTGATGATGGTTCACCAGAGGCTAAAACTTTTCCTTCGCTAATGATGTAAGCGTAGTCGCAAATACCAAGTGTTTCACGAACATTGTGGTCTGTAATCAAAACGCCAATTTGACGATCTTTTAAAAATCTCACAATACGCTGAATTTCACCAACCGCAATGGGGTCAACACCCGCGAATGGCTCATCTAAAAGAATAAATTTTGGCTGCGATGCTAAAGCTCGTGCAATTTCAACACGTCTACGCTCACCACCAGATAAAGACATGGCTGGGTTGCTGCGTAAATGAGAGATTTGTAATTCTTGTAATAGAGAATCTAATCTTTTTTGAATTTCTGATTTTGCTAAAGGCTTGCCGTTTTCTTCTTGCAGCTCAAGAACTGCCAAAATATTTTCTTCAACACTCAGCTTTCTGAATACAGAGGCCTCTTGAGGTAAATAAGAAAGACCTAACTTGGAGCGCTCATGAATTGGTAAATGGCTGATGACTTGATTGTTGAGCGTTATCTCGCCGCCATCCAATGGCACAAGACCAACAATCATATAAAAAGAAGTTGTCTTACCTGCGCCGTTAGGCCCCAATAAACCTACAACCTGGCCGCTCTTTACTTCAACGCCCACATCTCTAACAACAGTGCGAGCACCATATTTTTTTTGAAGGCCGGATGCGGATAGTATTGAGTTTGGAGTGCTCATTTTTTAATATTACCTGATTGATCTTTTCTGCGAGAAGATAAAGTAGATTTAACCGCAGCGCTCGAGAGTGCTTGGTATTTTTCATTGGCACTATCGTACTGAATACGATCGCCATTGATTTTGTCTGAAATCTTCGTGCCCGTTAATTTATTCATGTAAGCCTTCCCAACAAGGGTCGCTTTTTCAAGTTTTGCATCATACTCAATCCATTCTGCAAAGCCTTCAACATAGTCATCATAGCCAGTGTCACGTTTTTGTTTGAGACTAGCCAGAGTGCCGGGTTTTGCTTGAATAGTTGCTAATTGATACCCTTCCGGGTCAATTTTTACCTCTGCGCTTTCACCGCGAATAATTAAAGTGCCTTTAATTAGTAAAACATCTTTTTCTAAATGATAGATTTGTCTTACATCATCAAAAGATGCTTTCTCCGATGAAAGAGATATGGGTTTATCTTTATCTGCTTTTTCTGCAAATGCAGGAGTGCAGATAAACGCATTGAACAAAAAGAGAGTGGTTGAGAGAAGTAATTTCATATTATTGGATTGAGCTCTTCTTCTCAGACTCAATTCGGCCTCTCACCTGTCCGTTCATAATTAATTTTTGATGAACATTGTCGAAGATTGCGCCGTCGCGGGCAGTCATTACCGATAAACCCTGCTCTAGAGTAACTGGCTGATTTGTTTTAACAATGTCATCGTTCATTAATATCGTAAAGCGCGAAGAGCTCATAAACATTCTGGCGCTACCCGCTTGCTTGGCAGTTGCGGGTTGTGCGGGTCTAATTAAAGTGGCATTACCGACAAGTTCAAGAATTGTTAAGTCGCCATTTAAAAAGCCTTTATCAGAGCGAACGGTTGTGGCTGGTTTGTCAGCATTGAAGCGCCTTGCTATGGGAAGGTTAATCTCTGAAGATGCATCATCTTCGTAGTGGGTGAGCTTATCCCCAACTACCCGATATCTTGTGGAACCGTCAGGGCCAAGCGTTGTAACTACAATTTGATCCATGATGTAATCGGGAATGTGTCTCTTGGGCTGAATGTTGTCGCTATCAGGATTTGTAAGTTGCACCATCCAGTAAGTGCCCAGAGTTAGTAGCCCCATCAACAAGATCGGCAAAAACCTCAGCAGTGGTGCAAATAAATCCATGCTTACAACGATTCCTCAAGCAAGCGTTGATAGTGGCCTTGTGCTTTGAGAATTAGATCGCAAACTTCGCGCACGGCACCACTGCCACCAGTTCTTTGCGTGACATAGTGAACGCGATTTTTTACTTCTTCATGAGCTTGTGCTGGACAAGCTGCAAAATGAACTTTTGGAAGGATTGCTAAATCTGGCCAATCATCCCCCATCGCTGCACATTCTGATAGTTTGAATCCTGTCTTGTTTAATAAGACTTGTAGGGCTTCCATTTTCTTACTGATACCCATTTGCACATGCTGAACGCCAAGCTCTTTTGCTCTGCCTTCAACCATGCCAGAAGTTCTGCCAGTAATGATGGCAACAGTTACTCCAATTGATTGGAGTAGTTTGATGCCATGACCGTCTAGGCTGTCAAAAGTTTTAAGCACTTCCTTGCCGTCATGGCCAACTAGTAAGCTGCCGTCTGTCAAAACACCATCAACATCAAGAACCAATAATTTGATCTCAGCTGCACGCTCAATTGCTTGAGGGTGTTGGCTAAGGGGGTTAGTCACTAATGTGTTGAATGTCTTTGGCATATTAAATAACCTGAGCAGCAAAAAGGTCGTGTAAGTTGAGGGCACCCAGTAGTCGACCAGATGCATCTGTGACAACAAGTTGATTAATTCTGTGGCGCTCCATCATTTCAACTGCTTCTGCAGCTAATAAGTCTGGCGAAATCGTGCGCGGGTTTGCCGTCATAGCATCCCGTAATGTTGTATTTTGGAATTGATTGTTCTTTTCAATTAAGCGACGCAAGTCACCATCAGTAAATATGCCCAGAACTTTTTCTAAATCATCAATGACAACAGTCATTCCCATGCGTTTAGCAGTAATTTCCAAGAGGGCATCAGTAATGCTGGCATTGATGTTTGTTCTTGGCGCTTCCGATCCACCTCTCATTACATCTCTGACGTGCGTCAATAGTTTTCTGCCAAGGCTGCCGCCAGGATGAGATCTTGCAAAATCCTCTGGTTTAAAACCTCGGGCATCCAAGAGTGCAACAGCTAAAGCATCACCCATTGCAAGAGCAGCTGTTGTGCTAGCTGTTGGAGCTAGATTAAGTGGGCAGGCTTCTTTTTCAACACTGACATTGATATGAGAATCGGCCAGCTCTGCCAAACTTGATAATGGGTTACCGGTTAAAGCAATTAATTTTGCGCCAGTTCTTTTAATAATAGGAACGATGGCTGTTAGCTCGCTGGTTTCACCAGAGTTTGAAAAAGCAACAAACACATCATGTTGAGTCACCATGCCCAAATCGCCGTGGCTAGCTTCTGCTGGATGTACAAAAAAAGCAGGAGAACCTGTTGAAGCAAATGTTGCTGCAACTTTACGGCCAATATGTCCGGATTTGCCAATACCTGAAACCACAATGCGACCTTTGCATCCCAGAAGGATTTCAATCGCATGGGCAAACATCTCAGCGTTTTTAGCGGTCAGATTTTTTTGTAAAGTAAGTACTGCCTCACCCTCAATCGTGAGAGTTTCTCTAGCTAAATCAATGGCTCTTTGGCTTTGCGCAGCAGTTTGTTTTGTCATATTAAGAGTATATGTCTTTGAGCTTATTTCAATAAAGGGGCAAGGTATTTGCCGGTATAACTATTTTTTACCTTAGCAACATCTTCTGGTGTGCCTACAGCAATAATTTCACCGCCACCGCCACCACCTTCTGGCCCCAGGTCAATGACCCAGTCAGCCGTTTTAATAACGTCTAAATTATGTTCAATAATGACAATTGTATTCCCATGCTTCTTGAGGGTATGAATCACCTTCAAAAGTAGTTGAATATCGTGGAAATGCAATCCAGTTGTGGGTTCATCTAAGATGTAAAGGGTGCGACCTGTGTCTCGTTTTGATAACTCTAAAGATAATTTGACCCGTTGTGCCTCGCCACCAGAAAGTGTGGTGGCGCTCTGACCTAATTTGACATAGCCTAAGCCAACATCGAGCAAGGTTTTGAGTTTCCGTTTGACCGTTGGAACAGCATCAAAAAACTCATGTGCTTGCTCAATTGTCATAGCTAAAACTTCGTGGATATTTTTGCCTTTATATCGAATGTCCAATGTTTCGCGGTTATAGCGTTTGCCGTGACAAACGTCACATGGCACATAAACGTCAGGTAAGAAATGCATTTCAACTTTTATCACGCCATCACCTTCACAGGTTTCACAGCGACCGCCTCGAACGTTGAATGAAAATCTACCCGCCTCGTAACCACGTTCTCTTGAGGCTGGGACGCCTGCAAATAATTCTCTGATAGGTGTAAATAGACCCGTGTATGTTGCAGGGTTAGATCTGGGTGTTCTGCCAATAGGTGATTGGTCCACGTTAATGACTTTGTCAAAATGTTCAAGACCCTGAATCTCTTGGTGGGCAGCAGGCTCCGCATTAGATCCATAGAGGTGTTGTGCCACTGCATGATGCAAAGTGTCATTAATTAAAGTTGATTTACCTGAACCAGACACTCCTGTTACACAGGTGAGAAGACCTAGCGGGATTTCAATATCAACATTTTTAAGATTGTTGCCAGTTGCCCCAATAATTTTTAAATGCTTTTCGCTTGGCTTGATTCTGGTTTTTGGTACTGCAATACCTTCCTTGCCAGAAAGATAGGCGCCAGTTAATGAATCTGGATGCGCCTCGATTTCTAGAGGGGTTCCTTGAGCAATAATTTTTCCGCCATGTTCGCCGGCGCCGGGACCAATATCAATCACGTAATCAGAGGCACGGATCATGTCTTCATCGTGCTCAACTACAAGAACTGAATTGCCAAGATCTCTCAAATGCTTGAGGGTTCCAATCAATCGGTCATTGTCGCGCTGATGAAGGCCAATAGAGGGTTCATCAAGTACGTACATAACGCCAGTTAAGCCAGAGCCAATTTGTGAAGCTAATCGAATACGCTGGGCTTCGCCGCCAGACAATGTGTCAGCGCTTCTATCAAGAGAAAGATAGTCAAGCCCAACATCATTTAAAAAGCTAAGTCGCGAACCAATCTCTGAAATAATTTTTCCAGCAATTTCTTTTTTAGCGCCTTTTAACTCTAATGTCTTGAAGTAGTTCAAAGCTTTTCCAAGCGGCAAATTGCTCACTTCGTAAATGGCCCGAGCTTGCTCACCTTCACCCACTTTGACATTTCTGGCTTCGGTTCTAAGACGTGTTCCATCACAAGTAGGACAAGGTTTATTGTTTTGATATTTTGCTAACTCTTCGCGGACAGTGGCTGAATCAGTTTCTTTATAGCGCCGTTCAAAGTTCGCCACGATGCCTTCAAAGCTGTGTTCACGAATAATTGTTTTACCTTTTTCATTGAGATATTCAAAGGGTATATCTTGAGATCCAGAGCCATACAAAATTAACTCTTGTGCTTTTTTAGGTAATTCTTCAAATGGCTTTTCTAGATCAAAGTTGGCATGTTTGGATAGGTTTTGTAAGAGCCTGAAATAAAACTGATTTCTTCTGTCCCAGCCTTTAATAGCGCCTGATGCTAGAGATAGTTCTGGGTGGGCGACAACACGCTTAGGATCAAAAAAGGTAATGTGACCTAAGCCATCGCAGCTTGGGCAGGCGCCCATTGGGTTGTTGAAGGAGAAAAGGCGAGGCTCTAACTCTTGTAAAGAATATGAGCAAACAGGACAAGCAAACTTACTTGAGAACACCTGTTCTTTATTGGTATCCATTTCAAGAGCTATAGCGCGACCATCTGCTAATCTCAAAGCAGTTTCAAAAGATTCGGCCAAACGTTGCTGAATATCTTGTTTTACTTTGATGCGATCAATGACAACATCAATGGAATGTTTCTCATTTTTCTTCAATTTAGGCAGTTGATCAACTTCATAAATTTTTGCTTGTGCATGTTGGGCTGTACCACCACCTGATTTGATTCTAAATCGAACAAATCCCTGAGCTTGAAGATCTTCAAACAAGTCGATGTGTTCGCCTTTGCGCTCGCTAACGACGGGCGCCAAAATCATTAGCTTGGTGTCTTCAGGTTTTGCCATGACGGTATCAACCATTTGGGACACGCTTTGAGCCTCTAAAGGCAGGTGATGTTCAGGGCAGTGAGGAGTGCCTGCTCTGGCAAATAATAAGCGCAGGTAATCATGAATTTCGGTAACAGTGCCAACTGTTGAGCGTGGATTGTGGCTAGTCGCTTTTTGTTCAATGGAAATAGCTGGTGATAAACCTTCGATGGAGTCTACATCTGGTTTTTCCATCAACTGCAAAAATTGACGGGCATAGGCTGATAAGGATTCAACATAGCGACGCTGTCCTTCAGCATACAAAGTGTCAAAAGCTAAAGAACTTTTGCCAGATCCAGATAAGCCCGTAATGACCACTAATTGATCTCTAGGGATGTCTAAATTGACGCTTTTTAAGTTGTGGGTGCGGGCACCGCGTATTTTTATCGTATCCATGAATTTTCTCTGCGTAACCAGTTAATATAGCTCTTCTTTATGGAAAAAACAGAACTTCGCTCCGCCTTATCTCTTGCTGGTATCTTTGCCTTACGTATGTTGGGCTTATTTTTGATCCTGCCGGTCTTCTCTATGCACGCCAAAGGCTTATCAGGCGGTGATCAGGCAACTTTGGTTGGTTTGGCTTTAGGCATTTATGGCTTTGTTCAGGCCTGCCTTCATATTCCCCTTGGAATGCTATCCGACCGTTACGGACGCCGTCCTATTGTTGTGATTGGCCTCATTTTGTTTGTTTTTGGAGCATTTGTTGCTGCAAGCCACGATGATTTGGTATGGATTACTGTTGGGCGCGCTATCCAAGGTGCAGGGGCGGTATCTGCTGCCGTGACGGCTTGGTTAGCCGATCTCACACGAGAAGAAACCAGAACGAGAGCTATGGCTATGGTTGGTGGCAGTATCGCTCTAACTTTTGCGCTTTCTTTGGTCTTGGCTTCCCCGCTTCATGAGTCTATCGGTTTAGATGGCATGTTTTATTTGATGGCTGTTTTAGGCATTGGGGCGATATTAATTGCTTTATTTATAGTCCCAGAGCAGGGTAAAGCTAGCCAAACTCCTTTCACGGCTAAGTTTTCTGAGGTCTTCTTTAACAAAGACTTATTTCGATTAAATGTGGGCGTCTTAGTTTTGCATGCTGTGCAGATTGCCTTATTTTTAACTTTACCCCGTTTGTTAGTTAAAGCAGATTTACCTTTGGTCGCCCACTGGCATCTTTATCTCCCAGCCGTTTTGATTTCATTTGTTTGTATGGCTCCAATCATCATGATGAGTGAGCGTCGTAAGCGCATGAAACCCGCCTTTTTATTTGGAATTGCAAGCATGATGGTGGCGCAGTTGATGATGGCAAGCTTGGGCTCCCTTTCAGGACTTGCCTTGGCGGTACTCATTTACTTCATTGGGTTTAATATTCTTGAGGCCATGCAACCATCCTTGGTCTCTCGTTGGGCTAGCAATGCAAAAGGAACTGCTCTAGGGATTTACAACACAACCCAATCAGCTGGTTTATTTTTGGGGGGTCTTTTAGGCGGTTGGATTCTTCAAAATATGGGTGAAACCGCTGTTTTTTATATTGGGGCAGCTCTAATTTTTTGCTGGCTTATAATCGCTTTGACTATGCGAGAGCTATCAGAAAAGACTACTTAATCAAGTCTTTTTTAATGGGTGGGATGTAGTGTTCGGTACAACAACTTTTTCTTCGGGAGACAAAAATGGCATCGGTAAATAAAGTAATTATTGTGGGTAATGTTGGCCGTGACCCAGAAACTCGTCGCTTACCAAGTGGTGATGCGGTGACAAATATTTCTATTGCTACAACTGATCGTTACCGTGATAAACAATCCGGTGAGATGCGCGAGAATACAGAATGGCATCGAGTAGCATTTTTTGGCAAGGTTGCAGAGGTTGCTGAAAAGTATCTAAAAAAAGGTTCTCAAGTTTATGTGGAAGGTCGTTTGCGCACTCGCAAATGGACAGACCAAAGCGGTCAAGAAAAATACTCCACAGAAATCGTTGCTGAAACTATGCAAATGTTGGGCGGTAGAGCTCCAGGCTCATCTGAAGGCGGTATGTCTAATGGCGGATCATCTATGTCAGCACCTAAATCTTCTGCTCCAATGAGTAGCCCTAATTTAGGTGATATCGACGACGATATTCCGTTTTAATTATTGACGCGAGTGGCGTACATTGACGGGCCACTCAGCGTTATAGTCAGCCCTAAATGGGTTGATATCAATGCCACCTCTGCGTGTATATCGGGCATAAACCGATAACTTGGTTGGGTGGCATTTTTCTTTGATATCAATAAATATTTTTTCTACGCAATGTTCATGGAATTCTTGATGTTCTCTAAATGCGATTAGGTAGCGCAATAAAGATTCTTCATGAATGGTTGGGCCAACATAATTAATTTGAACGCTAGCCCAATCAGGTTGACCTGTTACCGGACAATTTGATCTCAATAAGTGGGTAACCAAAGTTTCTTCGACAAGACCTAAGCTCACATCTGAACTCAGTAGGGCTGCATCAGGTTGTTGATGTGGATCGATATCCAAATCCAATCGATCAAGTAGCTTACCTTCAAACTCTTTAAAACCACTTTTATTACTTTTTTCAGGTGTTTGAAGTTGCACGCTAACAGTTGCGCCCGCTGCCTTTGAGAGATCAGAGCTTAATATTTCAATTAATTCTTTTTCTGAGCTAACGCGGTGATTGTTGAAGCTATTTAGATAAAGCTTCCAAGATTTTGATTCAATAATGTTGGGTGAGTTGGCTGGAACAACAAAGCTAGCAAGAGCTATTTGAGGTTTACCTTTGTTATTTAGCCAGCTAAGTTCATAGGCATTCCAAATATCTACTCCAAAAAATGGAAGTGATTGTGAGATGCCAAGTTTTGTTCTATTTTCTGTTCTGCTAATTGGGAAAAGCAAACCAGGGCTGTATTGGTTAGGATTTTCTGAGACTTTGCCTAAGGGCGCTTGATCTAAGTGACTCATCTTACTTTTTAATTTGGTTGGCAATGCCTGAAAGGACTTGTCCTGTTGGTGCAATATCGGAGGCTAGTTCGCAATGACCAGTTTGGTCATCAAAAAAGAAGTCTGGTTCGAATTCCTTAAGAAAATCTTTTTTCGGAAGGCCTCCTAAGAACATTGCTTCGTCTACTGTGACGCCCCAAGCCATTAAGGTTCGGATAGCCCGTTCATGCGCTGGTGCAGAGCGCGCAGTTACTAGAGCTGTTCTAATTTTCATTGGGTGCCCAGTTTGTGCGGCAGCATTTTGTAAGCGATGAAGAGCTTCTAGTAATGGCTTGAATGGGCCTGGCGGTAATGGGATGGCGGCCTTATTGCTTTCGTGTGCCACAAAAGCATCTAGGCCTTTGCTTTGAAATATTTGCTCGGCTTCGTCGGAAAACAAAACTGCATCACCGTCAAAAGCAATCCGAATTTCATCAGGGTGGGATTCTGCGATTTGTTTGCTTTGCGGAAAAACCATGGCTGATGGAAAGCCGGCTTCTAAGGTTGCACGAACATCATTCTCATTGGCTGATAAAAATAGATTGGCTTGTAGAGACTTGAGGTAATGATATGGCGGTCTGCCTCTTGTAAATACGCCTCGCTCAATAGATAGTTGATTGCTTTTTGCTGAGCGAAAAACTCTTAAGCCACTTACAGGGTCGTTTCTCGACAAAATCACCACTTCGACATTTTGTTGGGCGCCGGTATTAAAGCTTAATAACTTTTTCACCAATGGATATGCCACACCCGGTTTGGCTGGAGCGTTGATGCGCTCAAGTTGAAGCGCCATATAGGCGCTGTCATCACTAGCTTCAAATACTTGATTCTCTTCTTCAAAGTCAAACAGTGCTCTTGAAGAAATGGCGACAACAAGTTTTCCCTCTAATGAAAAAGCCATTATTTATGCCAAAAATAATTTATAGGCAGGGTTGTTACTTTCATCCCAGTGCGGATATCCAAGACCTGCCAAGAATTTCTTAAGCTCTTTCTTATCGCTTGATGGCACTTGCATGCCGACCAAGATGCGGCCGTAGTCAGCACCATGATTCCGGTAATGGAATAAGCTGATATTCCAGTTTGGCGCCATGCTTGTTAGGAATTTCATTAATGCACCGGGCTTCTCTGGAAATTCAAAGCGATAAAGCAATTCATCTTTTGCAAGCTGTGATCGCCCACCCACCATATGTCTTAGGTGAGATTTTGCCAACTCATCATGCGTTAGATCAATCGTGTCAAATCCAGATTTTGAGAATGATTTAGCAATTTGAGTGCTATCACTCGCTTTTTGGGTAGCGATACCAACAAAAATATGAGCTTTGGATGCGTCGGCAATGCGGTAGTTAAATTCTGTAACATTGCGAGCACCCAAAAGTTCGCAAAAGCGACGGAATGAACCTCGCTCTTCAGGAATGGTTACTGCGAATACAGCCTCTTTGGCTTCGCCCACTTCAGCCCGTTCCGCAACAAATCTTAAGCGGTTGAAATTGATATTGGCGCCACATGCCACCGCAATCAAAGTCTGATCTTTACAGTTTTCGCGTTCTACATAGCTCTTTAAGCCGGCAAGAGCGAGGGCGCCAGCAGGCTCCAAAATACTTCTGGTATCTGTAAATACGTCATTGATCGCCGCACAAATTGCATCCGTATCAACAGTGATGATTTCATCAACAACCTCTTGGCAAAGTCTAAAAGTCTCTTTGCCAACCATTTTCACAGCGGTACCATCAGAAAATAGCCCCACATCTTTTAATTCAACTCTGCGGCCAGCTTCCAAGGATTTTTTCATGGCATCTGAATCAACGGTCTGAACGCCGATGACCTTGATTTCTGGTCTTATTGATTTTATGTAAGCGCCCACTCCTGCTATTAGTCCACCTCCTCCTATGGCTAGGAAGATGGCATCAATGGGATCTTGATGCTGTTGCAAGATCTCTAGGGCGATCGTGCCTTGTCCTGCAATAACATCTGGATCATCAAATGGATGCACAAAAGTCAGCTTGTGCTTCTTTTCAAGTGATAAAGCGTGCTGATAGGCATCACTGTAGGAGTCACCATGAAGAACGACCTCTACAGAATTACCGCCTCTGTCTCTTACTGCATCAATTTTTAATTGAGGTGTTGTGGTCGGCATCACGATAATTGCTTTGCAGCCAAGCTTTGCAGCAGATAAGGCAACTCCCTGAGCATGATTGCCGGCAGATGCTGCGATCACGCCACGTTTGAGCTCGATAGGGCTCAAATGGGCCATTTTGTTATAAGCGCCGCGTAATTTGAAGGAGAAAACCGGCTGGTTATCCTCGCGTTTTAATAAAACCTTGTTTTTTAGGCGACTAGATAGATGCGGAGCAAGATGTAACTCGGTTTCTCGAGCTACATCGTAGACCTTCGCGGTAAGAATTTTTCTTAGATAATCTTTAGGCATCCTGTGAGCGTATCACGGCAACAGCCTAAAATGACCAAACATGGAAACCAATTTACATAATTTTTTAGTGTGGCTGTCCTTGCCAGCTGTTGGCTTGCCAGCAGTTTTCTTGGTTTCCTTTATTTCTGCAACCCTTTTGCCAATGGGCTCTGAGCCCGTTTTATTCACTTATATTAAATTAAATCCAGATCTTTTTTGGCTGGCAATTTTTGTTGCAACGGTTGGAAATACGCTCGGTGGCATGGTGGATTGGCTACTTGGATTTGGTGCCAGAAAAGCACGAGAAAAAATGGTGGGGCCTAGGGACCATAAGTTGCTGAAATGGTTTGAAAGGTTAGGGCCGCCAGCCCTCCTTTTATCCTGGTTGCCAATAGTAGGAGACCCTTTGTGTGCTGTTGCGGGTTGGTTAAGGCTACCTTGGCTACCTTGCCTAATCTATATGGCTATTGGTAAGTTCTTGCGATACGTCTTTATGACCTATGCGCTTATGATGATTCCGGATGGTTTTTGGTCGTACATCGCTACGGTCGTTATGACCACATTGAGGGCATGGTTTCAGATAGGTAATTAAGAACGAGACGCGCAGTCCCATAGTCCTTTAAAATAGCGTTTTAGTTAAAGCTAGCGATATGAACGCCCCTTTGCCCTTAAATAATCTTGCTGAGCATGTACAAAATGCTCCGCGCTTGCGTGAAATACCCTACAACTACACATCTTTCTCAGACCGAGAGATTGTGATTCGTTTGTTGGGGCAGGATGCTTGGCAAATTCTTGATGAATTACGATCAGGTCGTAAAACGGGTCGTTCAGCCAGAATGCTTTACGAAGTGCTTGGCGATATTTGGGTTGTTCAGCGCAACCCGTACTTGCAGGATGATCTTTTAGATAATCCAGGTCGTCGCAAACAACTAATTGAAGCTTTACATCACCGCTTAGGTGAAGTGCAAAAGCGAATGACAACTGATTTAGCTGACAAAGTTGGCAAATTAGTTTTAAGTGCTAAAGAAGCGATTGAACACTTCAATGCTGAATTTGATCGTATTGCGATTTTGCGTAAACGAGTGCGTAAAACACTAGGTAAATTTACTGCATCTGACAATATTGCCTACGATGGCTTGGCTCGCGTATCTCACGTTACTGATGCAACAGACTGGCGAGTTGAATATCCGTTTGTGGTGTTGACCCCAGACTCTGAGGAAGAGATTCCAGCCTTGGTGAAGGGTTGTATTGAATTAGGTTTGACAATTATTCCTCGTGGAGGTGGCACTGGTTATACCGGTGGAGCCGTACCTCTTTCACCAATGTCTGCTGTTATCAATACTGAAAAACTTGAAACATTGGGCCCGGTAGAGATGTTGCAGTTGCCTGGCTTAGATTGTGCTGTGGCGACTATTTACTCTGGCGCGGGTGTTGTTACAAAGCGCGTATCAGATGCCGCAGATAAATCAGGTAATGTTTTTGCTGTAGATCCAACCTCTGCTGAAGCAAGTTGTATCGGCGGCAATATTGCGATGAATGCGGGTGGGAAAAAAGCAGTTCTATGGGGCACAGCTTTAGATAATTTGGCTTCATGGCGCATGGTTGACCCAGAGGGCAACTGGTTAGATATTGAACGTATTGGTCACAATATGAGCAAGATCCATGACGTGGATTTTGCCACCTTCAAATTGACTTGGTCAGACGGCACAAAACTACCTGGTCAAAAAGTTTTAAGAACAGAAGAGTTGAAGATTGAAGGTAAGCGTTTCCGCAAAGAAGGTTTGGGAAAAGACGTTACTGATAAGTTTTTAGCAGGTCTTCCAGGCGTTCAAAAAGAGGGTTGTGATGGTTTGATTACCAGCGCACGCTGGGTATTGCATCGCATGCCCAAGCAAATACGTACTGTTTGCCTAGAGTTTTTTGGACAAGCTAGAGATGCTATTCCTAGTATTGTTGAAATCAAAGCGTATTTGGATCAACAAACAAAACAAGGCGGCGCGATATTGGCTGGTCTTGAACATTTGGATGAGAGATATTTAAGAGCAGTTGGTTACGCCACCAAATCCAAGCGAAACGTTTTGCCAAAAATGGTTTTAATTGGCGATATTGTTGGTGACGATGAGAATGCGGTTGCAGTTGCTGCAAGCGAAGTCATTCGTATGGCTAATGCACGAGTGGGGGAAGGCTTTGTTGCAATCAGCCCTGAAGCTCGTAAAAAGTTTTGGCTAGATCGCTCACGTACGGCTGCAATTGCTAAACATACCAATGCATTTAAAGTTAACGAAGACGTTGTTATTCCGCTTGATCGAATGGGCGAATACACCGACGGTATCGAGTTAATTAATATTGAACTATCACTTAAAAATAAATTACAGCTCTTAGATGAGTTGGAGTTGTTTTTTAAGAAAGGCAATTTGCCATTAGGTAAGGCAGATGATGCGAGTGAGATTCCAGGCGCTGAGCTTTTGGAAGATCGTGTTGCTCAAGCCTTACAACTTATCAGTGAAGTGCGAGCGCACTGGGCTAATTGGGCTAGAAATATAGACCAATTCTTCTCGGGCTTGCAGGATAGAAGCTTGAGAGCTTCTTGGAAGCTTGAGGTTCGCGCTGAGTTAAGGAAAATTTTTAGTGGCGTAGCTTTTGAGCCAATCCTCAAGGAATGTGAAGCAGTTCATAAACGTGTTTTACGTAGCCGTGTATTTGTTGCATTACATATGCATGCTGGTGACGGTAACGTTCACACAAATATTCCTGTTAATTCAGATAACTATGAAATGCTTCAAGATGCGCACAAAGCAGTAGATCGCATCATGAAGCTTGCTAGATCTTTGAATGGCGTTATTTCTGGTGAGCACGGTATTGGTATTACAAAGCTTGAATACTTAACAGAATCAGAAATCAAGGATTTCAGAACTTACAAAGAAAAAGTGGACCCAGAGGGTCGCTTTAACAAAGGTAAGTTAATGCCAGGTGCTGATTTAAGAAATGCCTACACACCAAGTTTTGGTTTGATGGGGCATGAGTCTTTAATCATGCAGCAAAGTGATATTGGCGCGATCGCAACAAGCGTTAAAGATTGTTTACGTTGTGGTAAATGTAAGCCTGTGTGTGCAACCCATGTGCCGCGCGCTAACTTGTTGTACAGCCCACGAAATAAAATTTTGGCAACGTCTTTGTTGGTTGAGGCTTTCTTGTACGAAGAGCAAACAAGACGCGGTGTTTCAATTAAGCACTGGGAAGCGTTTGATGATGTTGCTGCGCACTGTACGGTATGTCACAAATGCGTGACACCATGCCCTGTAAAGATTGATTTCGGTGATGTGACTATGAATATGCGTAATTTATTGCGCAAAATGGGTCAGAAGAAATTTAATCCAGGTGCCGCTGCTGCTATGTTCTTCTTGAACGCAACAAATCCTGAGACGATTCAGTTGGTGCGTCAATTGATGATGTCATGGGGTTATAAGATTCAGCGCTTAGGCCATGATGTTCTAAAAGCTTTTGCTAAAAAACAAACAGCTCAGCCGCGCTCTACAGTTGGTAAGCCACCTATTCAAGAGCAGGTGATTCACTTCATCAATAAAAAGATGCCTGGCAATTTACCTAAGAAAACTGCTAGAGCTTTATTGGATATCGAAGATTCTGATGTGGTGCCAATTATTAGGAATCCTAAAACAACATCAGTTGATACTGAGGCTGTTTTCTATTTCCCTGGTTGTGGATCTGAGCGATTGTTCTCGCAAGTTGGTTTGGCGACTCAAGCAATGCTTTGGCACGCAGGTGTTCAAACAATTTTGCCGCCAGGTTATTTATGTTGTGGATATCCGCAACGTGGATCGGGTGATTTTGATAAAGCAGATAAGATCATTACGGATAACCGTGTCTTGTTCCATCGTATGGCTAATACGCTTAATTATCTGGACATTAAAACGGTTGTTGTGTCGTGTGGTACTTGTTACGACCAATTAGCTGGATATGAATTCGATAAGATATTCCCGGGATGCAGAATTATTGATATCCATGAATTCTTATTGGAAAAAGGTATTAAGTTGGAAGGTGCTAAGGGCGTGAAGTACATGTATCACGATCCTTGCCACAGCCCAATGAAACTTCAAGATCCTTTAAAAACAGTGAATAGCCTTGTGACAACAGAGGATGGCACTGCAATCGCAAAAAATGAGCGTTGCTGTGGTGAGTCTGGAACATTGGCTGTTACTCGACCAGATATTTCTACACAAGTTCGATTCCGTAAAGAAATCGAAATGCGTAAAGGCGCTGATGCCTTAAGAGATGGTTTTGATGGTCAAGTCAAGATTTTGACAAGCTGCCCATCTTGTCTCCAAGGTTTATCTCGCTATGATGAAGATTCTGGAACTAAAGCTGATTACATCGTTGTTGAGATGGCATCACATATTCTTGGTGAGAATTGGATGGCTGACTACGTTAAGAGTGCAAACTCTGGCGGTATCGAAAGGGTATTGGTTTAAAAATGACCGGAACTGAAAAAACGCCGTTGCCAGAAAATATTGCTGTTCATCAGCAATCTAAAGTTTTAGAACTAACTTATGCGAATTCTAAAAACTACAAGTTAACCTTTGAGTTTTTAAGAGTATGGTCACCGTCTGCTGAGGTTCGCGGCCATGGCATAGGTCAGGAAACATTGCAAACTGGCAAGCGTGACGTCATCATTACCAATATCGAGCAAGTCGGACATTACGCCATAAAGCCGATATTTTCTGATGGTCATGATTCAGGTATCTATTCTTGGGACTACCTTTATGAAATGTGCCTTAATTATGAAGAAATGTGGCAGGATTATTTGGATCGAGTGAAATCCGCTGGTGTTGATAGAGATGCTCCGATGATTAAAGAGAGCGCCTCTTCTTGTGGGCATTAATAAATAGCAAAAATAATAAACATGGCTCAAACACACTTTGGTTATAAAACTGTTGATGAAAAAGAAAAGGCAAGCAAAGTTGCTGAGGTTTTTCATTCTGTAGCAAATAAGTACGACATCATGAATGATTTGATGTCAGGTGGATTGCATCGAGTTTGGAAGCATTTCACAATCGGTAAAGCTGCAGTTCGCCCTGGGCAAAAAGTTTTAGATATCGCAGGCGGTACTGGGGATTTATCTCTAAGTTTTGCTAAATCTGTTGGTCTTGAAAGAGAAACAGGTGGTCAGGTTTGGTTGACTGACATTAATGCATCGATGTTGGGCTATGGGCGTAATCGTCTATTGGATAAAGGCTACCATTTACCTTGTGTTCAAGTGGATGCTGAACAAATTCCATTTCCATCAAATTATTTTGATTTGGCTACGGTTGCCTTTGGATTGCGCAATATGACCCATAAGGATGTGGCCCTCAAAGAGATGCTGAGAGTGGTTAAACCGGGTGGGAAAGTCATGGTTTTGGAGTTTTCTAAGCCTGTTGAAGCGCTTAAGCCTATTTATGATGCCTATTCTTTTAAGATCCTTCCTTGGTTGGGGCAAAAAGTAGCCGGGGATGCAGATAGCTATCGTTATCTAGCTGAATCTATTCGTATGCATCCAGATCAAGAAACACTAAAAGCCATGATGGAAGAAGTGGGTTTTGATAAGGTTGAGTATCACTCTTTAACTGGTGGTATTGTTGCTCTACATATTGGTTATAAATATTAGTTTTTTTACTGAAAGAGGTTTTAAATGATCATGAAGAAAAGTTTGGTTTACTTAGTTCTTTCTTCTTTTGTTTTATTAGGCTCTTCAATGGATGTTGATGCTAAACGTTTAGGTGGTTCTAAAAGTTTAGGTAAACAATCCAATACGGTCACTCAAAAACAGGCTGCGCCAGCACAAAGTGCTCCGGCGCCAGCTGCTCAGCCTGCAACTGCAGCTAAGCCAGCCCCAGCAGCGCCAGCTGCAACTCAGCCGAAAAAAGGTTTCGGT
>JBEGTH010000003.1:0-131039 GCA_041179505.1 Pseudomonadota bacterium | reverse complement strand
CTCGCGGACTTGAACCGCGGACCAAAGGATTATGAGTCCTCTGCTCTAACCAACTGAGCTAAGGGCCCTTATTGATCAATCTTCCTCTAAGAAGCTCTTAAGTTTGTCGCTTCTACTTGGATGACGCATTTTACGCAAAGCTTTAGCCTCTATTTGACGGATGCGCTCGCGCGTAACGTCAAACTGCTTACCCACTTCTTCTAAAGTATGGTCAGTGCTCATCTCGATACCGAAACGCATTCTGAGTACTTTAGCTTCACGAGGTGTTAATGAGTCAAGAATATCTTTCACCACATCACGCATAGAGTCATGCAAAGCAGCCTCTTGCGGTGCCAATGTATTCGTATCTTCAATGAAGTCACCAAGGTTTGAATCTGCATCATCACCAATTGGAGTTTCCATAGAGATAGGCTCTTTAGCGATCTTCATGATCTTGCGAATCTTGTCTTCCGGGATTTCCATCTTAGCTGCAAGAGTTGCTGCATCTGGTTCAACACCAGTCTCTTGAAGAATTTGACGGCTGATACGGTTCATCTTGTTGATTGTTTCAATCATATGAACTGGGATACGGATCGTACGAGCTTGGTCGGCGATTGAACGCGTAATAGCCTGACGGATCCACCATGTTGCATATGTTGAGAACTTATAACCACGACGGTATTCAAACTTATCTACCGCCTTCATCAAGCCGATATTACCTTCTTGGATCAAATCCAAGAACTGCAAACCACGGTTGGTGTATTTTTTAGCAATAGAAATAACCAAACGTAAGTTGGCCACTGTCATTTCGCGTTTAGCTGCACGAGCGCGCTTTTCGCCCTCGTTCATCTTTTTGTTCACTTCTTTTAATTCTGGAAGTGGCAAAACAACTTTCTCTTGAATATCAATTAACTTTTGCTGCATTTCTTGAACAGCCGGCACATTACGCTCAAGAATTGCTGCGTAAGATTTACCATCCTTCAATAACAATGAAGTCCACTTCAAGTTCAAAGCATTCTTAGGCAAGCCAGCTAATACTTCGCCACGTGGAACACCTACTTTGTCAACTAGGATACGAACCAAGCCACGCTCTAGCGTCCAAACCTGTTCTACTTGCTTACGCATCGTGTCACAAAGTTTTTCAACTGATTTTGCTGTTAAGCGGAAGCCCATCAATTCATTACGAATTGACTCTTGCGCTTTCTTGTATGCTGGTGAGTTGTAGCCCTCTTTTTCATGGGCTTTACGCATCTTGTCGAATTGCCCACGAATCACAGCAAACTTCACTAATGAAAGTTGCTTTAATTCTTCTAACTGTTTAGCTGAAGCAGTGTTACCACCACCGCCGCCACCGCCTTCTTCGCCGTCTTCTTCCCCCTCTTCTTCGTCAAGGTTTTCTTCTTCCTCAACAGCTGTCATCGGGATATCTTCAGCGTTTGGATCCACTAGGCCGTCGACAAATTCGTCGATCTCCATGGTTCCTTCTTCAATTTTTGTAACGTTATCTAAAATCTCAGAAATAGTAACTGGGCATGCTGAAAGCGCCATCACCATTTCTTTTAGACCAGCTTCGATCTTTTTCGCAATAACGATTTCACCTTCGCGAGTTAGAAGGTCAACAGTACCCATTTCACGCATATACATACGGACAGGATCAGTTGTACGACCAAACTCTGAATCTACAGTTGATAATGCTGCTTCAGCCTCTTCTTCAGCTTCTTCTTCTGTTGTAGCAGAAGGTGCATTCTCGTTCAGTAGCAATGTTTCTGCGTCCGGAGCTTGTTCGTAAACTGTAATACTGATGTCACTTAACAAGCTAATCAATGTTTCTAATGAATCAGAATCAGAGATTTCATCTGACATCACATCATTGATTTCGCCATGCGTTAAGTATCCGCGTGACTTACCCATCTTGATCAAATGCTTCAAGCGGGCGCGACGTAACTCTTGCTGTTCTTCGCTACCTAATTTTTGTGCATTGAACTCTTGTAACAATGCCTTTTCTTTTGCCTTACGGTCACGCGCTTTCTGACGATCTGTACGGTTATCAACGTTAGGATCAACTGGCTCAACTGGTTTTGGTTTGCGACCACGAGTTTTCTTTGGCTGCTCTACAAGCTCTTCAGTCGCGACAGCTGCAAGTTCTTCTGCTTTTTTAGCTGCTTTGATTTCTTTAGCAGTTAGTTTTACTTCTTTAACTGGTTTCTCTACCTTCGCAGGTTTTTCTGCTTTAGCTGGCTTTGCTTCAGGTTTTTTAGCAACCGGAGCCACTTTTTTAACTGGTTTCGCTGGAGCTTTAGCTGTTGGTTTAGCTGCTGGTTTCTTCGCTACCGGGGTAACAGGCGTTGCTTTTTTAACTGGTTTCGCTGGAGCTTTAGCTACTGGTTTAGCGGCTGGTTTCTTCGCTATTGGTTTTTTAGCAACAGGCGCTACCTTTTTAACTGGTTTCGCTGGAGCTTTAGCTACTGGTTTTTTGACAACCGGCTTTTTAGCTACAGGCGCTGCCTTTTTAACATTCTTAGCTGGAGCTTTCTTTGGGGCTGGTTTAGCGACCTTCGGTACTACTTTTTTAATAACCGCTTTAGTTATCGTTTTTTTTGCTTTAGTTGCTGACATAATGTTAGTACTCACTCACTTTAAGGGCTAAGAAGTTACAGAACTGCTAACTTGTTGAATTTTATTGGAAATTCGAAAACCTTGAATTATAGTCGGTGACCTGAGGTTTTTCCAGATTATTTAAGTTTTGCCATTAATTGCCGATATAGAGCTTTATCACTCTCCTGCGCTTGACCTGAAGCTATACGGGCAGCGATGTCAGTCATTTGCTCTTTAAGGTCTAGTTGTTCTAGCTTTTTTAAGGTGCCTTCGAAATCTTCTTTTGCAGCATCTTCGCTTAACTCAGCACTCATGATGCGTTCACGCAATATGGCATATGACTTTGCTAAAGCCGTTTTATCCAATTGCTCCTGAAAAACCGCAAATCCAACATTAGCTGGCATGGACTCACATTGGCTAATGAGGTCATCCATCAAAAACATGGCCTTATCAGAGCGTTTTTTGGCTGAAGCCAAAATCAAGCGCTTTTGTTCGGGGTGTAATTGACGCCCCATCTGAGGAAACTGCAATAAGATTCTAAGAACCTGTTCTGCAAGGTCCGTTGGCGCTGTTGGTGGAGGTCCTTTAGGAATCGCTGGTTTTTTATTCCAAGGTTTTTTACCGCCTGCATTAGTAGCTGACTGAACATAACTGCCTGAAGTATTTGAAATCATGGTTGGTGCTGCACGTGTTTCTGTGACTGTCTTAAGACCACAGAAGTTTTCTAACTCTGCCGATGTAATCCCAATTTTTTGCGCCAACTCACGAATAAGTTGAGCTCTTAATGCAATTGCTGGCATCGCTAAGATCAATGGCTTAGCATCGTGTTGAGTTTGTGCGCGACCTTCCGGTGTATTCCAATCATGGCCTTCATTGGCCACCCGAATGAAGAATGCTGAAAGTGGCATTGCCTGACTAATCGCTTGCTCAAAGGCATCTGCGCCACGCTCACGCACAAAACTATCAGGGTCGTGTTCTTCAGGCAAGAATAAGAATTTCACTTCTTTATCATCAGCCATCATTGGCAAACATGCTTCCAGCGCTCGCTTAGCAGCTCGCTGACCTGCGGCATCACCATCAAATGAAAAAACAATGCGATCAGATTGGCGCATTAAAGATCTAACATGATTGGATGTGCAAGCAGTACCTAATGTTGCAACACCATTGGCAAAACCTAACTGCGCCAATGCAACAACATCCATATAACCTTCACAAACGATGACATACCCTTTATCTCTAATAGCTTGCCTAGCTTCAAACAAGCCATAGAGTGTGTTGCCCTTTGAAAACAATGGTGTCTCAGGCGAATTCAAATACTTGGGCTCTCCCGCATCAAGAATGCGGCCACCAAAGGCAATCACCTGGCCTTTAGGATTACGAATAGGGAACATGATGCGATCACGGAATCGATCATATCGTTTAGCATCCGATTGAATAATCAAACCGGCTTCAACTAAAACATTGGCAATAGCATCTTCAGTATAAGTACCAAATACAGCCTCTAAGCCTTGCCAAGATTCTGGCGCGTAACCCAAGCCAAAACGTTTGGCGATTTCTCCACTTAAGCCACGACGCTTTAAATAATCAATGGCCCTAGGCGCGCCCTTCAGTTGCTGCTTGTACCAATCAGCTGCTGGGCTCATTACTTCACTTAATGCGAGAGCTTGTTTTTGTCTTGCTAAATCCTGAGGTCGACGCTCTTCACGAGGGACCGTTAAACCCGATGATCTGGCTAATTCTTCAATAGCATCAACATAAGTTAAGCCAGAGTGTTCCATTAAAAAACTAATGGCTGAGCCATGAGCACCGCATCCGAAACAGTGATAAAACTGCTTCGTTGGAGAGACGCTAAACGATGGCGACTTCTCATTATGAAAAGGACAAAGGCCTTGGTAATTAGCGCCTGCTTTTTTAAGTGTGACATGACGCCCGACCACTTCGACAATGTCGACGCGGTTTAATAAGTCAGCAATAAATGACTGAGGGATCATGACTAATAAAAGCGATTATTGGGTGAGAGCTGCTTTAACTTGAGCAGACACAGTTCCCATATCAGCCTTACCAGCTAATTTAGGCTTAACAACCCCCATCACCTTGCCCATATCTTGCGGACCAGTTGCACCTAACTCTTGTACTACTTGTGCAACCACAGCAGCTACCTCAGCCTCTGACATTTGTGCAGGCATGTATGTTTGCAACACAACTAATTCTGCTTCTTCGATCGCCACCAAATCGTCGCGTTTAGCAGCTTGGAATTGAGAAATAGAATCTTTACGTTGCTTAATAAGTTTTTCAATGATGGCAACAACTGCCGCATCATCAAGCTCGATACGCTCATCTACTTCTTTTTGCTTCATTGCTGCCAGCAATAAACGAATGGTTCCTAAGCGCCCAGTATCTTTGGCGCGCATAGCGTTTTTCATATCTTCGGTAATTTGTTCTTTTAAGCTCATCATCACTCCTCAAATGAAAAAACCCACTGCGGGATAACCGTCAGTGGGTTCATCGTATCCCAAGGCTAGAAATCCAGCCTGAGAAAGAATTAATACATTTTCTTAGGCAACATCTGGCTGCGGATACGCTTGTAATGGCGTTTAGCAGCAGCAGCTTTCAAGCGCTTGCGCTCAGCTGTTGGCTTCTCGTAGAACTCGCGAGCACGTAATTCAGTCAAAAGACCGTTTTTCTCGATAGTGCGCTTGAAACGGCGCAGTGCTACTTCAAATGGTTCGTTTTCGCGTAAGCGGATAGTTGTCATGCTGTGATTCTCTAAAAGGTTCTGAAAAAAAGTCAGAAAAAACTGTAAAACGAGATTGTAGCACGGCAAAATACAGTCATGCGAGTACTTGGTATAGAAACTTCATGTGATGAAACCGGCGTGGCGATTGTCGATACCTCCCCTTGGGAGGCTGGCGAGCCTGCTGGCAAAGGCTTACTGGGCCAAGCACTCTATTCTCAGATCGCTATGCACGTCGATTATGGCGGTGTTGTGCCTGAATTGGCCTCCCGAGATCACATTAAAAGAGTTATACCCCTTATAAATCAAACACTTAAAGAGTCAAAAAGCACTCTTGAAGAAATTGATGCTATTGCCTATACCCAAGGTCCAGGCCTTGCAGGCGCCCTTTTGGTGGGTGCTTCTGTGGCAAAAGGGCTGGCTTTAGCACTCAATAAACCTGTTTTGGGTATTCATCACCTCGAAGGTCACCTTCTGTCACCTTTATTAGCCAGTAATGCCAATATTCAGTTCCCTTTTGTAGCTTTATTGGTTTCTGGGGGGCATACCCAGCTCATGGAAGTAACGGGGGTTGGTGAATATGCCATTCTTGGTGAAACTTTAGATGATGCTGCTGGCGAGGCCTTTGATAAGACCGCTAAATTATTGGGCTTAAGCTACCCAGGTGGTCCTGCTGTTTCAGCGCTGGCCAAACTAGGTACATCTGGCACTTATCAATTTCCAAGACCTATGAAGCACTCTGGAGATCTGGATTTTTCATTTGCCGGATTAAAAACATCTGTACTCACACAGGTGAAGAAAAACACTCAAAATGGACCGTTAAATTCCATAGATAAAGCTCAAATTGCTAGAGGCTTTGTAGATGCGATTATTGAAGTTCTTGTCAGCAAATCCATTTCCGCTCTCAAAAAATCTAGCATGAAAACTTTAGTGGTAGCTGGTGGCGTAGGTGCCAATGAGCAACTCCGTGAAGCACTGGAAGTAGCATGCCAAAAAGAAGGCATAGCCGTGCATTACCCACCACTTCATCTCTGTACAGATAACGGCGCGATGATTGCATTTGCTGGAGCAATGCGCCTAAATAAAAATCCCCAACTTGCAAGCAAGGATTGGGGATTTGATGTTCGACCTAGGTGGCCCCTAGATCAATTGAGTTAATTACTCTGAACGAATCAAAGCATAAGCACTGTGATTGTGGATAGATTCAAAGTTTTCAGCTTCCACAACAAACTCTTTGATTCTTGTATCTGTTTTTAAACGACCAGCCACATCACGAACTAAATCCTCAACAAACTTGGGATTGTCATAAGCGCGCTCAGTGACATACTTCTCATCTGGGCGCTTGAGTAAACCCCAAAGTTCGCATGAAGCTTCGGCTTCAGCAATCTTTACAAGACTCTCAATACTTAAATCAGCATCAGGTGTCAGCGCCACAGTCATCGTCACGTGTGATCGCTGGTTATGTGCACCGTAATTTGAAATTTGTTTAGAGCATGGGCACAAGCTTGTTACTGGAGCAACAGCTTGAAGGTGAAGGTCTACCTCTACTTCGCTATTCACTTTTTTCGCCTGCGCAATCCAAGTTACGTCATAGTCCAACAAGCTTTCAACACCCGAAACAGGCGCCACTTTATTAATAAAGTGCGTGTACTTCAAAGTGATCTGGCCTGCCTCTGCTTCTAGTAATGGCAACATCTTGCCAACCATCAATCTCATTTGCTTAGCGTCCAAAGGCTCGCCGTGCTCTTGAAGTAAAGCAATAAAACGAGACATGTGTGTGCCTTTTTTGTCACCAGGTAAAGACACATCCAAATCAATTACAGCAACACTAGGTTGGACTCCACCCTCAGTCTTAACCTGAATAGGATGGCGAACACCGCGAATACCCACTCGATCAATAGGAATGTTCCTGTGATCCACCGTGGACTGCACGTCTGGCATCGCAGCTGTTTTCAAAAAACCTGTATTTATATCGTTCATAGTCATATTGTGACGTAATTTAATGGCGTTTGCTCGCTTGAGAGCTATTTAGCTCATATTACCCAGTTTAGTAGTAATGGCTTTAGCAATGCCCGCTTGGTCTAAACCACACTCCTTCATAAGTAATCCATGATCGCCATGATCAACAAATCGATCTGGCAAGCCAAGAAGCAAAGAAGGCACCTGAATACCAGCTGCTGCTAAAGCCTCTAAACAGGCACTACCTGCACCACCGCCAATAGCACCTTCCTCAATGGTCACAAGCAAGTCATGCTCTTTAGCCAGACGAACAACCAAATCCACATCTAGAGGCTTGATGAAACGCATATTAGCCACAGTCGCATCGAACTCTTCGGCTGCCGCTAAAGCTGGGTATAACAAAGTTCCGAAAGCTAAAATCGCTACCTTTTTCTTGTGCAAGCCCTTTGAAGTTCTACGAATCTCACCCTTGCCTAATGGCAACTCTTTTAATTCTTGACCTACCACTGCACCCACACCAGCACCGCGAGGGTAGCGAACGGCAGATGGATGATCTTGTTTGAAGGCAGTTGTTAATAAGTCACGGCATTCAGCTTCATCAGCTGGTGCCATTAACAACATATTGGGAATGCAACGAATAAAAGGGATGTCATAGGCACCCGCATGCGTTGCGCCATCAGCACCCACTAAACCTGAACGATCCATTGCAAATACAACAGGTAAATCTTGTAGGGCCACATCATGGATCATCTGATCGTAACCACGCTGCAAGAAGGTAGAGTAAATCGCCACGACTGGCTTCATACCTTCACAAGCCATGCCGCCCGCAAAAGTCACTGCGTGCTGTTCCGCGATACCCACATCAAAATAACGATCTGGGAAACGACGCTCAAACTCAACCATGCCTGAACCTTCGCGCATAGCTGGCGTAATACCAACAAGACGTTTATCTGCAGCGGCCATATCGCAGAGCCAATCTCCAAATACTTGTGTGAAAGTTTTTTTGGCTGGCGCTGATGGCGTAATACCTTGGGCAGGATCAAACTTACCAGGGCCGTGATACAAAATTGGATCCGCTTCAGCCAACTTGTAACCCTGACCTTTTTTAGTCACCACGTGTAAGAACTGAGGACCTTCACCACTCAGCGCCAAACGTCTTACATTTTCTAATGTCGGGATCAATGAATCTAAGTCATGGCCATCAATTGGGCCAATGTAATTGAATCCAAACTCCTCAAAAATAGTTCCTGGCACAACCATACCCTTGGCATGTTCTTCCAAGCGTTTCGCAAACTCTCTCAAAGGTGGCGCAATCGACAACATGCTATCCAAACCTTTTTTAGTGGCGGCATAAAAACGGCCACTCATTAATCTTGCAAGGTAGCGATTTAAAGCACCCACCGCTGGTGAGATCGACATGTCGTTGTCATTCAAAATAACAACCAAAGGCAAATCTTTATGAATCCCGCCGTTATTTAGTGCTTCAAAAGCCATACCTGCTGTCATAGCCCCATCACCAATAACCGCTACAGCCACTCTTTTTTCTCCTTGGGCTTTTGCACCAAGAGCCATACCAATCGCAGCAGAAATACTGGTTGATGAATGGGCTGTTCCAAATGTGTCGTATTCACTCTCATCACGACGGGGGAAACCAGATATGCCACCGTACTGACGCAAGGTGCCCATGTGATCACGTCGACCCGTCAAAATTTTATGTGGATAGCTTTGATGACCAACATCCCAGATTAAGCGATCGTATGGGGTTTGAAAAACGTAATGCAAAGCGACTGTTAATTCAACAGTGCCTAAATTCGAAGATAAATGGCCGCCTGTTTGTGCAACAGAATCCACTAAAAATGAACGCAACTCTTCTGCAAGACCGGGCAATTGCTCACGGCTTAAAAGACGCAAATCATTTGGTGAATTAATTGTTTTTAATAAATCAGTCATTAATTTTCTCGGTGCAGCACTTTGTTCGCGATCGACTTCAATAAGTGAGCATTGTCACCCCAAATTGAAAGACTATCGATAGCTTCTTGATGTAATTCTTTTGCAAACGCCTGGGCACCACTCAAACCCATTAATGAAACAAAGGTGGGTTTATTAGCAGCAGCATCCTTACCAGCTGTTTTTCCAAGTGTTTGACTATCGGACACCTCATCCAAAATATCATCCACTACCTGGAACAAAAGTCCTAAAGAACTAGCAAATTGATCTAATTGTGCAAGATCTTGCTCGTTTAATTCAATGGCTATACCGCCCATACGTACCGATGCCCTTAGTAAAGCGCCTGTTTTAAGGCGGTGCATGTTTTCTAGGCTATCTTTTGTCAACGGTTTACCCACGCTTTCTAAATCAATAGCTTGGCCACCTGCCATACCCTCTATGCCACCGGCTTTGGATAAGGCAGCGATCGTTCTTACTTTTTGACGATCGGTCATTGCACTGCGTGCAATCAAATCAAATGCCATTGTTTGCAGAGCATCACCGACCAACAAAGCAGTAGCCTCGTCATAAGCCTTATGAACTGTTGCTCTGCCACGGCGCAAATCATCGTTGTCCATGGAAGGCATATCGTCATGAACCAATGAGTAGGTATGAAATAACTCAACCGCTACTGCACAAGCATCGATACCAGGAAGCTGATCTAAAGTCTGACCTTTTAGGCTGGATGTAGCGTATATCAATAAAGGTCTGATGCGTTTACCGCCACCCGTTGCGGCATAAACCATCGCCTCTTTTAAACCCTGAGCAGAAACACTCATATCTTTAAAAGAATGCGTAATGGCAGCATCAACCCTTTGGGTAGACTGCTTTAACCACTCAGCGGTAAGGGCATCAAAACTCAAAATTAACCTTGAAATGTTTTTACTTGTTGCTCAACTTGTTCAAGCACTTTTTGACAATGCTTCAATAACTCAGCACCGCGCTTATAGGAGCCCAAAGTATCCTCTAAAGAGAGCTTGCCTGACTCCATTTTGGCAATCAGCCCCTCCAATTCAGCAACGGCTTCTTCGTAGCCCAGCTGTGGGTCAAGAGTCTTAGACTCTGAATCTGATTTTTTAGGCATAAAACCCCTTTAATTTGATCAAAAACAATTCACCGGTAGATTTTAAGGCTTTAGGCATGGGTATAATCCCTTTTCCTTTCCAATATCGACCTGTCGATGGTTGGATTGGTTGTTCCGCTTAGCTTCGGCTGACTTTTTTTCGGGGTGGGAAGAATGACTAATCTGGCTACCGCGCAGCATCTTGCGCCGTCCAAGCTACAACTGCCAGTATCGGCTTATTTTGATGCCGAGCTGTATGCACGTGAAATGCAACTGCTTTTCAAGCAGGGGCCGGGCTATGTTGGTCACGAATTAATGATTCCAGAAGTAGGCGACTATCAAACACTCGCCTCAGAAAACGAAGGCCGGGTACTGGTTAGAAACCAAAATGGCATTGAACTTTTATCCAATGTCTGCCGCCACCGTCAAGCCATCATGCTCAACGGCAAAGGCCATGCTGACAATATCGTTTGCCCTCTTCATCGCTGGACCTACAAAACAGATGGCACTTTACTAGGCGCCCCTCACTTTGATGAGCAACCCTGTCTTAATCTTGGGAAGAGCCCTTTGCAGAACTGGCAGGGTCTATTGTTTGAAGGTCCTCGCGACGTTCATGCTGACCTTAGAAACATGGGCATCTCTAAAGACCTCGATTTTTCTGGTTACATGCTTGATCACGTTGAAGTGCACGAATGCAATTACAACTGGAAAACTTTTATTGAGGTCTACCTCGAGGATTACCACGTTGTTCCATTCCACCCAGGCTTAGGTAAGTTTGTTTCTTGCGAAGATCTTCAATGGCAATTTGATGACTGGTACAGCGTACAAACAGTGGGCATTCACAACGGCTTGCAACAAGCAGGCTCAGAAACATATAAACGTTGGCATGAAGCCGTCTTAAGACATCACAATGGTCAAGCTCCAAAGTATGGCGCTATTTGGTTAACCTACTACCCCAACATCATGGTGGAGTGGTATCCAGGTGTTTTATGTGTCTCAACACTTCAGCCAATGGGCCCTAATAAAACTCGAAACATTGTTGAGTTCTACTACCCAGAAGAATTGGCTTTATTCGAACGTGAATATATTGAAGCCGAAAGAGCTGCCTACATGGAAACATGTATTGAAGATGATGAAATCGGCGAGCGCATGGACGCAGGCAGAAAAGCTCTATTTGATCGCGGTGTTAACGAAGTAGGTCCGTATCAAAGCCCGATGGAAGATGGCATGCAGCACTTCCACGAGTGGTACAGAAAAGTTATGTCCTACCAACAATCCTAATTAATAAAGAGTTGCCATGTCACTAATTGAAGCGAGCGAATTAAAACAATGGCTTGATCGTGGTGATGATTTTTTATTATTTGATTGTCGCTTTGACCTTGTTGATTCAGAGGCTGGGTATAAATCCTATTTAGAGGGCCATATCCCAGGGGCGGTTTATGTTCACTCTGATAAGGATCTAGCGACAACTAAAAATGGCGCCAATGGCCGTCACCCACTACCCTCCATCGCTCAATGGCAAAAAACATATGCTGAGTTAGGTGTAACGCCTGCCAAGAAAGTTGTTATTTATGACAACCAAGGCTCCATGTTTGCGGTGCGCTTGTGGTGGATGCTTCATGCGGTTGGACAAAAAAATATTTTTCTATTAAATGGCGCCTATCCCTCATGGCTTGAAGCCAAATACTCTTCAGAAACACGAGAAACATTCAGAAAACCGGTTGCAGAAACACCACTCAAGGCCTATCAAGATTTAGTCTTAGTGGATGAGGTGCTTAAAAAGCTTAGCGATCCAGAGTTCACGATATTAGATGCAAGAGCAAATGATCGCTTTCATGGACAGAATGAAACTTTAGACCCTGTGGCAGGACATATCCCAGGCGCTGTGAATCGTTGCTTTAAGGATAATCTTGAAGCTAGCGGCAAATTTAAAGATCTTGATACTCTCAAGAAAGAATTTACATCTTTACTAAAAGATATTCCGAGCGAGCAAGTTGTTCATCAATGCGGCTCAGGCATCACTGCATGTCACAACTTATTTGCCATGGAACTAATCGGCCTTAAAGGCTCTTCTGTTTATGCTGGCAGTTGGAGTGAATGGTGCGCAGACCCTAAGAGACCGGTAGAAAAATAATTTTCTACCCCGTCAATTAGCGCCCTTTTAAATCAAAATATCAGTGCGAATGCCCGATATGTGTCAACTCTGAAATTGATACGACCAATAAAACACCTAACAGTATCAAAACAATTTGCTCAAAAGATTCTCTTAGCTTAGGACGTTTATGCATTTGAGGCATTAAATCACTTACTGCAATGTAGATAAAGCTACTTGAGGCAAAAACTACAACATATGGAATTAAAGCCTCAGCACGATCTAAAAAGAAATAACCCAAAACACCACCAACGACCGCCATCAAACTTGAAACCAGGTTGTATAGCAATGCTCTTGATTTTGAGAAACCTGCGTTCAATAAAATAATGAAGTCACCTACCTCTTGCGGAATCTCATGCAAAGCAATTGCTACAGCAGTCAAGATACCAATTTGAGGGTCGACCAAGAAAGCTGCTGCAATCAAAATACCATCAGCAAAATTATGCAAGCTGTCGCCTAACAAAATAACCCAACCACTCTTGCCCGCTGACTCTGCATCATGACCATGATGATGACCATGACCGTCATGCTCATGGTGATGACTATGCCTTAATAGTGCGGCTTTTTCTAAAATGAAAAATCCCAGCAAGCCTGCCATTAACGCTATAAATAGCGAAGGAATATCGACATCATGTGCGGTAAATGCTTCCGGCAAAGAATGTAATAAGGCCGTTGAAAGCAACACGCCCACTGACAAGCTCACCATCTTATCAACCATACGCGATAGGATGGTGAGAGATAAGCTAGCTGCTGCGGCAATACTCAATACTCCAGCCAAAGTAGTGGCCAGAATAATCCAAAACAAAGTCATACAACTCCCTGTTGCTTAAACCAAGCAAGACATTTTGCCCAGCCATCTTTAGCAGGGCCTTCACGATAAGTGGCACGATAATCCGCATGAAATGCATGCGGGGCATCTGGATAAACCTCAAACGTACTGGCCTGAGCAGCTTTATTATTTTTAGCTGCTGCTAATGCTTGCTTCATTATCTCAAGACTTTCTAGTGATATGCCAGTATCTGCAGAACCGTAGAGCCCCAAAACGGGTGCCTTCATGCTAGAAGCCAAGTCAACTGGGTGGGTTGGGCTATTAGGCGTCTTATCACCAACGACTCGACCATACCAAGCAACACCCGCTTTAATTTCTGGAAGTTGTGCGCTAGCTAACCAAGTGATACGACCGCCCCAACAGAATCCAGTGATACCTACACGCTTCACATCACCACCATTTTTAGCGGCCCATGCAATTGCAGACTGCACATCACCCATCACCTGAGCATCGGGCGTTTTACCAACAATCTCTTTCAGAATTTCAGCCATGGTGCCCATCGTATTAGGATCGCCCGCGCGCGCAAAGAATTCTGGAGCAATTGCCAAATAACCTAATTTTGCAAAGCGTCTTGTAACGTCAGCGATGTATTCATGAACACCAAAAATCTCACTCACCACAATCACAACAGGCAAACCATTTTTAGGGGCCTTCAATGGTCTAGCCACATACGCTGGCACAGTGAATCCTTGGCTAGCAAAGCTAATCTCTTCGCCTTTGATGCCATCAAAATCTGTCTTAATAGCTTGAGCCATGACTGGCTCTGCAGCTGCCACATAACCAACGCCCATCGTTGTTACAGCAGCAGACTTTAAAAAATCTCTTCGAGAAGTTAATGCGGGATTTAATAAAGACTCAGCTTCATTGACTAAATTTTCATCCATAACTCATCTCCTGTTTTATTTTATTGAACAGCTTATATTGACTTAGATTAACTCTACAGCTTCATTGATTTAATGCGCTTCTTCCCAGTTAGCGCCAACACCTACCTCAACCAATAACGGCACTTTCAGTGCAGCCACCTCCGTCATTAATTCTGGTAAATGTTTTTTAACTAACTCAAGCTCACTTTGCGGAACCTCTAAAACCAACTCATCATGCACCTGTAAAAGCATTCTAGTTTCGAGCTTATTTTGCTCCAACCAGGCTTGAACAGCAATCATGGCTAACTTAATCAAATCGGCAGCAGTTCCTTGCATAGGGGCATTAATAGCTGCGCGCTCTGCGCCTTGCCTTCTCATACCATTGGCACTCCTAATCTCAGGCAACCATAAACGGCGGCCAAATACAGTCTCAACATAGCCTAACTCTTTAGCCGATACACGAGTTTGAGCCATGTAATCAGCAACGCCTGGATAGCGAGCAAAGTAAGTATCAATATATTGCTGAGCAGCAGATCTCTCAATCCCCAAGTTGCCAGCCAAACCAAATGCGCTCATACCGTAGATCAAACCAAAGTTAATAACTTTGGCATATCGTCTTTGCTCTGAAGTGACATCCTTTAAATCAACATGGAACATTTCTGCAGCTGTTGCTTTATGAATATCTTCTCCTGCTGCAAATGCTTTGAGAAGACTCTCATCCTCAGCAATGTGCGCCATGATTCGTAATTCAATTTGAGAGTAGTCAGCAGAAACCATCACAGAGCCAGGCTTTGCGATAAATGCTTCTCTGATTTTGCGGCCCTCTTCGGTGCGCACAGGAATATTCTGCAAATTAGGATCGCTAGAAGCTAGGCGCCCTGTGACTGCAACGGCTTGTGAGTAACTGGTGTGAACACGCCCCGTTTTTGGGTTAACCATTCTTGGCAATTTTTCAATATATGTTGATTGCAACTTAGCCAAACTTCTGTAATCCAAAATGCGCGCTGGCAATGGAAAGTTCTCCGCCAGTTTTTGCAACACTTCTTCATCGGTTGAAGGAGCGCCCGATGGCGTCTTTTTAACCACAGGCAACTCTAATTTGCCAAATAGAATTTCTGCGATTTGTTTAGGTGACTGAATATTAAAAGGTTGTCCTGCTAATTCATGAATTTGCTTTTCTAAATCCAATAAGCGTTGTCCTACTACTTGAGCTTGAGCTGCTAACTTAGGAACATCAATCAAAATACCATTGCGCTCCATAATGGCTAAGGCATGCATTGCTGGCATTTCAATATCACGGTAAATCTTGAGTAATTTTTCGTCGGCCGCAATCGCAGGGTACATGGCATGATGCAGACGCAAAGTAATGTCAGCATCTTCGGCTGCATAGTTGGTAGCAGTCTCCAAATTCACTTGATCAAAAGTAATCTGGTGAACACCTTTGCCACAAACCTCTTCATACGTCACCGTTTTTTCACCCAAGTGCCTTTGGGCCAAACTATCCATATCATGACTGCGATGCGACTCTAGAACATAGGACTGCAATAAGGTGTCATGTAAAACACCACCAAGGGCAATACCTTCATTAGCAAAAATATGAATGTCGTATTTAAGATTTTGACCAAGCTTTTTATGCTCGTCACTTTCTAACCAAGGCTTGAGTTGACTCAAGACCCATTGTTTATCAAGTTGATCTTCATTCGTTGTGTGGGCCAAGGGTATGTAACAAGCTTCACCTGGACTAACCGCTAAAGAAATGCCCACCAAGCTAACTCTCAATGCATCCAAACCTGTGGTCTCTGTATCAACACATGTAAGGGGTGCCCGTTGAAGTTTTTCTAACCAGGTATTTAAATCTTTTTCAGTTGTGACACAACTGTAATTTCTTATTAAAACTTCTTGAGGCAGGTCGGCCACAAAACCAAACAGATCACCACTCGGTTGCTCTTTGGCCGGGGATTTGCTTTCTAATGGTGCAGGAGTTGAAGTTGTAGCGTCAACTCCAGATCGATCAAGATCGCGTAATAAAGATCTAAAGCCAAACTCAGTAAATAGTTCTCTTAAGGCCTCTTTGTCCTCACCCTTGGCATGTAGCTCATGCAAGCCAATCAAATGTTCATTCAGATCGCAATCTATTTTAACGGTTACTAACTCTCTCGCCTTAGGGAGCCATTCCAAGCTAGCTCTCAAGTTTTCACCAACAACGCCCTTCACTTCCGATGATCGCTTCATCAACTCATCTAAAGTGCCAAATTCGGTTAACCACTTCACAGCTGTTTTTGGGCCTGCCTTAGGTACGCCAGGAACGTTGTCAACGGTATCGCCCATGATAGAGAGGTAATCAACAATTCTTTCAGGAGGCACGCCAAATTTATTCTTAACGCCTTCTGTATCCAAGCGCTCTTCCGTCATCGTATTAATTAAGCTAATGCCAGGCTCTACCAATTGCGCCAAGTCTTTATCACCCGTCGAAATCAACACACTCCAATTAGCAGCTTTTGCTTGCTTGGCTAAAGTACCGATCACATCATCGGCCTCAATACCAGGAACAACTAAAACTGGCCACCCCATGGCGCGAACTACTTTATGAATGGCTTCGATTTGCATCGCCAAGTCTTCAGGCATTGAAGAGCGATTGGCCTTGTACTCGGGATACATCTCATCCCTGAAAGTTTTACCCTTAGCATCAAAGACACAGGCAATATGATCAGCGTCTAATTCTGTGCGGGCACGACGCATCATGTTGACCATTCCCTGAATGGCACCTGTAGGGAAACCTTGCGAATTTCGCAAATCTGGCATGGCATGAAAGGCACGGTAAAGGTAGCTAGAACCGTCAACTAGCAAAAGGCGATGTGTACACATCCCACAATCGTACAATTGATGCATGACTACTTTCATATTTTCTTCACACACGAGCTTAAATAAGTCTCTTTTTAAGCACCTTATCTCTATCTCAGCGATCAGTTTTTCCCTTTCATCACAAGGACTTAGCGCACAAGGTGCTCCAGCTTTAGATGCTGAAGAACTTAAAAAAATCAATCAACAACCGATCTCTAAAACCGTTAAAAATAATGCGGAAGCGGGTAAAACTGAGTCCAAAAAGCCTAGTTTTGAACATATTGAGTCAGATGGCACCAGCATCAAGGAATACAAAGAGAGCGGCAAACCAACAGAAGTTGTTGTTGAAGGCGCCTTTGGAAAATATGAAATGAGTGCACCAAATGACTCCAGCAATCCAAAACGCGAACAAGAAATGATTCGTGTTCCAACGATTCGAATGCCCTTCTAATTCATCATGGCAGTCTTTACACCCGTTACCCTTGACGAAGTGAATGCTTGGCTTTCTAAGAACTATCAGCTAGGTCTTGCAACACAAATCAAAGGTATCAGTTCTGGCATTGAAAACTCAAACTTTTTTCTAACAACAGAAAAGAATGGTGTAGTGACAGAATACGTATTAACTCTTTTTGAGCGTTTATCAAAAGAACAATTACCTTACTACCTAGAGCTGATGGAGCACTTAGCTTTAAAAGGTATTACAGTTCCAGCACCAGTTCGAGATAACCAAAAAAATATTCTAGGCTTCATTAATGAAAAACCAGCAACGATTGTTTCTAGACTAGCTGGCGTTTCAAGGCTAAGCCCCGAATTAGAGCACTGTGAGGCCGTAGGTCAAATGCTTGCAAAAATGCATTTAGCCGGTCAAGACTTTTCTTTATCTCAAGAAAATTTACGCAGCATTGGCTGGTGGAAAGATACGATTCCTCAAGTACATCAGCACTTAACTGCACAACAAAAAGCTTTAATTGATGAAGAGCTTGCTGCGCAAATCACATTCTTTAACAGCGCTGATTACAAGAAGTTGCCATCGGGCCCAAGTCATTGTGATTTATTTAGAGATAATGTTTTATTTGATCCTTCATCAGGCAAAGACAAGCTAGGCGGTTTTTTTGACTTTTACTTTGCTGGCAACGATAAGTGGTTATTTGATTTGGCAGTGACAGTCAATGATTGGTGCATTGAACTCCCTACAGGAGAAGTTGATCCTATCAGATACGCTGGCCTTTTAAAGCAATATCAAACCGTAAGACCTCTGACGCCAGAAGAGCTTGCATCATGGCCTATGATGCTCAGAGCTGCAGCTCTAAGATTCTGGGTCTCACGTCTATGGGACTTCTTCTTGCCACGCGAAGCAGAAATGCTGACACCACATGACCCTACTCACTTTGAGAGAATTTTGAGGCAACGACGCCAAAGCATTCCTTTAGTGAATAATTAACCCAAGAAATAAACTCAAGAACCCCTATGCAACTCAATCAAACAAAAGCTGGTGATGGTTATTTATGGATTCGACAGGGCCTTTGGTTATTTAAAAAGAATCCCCTTGCATTTTTAATGTTGGTTTTCCTGTATATCTTTATCGCGCAATTCGCGATTTTGATTCCAGTTTTTGGCGTTTTTATTGTTTTAGTTTTAACCCCAGCACTGACAGTTGGATTTATGACTGCATGCCAGATGGTTATTCGTGGCGAGCGCATTCTTCCTACAGTGTATTTAATTGGCTTCAAACAATTTGGCGCAGTGATCAGAAAGAATTTACTGGTCCTTGGCACCATTTACGCATTCTTAGTGCTTATTTTGAGCTTGATTGCGAGTGCCTTCATCGACTTTCAACAACTAATTCCTATTCTGACTGAGCAAAACCCACCGACTATCAGAGAAGTCAAAGAGCTCTACACAGGTCTTGGCGTTGGCGTCTTGCTTTACATCCCAGTAGCAATGGTGATGTGGTTTGCTCCAGTACTTATCGCATGGGAAAAGATGTCTGTAGCACAGGCTTTATTTTCCAGCTGGATTGCTTGTTGGAGTAACCGAGGCGCATTTATTTTTTATTTGCTGATCTGGGCTGTGTTTATTGTGGCCGTGCCATTCTTCATTGAAGCATTTTTAGATGGCATTGGTTTAAGAGTTGCGATTCCATTCATCATTCCGCCCTACTCTATGGCAGCCTTAACAGTAATGTATTGCTCTTTCTTTGCCACCTGGAAAGCATGCTTCACAAAGGAAGAGTCAGCGGAGTTAGTGAATTAATGGTTCGCTGATTGAAATAGCTGAGTTATAAAAAAGGGAGCTGTTGCTCCCTTTTTTATTTTTACCTATCAAAGTAATTAGTGCTGGGGAATTAATCAATCGCAGTTAATTTAGCGATTGCTAATTGCAACCATTTAGGACCATGACGATTAAAGTTCACATGCGCTTTAGCTTCTGCAGCACTTCCTTCAATTGCCAAAATACGACCCTCGCCAAACTTGGTGTGAAACACACTTTGCCCTACTCTAAAGCCATGACCGTTATCTTTACGCGGCATACTGCTAATAGGGGCTGCAATAGCGCTTGGTGATGAACGTGGCACTGTTGCTGCACGACCACCCCAATCACTTCCCTCGGACCAAGATGGCATTCTGCTAGTGGTTGTTGAGCTACCCCAACGCGCATCTTTATTTTTAGGCGTGAGATGCTTAAGAGATTCAGCAGGTAACTCATCTAAGAATCTAGATGGTAAGTTGTAGCGTACTTGCCCATGCAAGAGTCTTGATTGTGTATGTGACAAAAATAACTTTTCTTTGGCTCTAGTAATAGCCACATACATCAAGCGACGCTCTTCTTCGAGACCATCATCTTCATTCACACTGTTTTCATGGGGAAATAACCCTTCTTCCAAGCCAGTAATAAAGACATTGGTAAATTCCAAACCTTTAGCTGCATGGACGGTCATCAACTGAACCGCATCTTGACCTGCTTGCGCCTGGTTATCACCCGCCTCTAATGATGCATGCGCCAAGAATCCAGCCAATGGTGACATCTCAACCACCACTTCAGTTTCTGATGTGCCTGCGGCTGTATTTTGAGGAATGCCTTCTTCCGCAATAAATGCAGTGGCAGCGTTCACCAATTCTTGTAAGTTCTCTACACGATCTTGGCCTTCACGCTCCGCCAAATAATGTTGAATCAAACCACTGTTCTGAATGACGTAATCAACAGTTTCTGGCAATGTGTAATGACGCGTTGCATCTCTCATGTGATCAATCAATCGCACAAATGCTGAAATGGATGATCCAGCCTTACCTTCTAAATAAGGAGCTGCTGCGTAGAAAGAGCAATTATTTAATTTCGCACTATCTTGAAGAGTTTCAATACTTTTGGCACCTATGCCTCTCGTTGGGAAATTAACCACGCGAGAGAATGAGGTGTCATCATTAGGGTTCTCAAGCAAACGTAAGTAAGCCAAAGCATGCTTAATTTCAGCACGCTCGAAGAATCGCAAACCGCCATAAACACGATAAGGAATGCCGGCAGAAAATAAACCATGCTCGATGATTCGTGATTGCGCATTACTACGGTAAAGAATCGCTACCTCACTACGAGTTCCACCTGTATTAATAATGCTCTTGATCTCATCAACAATCCACGCAGCCTCAGTGCCATCTGTTGCAGCTTCATAGACTCTGACAGGCTCACCATGTCCAGCATCTGTTCTTAAGTTTTTGCCTAGACGCTCTGTGTTGTTAGCAATTAAATGATTGGCCGCATCTAAGATGTGTCCGAATGAACGATAGTTTTGTTCAAGCTTCACCAGGTGCGGTTTGAAATGGCGCTCAAATAAACGCATATTTTCAACATCCGCTCCACGGAATGCATAAATACTTTGATCATCATCACCCACCGCAAATACAGAGCTTGGATTAGATGAACCATAACCTGAAATTAGTTTTAGCCAAGCGTATTGCAAGGCGTTGGTATCTTGGAACTCATCCACCAAAATATGGCGGAAACGCTCTTGGTAATGCTCGCGGATAGGTTGATTGTGTTTTAACAACTCATAACTGCGCAGTAGCAATTCGGCAAAATCAACCACGCCTTCACGCTGACATTGCTCTTCATAAGCTTGATAAAGCTCGACCATCGTATTTTGAAATGAATCGCCACGATCCATATCTTTGGCACGCATCCCCTTTTCTTTGGCGTGCGCAATGAAATACTGAAGTTGCTTAGGCGGATATTTTTCATCATCGATCTTGAGAGACTTCAAAAGTCTTTTGATCGCTGATAACTGATCTTGAGTATCTAAGATCTGGAAAGTTGAAGGTAAGCCAGCATCTTTATGATGGGCTCTTAATAATCGATTACAAAGGCCGTGGAAGGTGCCAACCCACATACCCCTGGTATTGATGGGCATCATCACAGAAAGACGCGTCAACATCTCTTTGGCAGCCTTATTTGTGAAGGTAACCGCCAAAATACCTACTGGTGATGCTTGAGAAGTTTGGATTAACCAAGCAATACGGGTGGTCAATACTTTGGTCTTGCCGCTACCCGCCCCAGCTAGGATCATTGCTGACTGGGCGTTTCCAGCCTCATTGACTGGCGGCAAAGTCACCGCTTCAAGCTGTTCTGGATTGAGATTATTAAGAATATTCGTCACATGTGCCTTTAGGTTCAACAAAAAATTATAATTCGGGCTTATGTCTAAAAATCTTTCTGATCTCGCTAAATCTTTCGAACCTGCCCAAATCGAGGCCCAATGGGGTCCTGAATGGGAAAAAAGGGGTATTGCCACCGCCACTTTGGACGACAAAAAGGATAGTTTCTGCATCCAACTACCCCCGCCCAACGTCACTGGCACCCTTCATATGGGTCATGCCTTCAATCAAACCATCATGGATGGACTTGCCAGACATGCTCGTATGAGCGGTCAAAACACCCTATGGGTTCCAGGTACCGATCACGCAGGTATCGCCACTCAGATTGTGGTGGAAAGACAATTAGACGCTCAAAAGGTCTCTAGACACGATTTGGGCCGCGAAAAGTTCCTAGAGAAGGTCTGGGCATGGAAAGAGCAATCAGGCTCAACCATCACCCGTCAAATCCGTCGCTTGGGTGCCTCTATTGACTGGAGCCGTGAATACTTCACGATGGACGAAAAAATGTCCAAGGCGGTTGTCGAGGTCTTTGTAAGTCTTTATGAGCAAGGCTTGATCTACAGAGGCAAGCGTTTAGTTAACTGGGACCCTGTTTTAGGTACCGCTGTTTCTGACTTGGAAGTTGAAAGCGAGGAAGAACAAGGTTCTATGTGGCATATCCGCTATCCGCTTTCTGATGGCTCAGGTCATCTCACTGTAGCGACCACTCGTCCAGAAACCATGTTGGGTGACGTTGCCGTGATGGTTCACCCAGAAGACGAACGCTACAAGCATTTAATTGGTCAAACCGTTAATTTGCCATTGTCAGATAGAAAGATCCCCATCATCGCTGATGACTATGTGGATAAAGAATTCGGAACAGGCGTTGTTAAGGTAACTCCAGCGCATGACTTCAACGACTACGCAGTAGGTCTGCGTCATCAATTAGAAATGATCAACATCCTGACCTTGGATGCCAAGATCAATGAGCAAGCGCCACAAAAATACCAAGGTCTTGATCGCTTTGACGCTAGAAAATTAATCGTGGGTGATTTAGAAGGGCTAGGTCTTCTAGAAAAAGTTCAGCCACACACCCTCATGGTGCCAAGAGGTGACAGAACTAAATCAGTGATTGAACCAATGCTCACAGATCAATGGTTTGTGGCGATGTCCCAACCAACAGAACACAATCAATATCGCCCAGGCAAGTCGATTGCAGAAGCCGCATTAGATGCCGTGAAATGTGGTGATGTGAAATTTGTTCCAGAAAACTGGACCACAACCTACAACCAATGGCTTGAAGGTATTCAAGATTGGTGTATCTCACGCCAGCTATGGTGGGGACATCAAATCCCTGCTTGGTACCAAGAAGACGGCAAGATTGTCGTGGCGCGCACAGAAGCTGAAGCCACTGAAAAAGCAAAAGCTAATGGCTATACCGGAACACTGCGTCGTGACGATGATGTTTTGGACACTTGGTTCAGTTCAGCACTCGTGCCATTTTCATCACTAGGCTGGCCTGAGAAAACCCCCGAGCTAGCGCACTTCTTACCTTCATCTGCATTAGTAACCGGTTTTGACATTATTTTCTTCTGGGTAGCTCGCATGGTCATGATGACCTGCCACTTCACAGGCAAGATTCCATTCAAGACTGTTTATGTTCACGGCTTGGTTCGTGATGCTGAAGGTCAAAAGATGAGTAAATCCAAAGGCAACACTTTGGATCCAATTGATTTGATTGACGGCATCGATCTTGAAACTCTCTTGGCCAAACGAACAACTGGCTTGATGAATCCTAAGCAGGCTGAAAGCATTACCAAGAAAACCAAAAAAGAATATCCAGATGGCATCCCTGCATTTGGAACAGATGCTTTGCGATTTACCTTTGCTTCAATGGCCACCTTAGGTCGTAGCATTAACTTTGATCAAAAGCGCTGTGAAGGTTACAGAAACTTCTGCAATAAATTATGGAATGCCACTCGCTTTGTGCTCATGAATTGCCCAGGCACAGCAGAAGAGAATGGTATTGGCGAATGCGTTGGTGATTGTGGCCCCGAGGGTTATCTGGACTTCTCACCGGCAGATCGCTGGATCGTGTCTTTATTACAAAGAGTTGAAGCAGATATTGATAAAGGCTTCAAAGACTATCGTTTTGACAATATCTCCACATCTATTTATCAGTTTGTATGGGATGAATATTGTGACTGGTACTTAGAACTTGCAAAAGTTCAATTACAAAACGGCACACCCGCTCAACAAAGAGCAACGCGCCGCACCTTGTTAAGAGTGCTGGAAACTATTTTGCGTTTAGCGCATCCAGTCATTCCATTTATTACTGAAGAGTTATGGCAAATCGTGGCTCCTATCTCAGGCAAGTCACTAGAGGCTCAAGAAAAGCAAACCATTGCTCTTCAAGCTTATCCAGTGGCTCAAATGCAAAAGATTGATGAGCAAAGTGAAGCGTGGGTAGCTGAAATCAAAGCGCTTGTAGATGCTTGCCGCAATCTTCGTGGCGAAATGCAAATTTCACCAGCTCAACGTGTACCTTTGTATATCTCTGGCAATGCCGCATATCTTAAAGTGGCAGCACCGTACATCCAAGCCCTAGCAAAACTCTCAGAAGTGAAAATTTATGAAGATGAAGCTCAACTTGAGGCTGATGGTGCTGGTGCGCCAGTAGCTATTGTTGGCAACACAAAGATTTTATTAAAAGTAGAAATCGATGTGGCAGCAGAGAAATTGCGCCTAGGAAAAGAGATTGATCGTATCAGCGCTGAAATCACCAAAGCTAACTCAAAACTTAATAATGAAAGCTTTGTAGCAAGAGCGCCCGAGGCAGTGGTAGCTCAAGAGAAGCAACGTTTGGCTGAATTTGAATCACTTGTTGAAAAACTTAAAACCCAATTAAATCGTTTACCATCCTAATATGACCAAAGCAATCACCAAAGCAGTTTTTCCTGTAGCAGGACTTGGCACACGCTTCTTACCTGCAACCAAAGCCAGCCCCAAAGAGATGTTGAATGTGGTGGATAAGCCATTAATTCAATACGCTGTTGAAGAAGCTATGGCAGCTGGCATTACAGAAATGATTTTTGTAACAGGTCGCAGCAAACGCGCGATTGAAGATCACTTTGATAAAGCTTATGAATTAGAAGCTGAACTAGAAGCTAAGAACAAACAAGAATTACTTCAATTGGTTCGCAGCATCAAACCAAGTCACGTGGATTGTGTTTACGTTCGCCAGCCTGAAGCTCTTGGTTTGGGTCACGCAGTTCTTTGTGCTGAAAAGCTCATCAGGGATGAGGCATTTGCAGTGATCTTGGCTGACGACCTTTTGGATAGCCCTGTGCCTGTTATGAAACAGATGGTTGATAAATACCAACACTATCGCAGCTCCATCTTAGGCGTTGAAAAGATTGCACCAGAACAAAGTAAGTCTTACGGCGTGATTGATGGCAAAGTTTTTGAAGATCGCATTTATAAATTGAATGGGATTGTTGAAAAACCAGAGCCAGCAAAAGCCCCTTCCAATATGGGCGTTGTGGGCCGATACATTCTGTCATCCAGAATTTTTGATCACATTAGAAATATCAAACCTGGTGCTGGTGGTGAATTGCAATTAACAGATGCTATTCAATCTTTATTGAGTCAAGAGCAAGTGTTGGCTTATGAATACGAAGGCACTCGCTACGACTGCGGCAGCAAATTGGGTTATTTAAAAGCGACCGTTGATTTTGCTTTGCGTCATCCAGAAGTTAAAGATGGGTTCAAAGAGTTCTTAAAGACACGTCAATAATCCCAATGGTTCAACTCTGAAATTTCCGAGTTGCCCTTGTAATGAAAAAGGCTCAATTACTTGAGCCTTTTCATTTTTTTTATTTCTATTTTTCTGCTTTTATTATCAGCTTCTGATTTTTTAAATCTAACTAACGACGCTTTAAATAAAATATAAAAGCATCACCTACTTTTTCTTGAGCAATTAACTCGTTACCAGTGTGCTTAGCAAAAGTTGGAAAATCAGTTGATGAACCACTATCAGTTGCAATCACTTTTAATGTTTCACCGCTTTGCATTTCAGCCAACGCTTTTTTGGCGCGCAAAATAGGTAGAGGACAAGTTAAACCTGTCGCATCCACCTCTTTGTGAATTAACGTTGGCACACTCATAGACGCTCTGTCACCCAAGCTTGAACACTCTGAAGAGCAACTGCCAGGCCTTTTGGATCTGTACCACCAGCCATCGCCATATCAGGCTTGCCGCCACCCTTGCCACCCACTTGCTGAGCAACAAAGTTAACCAACTCACCAGCCTTCACTTTAGCGATGGCATCAGCCGTCACACCAGCAGCCAATTGCACTTTGCCATCTTGAACAGATGCCAAAACAATCGTTGCAGACTTCAATTTATTCTTTAATTGATCTAGAGTCTCTCTCAAAACTTTGGCATCAGCACCCTCTAGTTGAGCCGCAAGGACTTTGACGCCCTTCACCTCAACAGCTTGTGACATCAATTCATCACCTTGGCTTGCAGCTAATTTAGAACCCAAACGCTCTAGTTCTTTTTCTAAAGAACGTGCATGATCTTGCAGTTGAGTAATTCGTTGCTGCAAATCATTGGGTGTTGCCTTAAGAGCAGCGGCCAATTGATTCACTTGAGTATCTAACTGTTGCAAATAAGCAAGGGCACGATCGCCAGCAATGGCCTCAACTCTACGAATACCAGCAGCCACACCGCTTTCAGCCAAGATCTTAAATACGCCAATATCACCTGTGCGCTGCACGTGCGTACCGCCGCATAACTCTTTTGATGAGCCAATTTCCAAGACACGAACTGTTTCGCCATACTTTTCGCCGAACAACATCATCGCGCCAGTTTTTTGGGCATCATCCAAGCTCATAACTTTGGCAGACGCTTGGGCATTCGCCAAAATTTCCGCATTCACTAAATCTTCTACTTGCTTGATTTCAGCTGCAGTCATCGGTGCATTGTGAGTAAAGTCAAAACGCGTTTTATCTGGATCAACTAAAGAACCTTTTTGCTGAACATGAGTACCCAATACCTCACGCAATGCTTTGTGCATCAAGTGTGTTGCGCTGTGATGGCGAATCGTGCGCAAACGACGCTCGACATTAACCTTAGCGGCAAACTGATCACCTACTTTTATTTCACCCTCTAATACCTGGCCGTGATGTCCAAAGACATCCGCTTGAATCTTGAGTGTGTCTTCTATATCAACTAAGCAAGAAGCATTACGTAGCTCGCCAGCATCACCAACTTGACCACCAGACTCAGCATAAAAAGGAGTGTTGTCTAAAACGATCACAGCGCTATCACCAGCTTTAACAGCAGGCACTTGCGTACCATCTACATACAAAGCCAAAACTTTTGCTGCTTCTTGAGTTAACTGTTCGTAACCGTGGAATACAGTAGGAGCACCTGAGTATTCAAGGCCTTGAGCCATTTTGAATTTACCAGCCGCACGAGCTTGCTCACGCTGACGGTTCATGGCTGTTTCGAAACCAATTTCATCAACAGTTACATCACGTTCCCGACAAACGTCTGCGGTTAAATCCAATGGGAAACCAAATGTGTCGTGCAACTTAAATGCAGTTTCACCATCGATTACTTTAGTACCTGAAGCAAGGGCTGTTTCTAATATTTCCATACCATTCGCAATGGTTTGGAAGAAACGCTCTTCCTCTTGCTTAAGAACTTCAGTAACTCGAGCTTCATTCGCCTTGAGCTCTGGGTAAGCCTCACCCATCTCTTTAACTAGGGCTGTTACCAACTGATGGAAGAATGGAGCTCTTGCACCTAATTTATAACCGTGGCGAATGGCGCGGCGAGTAATACGACGCAAGACATAACCGCGACCCGCATTGCCAGGAATCACACCATCAACGACTGTGAAAGTACATGCACGAATGTGATCAGCAATCACCTTTAATGATGGGCTATTGGCATCACATGGGGCAGCACTCACAGCATCAACTGCAGTTTTAGCAGCTGATAACAAGTTAACAAATAAATCAATTTCATAATTAGAGTGGACGTGCTGCAAAACTGCAGCAATACGCTCCAAACCCATTCCTGTATCAACACTAGGCTTCGGTAGTGGATGCATCACGCCATCTTCATCGCGATTGAACTGCATGAAAACGTTATTCCAAATTTCAATATAACGGTCGCCATCTTCGTCAGGGCTACCTGGAGGACCGCCTGGAATATCCTCACCGTGATCGTAGAAAATTTCTGTACATGGGCCACATGGACCTGTATCACCCATCATCCAGAAATTATCAGAAGCGTAACGGCCGCCTTTATTGTCACCAATACGAATAATTCGCTCAGTTGGTACGCCTACTTCATTGGCCCAAATGTCATACGCCTCATCATCTTCTGCATAAACAGTCACCCACAACTTATCCGCGGGTAACTTATAAACAGTCGTTAGTAACTCCCACGCATAACTAATCGCATCACGCTTAAAGTAATCACCAAATGAGAAGTTACCCAACATCTCAAAAAAAGTGTGATGGCGCGCTGTATAACCAACGTTATCTAGATCGTTGTGCTTACCACCGGCTCGAATACATTTTTGAGCGGTCGTAGCTCTTGAATATGGACGCTTATCAAAGCCCAAGAAAACATCTTTGAATTGGTTCATACCTGCATTAGTAAATAACAGGGTTGGATCATCACCTGGCACAACTGGGCTAGACGAGACAACTTGATGCCCCTTGGATTCAAAGAACTTTAAAAAATTTTGGCGAATTTGAGTAACTTTCATGACCATAATTATCACTCAGAGCAGCCGCATCAGCGTAAACCCTAGGGAATAAAATTAGTTTTCAACCTTTAAGAAAGCTTACAATTGGGGCTGGAAGACGTTTTTCAATATAAAAATAAGAGGTTATTAGGATGCAAATTCGCAGTCAAAAAGACTTTGCTTCAGGCTTGATGTTTATCGCCGTTGGCTTGGGCTTCTCATACATCGCAACCACCTACAACATGGGCACCACAGCTAAGATGGGACCAGGATTTTTCCCATTCTGGCTTGGCTTATTACTCGCTGTTCTAGGTGCCATTGTCACTATGACATCGATGTCTTCTAAATCATCTGAAGATCAAATTGCTAAATGGGATTGGCCTTCTGTCCTTTGGGTTACTGGCTCAGTAGTGATTTTTGGGGTTGTTTTAGCCTATCTTGGATTGATGCTATCTGTGCTAGTTCTAGTATTTATTTCAGCGATGGCAAGTCATGAGTTTCACTGGAAAGGCACCATTGTGAATGCCGTGATTCTTAACTTGATCGCTTACGTTGCCTTCATCTGGGGTTTAAAACTCCAGTTTCAGGTATGGCCTAGCTTTTTCATAGCCTAAAACCCAGGAGTATCCAAATGGAATTATTAGATAACTTAGCGCTGGGTTTTAGTACTGCACTAACCCTTCAAAACTTAATGTACTGTTTAATTGGATGTGTCTTGGGCACATTGATTGGCGTACTACCTGGATTAGGCCCTATCGCAACGATTGCGATGCTGTTACCAGCCACCTATGCATTACCTCCAATTGCAGCCCTAATTATGTTGGCCGGTATTTATTACGGCGCTCAATACGGCGGCTCAACTACTGCCATTTTGGTCAACATCCCTGGTGAATCGTCCTCGGTCGTAACTGCTATCGATGGTTATCAAATGGCTAGACGTGGTCGCGCAGGCGTGGCCTTATTTACAGCGGGTATGGGTTCATTTTTTGCAGGCTGCGTTGCCACCTTGGTTTTAGCCGCATTCGCAGCACCTCTATCAGAGTTAGCATTTAAATTTGGTCCAGCCGAATACTTCTCACTCATGGTTTTAGGCTTAATTGGTGCCGTTGTACTAGCGTCTGGCTCATTGATCAAAGCGATTGCGATGATTGTCCTAGGTTTATTACTCGGTCTTGTTGGCACAGATGTGAACTCTGGTGTAGCACGCTACTCATTTGATATTCCTCAACTAACTGACGGTATTGGCTTCGTTGCTGTGGCAATGGGCATGTTCGGCTTTGCCGAAATCATGGGCAATCTTGAACAAAAAGAAAAGCGTGAAACATTCTTGGATAAGGTCACTAGCTTGTGGCCCAACAAACAAGATTTCAAGCGCATGATCCCATCAGTTTTGCGCGGTACGTCTATTGGCTCCATACTAGGCGTATTGCCTGGTGGCGGCGCAGCTCTGGCAGCTTTTGCAGCTTACTCATTAGAGAAGAAAACTTCAAAGTACAGTGAAGAGTTTGGTAAAGGCGCTATCGAAGGTGTTGCTGGCCCAGAGTCAGCCAATAACGCAGCAGCACAAACATCATTTATTCCTTTGCTAACGCTAGGTATTCCACCTAATGCTGTGATGGCTTTGATGGTTGGCGCTATGACTATTCATAATATCCAGCCTGGCCCTCAAGTAATGTCATCAAATCCAGCCTTGTTCTGGGGATTGATTGCCTCCATGTGGATTGGTAACTTTATGTTAATCATCCTGAACTTACCGATGATTGGCGTTTGGGTGAAATTGCTCACAATTCCATATAAACATTTATATCCAGCCATTCTAGTTTTCTGCTGTATTGGTGTTTACACAGTTAACAATACAACTTTTGACATTTATTTAACTGCTGCCTTTGGCATCATTGGTTATTTATTTACCAAACTGGGTTGTGAGGGTGCACCACTTCTACTAGGTTTTGTTTTAGGGCCAATGATGGAGGAAAACTTCCGCCGTGCCTTGCTTCTAGCTAGAGGTGATTTCACGGTATTTTTAACTCGCCCATTATCTTTAGGTCTCTTAATTGCAGCTGTTGCACTTGTTGTTATTGTGACTCTTCCAGCAGTTAAAAAAACCAGAGAAGAAGCTTTCGTCGAAGAATAAATCTACAATATGGGTATGTCTGAAAAGAAGAACCCAAATCCTTCAAAATTCGAGACCCTTGAGGTCTCGAATTTTTTGCGCCAAATCATTGATGCAGATCTAGCAGTAGGTAAGCATGCCAATCGGCTAGATCAAGCTGGTCAAGCCCTGCCAAGCGTTATTACACGTTTTCCACCAGAGCCCAATGGCTACCTCCATATTGGTCATGCCAAAAGTATTTGCCTTAATTTCGGCTTAGCTCGAGATTACGCGCACGCCCCTAATGGCGCTCGTTGTCATATGCGTTTTGATGACACCAATCCAAGCAAAGAAGAAACTGAATACGTTGATAGCATCATTGATGCTGTTCGCTGGCTAGGTTTTGATTGGATACAAAATGGTGTCGAGCACCAACACTACGCTAGCGATTACTTTGATCAACTGTATGCATTTGCAGAAGCTTTGATTGAAGCAGGGAAAGCGTATATCGATAGCCAAACAGCCGATGAGATTCATAAAAACCGCGGCAACTTCGGCCAACTAGGGACTAACAGCGCTTTTAGAAATCGTAGCCCAGCTGAAAGTATCGAACTGTTTAGAGATATGAAGGCTGGTAAATATCCTGATGGGGCGCACGTTTTAAGACTAAAGATTGATATGTCGCACCCCAATATCGTTTTGCGAGATCCTGTTATTTATCGCATTCGACATGCTCATCACCATCGCACCGGCGATAAGTGGTGTATCTATCCACTCTACGATTTCACACACTGCATTTCTGATGCATTGGAAAATATTACCCACTCAATTTGTACTTTGGAGTTTGAAAACAATCGCCCTCTTTACGACTGGGTGTTGGAAGCTCTCAAGGAATGTGGTGTCTTTAAGGACCCCCTACCTAAGCAATATGAGTTTGCAAGATTAAACCTTACTTATGCCATTACAAGTAAACGTAAATTGCTTCAATTAGTTGAAGAAAAGCGCGTTGATGGCTGGGATGATCCTCGTATGCCAACGATTGTGGGCATACGTCGACGTGGCTTTACCCCTGAGAGCATTCGTTTATTCTGCGAACGTATTGGTGTATCTAAGGCTGATAGCTGGATTGATATGTCAGTTCTTGAGCAGGCCCTTAGAGATGACTTAGAAGCTAAGGCTGAAAGAGCTTTTGCTGTCCTAAAGCCATTGAAATTAATCATTGATAATTTTGATGACCAAGCGGAAGAAGCATGTTCTGCACCTAAGCATCCCCACCATGAGGACTGGGGTCGCCGTGAATTTACGCTTAGCAAAGAGCTTTGGATTGAAGCTGATGACTTTATGCTTGAACCGATTAAAGGTTTCTTTAGACTATATCCACCTAAGGATGGTCAGCCAGGCAGTAGGGTTCGCTTGCGCCACGGCTTTGTGATTGAATGCACTGGTTACGATACGGATGCCAACGGTCAGGTAATTGCGGTGCATGCACAGTACTTTGCAGATAGTAAGAGCGGTACGCCAGAATCAAACAACTACAAAGTCAAAGGCAATTTACATTGGGTAAACGCTAGAAATGCGATAAAAGCAGAAGTCCGTATTTATGATCGTTTGTTCACAGACCCTCATCCGGATAGTGGGGATAAGAATTTCTTAGATGCCATGAATCCAAATTCAAAAGAAGTTTTAACTGCTTATTTAGAGCCAAGTATTGCTCATGTACAAGCAGAGCAACGCATTCAGTTTGAGCGTCATGGCTACTTTGTTGCCGATCGAATTGATCACAGCAGCTCTAGCCCAGTATTTAATTTCTGCGTAGGTCTTAAAGATAACTGGAAGTAGAGTTTAAGAAGTTCTCTACAGTTGGGTACTTTAGGCGGAATCGAAGTTCATCTAAACGTTGATTTTGTATCCGCCTTGACTCACTCATAAACGAGAGTGTCATGGGCTCCAGTACTTTTTCAAGCTCCACCCTAGTTAGACGCGGTGAAAGGGGCAAATCAAATGCTTTGGCCACTGCATCAAAGTATTCGCCCATTTTCATATCACTATCATCACAAGCATTGATTACTCGTTGAGGCTTAGCTCGATTGATCGCATAAATAATTAATCTAGCCAAGTCGTCAGCATGGATGTGATTGGTATAAACATCCTCCTCCGCCACTAAGGCCGGGGCAGCTTTTTTGATTCGATCGACTGGCAAACGGTCGCCAGCATAGATGCCAGGGACTCTTAAAATAGCTGTTTTCACCCCATGATTGATGCCCCATGACCTAATTTGGGCCTCTGCTGAGACCCTTCTAATGGCCCTTGGGGTCTTGGCTTGAAGCATTTGGGTTTCATCAATAACAGCCCCACCACAGTCCCCATAGACCCCTGTTGTACTGATATAGGTCAGTTGCCGGATAAAACTGCTTCCCTGAGATAAAATCCCTAATAAGTTGCGTGTACGAGTGTCTATGAGCCCTTGAGATGGTGGCGGGGCCAAATGGATAATTTGTTGGGCTAACTGCGGCAAACGCCACAAAGTAGGTGCATGATCTAAGTCCCCATAAATGGGAGTAGCCCCAGCCCTCCTTAATGCGTCAACTCTATCTTGAGAGGAAGTCAGGGCAAAAACCTTGTACTTGGTTTTTAGAATAGGTAGCAAGCGCAGTCCGACATCGCCGCAGCCAATGATTAATATTCTAGGTTTACCAAATTGTTGCATGTGCTAATCGTAATGCTTTAAAAAAGGAAAGTCAGTGTCTTACCAAATTACCCTCAAAACCAGCGGAAAAACATTTACCGCCAATAGTGACGAAACTGTTTTAGAAGCAGCCCTTAAACAGGGTATCAATTTACCTTACGGTTGCAAAAATGGTGCATGCGGTTCATGCAAGGGCAAGATTGAATCTGGTCAAGTCACTCATGGCGATCATAACGAAAAAGCTCTTACTGCTGAAGAAGCCTTCAATGGTTCAGCACTTTTCTGTTGTGCAAAGCCACAATCAGATCTCGTGATTAACGTTCGAGAAGTGGAAGGGGCGGGCGATATTGCAGTCAAGAAGATTCCTTGTCGTGTTCACAGCTTAGAGCGTGTTACCGACGATGTGGTTATCGTGAAGTTGCAACTACCTGCTACTGAGAAATTCCAATTTTTGGCAGGTCAATATATTGAGTTCCTTCTAAAAGACAAACGTCGTGCTTATTCTCTAGCTAGCGCACCTCATGAAGAAGGCCCGATTGAATTGCACATCAGACATATGCCAGGTGGTTCATTTACTGACTTTGTTTTCGGTAACTCAGAATCTGGCACGATGATGAAAGAAAAAGACATCCTACGTTTTGAAGGCCCTCTTGGAAGTTTCATTCTTAGAGAATCTGATAAACCAATTATCTTTGTTGCCTCTGGCACTGGCTTTGCACCAGTTAAGGGTATGGTGGAGCATATTCGCCATCAAGGCATCAAGCGCCCTATCAAGCTATATTGGGGTGGTCGTCGCCCTAAAGATTTTTATATGCATGAATTATGTTTATCTTGGGCCAAAGAAATCCCTAGCTTTGAATATATTCCTGTAGCATCAGATGCGTTATCGGAAGATAACTGGAATGGCAGAACTGGCTTTGTCCATCAAGTAGCCATGGCTGACAATCCAGATATGTCTGGCTATCAAGTTTATGCATGCGGAGCTCCAATTGTGGTGGAATCAGCTAAGAATGATTTTGTAGCAAAATGTCAGCTTCCGGCAGACGAGTTTTACTCTGATGCGTTTACATCTGCCGCTGATTTAGCTAAAAAAGCTGCTGCTGGCGCCTCAACAGCCTCTTAATTGATTCTGAAACTATCTAAATAAAATGAACCTGAAAACTAAGCAAGAAAATATTGATACCCACTCAGTGATGTACATCACTAAGCGACCCGAATTGGTTTTTGTTGAGGGCCAAGGTTCTTGGTTAGTTGATCAGAATGGTAAAAAATATTTAGACTTCCTTCAGGGGTGGGCTGTGAATTGTTTGGGTCACTCCAACCCAGGAATCATCTCTGCGCTTGAACAACAAGCTAGAAAGGTCATTAATCCAAGTCCTGCTTTTTACAATCAGCCGATGATTGACCTAGCCAATTTATTAACAGACAACAGTTGCTTCAATAAAGTGTTTTTTGCCAATAGCGGTGCGGAAGCCAATGAAGGCGCCATCAAGCTAGCCCGCAAGTGGGGCAAGATGCATAAAAACAATGCCCATGAAATTATTACCTTTAATCATAGCTTCCACGGCAGAACTTTAGCGACTATGAGTGCCTCTGGTAAAGATGGTTGGGACACGATGTTTGCGCCACAAGTGCCCGGCTTTCCTAAGGCAGAATTAAACGATATTGCTTCTGTTGAAAAACTCATCACTGATAAAACTGTTGCCGTCATGCTTGAACCAGTTCAAGGTGAAGGTGGTGTTATTCCAGCTACTCATGAGTTCATGAAGCAGTTGCGCGAGCTAACGAAGAAACATCAAGTTTTATTGATTGTTGATGAAGTACAGGCTGGTTGTGGTCGTACCGGCAAGCTTTTCGCTCACCAACTTTATGATATCTCTCCAGACATCATGACCCTTGGTAAGGGTATTGGTGGTGGCGTGCCGCTTGCAGCCCTTCTTGCCACTGATGAAGTTGCTTGTTTTGAGCCTGGCGACCAAGGTGGCACCTATAACGGCAACCCATTAATGACTGCAGTTGGCTGCAGCGTTATCAATCAATTGCTGGCCCCAGGATTTTTGGAAGAAGTCATCGCCAAGGGCGAATACTTAAGCCAGTTACTTCTTGAATTAAGCCAAGAGTTTGGTCTAGAGGGCGAAAGAGGCGAAGGTCTTTTAAGGGCACTGATTCTCAATCGTGACATTGGCCCAGAAATTGTTGAACGTGCTCGTAACCTTGAGCCTATTGGCCTGTTGCTGAATTCTCCTCGTCCAAATTTGTTGCGCTTTATGCCCGCACTCAACATCAGCCGTGAAGAGCTGAAGCAAATGGTAGATATGTTGAGAGAGATCATTAAATCAATTTAATTATTTAAATTAATTTCTTTAATTGAACTAATAAAAAACGCCTCTATTGAGGCGTTTTTTATTGGACAGGCTTTTGTTAGTTAATGAGTTGATCAGTTACAAACCTTTGGGCAATGGGAAGGCTGTTTTTTCGATAATGCCATCTAGTACTCGAACATTTCTAGGGCCGATTTCTTTAATACGATCAATGATGGATTGAGCCAAACTTTCAGGTGCTGATGCCCCCGCAGTTAAACCCACTCTTTTCTTACCCTCAAACCATTTTGGATCGATTTGATTAGGATGATCCACCATGTAGGAAATAACGCCTAACTTTTCAGACAATTCTCTCAAGCGATTAGAGTTCGAGCTATTAGGACTTCCCACCACAATAACTAAATCAACTTGTGGAGCCATGAACTTGACAGCATCTTGGCGATTTTGAGTTGCGTAACAAATGTCTTGCTTCTTTGGTTGAGCAATATCTGGAAATTTCTTTCTTAATGCGTCAACGATCTCTTGAGTCTCATCAACTGAAAGAGTTGTTTGCGTGACATAAGCAACGCGACTGTCTGCTGGCACATTCAAAGCCTCAACATCTTGAACATTCTCTACAAGCTCGATGCTATCAGGCACCTGGCCCATGGTGCCCTCAACTTCAGGATGACCACGATGCCCAATCATAATGACGCGCATACCTTCTTTACGCATCTTTGTAACTTCCACATGCACTTTCGTTACCAACGGACAGGTCGCATCAAAAATTTTCAATCCTCGATCTTCAGCTTCTTGCCTCACAGCAGGCGCTACGCCATGCGCACTAAAGATCACAGTATTACCCGCTGGCACTTCGCTCAACTCATCAACAAAAATAGCACCTCGCTCACGCAAACCGTTCACAACGTAGGCATTATGAACAATCTCGTGACGCACATAAATTGGCGCACCAAACTTTTCAAGCGCTTGCTCAACAATGGTGATGGCTCGATCAACGCCTGCACAAAAGCCTCTTGGCTGAGCCAAGAGAATTTCGTCGGCAACATCCCCGGCAACTTGAACAGAAGGTTGATTTGTCATTATCTTTTATTAAAGAATGCCAATAATTTCAACTTCAAATTGAATCGTTTTACCGGCCAATGGATGATTGAAGTCAAACATCGCAGAGTCATCATCAATAGAAACCAAAGTGCCAGAATATGTTGCGCCATTAGGTGCGTTAAATTCGATCATGTCACCAGGAAGGTATTCCTCTTCTGGAGAACTGTTTTCCTTCAAAGTGGCCAGAGAAACTTTTCTAATCAAATCGGGATTTTTCATACCAAAGGCACGCTCAGGCTCAAGCGTGAAAGTTTTTCTTTCACCATTAACCATACCAACCAAAACTTCTTCAAGGCTTGGAGAGAATTGTCCTGTACCCATCATGAGCGTAGCGGGCTTATCTTCAAAAGTATTGATCAAATCACCACCCTCAGGAAGAACAATCCGGTAGTTCAATGTCAAGAACGATGTTGCGGTAACCACGGCACCGCTGGTCATATTTGTATTAGTCATAGCACCATTTTAACTAGCCCTGAGAAATCTGCCCAAAGAATAAAAAATCAGGGTCTAAGCAACATACGCCCCAGAGAAAAACTTTTATTAAAGGGGCCTAGCGATATGCATGACGCAGAACTACTAGCCATCATCTTAAGAACGGGTAGTCACGGTGAAAATGCCTTGGAATTATCTAAAAGGTTACTAGACCAATTTGGCTCAATTAGCGCCATCTTGAATTCCAATTTCCAAGAACTTCGACAATTTAAAGGGATTGGGGTGTCCAAGTGGTCACAACTAAAAGTCATTTACGAACTTGTTCAGCGTAGTTATTTGGAAACACTCAAACAGCAGAATGTTCTCTCATCCACCAACTTAGTTAAAAATTATTTGATGACTTTGATTGGTCACAAGGAACATGAAGTGTTTGTTTGCTTATATTTAGACGCTCATCTTCGATTAATTAATAGTCATGAGATTTTCAGAGGCTCGATCTCAGAGACAACTGTTCATATTCGAGAAATAGCTAAAGAATGCTTATTAAGGAATGTGAGTTATTTGATCATTGCGCACAATCATCCCAGTGGAGAATTAGAACCCAGCCAAGACGATTTAAATCTTACCCATGCACTCCACCAAGCCTTGAAATTAATTGATATTCAACTCTTAGATCACTGCATTGTGGCGAAACAAGGTGCAATTTCTTTAGCGGACATGAAATTAATGCCATAAAATGATAGTAACCACTAACTTTTTTAACTTATTTTGAAAATTATTTTTCAAAAACTAGGGAAATAAGCTTTGAATGAGTGGAATACTTTTGCGCCACCTGCTACAATCTTTCTTTTCGCATTTTAAGGAGCGTGTCATGGCAAGAGTATGCCAAGTCACAGGGAAGAAGCCGATGGTCGGCAACAATGTTTCCCACGCAAACAATAAGACAAAACGTCGCTTTTTGCCAAACTTGCAAAATCGTCGTTTTTGGGTTGAATCAGAAAACCGTTGGGTGAGCTTACGCATCGCCAACGCCGGTCTTCGCATGATCGATAAAGTAGGCATTGACGCTGTATTAGCTGATTTGCGTGCTCGCGGTGAAATCTAAGGAGCAGCAAAATGGCTAAAGGTGGACGCGAGAAAATCAAGTTAGAGTCGACAGCTGGTACAGGTCACTTCTACACAACAACAAAAAACAAACGTAACATGCCAGAGAAAATGGAGATCATGAAGTTTGATCCAAAAGCTCGTAAGCACGTTTCATACAAAGAAACAAAGATTAAGTAATTCTTTAATCTTTGTTCCTAACAAAAAGCCCGCTTCTAGCGGGCTTTTTGTTTATCTGAGTTTTAACTTTTCTCAGATCGTATAGCGACGTAAGCGTAAAGAGAACTCTTGCAAGCCAACCATACCACTGGCCTCTGCCCTATGGCACCAAGCCTGTAATTGGGCTGTTAATTGCTCTTTAGTTGTGTGTGAACGCTCCCAGAGGGCTGCCAACTCACGACGCATCTCAACCATCAATTTGACAGACTTATTAGTCATCATTAAATTTTCAAGACGGCCTTTTTCTTCGGCGCTTAATTTAGCTTCGTCTTTATACAACCATGAACGCTGATCGCTATATTGACTAGCTAGCTCTCGAACACGAGCAACTTCAGCATCAAATGTCTGACGCAATGCTTTTGAGTAACGAGCCATTACTTCATAACGATTAGCGATAACTGCTTGCAAAGTCACCTCTGATGCAGATGCCACTTCAGCTAATACTGGCTTAGGTGGCAACTTTTTAACTTTAGCCAAACCCATGATTTCTAGGGAACGGATATATAGCCAACCAATATCAAACTCGTACCACTTGTTCGATAACTTGGCACTTGTTGCATAAGTATGATGATTGTTATGCAACTCTTCACCACCAATCAAAATGCCCCAAGGGAAAATATTAGTTGAAGCATCTTCACAATCGTAATTGCGGTAGCCTTTGTAGTGCCCAACACCGTTGATGATGCCGGCAGCTGTAATCGGAATCCATAACATCTGAACAGCCCAAACTGTTACACCTAATGCGCCAAATAAAATCACGTCAATGATGAGCATCAAAGCAACGCCCTGCCACTGGAATTTAGAGTACAAGTTTTGCTCGATCCAGTCATCCGGTGTGCCGTGACCAAACTTATCGATGGTTTCTTGATTCTTAGCTTCTGCACGATATAACTCTGCACCTCGAGATAAAACAGTATCAATACCTAATACTTGCGGGCTATGAGGATCATCGGCTGTTTCACATTTGGCATGGTGCTTACGATGAATAGCAGCCCACTGCTTTGTAACCATACCGGTTGTTAACCAAAGCCAGAAACGGAAGAAATGAGAAGGGATTGCATGCAGCTCGAGTGCCCGATGTGCTTGGCAACGGTGTAAAAAGATAGTGACACTTGCAATAGTGATGTGCGTGAGCAAAAGGGTGACCAATAAAACTTGCCACCAAGACCAATTTAAATAACCATTAGCCAACCAATTCAACACAAAATCTCTAGTAATTTCTAACCAAGCCATGCGGCTATTCCTCTCAAAATCCTTAAGAGATGAATTTTAACAAGATTCTGTTAAGTTTTCTTGGTTGAGAATAAAAATATTGGTAGAAATCATGCTTTTTAGATATTAAATAACGCTAATTGATAAAAATTAGCGTTATTTAGCTAAAATCAGGCTTTTCTCTCTAAGATGGCGCCAAAGAAGCCGTCTGTGCCGTGAATATGGGGAAATAACTGCCAATAACTGGAGTTTTCACTAGCACCAATCGGCAACTCACCCATAAGAGGGAAGCTACCTTTTAGAACCACTTTAGGATCTTTTAGCTCAAAATTAGGGTTTTTAGCTAAAAATGCCTCAACAACTTCCTGATTTTCATGAGAAATGAGACTGCAAGTGGCATAAACCAAACGACCACCAGGTTTTAATAAACGGGCAGCTGAGGTCAAAATAGATAACTGCTTTTGCGTTAATTCAGCAACACTTTGCGGTGACTGGCGCCACTTGAGGTCTGGATTACGACGCAAAGTACCTAAACCGCTGCATGGCGCATCAACCAATACTCGATCAATCTTGCCAGCCAAGCGTTTTACCTTAGCATCATTTTCGTTATCGATCCAAACGGGGTGGACGTTAGATAAACCACTCTTTGCTAAACGAGGCTTCAAATTAGCCAAACGTTTTTCAGATACGTCAAAAGCGTACAAGCGGCCGCTAGACCTCATCATGGCGCCCAAAGACAAAGTCTTGCCGCCTGCGCCAGCGCAGAAGTCAACAACCATCTCACCACGCTTGGGCTCCAACAACATGCTTAAAAGCTGGCTACCCTCATCTTGCACTTCGGCAAAGCCATTTTTAAAGAATTCTTGGGTTTGCAGAGCAGGCTTACCCTTCAATCGAACGCCGTTAGGCGCATAAGGTGTAGGTTCAGCGCTATAACGGCCTCCAAGCTCATTTAAAACGCCTAGGAGATCTTCCCGTTGGGTTTTAATGGTGTTGACGCGTAAATCGAGTGGCGCAGCCTTGAGCATCGCCTCAGCAAGTGGCAAACATTCATTTTTGGGTACGGATGAGCCTAAAGCACTCCAAATCCACTCAGGAAGGTTCACTCTTGTGAGAACAGCCAAGGTATCACGCTCGATAGTGCCAAAACGCTTTAACCAGTCGATTTCATTCGGCTGAACCACGAAAGCCAAGTCAGCCAAAGCACTTTCAGCTCGGTTGCCGGTACCCAAACCACTTTCAACCATCGTAATAAACAATGAAAGCAAGGCTAAACGGCGGCCCAGAGGACCAGCACCGCTCTCAGCAAACTGAGAAATTTCTGTTTTCCGGCGCAAAAATGCAAAAGATGCTTCAGCAATTAAAGCGCGATCCCTATTGCCCAAACGAGGGTTGGAGCGGAAATAACGACTCACCACCATATCTGCTGGATGAGCGAAACGCATTAGTTCTGTGATCACCACAGATAAATGCTCAACGTGTTGTGGCAGGGCTTTAGCCCTTGCAGCCACGGCTTTTTGGTCAATAGCCATTAATTTACTTATCCTGCGATACGAGTAACTGAGACTCAGGTGGACTGATCAAAACTCGATTTTGATCAATAGAGATACGATTATCAATGAACCAGCGCACTGCGCGTGGATAAATGATGTGTTCTTGCTTTAAAACACGATGAGCCAGGGTATCAGCCGTGTCACCTGAGAAAACAGGTACAGATGCCTGAATCACCATAGGACCGTGGTCTAGAGCCTCCGTGACAAAGTGGACAGTTGCACCATGCTGCTTCACGCCAGCTTCCAAAGCCTGCTCATGAGTGGCCAAACCAGGGAAAAGTGGCAATAAAGAAGGGTGAATATTCAATAAACGCCCCTCATAGTGGCTCACAAACTCACCCGTTAGGATTCTCATAAAGCCAGCCAAAACGACTAAATCTGGCTTGTAGCCATCAATTAATTTGACTAATTCAGCATCAAAAGCTTCTCTGCTAGGGAATTGACGATGATCTAAGGAAGCCACCGGAATGCCATGAGACCTAGCAAAATCAAGGCCTGCAGCATCTGGGCGATTAGAAATCACCGCTGAAATTTGAGCTGGCCAGGCCTCATTTTGAGCCGCACGAACGATGGCTTCCATATTGGAACCACGCCCTGAAATAAGAATAACAATTGAAGTCATGCCCGCCAATATAATTCATACCTTAACGTGAAGGTAATTAGAGGCATCCCTCCTGTATCTAATTGGACCCCCTGCGCCCTAACCATCGGTAATTTTGATGGTGTGCATCGGGGGCATCAGGCATTGCTTAAAAAATTAGTTCAGACTGCCAAAGAAAAGAATATCCAATCTTGTGTGATGACTTTTGAGCCACATCCGATTGAATTTTTTGCTCCTGAAAAAGCACCTTCTCGCATCTTAAGTTTGCGAGATAAATTAGAAGCTCTGGCTGAAGTTGGCATTGATCAAGTTTTGGTGGTTCATTTCAATCAGCATTTTGCCAATCTCAGCCCGACTGAATTTGTTGAAAAAATCCTAGTGAATGGTTTGCAAGTTCAGTCTATTTTGATTGGCGATGACTTTCATTACGGCGCTAAAAGAGCGGGTAATTTTTCGAGCCTATGTGAAGCGGGGCAAAAATATGGTTTCACAGTTGAGCGAATGGAAACCCTAGAAGAAAATAATCAACGCATTTCAAGCTCAGCTACCAGAGAGGCACTCAAGCAAGGCGATCTTAGTTTAGCTCGCCAATTCCTTGGAAGACCTTATATGTTGAGCGGGCATGTTTTGCATGGGCAAAAACTAGGCCGCACATTAGGCTTTCCAACTCTGAATGTTTCTCTAGCGAATAAACTTCATCGCCGAAAACCAGCTGCACAAGGAATTTTTATCGCACAAGTCCACGGCTTAAGCGACAATCCACTACCAGCTGTTGCAAGCCTTGGCCAAAGACCTACGGTAGATGATTCTGGAAGATATTTATTGGAAGTTCATATCTTTAATTTCAATCAATCGGTTTACGGAAAACTAGTCCGAATTGAATTACTTGAGAAAATTAGAGACGAAGCAAAATACAACGATTTAGAAACACTTAAAAATGCCATCGACCAAGATGCAACTGCAGCAAAAAATTACTTTGAAATAACTGACCATGTCTGACAACAAAAAAAATTCTTACCCTGTTAATTTGCTAGATACCGCATTTCCGATGCGCGGTGATTTACCTAAACGCGAACCTGTTTGGGTTAAAGAATGGCAAGAAAAGAAAATTTATCAAAAGATAAGAGCTGCAAAAGCTGGGAAAAAGAAATTTATTTTGCATGACGGGCCTCCTTATGCGAATGGCGACATTCATATTGGTCACGCTGTTAATAAAATCTTGAAAGACATGATTGTTAAAGCTAAGGGCTTTTCTGGTCACGATGCTTTGTATGTTCCAGGTTGGGACTGTCATGGCATGCCAATTGAAATTCAAATTGAAAAACAATTTGGCAAACACTTACCAACGGCAGAAGTCCAAGCTAAGGCCAGAGCCTATGCGCAGGTTCAAGTAGATAAACAGAAAAAAGATTTTGAACGTTTAGGTGTTTTAGGTGATTGGCAAAATCCATACCTTACGATGGATTTCAAAAATGAAGCTGATGAAATCCGTGCCCTAGGAAAGATTTTTGAAAAGGGTTATGTTTACCGCGGTCTTAAGCCTGTGAACTGGTGTTTTGATTGCGGCTCTGCCTTGGCTGAGGCTGAAGTGGAGTACCAAGATAAAGTTGATATTGCAGTTGATGTGGGTTTTGCTTTCCCTGAAGATCAATTAGATTTAATTGCAAAAGCATTTGATTTAAAAGCGCTTCCAAAGAAAGAAGGTATGGCTGTCATTTGGACAACCACACCTTGGACCCTGCCTTCAAACCAAGCACTTAACGCTCACCCTGAAATTGAATACGCTTTAGTTGATACATCTAGAGGTTTACTCATTCTTGCAAAAGATCGCATTGAAGCTTGTCTCAAAGAATATGAGCTAGAGGGTCAAACCATTGCAACATGCAAGGGCCAAGCTTTGGCTGGCCTAGAGTTCCATCATCCATTAAGCAAAGCGGATAAGGGCTTTGACAGAAGATCACCGATTTATTTAGCTGAATATGTCACGATTGATAGCGGCACTGGCCTAGTGCACTGTGCTCCAGCTTATGGTGAGGAAGACTTTAAATCTTGCAAATCGAATGGACTGAAAGATCATGACATCTTGAACCCTGTCATGGGTGATGGTGTCTATGCATCTTGGTTACCTCTTTTTGCCGGCTTATCTATTTGGAAAGCCAACCCTCAAATTGTTGAAACACTACAGCAAGCTGGCTCACTGCTTCACTCAGCAAAACTAAATCACTCGTACATGCACTGCTGGAGACATAAAACTCCTGTGGTTTATCGTGCTACTGCGCAATGGTTTGCCAGTATGGACAAAAAACCACATGAAGGTGTCAGCCTCAGAGAAACAGCACTTGCTGGTATCGAAGCAACTGAGTTCTTCCCTGCATGGGGTAAGCAACGCTTAAACAGCATGATTGCCAACCGTCCAGATTGGACGCTATCAAGACAGCGCCAATGGGGTGTTCCAATGGCATTCTTTGTTCACAAAGAAACAGGTGAACCACATCCTCGTACACCTGAACTACTAGAGCAAATTGCGGCACGCGTCGAAAAAGAAGGTATTGAAGCTTGGCAGGCTATCGATGCGAAAGATTTGCTAGGCGCCGATGCTGCAATGTACGAAAAGAATAAAGATACCTTGGACGTTTGGTTTGACTCTGGCACCACTCACTGGCACGTCATTCGTGGCTCACATGCGTCAACACTTGGAGATCCATCTAGAAATAATCCTGATGGTCGTTGGGCCGATTTATATCTAGAAGGTTCAGATCAACATCGTGGTTGGTTCCACTCATCACTTCTTACTGGCGCGATGCTTGATGGCAAGCCTCCTTATAAAGCCTTGCTAACTCACGGCTTTACGGTAGACGGCCAAGGCCGCAAGATGAGTAAGTCGGTCGGCAACGTGATTGCGCCTCAAGAAGTGGCTGACAAGATGGGTGCGGAAATTATTCGTCTATGGGTGGCATCTACAGATTACTCTGGTGAAATGACTATTTCTGATGAAATCCTAAAACGCGTAGTAGAGAGCTACCGCCGCATCAGAAACACACTCAGATTTTTATTAGCCAACCTTTCAGATTTTGATATTAATAAGCATCAGATTGATAGCAAAGATTGGTTAGAAATTGATCAATACGCTGTAGCACTCACTCAATCTGTGCAAAATGATTTATTAGCCCACTATGATCGTTACGAGTTCCATCCAGCTGTTTCTAGACTAATGACATTCTGCTCAGAAGATATGGGCGGCTTCTATTTGGATATTCTTAAAGATCGCTTATATACGCTATCAGCAGATGCTCCTGCACGACGTTCAGCGCAAAATGCACTATTCCACATCACGCAATCCTTTTTACGTTTGATGGCCCCATTCTTATCTTTCACAGCTGAAGAGGCTTGGAAGATTTTTGATCATCAAACAAGCAGTAAAGATACGATCTTTACTGAAGAATTCCACCAACTTCCTGCGATTGATGGTGCAGCTGCTCTTATCATTAAGTGGGATCGTATTCGTGCAATGCGCTCTGATATCACTAAAGCGATTGAGTTTGAGCGCGAGGCTGGCAAGGTTGGATCTTCTCTTCAAGCTGAAATCCACATCATTGCTCCAACAGCAGATGCTGCATTACTTGCATCCTTGAGCGATGACTTGCGCTTTATCACCATCACATCTAGCGCAACAGTTGAATCCAAAGTGCTGGCACTATAAAGAGGATGTTGGACATAATCCAGAGCACCCAAGCTTATGCGGTCGCTGCACAAGTAATTTGTTTGGTGATGGCGAAAAACGCCATATCGCTTAATCCAGGAGAATCATTTGGCACGCTCAAGCAAATCAAGCAGTACTAACCAATCATTTTTGATTTGGATGGGGCTATCTGGCCTTCTCTTAGTGATTGATCAACTAACCAAGATCATTGCTAAAAATAATTTATTTGAAGGTGTTTCTCAAACAGTCACGAGCTTTCTGAATTGGACCCTGGTCTACAACTCTGGAGCCGCCTTTTCTTTCTTAGCTCAAGCGGGCGGATGGCAAAGATGGTTTTTCACAGGACTTGGCATCATTGCTGCTCTTGTAATGATTTGGTTAATTCGTAAAAACAGTTACCAAACTGTTTTTTCACTAGCATTGAGTTTGATCTTAAGTGGCGCTATTGGTAATGTGATTGATCGCATACTGTATGGTGCAGTTGTAGACTTTATTGATATTCACTACATGACTTGGCATTGGCCAGCATTTAATATTGCAGATAGCGCCATTACGATTGGTGTGATTCTGTTAATCTTTGATGAAATCAAACGAGTTAACAAATAATTAAGGCTCATCACTGATCATGAATTCACTACAAGGTAAAAAAATACTCTTAGCCATGTCTGGGGGTATTGCCGCATTTAAAGTAGCTGAATTAACACGCTCACTCATCCAAGAAGGTGCCGAAGTACACGTGGCGATGAGCGATGCAGCGACCCACTTCATGACGCCAGTTACGATGCAAGCCCTTACAGGCAAGCCTGTTTATGTGAGCCAATGGGATGCACGCATCCCCAATAACATGGCCCATATTGAGCTTTCTCGTCAAGCGGATGTCATCCTTATCGCTCCTGCTAGCGCAGATTTGATGGCCAAGATTGCTTTAGGATTAGCTGATGATTTAATCAGCACGATTTGCTTAGCCAGAGAGTGTCCGCTGATTGTTGTCCCAGCGATGAATAAACAGATGTGGGATAACTCAGCGACTCAAAGAAATATAGCCCAACTTCAAAAAGATTCAGTGTCGGTTCTAGGCCCTACTAGTGGCTCACAAGCTTGCGGTGAAAACGGTATGGGTCGAATGCTAGAAGCCCATCAAATTCTCGAAGGTGTCATTGCATTCTTTCAACCTAAAGTGCTTCAGGGTAAAAAAGTTTTAATTACAGCTGGCCCCACATACGAAGCGATTGACCCAGTTCGCGGTATTACTAACAAGAGCTCCGGCAAGATGGGCTTCGCAATTGCTCAGGCCGCATTAGAAGCAGGTGCAGATGTTCAACTCATTGCAGGACCTTGCCATCTAGATACACCACTTGAGTTTTCTGGCAAGATCCAACGCACCATTATCACCAGCGCACAAGAAATGCATGCCGCGGTAATGTCTAAACTAGATTGCGATATTTTCTTTTCAGTCGCAGCAGTTGCTGATTGGAGAATCAAGAATATCAGCGCGGAAAAGATTAAGAAATCGAGCGCAGGATCGCCAAGTCTAGAGTTTGAAATGAACCCAGACATCTTGGCTGAAGTAGCAAAAGTTTCTCAAACCAATAAAAGGCCCTACTGCGTAGGCTTTGCCGCTGAGACGAATGATCTAGAGCGTCACGCTCAAGAAAAACGTGCCAAGAAAAATGTGCCGATGCTAGTAGCTAATATCGGTCCAAGCACTTTTGGTCTTGATGAAAATGAATTGCTCATTATTGAAGATGGCAACTCAAGCAAACTGGCAAAATCTGACAAACTTAACTTATCACGTCAATTAATTAGCCTTATCTCCCAAAAAATCTAATATGAAAAAATTACAAGTAAAAATTCTTGATGAAAGAATGAGAAACAATTTGCCACAGTACGCCACTGCTGGCAGTGCAGGTTTAGATTTGAGAGCCTGTTTAGATGAGACCGTTACGATTGAACCAGGTCAGACAGTTTTAGTTCCAACAGGTCTATCTATCTATTTGGATGATCCAGGATATGCTGCATTGATTTTGCCAAGATCAGGTTTAGGCCATAAGCATGGCATTGTTCTTGGTAATTTAGTTGGATTAATTGACTCTGACTACCAGGGTCAGCTCATGGTGAGCACCTGGAATCGCGGTCAAACAGCCTTTGAATTAGAGCCTATGGAGCGTTTAGCTCAATTAGTAATCGTGCCAGTTGCTCAAGTTGAATGGTCAGAAGTAGAAGAGTTCACCGCCAGCGAAAGAGGTGCTGGCGGCTTTGGAAGTACTGGTCGCGCTTAAATTTGTTCTGTTTCAGTATTACCTGTTGATACCTTCTTAACAGCAGGTCTTACTGGAGCGTCAAAATCTAAGAGAACTTTATCTTCAGCATCAATATCTACAACCACATGGCCGCCATGAGCCAATTTGCCGAACAATAGTTCATCCGCCAAGGCTTTTCTCACAAGATCCTGAATCAAGCGTTGCATTGGCCTTGCCCCCATGAGAGGATCAAAGCCATGTTTAGCCAAATACCCTCTTAGAGCTTCAGTAAAGCTGGCATCTACCTTCTTCTCATGCAGCTGTTCTTCAAGCTGCATCAAGAACTTATCAACCACGCGCAAGATGATGCTCTCATCAAGAGATTTAAAGGCAACAATTGCATCTAAACGGTTGCGGAACTCGGGTGTAAATGTACGCTTGATGTCACCCATCTCATCACCAGCCTGTCTTGCGTTGGTGAATCCAATAGATGATTTTTGCATCGTCTCAGCACCGGCATTCGTTGTCATGATGATGATGACATTTCTAAAGTCAGCTTTTCGACCATTGTTATCTGTCAAAGTGCCATGGTCCATCACCTGCAACAAGATATTGAAAATATCTGGGTGAGCTTTTTCAATCTCGTCGAGCAAAAGAACGCAATGTGGTTTTTTATTAACTGCTTCTGTTAATAAACCACCCTGATCAAAGCCGACATAACCCGGAGGCGCACCAATCATGCGGCTCACAGCGTGGCGTTCCATATATTCAGACATATCAAAACGAACGAGTTCAATGCCCATAATAAAAGCTAACTGCTTAGCGACCTCAGTTTTACCAACACCTGTTGGGCCTGAGAATAGGAATGAACCAATCGGCTTGTCATCCTTACCCAAACCAGCTCGCGACATCTTGATAGCAGAAGCCAGAACCTCAATCGCTGGATCTTGACCAAATACAACGCTCTTCAAGTCGCGATCAAGCGTTTGTAGTTTGCTACGGTCGTCAACAGATACTGATTGCGGCGGGATACGTGCAATCTTTGCCACAATGTCTTCAATCTCTTGGCGACCAATTGTTTTCTTTTGTTTAGATTTAGGCAAGATTCTTTGAGCTGCGCCAGCCTCATCAATCACATCAATAGCCTTGTCTGGCAAATGACGATCATTGATATAACGACCTGACAACTCTGCAGCTGCAGTTAAAGCAGCTTGCGCATACTTCACACCGTGATGCTCTTCAAATTTAGACTTAAGACCACGCAAGATTTGTACCGTCTGATCTACGCTAGGCTCTAAAACATCAACCTTTTGGAATCTTCTAGAAAGCGCTGCATCCTTTTCAAAAATACCGCGGTATTCATTGAAGGTTGTTGCGCCAATACATTTCATTTGACCACTTGAAAGTGCCGGCTTCAGTAAATTGCTTGCATCTAAAGTTCCACCAGATGCAGCACCAGCACCAATCAATGTGTGGATCTCATCAATAAACAAGATAGAGTCAGGACTGTCCTTAAGGCTCTTAAGAACACCCTTTAAACGCTGCTCAAAGTCACCGCGATATTTAGTGCCAGCTAATAATGCGCCCATATCTAGCGAGTAAACAACAGCTTTTGCTAGAACCTCAGGGACATCGTTCTGAGTAATTCGCCAAGCAAGACCCTCTGCAATGGCAGTCTTACCAACACCTGCCTCACCCACTAATAGAGGATTATTTTTGCGGCGACGGCAAAGAACCTGAATCACTCGCTCTACCTCACCATCACGGCCAATCAAAGGATCAATACGTCCCTGTTTTGCCAATTGATTAAGATTTTGCGTGTATTGCTCAAGCGGGCTATCTTTACCCCCAGAGCTAGATTCATCAGTTTCAGAGCTAGCCTCGTTTGGTTTTGGCGACTCCGCCTGATCTTTACGAATGCCGTGACTGATGTAATTAACGATATCTAAACGTGTTACACCTTGTTGCTGTAAATAATAAACAGCATGTGAATCCTTTTCACCAAAAATTGCAACGAGCACATTCGCTCCCGTCACTTCCTTCTTGCCATTTGAAGTTGATTGAACGTGCATGATGGCACGTTGAATCACACGCTGGAAACCAAGAGTAGGTTGCGTATCTACTTCCGCAGATCCGGGAACAATTGGTGTATTGTCATTAATAAAGTTTTTAAGATTACTCTTTAAATCATCGTTATTGACCGCGCACGCCTTAAGAACATCGGCAGCAGTAGCGTTATCTAATAACGCGCACAAAAGGTGTTCTACCGTTATGAACTCATGTCTAGATGCTCTTGCATCTACAAATGCCATATGTAAGGTAACTTCTAATTCTTGAGCAATCATGCTTCCTCCATAGTGCACTGCAAAGGGTGACCCGCTTCACGGGATCTATCTACAACCTGTTCAACTTTTGTTGCTGCAACATCTTTGGTGTAAACACCACAAACGCCTTTACCCTCTAAATGAACTTGCAACATGATTCTAGTTGCGCCCTCTTGATCTTTATGAAAATACTCCTGTAACACCATCACCACAAATTCCATTGGTGTGTAATCGTCATTTAACAGAACAACTCTGAACATTTTAGGAGGCTGAACGCGCTCCGTCTGACGATCCATTACCGTCGCATGATCCTCCTGGAATCCAGGCAAATCTAATGGGCTTGGGTTTTTTGGTTTTTGACTCATGATTGCTATTCTAAACACAAGTTTCAAATTAAGTGTTGGGACAATTTTATATGGGTATTAGCAGGTAATAACGAAGCTCAATTTGATGATTTTTTGACTTTCCACCTCACCCAGTCTGATAAAGTGGTGACTGAGTTCAATTAATTTAAATAGAGAAAAAATGTCAAAACTTATTGCCACCCTAGCCTTAACTTGTTTCGCAACTTTTAGCCTTGCTCAGGGAACTACACCAGCAACACCGGTCACCCCTGTTGCTCCAATGGCCAATGAACAAGCTGCTGAAAACACAAAATCTCAAAAAGCCAAGAAACAAACAAATAAGAAACAAAAGCAGAAAAAACAAGGCAAAAAAAGTAATAAGACAAAAGCTGGTAAAGCTAAAGCCAACAAACCAGCTTCTGCAGCCATCTAATCATTAGCGCATTCTCTGAATACCTTCTCAAAACAATTTGCATGGATAGCGACTGCCCTTCTTTTGGGGGGCACAAAGCTCTCCTGGGCACAAAAGCTACCCACGATTGAACTGCAAGCTGGCTTGTACAAAATTACAGCAGAAGTGGCTGCTAATCAGACCACCAGGCAGCTAGGCCTAATGCATAGAAATTTTATGCCTACGGATGAAGGAATGCTTTTTCTTTTTGAATATCCAGCAACTCATTGCTTTTGGATGAGAAACACCCGTATCCCATTAGCCATCGCATTTATTGCGGATGATGGAAAGATTGTAAATATCGAAGAAATGAAGGCAATGAATGAAGATAATCATTGCCCTTCTAAACCAGTACGTTATGCACTTGAAATGAATCAAGCCTGGTTTGCTAAAAGAAATATTTCTGCGGGGCACACCATTTCTGGTCTACCCACGCGTTAAATATTTTTAGCCAAAATGGCAAACGTAGTGAACCGCTTGTTCTGCACGAATAATGAAATAACCACCAGCTTCAACAGTCCATGATTGACCAGCTGGATAAGCAACCTCAGCAGCGCCATTAATGCTCACATAAGCTGTGCCATCAACTACTTCCATCACTTCTTTAGTACTTAGGTCAAAGCGCAAAGTGCTTGGCAAAATCACGCCAACAGACTTGCGTTCACCACTTGGCAAAGTCACAGTGTGCGATACACACTTGCCGTCAAAGAAAACATTCGCTTTTTTACCAACAGAAACTTGATCAAATTGCATTTTTTATCCTTACTAAATTAAGAGCCACGTTTTCTGCGTGCATTTGCGGCAATACGCATACGCAACGCATTCAACTTAATAAATCCACCAGCATCAGCTTGGTTATAAGCGCCACCGTCATCATCAAAAGTCGCGATTGTTTGATCAAACAATGTGTTCTTAGAGTCACGAGCAACAACAGAAACAGAACCTTTGTACAACTTAACGCGCACAAAGCCACTAACGCTTTGCTGAGTATGGTCAATCAATGTTTGAATCGCCACGCGTTCTGGCGCCCACCAATATCCGTTATAAATCATGCTGGCGTAACGAGGCATCAAATCATCTTTAAGATGAGCCACTTCACGATCTAGCGTGATACTCTCAATACCTCTGTGGGCCTTCAAAAGAATCGTGCCGCCAGGAGTTTCGTAGCAACCACGGCTTTTCATACCAACATAACGGTTTTCAACTAAATCTAAACGGCCAACACCATGCTTGCCGCCAATTTTATTTAACTCAGCCAACATTTCATGTGGTTTGTAACGCGTGCCATTGATGGCAACAGCATCACCACGTTCAAATTCGATATCCAAATACTCTGCCACATCTGGAGCAGCCTCTGGTGAAACTGTCCAACGCCACATAGATTCTTCAGCTTCGGCTTTAGGATCTTCTAAGTGACGACCTTCGTAACTGATATGCAATAAGTTGGCATCCATCGAGTAAGGCGCGCCACCTTGCTTATGCTTCATCTCAACAGGAATACCATGCTGCTCTGCGTAAGCCAATAGTTTTTCACGAGACAATAAATCCCATTCACGCCATGGAGCGATCACTTTGATAGATGGCTCTAATGAGTAGTAACCTAACTCAAAACGAACTTGATCATTACCTTTGCCTGTTGCGCCATGCGATACAGAATCAGCGCCAGTCTGACGAGCAATTTCAATTTGACGTTTAGCGATTAAAGGACGAGCAATCGATGTACCTAATAAATACTCGCCTTCGTAGATGGTATTAGCGCGGAACATTGGAAACACAAAGTCTCTAACAAACTCTTCACGCAAGTCATCAATGAAAATATTTTCAGGCTTGATACCAAACTTGAGAGCCTTGGCACGCGCTGGCTCTAACTCTTCACCCTGACCTAAGTCAGCAGTAAAAGTAACAATTTCGCATTGGTATGTATCTTGAAGCCACTTCAAGATCACGCTGGTATCCAAACCACCTGAATAAGCTAGAACAACCTTCTTAATATCTGACATATTTATCTACGTTTATTTAAGTTTTATAAAAAATTACAACTTGCCGCATAGCAAGAATTCCATCAACGCCTTCTGAACATGAAGGCGGTTCTCAGCCTCGTCCCAAACAACGCTTTGCGAACCATCAATCACTGACGCAGAAACCTCTTCACCTCTATGAGCCGGCAAGCAATGCATAAACAAGGCATCTGGATTAGCAACAGCCATCAGCTCATCATTCACCATCCAACTCTTAAATGCTTTGAGACGAGCTTGGTTTTCATCTTCATAACCCATGCTTGTCCATACATCAGTCGTCACTAGATCAGCGCCACGGCATGCATCTTTTGGATTATCAAAAATGTTGAGATACTTTTTAGCTTGAGGGCTCAGCATCTTCTCATCTAACTGGTATCCAGGTGGCGCAGAGAAGTTAACTTTGAATCCTAAAATTTCGGCTGCCTGAACCCAGGTATAAGCCATATTATTGGCGTCCCCAACCCAAGCAACTGTCTTGCCAGCAATAGTGCTGCGATGCTCCACATATGTGAAGATATCAGCCAAGACCTGGCAAGGATGGTATTCATTCGTCAAGCCATTAATGACAGGCACCCTTGAGTTCGCTGCAAAGCGTTCAATGATATCCTGACCAAATGTACGAATCATGATGATGTCAGTCATTCTTGAAATAACTTGTGCGGCATCCTCAACCGGCTCACCACGACCTAATTGCGTATCTTTTGTGTTGAGAAAAACAGCATGACCACCTAATTGATGGATGCCTGCCTCAAAAGACAAGCGTGTTCTAGTAGAGTTTTTCTCAAAAATCATTGCAAGAGTTCTATCGTGCAATGGATGCCAAGTTTCATATCTTTTGAACTTGGCTTTTAAGAATTCAGACCTTTGAAGTAAATATGCGTACTCGTCCGCGCTGAAATCAGCAAATTGTAGGTAATGTCTAACAGGAATATTCGACGACATAGCTTTTTAACGCCTGGTTAATTCAAATATCTATTCAATAACAGTTGGGACTGATAAAATCTAGGGGTTATCCCGAACTATCAATCTATTTATACAGCAAAGACACCGTGACGACCAAACAATTCTTCATACAAGGTCTCACTAACGATGGCAAACCATTCAGGCCTAGCGACTGGGCTGAAAGGCTTTGTGGTGTGATGGCTCAATTTCGCCCAGATGGCGACACCAGCGATCCTCGTTTCACTTACTCACCCTACGTCAAACCCGTCAATATTGCCGGTGTTAAATGCGTTGTTGTGGATGAAAGGCTTCGTGAAATCGAACCTAAAGCCATGGATTTCGTTAAAAACTTCGCGATAGACAACAATTTACCTATTGTTGAAGCCTGCGAAATCCCAGTAAAACCTTCAATCTAAAAATAAAAAACCCGCTCCGGATAAGGGAACGGGCTCTTTTTCAACCTAATTGAATTAGGCTGTCATACCCTTGATAGCAGCAGACAAGCGTGATTTTGTACGCGCAGCAGTGTTTTTATGCACTACTTTTTTGTCAGCAATTTTATCGATGGTAGCCTGAGCAGCCTGGAAAACCTTAGCTGCTGCGTCTTTATCACCAGCGTCAACGGCTTTACGTACAGTCTTAATAGCTGTACGAAGACGTGAACGCAAGCTAGAGTTGTGTTCGTTTTGAGAAACTGCCTGGCGGGCACGTTTACGAGCTTGGGCGGTATTTGCCATGTTTGTAACCTTTAGGGGTATTGCCAAAAGAAAAAGATTATAACTTATCCTGGCCAAGGCTACCACCCCCGCCAGAAATCTGTAAAACTACGTCTGTGAATTTATTATCTGCCGCCGCCAAAATTAGCAGCTTTACGATGCTTTCCCGCATCACTGGATTGCTCCGAGAGACGCTCATAGCCCGTACTTACGGGGCTTCAGAGTGGACTGACGCCTTTAATGTGGCCTTTAGAATCCCTAATTTGTTAAGAAGATTGTTTGCTGAAGGAGCTTTTTCTCAAGCTTTTGTGCCTGTTTTAGGGGAAACCTCCACAAAAGAGGGTCAAGAAGGTACCTATTTGATGGTTTGCGCCATTGCCACCCTGCTTTTCTGGGCCTTGATCATCACAGTCCTTATTGGCCTCATTGGGGCCCCTTGGATCATATTTTTAGTCGCCTCAGGCTTTCAGGATGGCGGAGCCCATGAAGCTAGTCTAGTTTTAACGAGGATCATGTTTCCTTATATCGGCCTGATTTCAATGGTTTCTTTGTCAGCCGGCATCCTCAATACCTATAAAAAGTTCGCAATTCCGGCCTTTACCCCGGTTCTTTTGAATTTATCGATGATTTTTTCATCTTGGCTGCTTTCACCTTATTTTGAAACGCCAATTTACGCTCTAGGTATCGGCGTAATTTTGGGTGGTATTACACAACTGGCGATTCAAATCCCCGCATTGAAGAAAATTGGCTTACTGCCAAAAATTAGCCTTAGTTGGGGCAATATCAAAAATGCTTGGAATCATCCAGGAGCCAGAAAAGTTTTACAACTGATGATTCCAGCCTTATTTGCTGTATCGGTAGCCCAACTATCTTTAATCATCAATACCAATATTGCATCTCACTTGGCTGCAGGTAGCGTTTCTTGGCTTTCTTATGCAGATCGTTTGATGGAGTTCCCAACAGCACTTCTTGGAGTTGCGATTGGCACAGTCCTCCTACCAAGCTTAAGTAGAGCTAATGCACAAAAAGATAATGAGCAAATTGCTCAGTTAATGGACTGGGGCCTCAAACTGACATTCATCCTGTCTGCACCAGCAGCCATTGCTTTATTTTTATTTGGACAACCTCTAGCTGCCGTCTTGTATCACTACGGTCAATTTACAGCGATGGATGTGGTGATGACGCAGCACGCCTTAGCTGCTTATGGCGTTGGTTTGATTGGTTTAATTTTGGTGAAAATTTTGGCACCCGCCTATTATTCAAGGCAAGATATCAAAACACCTGTGAAGATTGCCATACGAGTGTTAGTGCTTACTCAGATTGCCAACATTATTTTGGTGCCGTGGCTTGATCATGCTGGGCTAGCCCTATCCATTGGCTTGGGTGCCTGCCTAAATGCCGCAATGCTTTGGAGAGGATTAAGCAAAATTGGCATTTTTCATGAGAATGCAGGTTGGGTTAAATTCTTTATGAAGTTGGCAATTGGCCTAATCGCAATTACAGTTGTTTTCTATTTTGGTGCACGTCAGCACGATTGGCTAGAACTAAGAAATACACCAATGATTAGAATTGGTTTATTAATGCTTTGGTTAAGTCTTGCTGGCTTTGTTTACCTTGGCACTTTATGGATCACAGGCTTTAGAACAAAAGATTTTTTATACCGAGCGAAATAAACTAACGCATATGCCAACACAACAATTAGATTACTTCGCATCACTTGTATCAGAGGATGAACACTTTCCTCTTACAGAAGCTGCTATCGCAGCAGCTCAGCATGCTTATCCAGACCTCATTATTCAAAATGTAATGGATGAGCTTGACCTGATGGGCGACAAAGTTAAACATCGAGTCACCCATGAAATGCAAGATATTCAAAAATTACAAATCCTTAAAAACTTCTTTTTCAAAGAATTAGGATTTGGGCCTAATCGCAACGACTACTACGATCCCAATAACTCTTACTTACACAGCGTTATTGAGACACGTCGAGGGATACCTATTTCTTTGGCGCTCATCTTCATGGAATTAGGACAACAGCTGGGTTTGAATATCAAAGGCGTGTCATTCCCAAATCACTTTATGGTTAGAGTATCACTGCCTCAAGGCGAGGTGATTATGGACCCTCTGACAGGCACATCTTTATCAAAGCAAGAATTACAAGAAATGCTCGATCCTTATTTAGACGCCCAAGGCTATCGAGGAGAGTTGCAATTACCTTTAAGCGCTTTTTTACGATCATCTAGCTCAAGAGAAATACTCTCAAGATTCTTAAGAAATCTTAAAGCGATCTATACCCAACAAGAACGCTGGGAAAGATTATTAGGTATTCAACAACGCCTAGTTATTTTGTTACCGCAAGCCATCGAAGAAATTAGGGATCGCGGCTTAGCTTTAGCCGAACTTGATTACATCAGACCTGCTATCGAGGATATGCAGAAGTACATTGATGAATCTCCAGAAGCAACTGACCTTGATGAAATCAGGGAGCAGATCATTGAGCTTGAGCAACAGTATCGCCACCACTAGAAAGCTGTGCGCATTAAATGAGACAAGCCATTGCCGCATTGCCGGATACCCTGATCAGTCAAATTGCTGCTGGCGAAGTTGTTGAAAGACCTGCATCCGTTGTCAAAGAAGTCTTAGAAAATGCCATTGATGCTGGATCTAGCGCCATCATCATTCGCCTTGAAGAAGGTGGCTGCCAAAGAATTTCTATTCAAGATGATGGCCAAGGCATCACTTATACAGAATTACATCTTGCAGTACAGCGTCATGCCACGAGCAAAATTAAATCTCTGCACGATCTTGAGTCAGTAGCTTCTCTTGGCTTTAGAGGTGAAGCGCTCGCATCAATTGCATCTGTATCAAGATTAAGCATCACCACACGCACCAGCGATGATGATCACGCATGGCAAATTAACGTGAACGGTGGTGAAACAGTGGGTGATGTTAGCCCTGCATCAGGTCCAACAGGCACCACCATCGATGTTCAAGATTTATATTTTAATACGCCTGCGAGACGTAAGTTTTTAAAAAGTGCCTCGACAGAACTAGGTCACTGTTTAGATGTGGTTCGACGAATTGCACTATCCCGCCCAGATATCGCTTTTGCAATTTGGCACAACGGCAAAGTTCTTGAGAGGTGGGCGCACGGCAATATCGAACAACGAGTTGACGCCATTCTGGGCAAAGAATTCCATGAATCACGCATCGCCCTAGAAAGTGCCTCCGGACCATTAACTTTAAGAGGCTTTATTAGCCAACCAACCGCGAGCAGGGCCAGAGCAGATCAACAATTTAGTTATGTGAATGGCAGATTCGTGCGAGACAAAGTTGTACAACACGCGATCCGCAGCGCCTACCAAGATGTTTTGCATGGCGACAGACAACCTATGGTGGTTCTATCCCTTGATATTGATCCTAATTTAGTTGATGTGAACGTTCACCCCGCTAAGACGGAAGTTAGATTTAGAGAAGGTGGCGCAGTTCATCAATTTATTTATAAAGCAATTCAGCATGCTTTAAGCACTGCAGCTGGGCAAACGATCAAAACACCTGATGGCTCACAAGAAGCTTATTCATTTAGAAATACTGGTCAAGCTATACCTCAGGGGTCATCATGGAACCCTCAACTATCACAGGTAGGCAATCAACACCTACCGCTGAGTCAAAGTAGCAAAAGTAGTATTGACAGCTTTTTTTCTAATTTAAATCATGAAGAAAAACTGCATACTGAGTTAACACCTCACTCAAGCTCAAACTCCGAACAACCTTTAGGTCATGCATTAGCACAAATACACGGCATTTATATTTTGGCGCAAAACCAACATGGCTTAGTCCTTGTGGATATGCACGCTGCGCATGAACGTGTTCTGTATGAAAAACTTAAACAAGATTTAGCAACGGGCATCAAGGTTCAACAGTTACTGGTTCCTATCGTGATGCACGCATCAGAGCTCGAAGTGAGCAAGGCCGAGGATCACCGTGACACACTCACTCAACTTGGTTTTGATGTGGCAACCCTATCACCAACGCAATTGGCGATCAGAACAATCCCCACACTCCTACAAAGATCAGAACCCATTAGCTTACTAAGAAATTTATTGGGCGAGTTGGACTTAACTGGCTCTAAAGCCGTTATCGATGCCGCTCAACATGAAAGACTAGCCACACAAGCATGTCATGCGGCTGTGAGAGCACATCGCGCACTCACATTAACTGAAATGGATGCACTGCTTCGCCAAATGGAACAAACCGAGCGGGCTGATCAATGCAATCATGGTCGCCCAACGTGGGTCCAACTCAGCATTCAAGATTTAGATAAATTATTTTTGCGCGGTCGATAGTTTTGAACCCAAACGAAGCAGTTATTTCTCTTGTTGGGCCAACCGCTAGCGGCAAAAGTGCCATGAGCATGCGATTTGCTCGAGCAGCAAGAAAGCATGGCCGCACTATTGAAATTATCAGCATGGATTCTGCATTGGTTTACCGAGGAATGGATATTGGCACTGCCAAACCTAGCAAAGAAGAAATGCAAGAAGTCATTCATCACGGGATTGATATTGCTCATCCAGAAGAACCTTATTCAGCTGCTAGATTTGCTAAAGATGCTAAACAATGGATACAGGAAATTCGAGAGCGCGGGAATATCCCGCTGATTGTTGGAGGTACGATGCTCTATTGGAGAGCATTGGCGCATGGTTTATCCAACATGCCAACTGCCTCACCAGAAATAAGAGCTGATATTGAAGAACGTGCTAAAGAATTAGGTTGGCATGCTATTTACGATGAATTAGCTCAGGCTGATCCGATCACAGCAGCTCGTCTAGAAAAGAATGATACTCAACGAATCCAACGGGCTCTAGAAATATTTATCCAAAGCGGCAAACCCATGTCAGAGTGGCTCAAAGAAGAGCCGAAAGACTCAGGTCGTGGTGACTCAGATATCCCCGTTAACTTGAGATTAATTTCAATAGAGCCATCTGACCGTTCGGTTTTACATAGTCGAATTGCTCAGCGTTTTGAAATCATGATGGATCAAGGATTTTTAGAAGAGATGCAAACCTTAAGAAAAAATCCTGCATTACATCCAGATCTTCCATCTATGCGCGCTGTCGGCTATCGCCAAGCTTGGCAATACCTTGACGGCAACATCAATCTAGCAGAATTAAAAGATCAATCAATTGCAGCAACACGTCAATTGGCTAAACGACAATTAACTTGGTTGCGGGGCATTTCTGAGAGAGAAGTATTTGATCCACTCAGTGAATCTGATATAGGTAGGTGTGAGCAAGTTTGCCTTGCTCACCACCAAATTATTTAATCAATAATTAATTGGACAATCAAACAACAATCGTTTGATGCGCACCAGCAGGTCTAGCAACAACTTCACCCAATTGATAAACAGTTTCACCTGTAGACTCTAATTGAGCTTTTGCGGCCGCTGCATCTGATGCATTCAGGATGACAACCATACCAATGCCGCAGTTAAATACACGGTGCATTTCTGCATCCTCTACGCCACCTTCTTTTTGTAACCACTGGAATAATTTTGGCAACTGCCAAGCATCACGATGCAATACTGCTTGAGTGTTTTCAGGTAAAACACGGGGCACGTTTTCAACTAAACCGCCACCCGTAATGTGCGCCATGCCTTTGACAGTGATCTTTGACATTAATGCCAACATTGATTTGACATAAATTCTCGTAGGAGCCATCACAACATCACTGAGCGTTTGACCATGGAAATCATCAGTTGGCTTCGCGCCTGCACGATCAATGATCTTACGAACCAAAGAATAACCGTTGGAATGCGCACCACTTGATGCCAAGCCAAGGATCACATCACCCGGGGCAATAGTGGCGCCCGTAATCATGGCTGACTTTTCTACGGCACCAACTGCAAATCCAGCCAAGTCGTATTCACCTTCAGGGTACATACCTGGCATTTCAGCAGTTTCACCACCGATTAATGCACAACCAGATAACTCACAACCCAAAGCAATGCCGCCAACAACTGTGGCAGCCGTATCAACAGACAACTTGCCACAAGCAAAGTAATCCAAGAAAAATAGTGGTTCAGCACCTTGAACCAAAATATCGTTCACGCTCATGGCAACCAAGTCTTGGCCCACGGTGTCATGCCGATTCCAGTCAAAAGCTAACTTGAGCTTTGTACCAACGCCATCTGTGCCAGAAACCAATACTGGCTCTTTATAACGCTTAGGCACCTCAAAAAGGGCTCCAAAGCCGCCAATGCCTGCCAGGACGCCTTCTCGCATGGTTTTCTTAGCCATCGGCTTAATACGCTCCACAAGAGCGTCACCAGCCTCCATATCAACGCCCGCATCGCGGTATGAAAGTCCTTGAGATTTTGAAGAATTTTGATCAGACATAGCTATAAATGTATTTGAATCAGTAGAATCTTAGAATTCTAGTGGATACGCTAAACCTATGGTCTCTTTATTAACAACTTTCTTAGCAGCTTTTATCTTAGCTTATGTCCTAAGACCCCTAGCCGTCAGGCTTCAAGGGCTTGGGTTGGGCAAGATATTTTCTGCAATATTGACCGTTTTAATTGGTTTTTTTGCAATTTCAGGGCTAATTCTTCTATTTTTAAGTGTTTTGCAGAAAGAATTGCCCGCATTAAGAGAACAATTCCCAGTTTGGCTTTCTCAAACCCAAGCAGCACTGCAACCGACCCTGGATAACCTAGCCATCAACTTTGATATCCAAAAAATCCAAGGTTTATTGCAGGAACGGATCAGCGCGCAACTATCAAACAATGCTGACGCTCTGATTGGATCAGGTTTATCAGCATTACTGAACTCAGGACAAACTTTATTAGCAGGTATCTTTGCCTTAGTACTAATTATTTTTATTGTTTTTTATCTTCTTACTGAATGGGATGAGTTTTTCAAGAAGTTAACGCCAATTATTCCTCTGCGCTGGTTAACTCAAGTCACAATGATTACCCACGAGATTGATGAACTCTTATCTCAATACCTAAGAGGTCAATTAATTGTTATTGCTCTACTTTCAATTTACTACTGTATTGGCTTGTACTTTTTAGGCATGACTGGGGCGCTAGCTCTTGGCCTACTGACAGGTATTGCTATTTTTATTCCTTATATCGGCTATGGGGCTGCATTGGTGTTAGCTCTCTTATCTGCTGTATTACAAGCGAAGGTAGGTGTAAGCGTCATCGCTGTGCTGGCTCTTTATATAGCCGGGCAATCTCTTGAAAGCTTAATCCTGACACCCAAATTAGTGGGCGAACGAATTGGCTTGCATCCTGTATTGGTTGTCTTTGCTCTAATTTTGTTTGGTGGCTGGTTTGGATTTTTTGGCGTATTACTTGCTTTGCCAATGAGTGCCATCGCACTTGTTCTAACTAGGCACGCCATGCACAGCTATAAAAATAGCGCTTGGTATCAGAAATAATCAAAGTGTCTAAATTATCTTCTTTGCCTCGCCAAATAGCCCTTGATTTAGGGCACACGCCACAAGCAAGCTTGGACAACTTCATTCCAACTGGCAATGAAAATTTATTAGCGCTGTTAAGAGACTTACAAAAATTTTGGCAAACCACTGAAAAAGAAACGTCATTGCGCGCCGACTTAAGAATGATGCATCTATGGGGCGAAAGTGGCTCTGGCAGAACGCACATCTTAGAAGCTATGGAATTAAGTGCAAAAAACTTAGATATCGATGCTTGTTTGCTAGACCATGACAGCACCCAAGATGAATGGCGTTCAGCAGGTTCCCTGATCTCAGAAAACCCTTTATTACCTGTTCTTTTATGTGTTGATGATATTGACTCTTTAGATGAGTTTGCTCAAGGAGCGCTGTTTCGAATTCATAACTTGATTCGCGAATCATCATGCCAAACTCTTTTGACTTGTGGGCAACTACCCCCAGCCAATCTTCAGTTAAGAGATGATTTAAGAACGCGTTTAGCCTGGGGCCTTGTATTTCAGATGCACGCACTTTCTGACACTGAGAAGTCTCAGGCATTAGAGCAAGCCGCTCATGCACGGGGCCTCCAGCTATCCAGCGATGTCACGCCATGGCTCCTGCGCCATTTCCACAGAGATATGTCGAGCTTGATGTCACTGCTTGATGCCCTCGACACCTACTCCCTTGAAACTAAGCGCGCCATCACGCTTCATTTAGTAAAAGAACTGCTAGCTCAGAAAAATTGAGCATAATTACACTTAATGACACAACTAGCCTTATTCGATTTAGATCACACACTCCTTCCTATTGATAGCGACCATGAATGGGGGCGTTTTTTAGTTAAAACTGGAGTTGTCGACGCACAATATTACGCCGCTGAAAATGAGCGTTTTTACAATGATTACAAAGCTGGACGCTTAGATATTTTTGCGTTCTTAGAATTTGCCCTAAAGCCTCTTGCTGAGCACTCTCGGGAACAACTCAATATTTGGCATGAAGGCTTCATGCACGAAGTCATTCGCCCTAATCTTCATCCGAATGCTTTTAATTTAGTAAAGAAGCATCAGGATCAAGGCGATCTATGTTGCGTTGTAACAGCCACCAACAGCTTTGTAACAAGCCCGATCGTTGCAGCATTTGGTATTGAACATCTGATTGCAACTGAACCCGAAGTGATTGGTGACCCACTAACTGGTCAATTTTCTGGGAAAGTCGCTGGTATTCCTAACTTTAGAGAGGGCAAGGTTGTTCGAGTTAACAACTGGCTAGCGGCACAAGGCTTGTCATGGGAAAGCTTGAGTGAGAGCTTCTTTTACTCAGATTCGATCAACGATCTCCCACTCATGGAAAAAGTATCTATCGCCAAGCCAACCAACCCCGATGATAATTTGCGCAAAAAAGCGATCGAAAATCATTGGCCTGTTTTGGAATTATTCAAATGATTCGTCGCTTTATAGACAGAATTCTGAGTAAACCTTCTAAGCAGAAAAGTTTGCTGCATGGCCATGGTCTAACGCCTAAGAAAATCCTAAAGCGTTCACATCACATTAATCCAGAGCTACTTTCAAAAAATGCTATTAAGGTCACTCACGTCTTACAAGAGGCTGGGTATGATGCCTATATTGTTGGTGGCGCTGTTCGAGACTTGCTTTTAGGCATTGCCCCCAAAGATTTTGATGTAGCTACCAACGCAACTCCTGATCAGGTTCAAAAATTATTTAGACGCTCGCGATTAATTGGCCGTCGTTTTCAAATCGTGCACGTCACTTTTTATGGTAAAGATAGACCTGAAATTATTGAGGTATCGACTTTTAGGGCTCACGTTCAAGCAGATGACGCTCACGTTGCAGCCAATGGGCGAATCTTAAGAGACAACGTTTGGGGTAGCCAAGGTGAAGATGCTACTCGTAGAGATTTCACAATCAATGCGATGTACTACGATCCACAAACTGAAACAGTGCTTGATTATCACGGTGGCATGCAAGATATTGAAGCCAGAACGATTCGAATGATTGGTGAACCTAGTCAACGCTACAGAGAAGACCCTGTTCGAATGCTTCGCGCCATTCGTTTTGCTGCTAAAACCAAATTTTCAATCGAGCCGAGCACGCTTGCCCCAATAGAAACTCTTGGTGATTTAATTCAGGATGTGCCAAGCTCTAGATTATTCGATGAAATCCTTAAGCTCTTAATGTCTGGCCATGCTTGGGCATCTATCCAGGGACTTAAAGATGTTGGGTTACATCAAAAAATACTTCCCCTCATTGATGCCATTCTTGAAAATGAAGATAGAGCTCTTTTTGTTAAAAAATCTTTAGACAATACTGATCTTCGCGTTCGAGCTGGTAAACCAATTTCACCAGGGTTTTTATTTGCCAGCCTTCTTTGGCATGATGTTCAAGATGCTTGGGCTCATCACGAAAATGGTGGCATGCCAAGCGTCCCAGCTTTACATGCAGCAATTGATGAGGTTTTTGAATCTCAAAAAGCTTTTTTAGGTATGCAGCGCCGCCACGAAGCAGACATGCGTGAGATCTGGACAATGCAGCCAAGACTTGAAAAAAGAGTCGGACGCTATCCTTTTAGGCTAATTGAAAGTACTAAATTTAGGGCTGGCTACGACTTCCTTCTTCTTCGTTGCGAAACAGATGAAGTACCTATGGAGCTAGGGGAATGGTGGACAAGCTTTTGGCAAGGGGATGACCTCATTAGACAGGACTTGATGGCATCAGTAAAGAATATCGCTCCCGAATCAAGCGGGCCATCACCCAAACGAAAAAGAAGAAGAACACGCTCACGAAATGCCAAATCGGTAGCGCCTGAGCAAAATAACTAAAAAAAAGATAAAGTACGGTTATATAGAAAAGGGAGTTTCATGGCACTGGCCTTTATTGGTCTCGGCGGCAACATTGGTGATACTAAACAGCTTATCCAAGATGCCATAGTTTGTTTAGCTCAGAATCCTGAGCTAAAAGTGCTGACTCGTAGCTGCATGTATCAAAGCGCGCCCGTGAATGCCAGCGGCAATGATTTTATTAATGCTGTTATTTCAATTGAAACCCAACTAACACCTAACGACTTACTTCATATTTGCCAAAAAGTTGAAAATACTTTTGGCCGTGAAAGACCCTTCATTAATGCGCCTAGAACACTAGATTTGGATGTCTTGGCTTATGACTTTGTTTCCGTCAAAGAGGAAACCCTAACGATTCCACATCCAAGAATGGTTGAAAGAGCTTTTGTTTTATTACCACTTCTTGAGATTGCTCCAGATATCGATTTACCAGGATTTGGTAAATTAGCCCAATACGTTGACAATGTCGCACATCAACGCATCGAAAAGGTTAAAGGGTGTAACTGCCCCAGCCAACATATTTAAGGCTCAAAAAATCATGGCTTATTTACAAGAATCAGCAGCAGATCGCCCTGCTAAAACTATTACACAGCTCAATGCCATGCATCAAGCTGGCGAAAAAATTACTGTATTAACAGCTTACGAATCCAGCTTTGCAGCACTGCTTGATCATGCAGGTATCGATGCATTACTTGTAGGCGATTCTTTAGGCAATGTCATTCAAGGACATAGCAGCACAACACCTGTCACTATCGAACAGATGGCATATCACGTCACTTGTGTTGCCAGAGGTAACCAATCAGCATTTTTAATTGCTGATATGCCATTTGGTACTTATGCCACACCCGAACAAGCTATGGAAAACGCAGTCATCTTAATGAGAGCTGGTGCGCAGATGGTGAAGTTAGAAGGTGGTGAATGGCTAGCCGAAACAGTTCACTTTTTAGTTGAGCGCAGCATTCCTGTTTGCGGTCATTTAGGACTGCTTCCTCAATCTGTTCACACACTTGGTGGATTTAGAGTACAAGGAAAGTCACCTGAAGCAGCTAAACAATTGATTGCTGACGCACTAGCTTTACAAGCCGCTGGTGCCCAAATGATTGTCTTAGAAGCCATTCCGTCTGAACTTGGTAAACAAGTTACCGAATCAATCAAGATCCCAACAATTGGTATTGGAGCTGGGCCAGATTGCTCAGGTCAGGTACTAGTCATGCATGATATGTTGGGAGCATTCCCGGGTCGCTCACCAAAGTTTGTGAAAAACTTTTTAGAAGGCCAAGCTTCGATTGAAGCAGCAGTTAAATCATATATCGCAGAAGTCAAAACCGGGAAATTTCCCGGTCCTGAGCACTGTTTTAAATCTTAAAAAAGATATTAATTAAAAAAGTCTTTGACTCTATCTAACCAGCCTTTTTGTTGCGGGCTGTGTTTAGCGCCGCCAGACTGAAGACTTTCATCAAATTGTTTCAAGATATCTTTTTGAGCTTGACTCAACTTCACGGGTGTTTCAACTTGTACATGAATGTACAAATCACCCGGCAATGAAGTCCTAAGACTCTTGATGCCTTTTGAACGCAATCTAAATGTTCGGCCACTCTGAGTTCCCTCGGGCACATCAAAACTAGCCTTACCCGATAGCGTTGGTACTTGAATTTCCCCACCTAAAGTAGCATCGATAAATGAAATTGGCATCTTGCAATGCAAATCATCCCCATCGCGCTCAAAAACTGAATGAGGCTTGATATGAACTTCTACGTATAAGTCGCCACTAGGACCACCATTAACGCCTGGTTCGCCGTTACCGCTAGAACGAATGCGCATACCGTCATCAATACCAGCAGGAATTTTTACTTCCAGTGTTTTTTGAGATTTGATCTTGCCTGCACCATGGCACTTCTTACATGGTTTTGGAATATATGAGCCCGAACCACTGCAACGTGGGCAGGTTTGCTGCATCGAGAAAAATCCTTGAGCAACCCTTACCTGACCAGCACCATTACAGGTTGTACAAGTTTCAACTTTAGAACCAGGTTCAGCGCCATCACCATGACACGCTTCACAATTAGACCAACTAGGCACTCTAATTTGAGTTTCATGCCCATGTGCAGCCTCTTCTAGACTGATCTCCATGCTGTAACGCAAATCAGCGCCACGATAAACCTGAGGACCGCCACGACTTTGTGAGCCGCCGCCAAATATGTCTCCAAAGATATCGCCAAACGCGTCCGAGAAACCACCGCCACCGAAGCCACCACCACCTCCGCCAAAGCCACCCATATTGGGGTCAACGCCTGCATGACCATACTGGTCATAGGCGGCACGCTTTTGAGGATCAGATAGCATCTCATAAGCCTCTTTGGCTTCTTTAAATTTACCTTCAGCCTCTTTGCTATCAGGGTTACGGTCTGGGTGATATTTCATAGCCATCTTCCGATAAGATTTTTTAATCTCATCGTCAGAGGCATTACGAGCTACACCCAGAATTTCATAAAAGTCGCGCTTTTTAGACAAAACTATTCCTTACTTCTTATCGTTTACTTCCTTGAAATCGGCATCAACGACATTGTCGTCTTTAGGCTTAGCATTATCGCCGGCTGGCTGAGCAGCTTGCTCTTTTTCCGCCATAGCAGCATAAACTTTTTCGCCTAATTTCTGACTAGCTTTACCTAATTCTTCAGTTTTAGCAGCAATCGCATCTTTATCAGTGCCTTTGCTAGCCTCTTCTAAATCCTTTAATGCAGCTTCAATTTTTTCTTTTTCATCCGCTTCTAAAGATGCGCCATGCTCTTCCATAGCTTTCTTAGTTGAGTGAACAAGTGCCTCAGCTGTATTGCGAGCATCCACCAATTCACGCAGCTTACGATCTTCTTCAGCATTCACTTCAGCATCTTTCACCATGGCTGCAATTTCATCTTCAGATAAACCTGAGTTTGCTTTGATGGTGATTTTGTTTTCTTTGCCAGTTGCTTTGTCTTTGGCGCCCACATGCAAAATACCGTTGGCATCAATATCAAATGACACTTCAATTTGTGGTGTGCCACGTGAAGCTGGCGCAATACCTTCCAAATTGAATTCGCCAAGCACTTTATTAGCAGATGCCATTTCGCGCTCACCCTGGAAAACTTTAATTGTTACTGCAGGCTGGTTATCTTCAGCAGTTGAGAAAACTTGAGCATGCTTTGTTGGGATCGTTGTGTTCTTTTTGATCATCTTAGTCATCACACCACCCAATGTCTCAATACCCAATGAGAGAGGTGTTACGTCTAATAACAATACGTCTGTACGATCACCTGATAGAACCGCGCCCTGAATCGCAGCACCAGCAGCAACTGCTTCATCAGGGTTAACGTCTTTACGTGGCTCTTGACCAAAGAATTCCTTAACTTTCTCTTGTACCTTTGGCATACGCGTCATACCGCCAACCAAGATAACGTCTTGAATATCAGTAATTGAAACGCCAGCATCTTTGATAGCAGTACGGCATGGCTCAATTGTTCTAGCAATCAAGTCTTCAACCAATGACTCTAATTTGGCACGAGTCATTTTGATGTTTAAGTGCTTAGGACCAGAGGCGTCAGCCGTGATGTAAGGCAAGTTGATATCAGACTGCTGACTTGATGACAATTCAATCTTTGCTTTTTCTGCAGCTTCTTTTAGGCGCTGCAATGCCAATACGTCTTTAGATAGATCAACGCCCTGTTCTTTCTTGAACTCAGCAATGATGAAATCAATGATGCGTTGGTCAAAGTCTTCACCACCCAAGAATGTGTCACCGTTAGTTGATAACACTTCAAATTGTTTTTCACCATCAACGTCAGCAATCTCAATAATTGAAACGTCAAATGTACCGCCACCTAAGTCATAAACGGCGATCTTACGATCTCCCTTTTCTTGCTTATCCAAGCCAAACGCTAAAGCAGCAGCTGTTGGCTCATTGATGATGCGCTTAACATCTAAACCAGCGATGCGACCTGCATCCTTTGTGGCTTGACGCTGGCTATCGTTAAAGTAAGCTGGAACTGTAATAACAGCTTCAGTTACCTCTTCACCCAAATAATCTTCTGCAGTTTTTTTCATCTTACGAAGAACTTCTGCTGAAATTTGTGGAGGAGCCATTTTTTTGCCGCGCACTTCAACCCATGCGTCACCGTTATCGGCTTTAGCAATGGTGTAAGGCATCAAGTCGATGTCTTTTTGAACTTCTTTTTCATCAAACTTACGGCCAATCAAACGCTTTACTGCATACAAAGTGTTACGTGGATTAGTCACTGATTGACGTTTAGCAGGAGCACCCACCAAGATCTCGCCATCTTCCATGTAAGCGATGATTGAAGGTGTTGTACGAGCACCTTCTGCGTTTTCAATCACTTTAGGCACATTGCCTTCTAGTACAGATACACATGAATTTGTTGTACCTAAGTCAATACCAATAATCTTAGCCATGCTTAACTCCTAAATAATGTTTATATATTCAATATGGGGATCAATACTGATTCTTCAAGACCTAATTACTTAGGCTGACTAACTGTCACTAAAGCGGGCCTCAAAATACGATCAGCGATCAAATAACCTTTTTGCAATACGGTTACAACCGTATTAGCTTCTTGCTCATGAGGAACCATCGCAATTGCTTGATGGCGATGTGGGTCAAACTTCTCGCCCACGGGGTTAATTTCAAGGACTCGACCCTTTTCTAATGCGGATATCAACTGCTTTAGAGTCAATTCAATGCCTTCTTTCATCTTGACAGAATCGGCACCGGTATCCGCCATAGCCGCAGTCAAACTATCGATCACAGGCAATAAATCGACTGCGAAACCTTCGATTGCAAACTTATGAGACTTGGCTACTTCCTCGATAGATCTTCTTCGAGCATTTTCAACTTCAGCTTTTGCACGCAAAAACTGATCTTGATGCTCCTGGATTTGAGCCTGCAAAGCAGCAATTGTTTCTTCAGGCGTTAACGGGGCAGCCTCTTTTGGCTCCGCTGAGGCCTGAGAATCACCTAAATCATTGATTTCTTGTGGATTTTCTTGTTTTTTATCGTCACTCATATGTCATTTATCTTTTCAACAGATACGCATATGGGGTCAAATAAACGAACTTCAAGCCCCTCATTAGAAATATTTCTACGTCTAATGGGGTTAATTTTTAAGGGTGTAAAACTGGGCAAGCGGCGAGTTCAGATGCTCTTTTTTGACTTAGAGCTAAAACTTCCGAGGATTCCGAATTGAGCGACCAAGAGCCAGTGTGCTCCATAGCAATTTGATGCAAACCATCGATCCAAGCTGGCGCATCATTCAAACATGCGATGTAGTTATATTCCCCACCACCTGCATGAATAAAGTCTTCTCGAACTTCCATAGCGATCTCTTCCAAGGTTTCCAAGCAATCAGCCGGAAATCCTGGGCAAAAAATATCCAAACGTTTAGTTTTTTTCTCGCCCAACATTTTTACTGTAGGCGCTGTGTAGGGCTTTAACCACTCTGCTTTTCCAAAGCGTGACTGGAAAGTAACCATCGCTTGTTCAGCAGTTAAACCCAAAGCTTCACGCAATAAGCGGCCTGTTTTATGGCATTCGCAGTGATAAGGATCTCCCTTATCTAAAGTTCTCTTAGGCACACCATGGAATGAAAAAAGTAACTTATCTCCACCATCAAAGTTGGGACGGCCATGTTGAGCCCAATAAGATTCAACTTGCTGCTTGAGCGCGCCGATATAAGCCGGATGATCGTGATAGTGCTTCACAATTCTTAACTCTGGCTGATTACGCCAAGAAGCCAGTATTCTAAAAATCTCATCAAATGTTGATGCTGTGGTGGTTGCTGAGTATTGCGGGTAAAGCGGTAAGACCAACAAGCGCTCCATACCTGCATCTCGCATACGTTCCAAAGTTGACTCTAAACTTGGGTTGCCGTAACGCATCGCCATCTCAACCATCACGTCATGGCCTTGTGCTTCCATTTTTTTCTTTAATGCCTGAGCTTGCTTTTGAGAATAGATCAATAAAGGTGAGCCACTGATTGCACCATGCAACCAAATGCTTGCATATTTTTTAGCAGATGCGCCAGAGCGAATAGGCAGAATGATTAAATTCAAAATACACCACCAAATCAATTTGGGAATCTCAACTACGCGAGGGTCCGATAAAAATTGTTTCAGGTAGGGCTTAACAGCTTTCGCAGTTGGCGCATCAGGCGTACCTAAATTAACCACCAAAATGGCAGTGCGCTGGGCTTGACGTTGAATAGCCATAAATTGTCTCTCAGTATTTTTAGTTATTTTTAATCTTAGTCTTTATTTTCCGTAGATGCCGCTGCTCAATGCACCAGAAAGTAATTTAGCAGTGACATCAACTATTGGAATAACTCTCTCATAAGCCATGCGAGTAGGGCCAATCACCCCTAGGGTTCCAACAATTCTTCCATCCACGTTATAAGGGGCAGTAATCACTGACATATCTTCCATTGGCACCAAAGCACTTTCGCCACCAATGAAAACCTGAATACCTTCAGCTCGAGATGAAACATCTAATAATTGCAGTAAACCTGTTTTTTCTTCAAACATACCAAACAATTGTTTCAACTTATCCATGTCTGAAGACAAATCACCGACATTTAATAAGCGGCGCTCCCCAGAGATCACCACACCCGAGTCAGCATCAGCACCCTCAGCACCTGCTTTTAAAGCAGCCTCCATCAAAGTGGTAATCCCTGAACGCAAACCTTCTAACTCTTGTCTGAGACGCTCCTTAACTTCATAGAAGCTAAGGCCAGCAAATTGGCTATTTAAATAATTCGCTGCCTCAACTAACTCTGATGAACTGTAATCACGCTCGGTCAAAATAATTCGATTTTGAACATCACCATCCGGCGTAACCAGAATCAAAAGAATGCGCTTTTCTGATAAACGCAAAAATTCGATTTGTTTGAACAACTCTGATCGTCTAGGCGTTAAAACCACGCCTGCAAAATTCGTTAAGTTAGATAAAACTTGGGCAGCTGCAGCAACGACTCGCTGAGGGGCATCAGCCTGAATAGCATCCTGAGCCTCGTGAGCCATAATTTCTTCAATAGGCTTCACCGTTAGCATGGTATCGACAAACAATCGGTACCCTTTGGGGGTCGGAATACGTCCAGCTGAAGTGTGTGGGCTAGCCACAAAACCCATATCTTCTAGGTCGGCCATCACATTGCGAATAGTGGCAGCTGACAAATCTAAGCCAGAGAACTTTGACAAAGCACGCGAACCAACGGGCTGGCCATCAGCAATATAGTGCTCAATGAGAGTTTTTAAGAGGCTTTTAGAACGATCATCCATGATTTAGTAATTGTAGGGCTATTAGGGCTATGGTTTAATCAACATCATGTCAAATCTTAAGACAAAAAACACAGATCGCCATTTTAAGAAGATTGCCCTGGTAGGCAAATACCAGGCCGAAGGCTTCTCCGATATGTTGGCCAAATTAGCTAAAACCCTACAAGTAATGGGTTGCGAGGTTTTTTTAGAGTCTGAAACTGCTGAAAATACTGTCATTCCAGGTCTTAAGAGCATCAAAACCAGTGAATTTGAGGCCAATATTGATTTGGTCATTGTTTTAGGTGGTGATGGCACGATGTTAGGCATTGCCCGACAAATTGCAGGTAAACATGTACCCCTCATCGGTATCAACATGGGTACGTTGGGTTACATGACAGATATCCCACTCCAAGATGTTGAAGCTGTGCTGACTGAGATGCTCAAAGGTCACTTTAATGAAGATGTTCGCTACTTACTCGAAGCAGAAGTGATTAGAGACCATCAAGTCATTGGGACTGGTCTTGCACTGAATGATGTTGTTGTTAATCGCTCCGGTGTTTCTGGCATGTTGGAACTCACCGTTCATGTCAATGAACAATTTATGTACAACCAACGATCAGATGGATTGATTGTGGCAACACCGACTGGTTCAACTGCGTATGCCATGGCAGCAGGTGGTCCCATCCTCCATCCATCAGTTGCAGGTGTTGTTCTAGCTCCGATTGCTCCCCACTCTCTATCTAATCGCCCGATTGTCTTATCAAGCGACAGTACAGTTTTTATTGAACTCATTGGCGGTAAAGATGTAAGCGTCAATTTTGATATGCAATCTTTAACGCATTTACAAATTGGCGATCAAATTAAAATTAACCGCTCACAAAAAACCGTGACATTGCTTCATCCAATCGATCATAGTGAATACAAAGCGCTACGACAGAAATTACATTGGAATGAATACCCATCTTCGTTTTAAATATGTTGCGCAGCCTTAACATCCGTGACTTTGTCATTGTTGACACACTAGATATCGACCTAGAGAGTGGCTTTACAGTTCTCACCGGTGAAACAGGTGCGGGTAAATCTATCTTGCTAGATGCTCTTGCCTTAGTCTTGGGTGAAAGAGCCGACGCGAGTCAAATTAGAGAAGGAAAAAATAAGGCTGAAATCTCAGCTATTTTTGCCTTGCAAGGACAACTTCAAACCAGTATTAATCAATGGCTCGATGAGCAAGGTTTCTCAAGTGAGGATAATGGCGCAACCTTAATCCTCAAAAGAGTGATTGATACCTCCGGAAGAAGTCGTGCTTTTATTAATGGTGGCACAGCCACACTCAATCAGTCCAAAGAACTTGGAAGCCTCTTAGTTGATATCCACGGGCAACATGCTCATCAACTATTACTAAAGTCTGGCGCCCAAAGAGATTTACTAGACAATCAGGCACAACTGCAAGATCAGGTAGCGCAGGTCAAACAACTTCATCATCTTTGGCAGTCCGCCAAGAAGCAACTTGAACTCGCAATGCATGCGGGTGAAAATTTACAGAAAGAACAGGAACGACTTTCCTGGCAACTTGAAGAATTAGATGCTCTAGCGCCGCAGGCTGGAGAATGGGCTGAAGTTGAGACTGAACACTCTCGTTTAGCCAACGCTGCTCGCCTCATCGAAGGTTCACAAAATGCCATCAATCTTTTGCAAGAACAAGATGGGCATGCTGAAGAACTTTTATCGAATGCTTTTAGTGAAATTGAAGACCTTGCAAAATTGGACGGCAATCTCGATGATGCAAAGATCGCCATTGAGGCCGCTCAAATACAACTAAGCGAAGCTGCGCATAGTCTTAATCGTTATTTGCAAAAAATTGACGTAGATCCTGCTCGACTCAAGGAAGTTGAAGAGCGCCTCAAAGATCTACATAGTGCATCTAAAAAATTCAAATGTAAGCCAGAAGATCTTCCTCAAACTTGGGAAGATATTCGCGAAAAAGTAACTGCGATTAAAGACTCCCAAGATCTTGCTGCTCTTGAAAAAAATCTGCACACTACGCACGCCAACTATCTCAAAGAAGCGAAGTTACTCAGTCAAGCACGTAAAAAAGCAGCCAAGATTCTTGAAAAATCTGTCACAGATGCCATGCAAGATCTCTCCATGGCCGGTGGCCTATTTAGCATTGAACTAGAAGAGTTAAGTGAAGGCGGTCCTTACGGATTAGAGCAAGTGGAGTTTCTAGTTGCTGGCCACCCTGGCGTTACACCAAAACCACTTGCAAAAGTCGCTTCAGGTGGTGAATTAGCACGCATCAGTTTAGCTATTAGTGTCATCACATCAGAAGCAAGCCAAATACCTACTTTGATTTTTGATGAGGTTGACTCTGGTATTGGTGGCGCTGTTGCAGAAACAGTGGGTAAGCGACTCAAAGAATTAGGTCAAGCACACCAAGTATTGTGCGTGACACACCTAGCTCAAGTCGCAGCCCAGGGACATCAACATTGGAAAGTTTCAAAGCATAGCGAAGCAAATACAACTATTTCTCAAATCACTAGCTTAAATCGTCAGGAGCGAGTTGAGGAAGTTGCACGCATGTTAGGTGGCACTGAAATCACAGAAACAACTCGACGTCATGCCAGAGAATTGTTAGGCACATAAGACATGCTGCCATAGATCTTTCACAGCAGATCTAGCGTCGATCAATGTCTGATCCATACTCTCTAAGCCAATGCGCGTTTTATCAGCGCCATCCAATCGAATCCGATGTTGATGCTCTCGATAAACTCTATAAGCACTTGCTACCTTGATTGCCAAATCATCAGGTATCAACCTTTCTTTAGCTGCCATACCCAAGAGTGCGATATTACCGAGGTTTCCAAGTAGGTTTCTATGTTGATGGCTAAATCGTAAAACGATATATTGAACAATAAACTCAATATCAACCATACCGCCAGCATCATGCTTAATATCAAATTCGCCAGAATCATTAGGATGGCCATCACTTACCTTAGTTCGCATGGATAAAATTTCTTGCTTAAGCGCAGTCTCATCGCGCTTCTGAGCAAGAACTTCAGCTCTAATTTCTTCAAACTGCTGTCCAATCTTGTTGTCACCAGCGCAGAAACGAGCTCGCGTTAAAGCTTGATGCTCCCATAGCCATGCTGCGTTATCACCTTGACGTAACTGATATCTCTTAAATGAATCAACGCTGGTCACCAAAAGTCCAGCAGCACCATTCGGCCTTAAGCGAGTATCAATCTCAAATAAAACTCCTGCTGATGTTGCTGTTGTTAACCAGGCAATCAAGCGTCTAGCAAACATCGCATATCTCTCAGTGGCATCTTGATCAGAATCAGGTGCATCATGCAAGAAGACGATATCTAAATCAGATGCGTAACCTAATTCTTTCCCACCTAATTTTCCATAAGCAATCACAGCAAATGATGGCGGAACCAAGGAATTAAGTTGATATTTTTTAGCAATGATGGGCCAGACACGCTCTAATGTAAGCGCCAAGATCAAATCAGCCAAAGCTGACAATCGGTCGCTAACTTTTTCTATGGGCAATGGGCTTTCTCTACCAATCCCCAACTCAGCTAGTAAAGTTAAAAATGTTTCAGTGTGATGGACCTGGCGCAAAATATCCATTGACTGCTCAGATGGATCACCTTGTTGCTCTGCCGCATCATCTAACAAGACATTAACTTCAGATCTAAGCTTAGTCCAATAGACCGAAGGATGATCTTCTGGAGAATACTGTCCCTGTCCAGTTAACAAATCATCCAAAAGATGAGGGTGCTTAATTAAGTAATCTGATCCCCATTTAGAAGATGAGATCAAAGCAATCAAATGATCAAGAATATGCGGATACTCAGTTAATAAAGCCAAGTAAGAAGCTCTTCTAGAAATCGAGTCTAGAAGGTTCATCATTCGAACCATCACCGCATCTGATTTCTTAATCTCCCAGCCTTGCTTTTGAACATACTCCGATGAACTAGACATCAATTGCACAAAACGTCTTCTAGCTGTATCAGTAAGCGAACGTTGCCGAGCACTACCGCACCAAGCATTCCACATTTCTAGCAACTGAGGACAATAATTGGGAGGTGTCCAAGCACTCCCTGGGTCATCTACACTATCCGATTCAGCGCTATGCTTTTTTAAGACAAAGGCATTGGCAAATAAAGCCGCTACATTAGTTCGGTGATTCCCCAAGGTCGCCCTAAACTCATTGAGATCAGCATGCCCCATTGCCTTAGCAATTCTTGCTTGAGCTTGATCATCAATTGGCAAGTGATGGGTCTGAGCATCTTCCCAGTATTGCAGACGATGCTCTAATTTCCTGAGGTACAAATATGCCTGGGTGAGCTTTTCTAAATCATCTAAAGAAATTAACTGTCTATCATGAACAACTGCCAGAACCTGCAGTGTTGGTCTAATGCGTAAACCAGGATCCTGGCCACCTCGGACCAACTGAAACATCTGCGCCATAAACTCAATTTCCCGAATGCCGCCACGACCCAACTTAATATCGGCAGCACGCTCGGGATGAGACAAGCTTCTTTTTTCAGCCTCCTGCTGAATTTGCGCATGTAATTCACGAATAGCAGCAATAACACCAAAATCAAGATATCTTCTATACACAAAAGGTCTCACTAAATCCTGTAAACCTTTTTGAGCGCGAGCTTGACCGACATCGCCCTCTAATGGATAGATCATTCGCCCTTTGATCCAAGCGTAACGCTCCCACTCTCGACCTTGAACACTAAAGTACTCTTCTAGCATCGCCAAACTACAAACCAATGGCCCAGAATCTCCATTAGGTCGCAAACGCATATCAACTCTAAAAACAAACCCTTCAGGCTTTACTTCGCTCAAGAGGGCAATCAATTTTTTACCTAGACGGGTGTACCACTCTTGATGGGAAATGCTCTTAACACCACCCTGTGTCTCGCCATCATCTTCGTATAGGAAGATCAAATCAATATCTGATGAGACATTCAACTCTCGACCGCCCAACTTACCCATACCAATCACAATCATCGGTTGATATTGGCCATCCGCGTTCAATGGCTCACCGACCAAATCACGCATATCTGATCGCAGGGCCTCAATAGACATAGCAACAACCTTTTCAGCAAACAAGGTCATGGCCTGCGTAACCTCAACAACATCTGCATCTTCATTAAGATCGCGCATGGCCAACAAAAGCATTAATTGCTGTCTAGATAGCCTTAATTGAGCCGCTAACGCCTCTAAATTCAGCGGTGAAACACTCAAAAGGTCTTGGGCCGGCTTGAGGATGTCATTTAGTTCAGCGCCACCTACAGGGCTGGATTGGCGGGATAAAAGACCATCCATCCAATGGGGCTGAGCAGTTAACCAACGGGTTGCATAGGCTGAATGCTCTAAAAGTGCTGAAATTTTCTTGTTATCCAATGTCATAGGTATCATGTTATCGCTATCAATACCCCTTCGGCTACAGCATAATTACAAAAATGTCATGGTTATATATTTCCACATCGCTTGATAAGCTGCGTCAATTAAAAATTGATGCGGATAAAGTCGCCGTTTGGGAAAAAAGAGCCAAATGGGCGGGGTTAACAAGCGCCCTATTATTTGTTGGCATTCATTTGCTAGTTCGATTCTATTTTTGGCCAATGGTCGAGAAAAATAAAGCCGCATTTGAACAATTAATTAGTCATAGCATTGATGCAGATTTAAGAATTGGCGAGATTCAAACTGATTGGCATGTTTTATGGCCAGCATTCAAAATCAAAAACATTGCTATTTATGACTCAAAAGAAAAGAATTCAGCGCCACTTTTAAGCATTCCAGAAATCACAGGTAATCTATCCTGGGAAACCATGTGGGAATTACAACCCCACTTCCATAACCTGAAATTTGAAAATGCTCGCATTCACGTTAAACGTGACTATAAGGGTAACTGGGATATAGCGGGCATCAAATTAGACAAGAACTCTGCGGGCTTTGCAGCAGGTAATTGGATTTTCGATCAAGACAGCATCCAAATTAATCGAGCCGAAGTTATTTGGTTAGATCAATACAAGGAAACATCAGAGCATCACATTCAAATTGAATCACTGCATTTAAAAAATAAATGGTTCAATCACAAAATTAATTTAACCTTTCACTCACCATGGAATACGGGGTTGGCAAAGGTAGATGCGCGATTTAAACACCATATGTTTGGCAATGCAGGCAATTGGAATGACTGGAATGGCCTTACCAACTGGGATATCACAAACATTGACTTAAGAAAAGTTAATAGATTGATCGACGGGCGCATCAATGTTGTTGATGGCACCATGACCACAAAAGGCAACGCCTACTTAAATAGCGGCATGCTTGATGGCGGACAAACTGATATTCAATTAAGTAATTTACATTTTGAATGGGATCGCCTTGGTCAGCCACTAAAAATTATGAGCCTACAGGCTCAAATTCTGCAGGACACCTATGGCAGAAAAATGACTATCAGTGCCCCACAGTTAAATTGGCAACTTGACAGAAAATCACCAAAACAAGAACTTAATGATTTAAGTTTGTACTGGAAAGCAGCTCCAAACATCAACTCAGTTGAGCATGCAGGCATCAAAGCTCTAAAAATCAATATTGCTCTTGTTGAGCAACTTGCAAAACAATTTCCATTGCCTAAAGATATTCAGAGTTTCATTACCAACTATCAACCATCTGGCGAACTGGAAGATTTAGATGCTAGCTGGAACGCCCAAGTTAGCAAACTACCTTTTAATATTAAGATTCCTGGCTTTTACGAGTCGCATTACAAAATATCACTTCAATTTAATCAACTTTTTTTAAAGCCAAAAAAGAATGGTGATCTTTCCATCTCGAATTTTTCAGGGAAACTATTTGCTACCGAACTGGGTGGCGAGGTCAACCTCAACAATAAAAATAGTTCGACAGTACTCCCTCACATCCTTGAGGATGATCATTTAGACTTAAAACAAGCAAAAGGCCTTATTAAATGGGTTAAGCATGATACGAGCTGGGATTACGAGTTCAAAAACATGCGACTTGAAAATGATGATGTGGCACTTCAATTTGATGCCCTCTACAAACCCGCTACAGCAAAAACTCAAGAACACCTCACTATTAAAGCCGATATTGAGAAAGCCAAGCTTCTCAACCTAACGAGGTATTTTCCAGTAGCCATGTCCAAAGATGCACGCGCTTACATTAACGGTGCACTGAAAGCAGGTCAGGTTAAAAATGGAACCTTACGTATTAGTGGTTCGCCAACACACATTCCATTCAACAGCCGCCACCCTGGTATTTTTGAATTAAATCTACCCATTGAAAATGTGGAATATCACCCTGCCGGGAAAAACATATTTGGTGAAGGTCAGTGGTCTGCTTTCTCAAAAGTGAATGGTCGCGTAGTGATGAAAGGACCAGAATTAATTTTGGACTTCAATGATGCTCTTTTTGAAAGCGTTGAACTCTCCGATATCCATGGCTTAATATCAGATGTCACAAACACCCAATCTAATTTAAAAATTAACGGTCAAGCAGCAGGGCTCAGCCAAGACTTATTGAAATATTATCTGCAAAGCCCATCCGGCCAGCATCTCAAGTACTTATCCGACAAACTTAACATCACAGGCTCATCTAAATTAAAAATTAATATTGATATGCCCTTAGCTGATGTTAATAAGACATCGATCAAAGGTGAGGTATCGCTTTTAAGTAATACAGCAACTTTTAATAACAAAATTGAAGTTAAAGAGATTTCCGGGGACATTCTTTTCTCCGAGGAAAGCCTCAGCGCCAAAAACCTTAAGGCTAAAGCTCTAGGTGGTGACATTGCAATCAACAACACAAGCAACTTGCCTTGGGCTGACCAACCTAACATGAGAGTACAGGGCAAACTACAAGTAGGCCAACTCATTCAAGCGATTAATCCAGAAACGCCTGATGAGTTACTGAAGAATATCTACAGTCAAGTTGATGGATCGATTAATTACGATGGAAAACTGCTCATCACAGCAAGTGGCTACAAACTACAACTCGGCATTCAACTCAATCAATTAAGCGCGAACTTCCCCGCACCGTTTAACAAAAAAGTCGGACAAGCACTGAATGGTGAATTTGAGCTAAGCAATTTTTCTAAAAATCAAAATCAAGAACATTTAGGGCTTTTAAAAATTGGCAAACTGATTGATGCACCATTTGCCATTGATAAGAACAATCAATTGAAAGCTGGTTTGGGTATTAACACTCTAGGAACTATGCCACCTAATGGGGTTTTTTTGAATGCCAACCTTGCACAACTCAACGTTGATGAGTGGGAAAAGTGGCTCTCAAAATATGCTCCAGAAAAATCTCGAGCATCAAAAGGCAAAAAAGAAGACCCGCTTATTAGTAACTTCACAGCCTCAATTACTCAATTGAGGCTTTCAGATAAAGACTTCAGAGACATCAAGCTAACAGGTGGTTTTCAAGATGATTTCTGGCAAGCCAATATTAATTCCAATATTGCTACAGGTTCGGTTCAATGGCGCCCAGCTCGCACAGACCTACCACAAGGTAAGCTGACAGCCCGACTTCAAAAGTTAATCATTGAAAAAAGTACAACAGGTGAAGCAGTTACCAAAAGTATCAATAATAAAATTCAAAAATTACCTGCTTTGGATATCGTCGCTGATCAATTGGTTTTCAACAACCATGATTACGGAAAGCTACAACTAATTGGTAGCAACGATAAGAATGACTGGAAAATTGATAAGCTAACTATCAAAACTCCAGACGCACTGCTAGAAGCGACAGGTAGATGGGAGTTACCAAAACAAAGCAAAACAGGCAATCAAGGCAGAACTCAACTGAACGTTGACTTAGATATTGATAATGCGGGTAAGCTATTGGACAAATTAGGCTTCCCAAAAACAATCGACGGTGGCTCCGGCAAGCTAATTGGTCAGTTGAACTGGTCTGGCGCACCTTATCAATTTGATATTGCCTCATTGCAATCTGACTTATCGCTAGATTTAGCAAAAGGAACTATTTTGCAGGTTGATCCTGGTGTTGCCCGCTTATTAGGGGTGCTGAGTTATCAGGGCTTAACGCGGATAGCCACATTAGATATCAGCGGTGTTTTAAAGCCGATTGTGACCCAAGGCACTCCGTTTGACCGAATCACTGCTCAAGGCAGAATTCAAGGTGGTATTGCCAAGATTCAAGATTTAACCATTAAGGGTCCACAAGGAAATGTTCGCCTAACTGGCAGCGCTCATTTAATTGATGAAACTCAAGATATGCGAATCACAGTCGTACCTAACCTCAATGCAGGCTCGGCATCACTCGCTTATACATTTGTTAACCCTATTATTGGCCTAAGCACCCTAGTTGGCCAATACTTGATTGCTGACGAGGTTAGTAAGCTTTTCCAACTAGATTACCTCGTCCAGGGTACTTGGGCAGCACCTCAAGTAATTGCCCTTGACACCAAGGGACAGCCGCTCGATGAGAATAAGCTTAAAGAGATTAGGGATAAGACCTTACTTCGCCAACAACAAAATCCGAATAAGAAATAGAATTAGGGCATGACGCCTTCCAATCAATTGACTGTTGCTAGCATCCAGATGATTTCCTCACCGTCTGTAGAGGGTAATTTAGCTACCGCTGAAAGACTGATTCAAGAAGCAAAGATAGGTGGGGCAGAGCTAGTGGTTCTGCCAGAGTACTTTTGTTTAATGGGGCATCGCGATACAGATAAAGTGGCCATTAAAGAAGAGTTTAATAATGGCCCGATTCAAAAACGCTTAAGCGTAATGGCAAAAGCTAACAACGTTTATTTGGTGGCTGGGACCATTCCTTTACAAAGCTCAATTGATAACAAGGTGAAAAACACAACCCTTGTCTACTCACCCACTGGTGAAATTATTTGCCGGTACAACAAAATTCATCTATTTGGATTTAAGCAAGGGGAAGAGGAATATCAAGAAGCTAATACGATTGAAGCTGGACAAACCCCATCCTCATTTGAAATTACTAAAGCTGATACCTCATGGAAATTTGGCTTATCTATTTGCTACGATCTGCGCTTTCCTGAGCTATATAGATCGATGGGGGCTGTTGACTGCCATATCATTCCAGCAGCCTTTACATACACAACAGGCCAAGCTCACTGGGAAATTCTTTTAAGAGCTAGAGCGATTGAAAACCAATGCTATGTTTTGGCAAGCGCACAAGGCGGCAAACATGAAAATGGTCGTTCCACTTGGGGTCAGAGTATGCTGATTGATCCATGGGGCCAAATCAAGTCTCAAGTTAATGAAGGTGAAGGAATTTCAATGGGGATGATTGATAAACATATTACCCAAGAAATACGCACTAAATTACCAGCACTTCAACATCGCATGCTTTAATCAGGTTTATGAATTCACATTTAGCGCTAGATAACCACATTAATCTCAGTAGAGCAGACGCTCTAAAAATTGCTAAAGAGATATTGTTAGCTCCTGCAGGCCTCACTGAAGAGGACCTACAAAAAACTTTGGCTCACATGCACTCACATCACCTTGATGATGCAGACCTTTACTTTCAAAGAACGCACAACGAGTCTTGGAGCTTAGAAGAAGGTATTGTTAAATCTGGAACATTTAGCATTGATCAAGGCGTTGGGGTTAGAGCGGTTAGCCAAGATAAAACAGCATTTGCCTACTCCGATGAAATTAGTGCCGCTGCCCTTAAAAAGGCGGCTGAAGCAACTCGAGTGATTGGTGCTAACAACAATAAAACTTATATCAGCCCGCAATGGAAAACACCAGGCACGCATGCCTTATATCAATCAACAAATCCTCTGAATAGCTTAGATGCGAAAGCAAAAATTGCACTCCTAGAAGATATCGAACGCAAAGCAAAGGCCAAGGATCCGCGAATCGTTCAGGTGATGGCTGGCTTAGCTGCTGAATATGACGTTGTGATGGTTGCTAGAGCAAATGGTGTTTTGGCAGCAGATATCAGACCCTTAGTCAGAGTTTCTATCACTGTGATTGCAGAACAAAATGGTCGTCGCGAAGTTGGGTCGTCAGGTGGTGGTGGCAGATTTGATTACCACTTCTTTGTTCAAGAAAAGATCGATCGATGGATTGATGATGCCGTTCAATCAGCATTAATCAATCTTGAATCAAGACCAGCGCCAGCTGGGCCTATGACTGTTGTTCTTGGACCAGGCTGGCCTGGGGTATTGCTTCATGAAGCGATTGGTCATGGCCTTGAGGGTGACTTTAATAGAAAAGGATCTTCAGCTTTTTCAGGCAAGATTGGCCAACGCGTTGCAGCCAAGGGTGTCACAGTTGTGGATGACGGCACAATCGCTGGTCGTCGAGGCTCACTATCAATTGACGATGAAGGCAACCCAACACAATGCACCACACTCATTGAAGACGGTATCTTAAAAGGCTATATCCAGGATAGTCTTAATGCACGCCTGATGAATATGCCCGTGACCGGCAATGCCAGACGAGAAAGCTACGCCTCACTTCCAATGCCTCGCATGACCAATACCTATATGCATGGCGGGAAAGAAGACCCACAAGAAATTGTTAGCAGCATCAAAAAAGGTCTCTATGCTGTGAATTTTGGTGGTGGCCAGGTGGACATTACCAGCGGTAAATTCGTGTTCTCAGCCAGTGAAGCTTATTGGGTTGAAAATGGAAAAATTCAATACCCAGTTAAAGGTGCGACCATCATCGGTAATGGCCCAGAGTCCTTAAAAGATATCAGCATGATTGGTAACGACATGGCTCTAGATAGCGGTATTGGAGTTTGTGGCAAGGATGGTCAAAGCGTCCCAGTTGGAGTTGGCCAACCCACCCTTAGAATTAATAATATGACTGTTGGCGGCACCGCTTAATAGATAAGCAGAAAAACTGTGCTACATTAACTGTATGTCTGCAAATAAATTCTATTTCTTTTACTTTTGGTTCTCAGCCCAAGGCGGTCGAGAGGCAGAAATTCAAGCATAAGTTTCCTGCACTCAAAATAACCGCCGACACAAACGGCGGTTTTTTTTTACATATTTAAGTATCTAGCAATAAGGAGTTAATGAAATGGTTGATAAAGCCCTCAGCAACAGAGATAGCTGGTATGCCAGTGTTGATAAAACATCAGAGACGGATGATGCTCGCATTGAGAACATCACTATCCTTCCACCGCCAGAGCACCTTATTCGCTTTTTTCCGATTCAGGGTACTGCTGTTGAAAACCTCATCAGCAAAACTCGCCAAAAGATTCGTGACATCATGCATGGCAAGGATGATCGCTTACTAGTCATCATCGGCCCTTGCTCCATTCATGACCCCAAAGCAGCTCTTGAGTACGCCAATAAATTGCTTGAGCAACGCAAAAAATATGCTGGCGAACTAGAAATTGTGATGCGAGTTTATTTCGAGAAGCCGCGGACAACAGTTGGCTGGAAGGGCTTAATCAATGACCCATACCTGGATGAAAGTTACAGAATTGATGAAGGTTTGCGTATGGCCCGCCATCTATTGATCGAGATCAATCGTATGGGCATGCCTGCTGGTAGCGAATTCTTGGACGTTATTTCACCGCAATACATCGGCGACTTAATTTCTTGGGGTGCAATTGGTGCAAGAACTACAGAAAGCCAAATTCATCGAGAGCTTGCTTCAGGCATTTCAGCTCCAATCGGATTCAAGAACGGTACTGATGGCAATATCAAAATTGCAACTGATGCTATTCAGTCTGCTAGCAGGCCACACCACTTTTTATCGGTGCATAAAAATGGTCAGGTGGCGATTGTGGAAACAAAGGGCAATGGTGATTGTCACGTCATCCTTCGAGGCGGCAAAACAACTAACTATGACGCAGAGAGTGTTGCTAAATCATGCTCCGAATTAGAAGCAGCTAAATTACCAGGCACATTGATGATTGATTGCTCACACGCAAACTCAAGCAAACAACATGAGCGCCAAATTGAAGTAGCCAAGGATATTGCAGGTCAACTATCGACCGGCTCACAACAAATTTTTGGGGTTATGGTTGAGAGCCATATCAATGCAGGCGCGCAGAAGTTCACGCCAGGCAAAGATAATCCTAATGAATTGAAGTACGCCACAAGCATCACTGATGCGTGTATTGGTTGGGATGACTCAATTGACGTTTTAGAAATTTTGGCAAACGGCGTTAAACAGCGTCGCAACAAAAAATAAAAGACGGGGCCAACCCGTCCTTCTTTAGAAAAAGACCCTAGGTTTACTTAGGGTCTTTTTTATGGTGCCATAGCGTATCTGAGCCACCAGCTTCCTTATTAAGAACTCTGGCCAATACAAATAACAAATCTGATAAACGATTAACGTACTGTCTTGGCGTGTCATGGATAGCCTCATGACGACCCAACTTGACAATAGAACGTTCAGCGCGACGGCAAACTGTTCTACAAACATGAGCCTGAGCTGCAGCACGAGTGCCACCAGGCAAAATAAACTCGGCCAAACGTGGCAATGTTCCATTGTATGTAGCCAACCAAACATCTAATTGAACAACTTGCTCCTCTTTCAGCAAAGTGTAATTAGGGATACAAAGCTCACCACCAAGATCAAATAAATCATGCTGCACTTGCGAAAAAAGTTCTTTAAGCTCTGCTGCAACGCTAGGAGGGAGATCTTCCGTAATCAAGACGCCAATTTCAGAGTTGAGCTCATCCACATCGCCCATGGCGCAAATGCGTAAATGGTCTTTATCTACACGCTGGCCATCACCTAAACCAGTGGTTCCAGCATCCCCTGTTCGGGTCGCGATTTGAGTCAATCTATTAGCCATAGACCTGATTATAGGGAAATGGCTAGAATAGAGTAAAACCACTAAAAATTGAGACAATGAGCGCAGCCCTAGACACCTCAGAAAATGACATACTCATCAGGCAGCAAGAGCTTGTTAGAGCCCTTAAACCGCTTCTTCCAGGCCATGCACTGCTATGGGAGCCTGAAGACACTATCCCCTACGAATGTGATGGTTTAGCAGCCTATAGGCAAATGCCCCTAGCAGTTGCACTGCCAGAAACAGAAACACAAGCTGTGGCTGTTATTAAGGCGTGCCAAGAGTTAGAAGTACCCATTGTCCCTCGTGGATCAGGCACTGGTTTATCGGGTGGTGCAATGCCAATTGCTCAGGGATTAGTTCTTTCTTTAGCCAAATTCAAAAAAATCGTCAAAGTTGACCCAATTGCAAGAACTGCAGTTGTTCAACCAGGTGTTCGCAACCTCGCCATCTCAGAAGCAGTTGCCCAACACGGTCTGTATTACGCACCAGACCCTTCATCTCAAATTGCTTGCTCTATTGGTGGCAATGTGAGCGAAAACTCGGGTGGAGTTCACTGCCTAAAATATGGTTTAACACTTCACAACATTCTTAAAGTTCGCGCCATTTTAATGAGTGGCGAAGTTGTTGAATTTGGCAGCTTAGCCCCGGATGCGCCAGGCTTAGATCTTTTATCTATTTTGGTGGGCAGCGAAGGCATGCTAGCTGTTATCACAGAGGTGACAGTGAAGTTAGTTCCCAAACCACAATTAGCTCAAGTCATCATGGCCAGCTTTGACGATGTAGGCAAAGGCGGTAATGCCGTTGCGGCCATTATTGCTGCAGGGATTATTCCGGCTGGTTTAGAAATGATGGATAAAGCAGCAACGCGAGCTGTTGAAGAATTCGTGCATGCGGGATACGACATCAACGCAGAAGCGATTCTTTTATGCGAATCTGATGGCACACCAGAAGAAGTTGCTGAAGAAATTGAACGCATGACCCAAGTTCTCAATCAATGCGGCGCCATCAGAATTCAGGTTTCCCAAAATGAAGTAGAACGATTGAAGTTTTGGAGCGGTAGAAAAAATGCCTTCCCAGCTGCTGGCCGTATATCTCCAGATTACTACTGTATGGATGGCACAATCCCAAGACAACATATCGCAACTCTCTTACGGCGTATTCAAGAGATGGAGAATAAATATCAATTGCGATGCATGAACGTATTCCATGCAGGCGATGGCAACATGCACCCATTGATCTTGTTTAATGGTGCCGATGAAGATGAATGGCATCGTGCTGAAGCGTTTGGTAGCGATATTTTAGAAACCTGCGTTGAGCTAGGCGGCACGATTACTGGTGAACACGGCGTGGGCATTGAGAAAATTAATTCGATGTGTGTACAGTTTGGTGAATTAGAGCGTGAATTATTTTGGGGTGTAAAGGCTGCCTTTGATCCGAAAAAACTTCTTAACCCAGATAAAGCGATTCCAACACTTCATCGTTGTGCTGAATATGGCCGCATGAGAATTAGTGGCGGAGTACTACCTCATCCAGAATTGGAGCGCTTTTAATGAGCTCACCTATTTTGAAAAAATTTCAAGATCAAATTATTCAAGCAGGCCAAGCGAAGGAAGTAGTCCGTATTTCGGGCTCAGGTTCAAAAGACTGGTATGGCAATGCTTTAAAAGGTCAGGTTTTATCAACAAAAGAATATGCCGGCATCCTAAGCTACCAACCAGATGAATTAGTCATCACAGTCAAATCAGGAACGTCTTTAAAAGAAGTTGAAGCAACTCTGGCAGAAAAAGGTCAGCAGTTTGCTTTTGAACCACCACACTTTGGTCCTAACGCCACTATTGGCGGCATGGTTGGCGCTGGATTGGCTGGTCCAGGAAGAGTCAGTGTCGGCGGCTTAAGAGATTTTGTATTAGGTACCAAAGTGATGGATGGTCAAGGGCACATCATGGATTTCGGCGGCACCGTTATGAAGAACGTCGCTGGCTATGATGTATCACGATTAATACCTGGCTCATTAGGCACTTTGGCCTTGTTACTGGATGTCTCGATCAAGGTTTTACCAGTGGCGGCAGCAACTGCCACTGTGAGGGTTCAAATCGAACAAGCTAAAGCTATTCATTTAATGAATCTGTTAGCTAGTCAGCCTTGGCCACTCAATGCGAGCGCATGGATTGGCGAAAATTTGGGCACACTGTATCTACGGCTAAGCGGAGCAAAAGCTGCTGTTCAATCAGCCATTAGCTCTTTCTCCAAAACCTATGGCATGGAATTGATGACTGATGATGATGCGCGTGCATTTTGGTCTAGCTTGCGCGAACAAACGCATCCATGGTTTAACAGAACTCAGCAAGAAAATCTGTGGCGCATGGCACTGCCATCTACCACTGAAGCTTTAGCAATGCCTGGCGAAACAATTATTGAATGGCATGGTGGACAGCGTTGGTATAAATCCAATCAAGCTGCTCAAGAAATGAAAGCCTTAGCACAGTCATTAGGTGGTCATGCCAGCGCGTTTAGATCTGAGAATAAAAATGAAGCTCTTTTAAGTTCATTAAAAGATAATCCACTGACAGCTGCACTAGCTCCAATTGAAGATCGCTTAAGAAAAACTTTTGACCCGCAAGGTGTATTTGCGACAGGAAGGTTAATTTAATATGCAAACACAATTAGCCCCCCAGTTTGTTGGCACACCTGATGGTGAAATGGCTCAAAGCATTTTGAGCAAATGCGTTCACTGCGGCTTTTGTACCGCTACCTGTCCAACCTATCAATTGCTGGGCGATGAATTAGATGGACCTAGAGGTCGAATTTATTTAATTAAACAAATAGCAGAAGGCAAGCAAGCCACACAAAAAACAAGAGAGCATCTTGATCGGTGCTTAACTTGTAGAAACTGTGAAAGCACTTGTCCAAGCGGTGTGGACTACGGCCACCTTGTTGATATCGGCAGGAAATGGGTGGAAGAACAAACTCCAAGCCGCCCGCTATCAGAACGGTTACTACGCTCAGCTTTAGCTAAGGGTCTAACGAACAAAACATTGTTTGATGTCAGCATGAAATTAGGTCGCATCTTCAGACCCTTCATGCCAAGCGTGATTCAGCAAAAAATTCCTCAAGGCAAGTCACCCGGAGTAAGGCCGCAGGCAGGTCAGAACAGTATCAAGATGTTGATGCTCGAGGGGTGTGTTCAGCCAGGCATGCTTCCTAATATTAATAACGCCACAGTGAGAGTTCTTCATCAACTAGGTGTTGATGTTTTATCCGCCTCTAAAGCTGGCTGCTGTGGCGCTCTTAAGTACCATTTAAATGAGCAGGAAGCTGGTCTAGATGATATGCGTCGAAATATTGATGCATGGTGGCCCTACGTCACGGGTGAAGCACCAGAATGCCAAGGTCAGAAAGTTAGCACCTTGATCATGAACGCTTCAGGCTGCGGCGTCACAGTGAAAGAATATGGTCATATTTTGCGCGATGACCCCGCTTATGCAGAAAAAGCAAAAACCATTTCTAGCATTTGCAAAGACTTAGTAGAAATCATGCCAAGCTTTATTGATGGCTTGAAAAAATCGATGGGTAACTCTACTCAAGCAGGCGTGGTTTATCACCCTCCTTGCACTCTTCAACATGGTCAAAAAATTAAAGGCCAACTTGAAGGATTCTTAGATCAATTAGGTATCAAGACCAATGTGTGTGAAGACAGTCATTTGTGTTGTGGATCAGCAGGCACTTACTCGATCCTTCAAGCAGATCTATCTAAGCAACTTAAAAAACAAAAACTAGAAAAACTTCAAACAGCAGTTCAGAAGCATCAAGCTGATCGGATTGTGTCTGCCAATATCGGCTGCATTACACATCTACAAAATAAAGATACAGCTGTTGAACACTGGATTGAGTTAATTGATTCAATAATGGAGCAAAATGGAGGGTATGACCTCCATTCAAGATAATTTAGTCAAAGTACAAGAGCGCATCTCAGAAGCCGCCAAGGCATCTGGGCGCTCTGTGACTGACATCTCGTTGTTAGCAGTCTCAAAGACATTTCCAGCCTCAGATGTCCGTTTAGCTTATGAAGCTGGGCAACGTTCCTTTGGTGAAAACTATGTACAAGAAGGTGTCTCAAAAATTACAGAGCTCAGCGATATCAGAGCTGAACTAGAGTGGCACTTTATTGGACCACTTCAAAGCAATAAGTCTCGTGATGTAGCGGAGAGTTTTGATTGGGTTCACAGCATTGACCGTTTAAAAATCGCACAGAGATTAAATGATCAGCGCCCCTCTGAACTACCTCCCCTCAATGTTTGCGTTCAGGTCAATATAAGCGGAGAGTCGTCTAAAAGTGGTGTCGAGCCCAATGAAGTCGCCAACTTATGCATAGCGATCTCTCAAATGCCACATCTGCGCTTAAGAGGCCTGATGAGCATCCCAGAACCAACAGACGATGAAGTTCAGCAAAAAGCCGACCACCATCAACTTTTCACGATTTACAACACACTCAAACAAAATCCATCATTACAAATAGAATCTGTTCAACTAGATACGGTATCTATGGGCATGTCTTCAGATATGTCAGCAGCTATTGCGGAAGGTAGTACGATGGTGCGCATTGGCACAGCAATTTTTGGCAAAAGAACTTATTTATGACATCTTTATCAAATTTAAAAATCAGCTTTATCGGCGGCGGCAATATGGCCAGCGCTCTCATTGGTGGACTTATTCAGCAAGGTGCACAATCAAGCCATATTTCAGTAGCTGATCCTTATGAGCCGACCCGTCAAAATCTTGAAAAGAATTTTAAGATTGCCACAACGGCGAATATTCAAGGTCTTACTGAAAAGATTAAAGACGCAGATGTTTTAGTTTTAGCAGTCAAACCACAGCAATTCAAAGAGGCTGCCGCTGAATTACTGTCAGTCTTTAATCAATCTCCTAAAAAACCTTTGTGTTTAAGTGTTGCTGCTGGCATTCGTACGCAAGATATGGCTAGATGGTTAAACCACACTCGCCTCATCCGTGCCATGCCTAATACGCCAGCACTAATTGGTCAGGGAATGACTGGTTTATTTGCAAGTACTGAGGCTACTCAGGATGATCGAAACAATGCGGAAAGTATTTGCTCAGCGGTTGGAGAAATTACTTGGGTTAATAACGAAAAGCAAATTGATGACATCACAGCCGTATCAGGAAGTGGCCCAGCTTATGTTTTTGCCTTCATTGAAGCTTTAGAAAAGGCTGCAATTGCACAAGGCCTCAGTACAGATCAAGCCCGCTTATTGGCGACTCAAACTGTTTTAGGCGCGGCAACACTCGCATCACAATCAACAGAATCCCCAGGAACTCTACGTGAACGAGTGACGTCTAAAGGCGGCACTACCTATGCAGCATTACAAGTTCTTGAAAAATTAAACTGGTCCGGCATTATTGGTGAAGCGGTAGCTGCAGCTAGCGCACGCGGAGCTGAAATGGGTGAAGAGTTCGGCAAATAAAAACTGCCTGTTTTTACGAACAGGCAATTGCTATAAAGAACAATGCTCCTAGCCAATTATTTTGCTTAAATGCCTGGAAGCATTTAGCTCTATCTCGAGTCTTTATCAAGCCGTAATAGTGCAAAACCAAAGTAAAACCTAAAACCCAAAATAACCAAAATACCGAGCTCAATCTTTGGTGAAGTGCCACATAAGCAAAACCCAAGAAAAATATTCCATAGCAAATAAAAATAGCTAAGACATCATATTTTCCAAATGTGATTGCTGAAGTTTTAATCCCCAACTTAAGATCATCATTTTTATCAACCATTGCATAAGCGGTGTCATACGCAATGGCCCAAGCAATATTCGCAAGAACTAGAACCCAAGAATACAACGGGATCTCATTTTGTACAGCAGCAAAAGACATCGGAATACCAAATGAAAAAGCGATCCCTAAAACAGCTTGCGGGATAGAAAAAAATCTTTTGGTAAATGGGTAAATAATTGCAACCAACAAAGCAGGAACTGACAATAGCTTGGTGTAATTATTAAGAGGTACTATCAACAGAAATGCCAATGCAGCCAGAACAGTTGCCACCATCAAGGCTTCCCAGGACTGGATTCTTCCAGAAGTTAAAGGGCGCTCTTTTGTTCGCTCCACATTCTTATCAAAATCTCTATCTGCATAATCATTGATAGCGCAACCAGCACTTCGCATCAAGAAAGTGCCAGTAACAAAAATTAAAAAATATACAAAATTGGGTTGACCATCACTGGCTAGCCATAAACCCCAGAGAGTTGGCCATAAAACCAGCAGGGTTCCAATTGGCTTATCAAATCTAATCAATGCCAAATAATCTGAAACCTTCACAGGCATCATAAATACTCAACTCCAGATAAACCTGCTGACTTAATAGCATCTGCCAAGGCATGCATTGCTGAAGTTCTGGCATAACTCTTACGCCAAGCCAGTACCACCCGTCTTTTCGGTGTTGGTTTAGCAAAAGGAATATATTTGATTAAGCTATTGGGGTTAGCTTGATCCATGATGGATGTACTTGGAAATACGCTAATCCCAATTCCACCAGCTACCATTTGGCGAATAGTCTCTAATGAGGAGCCTTCAAAAGAACTCATACCATCATCACGTTGCACCCGTTGCACATCTGGACAGATATCTAAAACCTGATCTCTAAAGCAATGGCCTTGCCCTAACAAAAGAGTGGTCTGAGACTGTAAATCAGCGTGCTGAATAACCTCCAAGCGTTCCCAAGGGTGACCTACAGGAACTGCGACCATCAGGCTTTCATCATATAAAGGAATGACATCTAATCCACTTTGCGGGAATGGATCAGCCAAAATAGCAGCCTCAATATCACCCTGCTTAAGCAACTCCAAAAGACGAACTGTGAAATTCTCTTGGAGATAAAGCGGCATATCAGGGAGATCTTGCCGACTTCTAGCAATCAGTTTTGGTAATAGATAAGGGGCAATCGTATAAATAGTTCCCAACCTGACGGGTCCGGATAGCGGATCTTGGCCATGCTGAGCTAAATATTTAATGACTTGAGCCTCTTCAAGAACTTTTTGCGCTTGATGAATAATGCCCTGACCTAAGGGGGTGATAGTTAACTCAGCGCCAGATCTCTCAAAAATCTGAACATTGAGTTCATCCTCAAGCTTTTTAATTGCCACAGATAAAGTTGGCTGAGAAACAAAACAAGCTTCAGCAGCCCTTCCAAAATGGCGTTCTCTAGCTACAGCAACGATATATCTAAATTCTGTTAATGTCATAACTAGAGGATATCAAGCTTTTAAGAAATCAGCTCGGTGACCCAACCATCTCTCAAGATGTTTTTTTGTAACTTCTGGATAAAAACTCAACAATTGAACTGATAGCTCTTTCGTCTTTTCAATTAAATCATGCTCATTTTGCAAATCGACGAAACGTAACATGCCGTCACCCGACTGCTTAGAGCCCAATAACTCACCAGGACCTCTTAGCGCCAAATCTTTTTCTGCAATGACAAAACCATCCTGAGTTTCTTTTAAGGTCTGTAATCGCTCTTTAGCAGCTAAAGATAATTGTGAGCTATACAACAGTATGCAGATGGATTGCGCCGAACCACGCCCAACTCGACCACGTAATTGATGTATTTGTGAGTAACCAAAGCGCTCAGCATGTTCAATAACCATTAATGAGGCATTAGGTACATCCACACCCACCTCAATAACGGTAGTAGCAACTAACACCTGAACCTCCCCAGCAACGAATGCTTGCATCACTGCATTTTTTTCATCAGACTTTAATTTTCCATGAACCAAACCCACTCTTATATCGGGCATAGCTGCTTGCAAAGCTTGGTAAGTATCTACGGCGGTTTGCAATTGAAGCACTTCAGACTCTTCAATTAATGGGCATACCCAATAGACCTGGCGCCCCTTCTTTAACTCTTCCGCCAAACCCAGAACTACTTCTTCACGCCTTTCATTTTTGACGAGTTTAGTAATAACCGGAGTTCGGCCAGGGGGCAACTCATCAATCACAGAAACTTCTAGGTCAGCGTAAAAGGTCATCGCCAATGTTCTTGGGATTGGTGTAGCAGACATCATTAATTGATGACAATCAATTTCAACATCATCAATTTTTTGTTGTAACTGTAAGCGTTGCTTCACACCAAAGCGATGTTGTTCATCAACAATCGCCAAACCCAATCTTGAAAACTGCACGCCCTCCTGAATAAGCGCGTGGGTACCAATGACCAATTGACCTTGCCCGCTCGAAATCAAAGCCTGAGCATCTCTTTTTTCTTTAGCCTTTAATGAGCCTGTTAACCATACCGGTTGGATACCCATAGGCAACAACCAGGCTGCCAATTTTCTATAGTGCTGCTCAGCCAGAATTTCAGTGGGGGCCATAATGGCCGCTTGGTAGCCATGATCGATGCAGTGCATGGCAGATAAAGCAGCAATAATGGTTTTGCCACTTCCAACGTCTCCCTGCAACAAGCGGTTCATTGGATATGATCTAGCCAAATCTTGCAAAACCTCTTGCCAGACACGTTCCTGAGCACCAGTTAACTGAAATGGCAGTTCGCCTAAGAATTTTTCTAAGATCCCATCTTTCTTAGGTTTTAAATTCATTTGAATTGCTTGCCTACTCAAACGTTTCGCTCTAGCTTGTTGCAGTGAAATTTGCTGGGCTAATAATTCTTCAATTTGAATACGTCGCCAAGCAGGATGGGTTCGATTCTGAATGGACTCCATATCATCGGACTTGCTTGGATGATGAAGGGTATGAATAGCACTCCACAAACTTGGTAAAGTTAAAGAAGGAAAACATTTCTTCAAAATATCTTGTGGCAGTATCTCTGCGAAGAGGGCTTCTAGATTGGCGTCCTTAAAGGCTTTATCAATTGCCTTGCGAATACTTAACTGACTAACTCCAGCCGTTGCTGAATAAACGGGCGTTAGAGTACTTGGAAGTGGCGCATCAGGAGAAACCGCTTTGACAACTGGGTGAACCATCTCAGGACCATAGTAACCATCTCTTACATCGCCGCGCACCCTCAGGTGCTGTCCAATAGCCATTTGCTTTTGCTGACTTGGATAAAAGTTCAACCACCGAAGAAATAACTCATCACCATGGTCATCCCGAATAACGACCAAAAGCTGTCGCCTTGGTCGAAACATCACCTCTTGGCGGACGACATAACCCTGCACTTGGACTGTACTAATGCCAAAACTATTAATAACTGAAGCAATCGTTGATAATTTGGTCTCATCCTCATAGCGAATAGGCAAATGCAAGGCACAGTCCAACGAGGAGTGCAGGCCCAACTTTTCGAGAGGATTTGAACTAGATTTACTAACCATGTTTAGAATCTTACTGTTCCTACGGTATCTCGATGCGACTTTCTGACTTTAATTACAACTTACCGCCTGAGTTAATTGCTCAGCACCCCCTTCCAGATAGAACTGCAAGCCGGCTTCTAGAGCTGGGGGTTGATGCTGGCGGTCAAACTTTCATTCAAGATAAACAATTTATTGATGTCATTAATTTAATCCAAGCTAATGATTTGCTGGTATTCAATGACACTAAAGTCATACCAGCGCGTCTTTTTGGAAAAAAGGAAAGCGGAGGAGCTGTTGAAGTTTTACTTGAACGAGTTACGGGAACCAATACAGCAATTACTCAAATTAGAGCCTCCAAATCACCTAAACCTGGAAGCGTCCTACAAATGGGCTCGCCATCTGATCCATTCTCGATTGAAGTGATTGGCCGTCACGATCATGAGCAGAGCCCATTTTTTGAAGTTCGATTTTCAGGTCCATGCATTCCATTACTTGAAAAACATGGTCAACTCCCTCTTCCTCCCTACATCACTCATAAACCTGATGAGGAAGATCAAAAACGTTACCAAACGGTAGTTGCCAAAAATCCTGGCGCTGTAGCAGCACCAACAGCAGGTTTACATTTTGATCAAAAAACTTTAGATACCCTATCTAATAAGGGTGTCAAACACACCACATTAACTTTGCACGTGGGTGCCGGCACATTCAGCCCAGTTAGAACAGAAGATCTTTCTCAGCATCAGATGCATAGCGAATGGTTCTCAGTACCTAAAGAAACACAGGAGTTGATCAAGGCTACTAAAAATTCTGGTGGAAGAGTCATTGCTGTTGGAACGACTAGCCTTAGAGCACTTGAATCAGCAGCAGCACTTCAATTACAAGAGGGTGAGACTAAGTTATTTATCACCCCTGGTTATGAATTTAAAGTTGTTGATTGCTTAATCACTAACTTCCACTTGCCTTGTTCAACCCTACTAATGCTTGTCAGCGCATTTGCTGGCTATGAGCACATCAGAAAAGCATATGATCATGCTATCCAACAACAATATCGCTTTTTTAGCTATGGCGATGCTATGTTTTTAAGTCGTCTATGAAACCTTTAAGCTTCGAACTCATTAAAAAAGATACGCGCACACACGCACGACGTGGTCGAGTTAACCTACCTCACGGCTCAGTTGAAACGCCTATCTTTATGCCAGTGGGCACTTACGGCACCGTTAAAGGGATGACGCCACGAGATTTAGAAGAGGCTCAAGCCCAAATCATTTTGGGTAATACTTTTCACTTATGGTTAAGACCCGGATTAGATGTTATTTCAAAACATCATGGTCTTCATGATTTCATGGGCTGGAAAAAGCCCATCTTGACCGACTCTGGTGGCTTCCAGGTGTTTAGCTTAGGTGCACTTAGAAAAATCACTGAAGAAGGTGTTGCATTTGCATCCCCCGTTAATGGAGATAAGTTGTTCATGTCTCCTGAAATTTCTATGGAGATTCAAGCGGTTCTCAACAGTGATATTGCCATGCAGTTTGACGAATGCACCCCTTATGAAACAAACGGGGTGCGTACGGATGAAAAAACAGTTCGTCAATCTTTAGAGCTATCTCTTCGTTGGGGCGACAGATCAATTCAACGATTCAGAGAACTGGAAACTGGCAATGCACTTTTTGGCATTGTTCAAGGTGGCATGTTTGAGAACCTAAGAGAGGTATCTCTGGCAGGGGTTCGAGAACAAGATTTTGACGGTATCGCCATTGGCGGTTTGTCCGTTGGTGAACCAAAACCTGAATTTGAACGTATTTTGGCGCATATTGCCCCTCAATTACCCCCAGAAAAGCCCCATTATTTAATGGGCGTGGGAACACCTGAAGATTTAGTCTTAGGCGTATCTCAAGGTATTGATATGTTTGACTGCGTGATGCCCACTCGAAACGCTAGAAATGGCTGGTTATTCACTAGATTTGGGGATTTAAAGCTTAGAAATGCCACTTTTAAGGAAGATACCCGCCCTCTTGATCCTACCTGTACCTGCTATACCTGCAGGAACTTCTCCAGATCTTATTTACATCATCTTCAGAAGGCCAATGAGATCCTAGGCTCACAACTCAATACCATCCATAACATTCACTATTACCTTAATCTGATGAGCGAAATTAGAGCGGCTTTAGATCAAGATAAATTCCCTGAATTTATTAAGGATTTTCATGAAAAACGCCAAATTGGCGTGATTGAGGCAACAGGGTAAAATCCTCCTTTCTACTCGGAGGAAAAAGAATGTTAATTAGTAACGCTTACGCACAAGCTGCCGGCGCTGAAGGTGGCGGCATTATGGGCTTTTTGCCTTTAATTTTGATGTTTGTAGTTTTGTACTTTGTGATGATTCGTCCACAAATGAAACGTCAAAAAGAAGTTAAGAACATGCTAGAAACACTTGGTGTTGGTGACGAAGTTGTAACAGTTGGTGGTTTGATGGGCAAAGTAACTCAGCTCAAAGACCAATACCTTACCGTTGAACTAGTACCTGGCACAGAAGTCAAAATGCAAAAGAGTGCCGTGACTGCTGTGTTGCCTAAAGGCACGATCAAAGCTATTTAAGAAAGCTAAGCATGAACCGTTACCCGCTGTGGAAATATATCGTCATCGTAGTTGCACTACTTATTGGTGGCATCTACACCATCCCAAACTTTTTTGGGGAAGCGCCAGCTGTACAAATCTCAGCGGGTAAAGCAACGGTCAAAATTGATTTGGCAACTCAAGAACGTGTGACACAGTTGCTCACACAAGCCAATATTGAGAACAAAGGTATTCAATTTGAACGCGCCGGCAATAATGGCACGATCAAAATCAGATTATCCACTACGGATAATCAACTCAAAGCTAAGGATGTTTTACAAAAGGCATTCAACCCTGACAGTAATGACCCAAGCTATGTTGTAGCTCTTAATTTAATTTCAAATACCCCAGTATGGCTTAGCTCAATGGGTGCTATGCCGATGTATTTGGGTCTTGATTTACGTGGCGGCGTTCACTTCTTGTTGCAAGTTGACATGAAAGGTGCTTTGCAAAAAAAATTGGAAAGCTTAGTCACTGATACTCGAACACAACTACGTGAAAAGTCGCTACGCCATAATGGTATCGAGCGTCAAAATGATTTGATCTCGGTAAGATTCCCGAATCAAGAAGATGCTGGCGCAGCCAGACTATTACTCAATAAAAATCTAACAGACTTAGATTTCAATGTTGAAAAAGCTTCTGATGGATTCAAGCTTATTGGTAAATTCAAAGAAAGTGCCCTGAAAGAAGTTCAGGAAAATGCTGTTAAACAGAACATCACGACACTTCACAATCGCGTCAATGAATTAGGCGTCGCAGAACCTGTAATTCAACAGCAAGGCCAAGATCGCATCATTGTTCAACTTCCAGGCGTACAAGACACAGCCCGTGCCAAAGATATTATTGGCCGCACCGCAACACTAGAGTCTCGTTTAGCTGACCCAGTCAAGACTTACCTTTTGTCTGGAGAAGCAACCCCACCAGGCGCTGATGTTTTCAGAATGGGTGATGGCCGACAAGTAGTTTTTAAGCGTTCAGTTATTTTTAGCGGTGATCGCATTACAAGCGCATCAGCTGGCTTTGACTCAAACCAACGTCCAGCAGTCAACATTACTCTCGACTCAGCTGGTGGTCGTGTCATGCAAGAAATTACACGCGAAAACATTGGCAAGCCAATGGGTATGATCTTATTTGAAAAAGGTCGCGGTGAAGTGTTAACAATTGCTACAATTCAAAGTGAGTTTGGCGCGAAGTTTCAGATTACTGGCCAATCTAGCACTGAAGGTGCGAATGACTTAGCCCTCTTACTAAGAGCTGGTTCATTAGCAGCCCCAATGGAAATCATTGAAGAGCGCACAATTGGCCCAAGCCTTGGTGCTGACAATATTGCCAAAGGCTTCAACTCCGTCATTTATGGTTTTTGTGCAATAGCCATCTTCATGATGGCCTATTACCTTTTATTTGGCTTCTTCTCAGTCATTGCACTTGCTGTGAATTTATTCTTGTTGGTTGCCATCCTCTCGATGCTGCAAGCAACACTTACATTGCCAGGTATTGCTGCGATGGCCTTAGCCTTGGGTATGGCGATTGACTCTAACGTATTGATCAACGAACGTATTCGTGAAGAGTTAAGAGCTGGGGCAACTCCTCAAGCAGCCATTGCTACTGGCTTTGAGCGGGCCTGGGGAACTATTTTGGACTCCAACATCACCACTCTAATTGCCGGTGTTGCTCTGCTAGCATTTGGATCAGGTCCAGTTAGAGGGTTTGCCGTAGTACATAGTCTTGGCATTCTGACTTCAATGTTCTCTGCTGTGTTCTTCGCTAGAGGTATTGCTAACCTTTGGTACGGACGTCAGAAGAAGCTTCAAAAAATATCTATTGGCCAAGTTTGGCGCCCAACTGAATAAGAGGATTCAAGACCATGGAATTTTTCCGCATTCGTCGTGACATTCCCTTTATGCGCCATGCTTTGGTGCTTAACCTGATTTCAGCCTTAACTTTTGTTGCTGCTGTTTTCTTTTTAGCCTATAAAGGACTTCATCTCTCTGTAGAGTTTACTGGCGGCACCGTAATGGAAACCAGTTATTCACAAGCCGCTCCACTTGACTCGATCAGATCCGATCTCACACAGTTAGGCTACCAAGATATTCAAGTACAAAACTTTGGCAGCTCTAAGGATGTATTAATTCGCTTACCTATTCAAAAAAATGCTGAAGGCAAAGTACTCTCCTCCGCAGAGCAAAGTGAGCTTGTTTTAAAAACACTCAAAGCATCACATCCAGATGTATCACTCAAGCGGGTTGAATTTATCGGCCCTCAAGTGGGTAAAGAATTAGCGACAGATGGATTACTAGCTCTGCTATTTGTGGTTCTTGGTATTGTTATTTATCTGTCTGTACGATTTGAATGGAAGTTTGCTTTAGCTGGCATCATCGCCAATCTTCATGACGTAGTGATCATTCTTGGTTTCTTTGCGTTCTTTCAGTGGGAATTTTCACTTTCAGTATTGGCAGCGGTTCTCGCGGTTCTAGGTTACTCAGTGAATGAGTCTGTAGTTATTTTTGACCGAATCCGTGAAAATTTCCGCAAGTACAGAAAAATGGACACTATCGCTGTCATTGATAATGCAATCACAAGCACCACAAGCAGAACTATCATTACTCACGGCAGTACTCAAATGATGGTTTTAGCCATGTTGCTTTTTGGCGGCCCAACACTTTATTACTTCTCTTTAGCTCTTACGATTGGTATTTTGTTTGGTATCTACTCTTCAGTTTTCGTGGCTGCGGCATTAGCCATGTGGTTTGGCGTGAAACGTGAAGATTTAATTAAGACTGATAGCAAGCCTGTGAATGAAACTACTAAATCTGATGATCCAAACTTTGGCGCTCAGGTATAAAAATTAGTTTTGCATATTAATTAAAAAGGAGACCTAGGTCTCCTTTTTAATTTCTAGCGATTAAAGCATCTATCGCCATACCGTATCCCGATATCCCAAATCCAGCTAAAACTCCCACCGCTACTGGTGATACATAGGATTGATGACGAAATGCTTCACGTGCATAAACATTCGAAATATGGACTTCAATAACAGGCAAACCTCCTACGCCTGCAATAGCATCATGCAATGCAATCGAAGTGTGTGTGTAGGCACCAGGATTAAAAATAACGCCCTTTAGCTGACCTGCCTTGAATAGCTTGCCAGCCTCATGAATCTTTTCAATCAATTCGCCTTCATGATTGCTTTGAAAAAACTCAACCGTGTAATTTGATTTAGAAGCCGCAGCAGTACATAAAACCTCAACATCAGCTAAAGTTTTATCACCATACTTCTCAGGCTCTCTCGTGCCCAGCAAATTAAGATTAGGGCCATTCATCACAAGGATTTTTTTCATCATTACTGCCTAAATTTGATTAATTGAATACCATTCTACTTGAGTCTTTCAAGCCTTTTAACTAGCTATTTGATAAGACTTGATAGCTGCCAATATCTTTTGTGTAGCCCCGGCATGTTGACCTGCGAAATCAATCGCATTGACGCTCATTTTTTCTCGCAACTGATTGTTTTGCAACAATACCTTCATAGCTTGAGTTAACTCTTCTGGATTACCAATACGTATAGCTGCCTCTTGCTCTACTGCATCATGGCTTGCCTGCTGAAAATTGAAGGTATGCTCGCCCAGGATAATCGGACGACCTAAACCGCAGGCTTCAATGAAGTTTTGTCCACCCAGTGGCTGAAGGCTGCCGCCCATCACCACAACATCAGAAAGCGCATAGTAAAACCCCATCTCCCCCATAGAATCACCAAGAACAACTGCCGAGCGGGTAATAGCTTGAGCCAATTCTGGGTCATTTAACTGAGAACGCTTCACGATCTCTAATTGGCTCGATTGCAGATCTTGATAAACGCCATCAAATCTTTGAGGATGTCTTGGGACTATAAGTAATCGGGCATATTCTTTCAGCTCTGGAGCCTCTTTTAATAAAGATAGCCAGGCTTTCATGACGATGCGCTCCTCTCCATCACGAGTGCTGGCGGCACATATCAATCGAGTATTTTCTGGCAATAACTTTCTTAATTGAAGAGCCTTATCAACTTGAGCTGCATTAATTTCTACGTCAAATTTCAAGTTTCCAGTGATGGTGATATTGTTTAAGCCTAAAGACTCATAGCGCTTAGCATCTAGAGCTGTTTGGGCTAGGATTTGAGTAAAGGCGCCATAGATGGCAGCTCCAGCTGACCCAAATTCAGCAACGCGACGAGCACTTCTCTCGGACAATCTAGCATTCACCAGTAAGAGTGGAATCTCCTCTTTAGCGGCAGTCAAAACTAAGTTAGGCCAAACCTCAGTCTCCATGACTAGGCCTAATTGAATGTTAAATTTCTTAAAAAATGCTACTACTAAGCAGCTGATGTCATAAGGCAAATAGACTTGCTGAAGTTGTCCATTGGCAATAGCCGTTGAAAATACCTCAGCTCCAGTATCTCGTCCTGTTGGCGTCATATGCGTCAACAGAATCTGAAAACCATCTTCCAACAAAGAGTTAACTAATGGTGCCGAAGCTCTGGTCTCACCTACTGAAACAGCATGCACCCAAATAATTTTCTTTGAATGTAATTTTGATTCGTAGAAACCTAAACGCTCAGCAACATGCTGACGATAACCATTCTGAATACGGCCCTTCCAAAAAAGACGTATGAGGGCTACTGGCAATGCTAAAACCCAAAAAAATTCATAGAGCCACAAAATGGCCCGTGTTGACACACCCAATGAGGCTCTATGTTTTTTTAATTTCACTTCTTAAGACGTTCTGTCAGCGCAACCGCTTTACCCACATAGCTCGCAGGAGTCATTTCTAACAGAGATTTTTTTGCATCCTCAGGAATAGCAAGGCCCTGAATAAAAGTTTTCAAGCCTTCAGGTGTAATGCCCTTACCGCGTGTTAACTCTTTCAATTGCTCATAAGGATTAGGCACACCAAAACGACGCATCACTGTTTGAACTGGCTCAGCCAAAACTTCCCAACAGTTATCCAAATCTTCTGCCAAGCGACTTGGGTTTGTTTCTAATTTACCCAAACCACGAAGTGCGCTGTCATATGCCAATAAGCTATGACCTAAAGCTGTACCCAAGTTACGTAAAACAGTTGAGTCAGTTAAATCACGCTGCCAACGTGATACTGGCAATTTTTCTGATAAATGCTTTAGCAAAGCATTAGCAATACCGAGATTGCCTTCTGAGTTCTCAAAGTCAATTGGATTTACTTTGTGCGGCATTGTTGAAGAACCAATTTCTCCAGCTTTTGTTTTTTGCTTGAAGTAGCCCACTGAGATGTAACCCCAGATATCTCTGTTCATATCCAAAAGAATCGTATTAGCACGAGCAATAGCATCAAATAATTCTGCCATGTAATCATGCGGCTCAATTTGAATGGTGTACGGATTAAATTCAAGACCCAAACGCTTTTCAATGACTTCCTTAGAAAACGCTTCCCAATCAACATCTGGATATGCAGATAAATGAGCGTTGTAGTTACCCACAGCACCGTTCATTTTTCCTAAGAATGAAACTTTTTCAATATTGGTAATGGCACGCTCAAGTCTCTTGGCAATATTAGCCATCTCTTTACCTAAGGTGGTTGGAGATGCTGGCTGGCCATGTGTACGTGACAACATTGGAACAGATGCATTATTGAGGGCTATAGCTGTTAATGCATTTAATACTTCTTTTAATTTTGGAAGAATCACTTCTTTTCGTGCGCCGCTCAACATCAAACCATGAGATGTGTTGTTGATATCTTCTGATGTGCATGCAAAGTGAATAAATTCACTGGCTTTCTCAAGCTCAGCATGACCGGCAACTTTTTCTTTCATCCAGTATTCAACGGCTTTAACGTCATGATTGGTCACTGCTTCAATTGCCTTGATACGCTCTGCATCAACATCTGAGAAATTCTCAACCAATGCCAAAAGAACTTTTTCTGCAGCAACACTAAAACTTGGGAAATCTGGCAATTTAGCCTGAGATAAAGCAATTAACCAATGAACCTCAACACGCACACGCTGCCTCATAAAGGCTGCTTCTGATAGCCAAGGGCGTAAAGCATCAGTTTTCGAGGCGTAACGCCCGTCTAATGGGGAAAGAGCGCTTAATGTAGAGAGTTGAGTAGTCACAGCTAAATCCTAAAAATCACTTAAAACATGATTTTAGTCCTTCTGTGAAAAGAAATCGAAATAGCTATACTTATTGCCATGAAACTCATCGGATCCCTCACCAGCCCCTATGTTCGTAAAGTGCGCATTATCTTTGCTGAGAAAAAAATAGATCTACCTCTTATTCTTGAAAATGTTTGGGGGGAAGACACCCTAATTATGCAAAGTAATCCATTGGGTAAAGTCCCATGCCTAATATTGGATGATGGTGGGGCTATGTTTGATTCACGCGTTATTGTTGAATACGCAGATACATTAAGCCCGGTTAATAAACTAATCCCACCAACAGGTAAAGAACGTGCAGCAGTAAAAACCTGGGAAGCTTTAGCTGATGGCATCTTAGATGCATCGATTCTTGCAAGATTAGAAAAAACTTGGCGCCCAAGCGAAGATCAATCTCAAGCTTGGTATGACAGACAAATGACAAAAGTTGATGCTTCACTCAATGCCATGTCTAAGGGCTTAGGTCAGAATGAATGGTGCCATGGCCATAAGCTGAGTTTGGCGGATATTGCAGTTGGTTGCGCCTTGGGCTATCTCTTATTCAGGTTCCCAGAGCTTAAATGGCAAAAGAAGTTTGGTAACTTAAATCAGCTTTATTTAAAACTTATGAGCCGACCTTCTTTTGCTGGGACGGTTGCACCGTAGTACAAATCAATCCAATTATGCAGTAATGATGCCGCCACCTAAACATCGCTGACCATCATATAAAACTGCAGATTGGCCTGGAGTCACAGCCCATTGCGACTCATCAAACTTTAACGCGAACTGCTCTGAGTGGTTGATAGTTAGTTCACAGGGAGCATCCACTTGGCGATAACGAGTCTTGGCAGTGTAGGAGCCCAAGATTGGTGGCATGTCAGTAGTCCAACTAATCTGCGAAGCCTCAAGCACTGGCTTTAACAACCAAGGATGCTCGTGTCCCTGAACTATGTAGAGAGTGTTGCTGGCCATATCTTTTTTGGCAACGAACCACGGGTCACCATTACCGTCTTTGCTACCCCCCATACCAATACCTTTTCTTTGGCCCAAGGTATAAAAAGCCAAACCAATGTGCTCGCCAACGACTTGACCGCCCTCAGTTTTAATTGGTCCAGGTTTATTGGGCAAATATCGATTTAAGAAGTCTCTAAAAGGCCTCTCTCCGATAAAACAAATTCCAGTTGAATCTTTTTTAGCGGCGTTGGGTAAGCCAATACTTTGCGCGATCTCTCTGACTAAAGTTTTTCTGATACCACCCAAAGGAAAAATAACGTGCTTTAACTGTTTTTGACTTAATCGATACAAAAAGTAACTTTGATCTTTAGTGTCATCGATAGCTTTTAAAAGATGTACCTCATCATTAACTCGAGATGTTTGGGCGTAGTGCCCAGTAGCTATAGCCTCAGCCCCTAAACTCATCGCATGATCTAAAAATGCCTTGAATTTAATTTCTGCATTGCACAAAACATCTGGATTAGGGGTTCGGCCAGCTGAGTACTCCCTTAAAAACTCGGCAAATACGCGATCTTTGTATTCATGTGCAAAGTTAACCGCCTCAACATCAATCCCAATTAAATCGGCTACAGAAACGACATCCAACCAATCCTGACGGGATGAACAATACTCACTATCGTCATCATCTTCCCAATTTTTCATAAACAAACCAATGACCTTGTAGCCCTGCTGCTTAAGGATCCAAGCTGCTACAGAAGAGTCAACCCCCCCAGACATGCCAATCACCACTGTTGCCGGGGGCAAAACAGGGGCTGATTGCAAAAAGCTAGTGTCAATTTGTGGAATTGCCATAAGTGTTTTTATTAAAAAATAACCTAACGAAATGAAATATTGCAACTGTCGAGGACACGACATTTTGCTTATATTTTAGGATCTAAGTGCTAATAGGGGTTAGAAAAAGTTCTAAATTATAGTAATCTTAATCCTTTACAAAATAACAGGGAGAATCCCATGCGCATTGGCGTGCCCTTAGAGACTCAAGCCAACGAAACGCGCGTTGCTGCAACACCTGAAACAGTGAAGAAATTCATTGGTCAAGGTCACACAGTGATCGTTCAAAGTGGTGCAGGTATCAATAGTAGTCAGCCCGATTCAGCTTATGAAGCTGTCGGCGCCTCCATTGGATCAGCAAGTGATGCACTCGGTGCAGATTTAGTTCTTAAAGTGAGAGCTCCTAATGCAACAGAATTGGGACAAATGCAAAGTAATGCGGTTTTATTAGGCATGCTTGATCCATTTGATAATGCTAATAATGCTGCAATGGCTGCCAAAGGTATCACCGCCTTTGCACTTGAAGCTGCTCCACGAACAACACGTGCTCAAAGTTTAGATGTGTTGTCATCACAAGCAAACATTGCAGGATACAAAGCTGTGATGGTTGCTGCCAATGAGTACCAGCGCTTTATGCCTATGCTGATGACAGCAGCGGGCACGGTTAAAGCAGCTCGCGTATTGATTCTCGGTGCTGGCGTTGCTGGCTTACAAGCGATCGCTACAGCGAAGCGTCTTGGCGCAGTAATTGAAGCATCTGATGTTCGTCCTGCAGCAAAGGAACAAATTGAATCTCTAGGTGCTAAATTTGTTGACGTTCCTTACGAAACAGATGAAGAGCGTGAAATTGCTCAAGGTGTTGGTGGTTATGCTCGCCCAATGCCTGCCTCTTGGATGCAACGCCAAGCTGCTTTAGTGGCTGAAAAAGCTAAGCAAGCAGATATTGTGATTGCAACAGCCTTAATCCCAGGCCGTAAAGCGCCAACGCTTTTACACACAGAAACTGTTCAGCAAATGAAACCAGGTTCTGTAGTCATTGACTTAGCGGCTGGCAAAGGTGAAAACGGTGCTGGCAATTGCCCGCTCACTGAAGCTGATAAAGTTGTCGTTAAACACGGTGTGAAATTAATCGGTTACACCAACCTAGCCAGCATGGTTGCAGCAGATGCATCTGCTCTTTATGCTCGAAACCTAATGGACTTCATGAAATTAATCATTAATCAAGAAGCTCAATTAGCCATTCCGACTGATGACGATATCGTAACGGCCTGCTTGATGTGTCAAAGCGGTCAAGTTATTCGTCAGAACGCTTAAGGTCATAAAGGAAAATCATGGACGCTATTAGCCCAACTATCTATAACCTCATTATTTTCGTTCTAGCTATCTACGTGGGTTACCACGTGGTTTGGAACGTCACTCCAGCACTTCATACACCACTTATGGCTGTAACCAATGCTATTTCTGCCATCATCATTGTGGGTGCCATGTTGGCCGCTGCTCTGACAGAAGGCACTCTTGGTAAATCTATGGGCACTATTGCTGTAGCTTTGGCTGCCGTGAACGTTTTTGGTGGCTTCTTGGTAACAAGACGCATGCTAGAAATGTTTAAGAAGAAAGAGAAAAAATCTAAAGGAGAAACAGCATGAGCTTAAATCTCGTTACGCTTCTCTATTTAGTAGCCTCTATTTGTTTTATTCAGGCTTTGAAGGGGTTATCACACCCAACCACATCTATTAAAGGCAATGCCTTTGGTATGGCTGGTATGGCGATCGCTATCGCTACAACAGTAGGTCTTGTGATGATGCTAGCCCAACAATCTGCAGTGACAGGCATGACCTATGTATTAGGTGGCTTGGTTGTAGGTGGCGGTGCTGGCGCGATCATGGCTAAACGTGTAGAGATGACCAAAATGCCTGAGCTAGTTGCGTTTATGCACAGCATGATTGGTTTGGCAGCTGTATGTATCGCTGTAGCTGCTGTTGCTGAGCCTCATGCATTCGGTATCGCTGCTGTTGGTCAACCCATTCCGTTTGGCAACCGCTTAGAATTATTCATCGGTACATTTGTTGGTGCGATTACATTCTCAGGATCAGTAATTGCTTTCGGTAAGTTATCTGGCAAATACAAGTTCCGCTTATTCCAAGGCGCGCCAGTTACCTTCCCTGGACAACACTTGTTAAACCTTGCTTTAGCAATTGTGATGGTCGGTAGTGGCGTGATGTTTGCGATCGCTCCAGGTGCCGAACCAGCATGGAACTACTTTGTGGTTATGACAGTAGTGGCATTCATCCTTGGTGTATTGATCATCATCCCAATTGGTGGCGCTGATATGCCAGTAGTTGTATCGATGTTGAACTCATATTCAGGCTGGGCTGCTGCTGGTATCGGCTTCTCATTGAATAACTCTATGTTGATTGTGGCCGGTTCATTAGTAGGCTCCTCAGGTGCGATTTTGTCTTACATTATGTGTAAAGCGATGAATCGTTCATTCTTTAACGTGATCCTTGGTGGTTTCGGTGGCGATGCAGGTAGCGCTGCAGCAGCTGGCTCACAGGAGCAACGTAATGTGAAATCAGGTTCCGCTGATGACGCAGCGTTCTTAATGACTAATGCTGAAACAGTCATCATCGTTCCAGGTTATGGTTTAGCTGTTGCTCGCGCTCAGCATGCGCTCAAAGAGTTAACTGAAAAACTTACTCATGCTGGTGTAACTGTTAAGTATGCGATTCACCCAGTAGCAGGTCGTATGCCAGGTCACATGAACGTACTTTTAGCTGAAGCTGAAGTTCCATACGATCAAGTATTTGAAATGGAAGATATCAATAGCGAGTTTGGTCAAGCTGACGTTGTATTGATCTTAGGCGCTAACGACGTTGTCAACCCTGCAGCAAGAACGCCTGGCAGCCCAATCTTTGGTATGCCAATTCTTGAAGCTTATAAAGCTAAGACAGTGATCGTAAATAAACGTTCAATGGCTTCTGGTTATGCTGGATTAGATAACGAGTTGTTCTATATGGACAAGACTATGATGGTCTTCGGCGATGCGAAGAAGGTCATTGAAGATATGGTTAAGGCTGTTGAGTAAACATCAATAGCTTAATAAAGAACCGCCTTCGGGCGGTTTTTTATTACCTCAATTTTATGTATGATGAATCATGAATATTAAAAAACGTTTAACGCTGGCACAAATCAAAAGACAAGCTTTGCTGAAAGCAGGCATTGTCCCTAGCTCTTACGGTTCCAAAAAATTAACTCAAGTTGTTGTGAGCAAGAAGAGAAAACTGGAAAGCCGCAAACAGAAACATAAGTATGTTGATTGATGCTGATTCAAATTGATTGAATAAAAAAAGGCGCCGCATGCGGCGCCTTTTCAATGAGCGGGGCTCAATTACATCATACCGCCCATACCACCCATTCCACCCATGCCACCCATATCAGGCATACCAGCAGGAGCGTCGTCTTTTGGTGTATCAACAACAGCACAGTCAGTTGTTAACAACAAACCAGCAACAGAAGCTGCGTTAATCAATGCAGTTTTAGTTACTTTAGCTGGGTCGATAACACCCATTTCAACCATATCGCCATACTCGCCAGATGCTGCGTTGTAACCGTAGTTTGCTTTACCAGCAGCTACGTTGTTAACAACAACACTTGCTTCGTCACCAGCGTTTGAAACGATGATACGTAATGGCTCTTCCATTGCGCGCAATACAATGCTAATACCAGCGTCTTGGTCAGCGTTGTCACCTTTAAGGCCAATGATCGCTTGCTTAGCACGAACTAAAGCAACGCCACCGCCAGGAACAATACCTTCTTCAACTGCTGCACGAGTTGCGTGCAATGCGTCATCAACGCGAGCTTTCTTTTCTTTCATTTCAACTTCAGTAGCAGCACCAACACGTAGAACTGCAACACCGCCCGCTAACTTAGCAACGCGCTCTTGAAGTTTTTCACGATCGTAGTCGCTAGTTGCTTCTTCGATTTGTGCACGGATTTGCTTAACGCGAGCTTCAATGTTCTTAGCGTCGCCTGAACCGTCAATAATCGTTGTATTTTCTTTACCGATTTCAACGCGCTTAGCTTGGCCTAAATCATCTAATGTTGCTTTCTCTAGTGTTAAACCAACTTCTTCAGCAATCACTTGACCACCAGTCAAGATAGCGATGTCTTCAAGCATTGCTTTACGACGATCACCGAAACCTGGCGCCTTAACAGCACAAGTTTTCAAAATACCACGAATATTGTTTACAACTAAAGTTGCCAATGCTTCGCCTTCGATATCTTCAGCGATGATCAACAATGGACGACCTGACTTAGCTACTTGCTCCAATACTGGCAACAAGTCGCGAATGTTGCTGATCTTCTTGTCAAACAACAAGATGAATGGGTTTTCCAAAACAGCTACTTGCTTCTCTGGATTGCTGATGAAGTATGGTGAAAGGTAACCACGGTCAAACTGCATACCTTCTACAACATCCAACTCATCTGCCAATGATTTACCGTCTTCTACAGTAATCACACCTTCTTTACCTACTTTTTCCATCGCTTCAGCAATACGTTCACCAATGCTGTAATCGCTATTAGCTGAAATAGAACCTACTTGAGCGATTTCTTTTGTTGTTGTGCATGGCTTGCTGATTTTTGTGATTTGCTCAATAGCTGCTGTTACTGCTTTATCAATACCACGCTTAAGGTCCATTGGGTTATGGCCTGCAACTACAAATTTCATACCTTCGCGAACGATGGACTGCGCCAATACTGTTGCAGTTGTTGTACCGTCACCAGCGTTATCAGCTGTTTTAGATGCAACTTCTTTAACCATCTGTGCACCCATGTTTTGAAGCTTGTCTTTAAGCTCAATTTCTTTAGCAACAGACACGCCGTCTTTTGTTACTAATGGACCACCAAATGAACGCTCTAGAACTACGTTACGACCTTTAGGGCCTAGAGTTACTTTAACTGCGTTAGCCAAAATGTTAACGCCTTCGACCATGCGCGTACGAGCGCTATCGCCAAAAAATACATCTTTTGCTGCCATTTGAATTCCTTTCGATGTCTCTTATTAAATTACTTCTGAACAACAGCCATGATGTCTTCTTCGCGCATAACTAGAAGCTCATTGCCATCAACTTTGACTGTTTGACCAGCATACTTACCGAATAAAACACGGTCGCCCACTTTGACATCCAAAGGGATTACCTTGCCTGAGTCGTCTTTTTTGCCTGTACCAACTGCAAGAATTTCACCTTGATCAGGTTTCTCAGCAGCAGTTTCAGGAATAACAAGACCTGAAGCTGTTTTAGTTTCGTTGTCCAAACGCTTGATGATCACACGATCATGCAAAGGGCGTAGATTCATATTGACTCCTTCAATAGGTTAGTAAGCGTTAACTTATTAGTTAGTAAAAACATTTAATTATAATTTCCATAAGTAGTTCTAATAATTTATTAGCACTCTATATGGTTGAGTGCTAATTATAGGGATGCTAACCCACCTTTTCAAGGGTCATGGCTGAGTTTTATGCATTAAAAAACAATCCTGCCCTTTATTTAAAAGCATTTGAGAGGCTGACAGGCTCCCCAAGTCATTACTAAAAATATGTAACTAACTGATTCTTATTGGATTTATTTATGAAACCGAAGTCCCGCCTATATTCCTTAGTTAGAAATTGGAGCCAAAAGTCTCAACTATCGGTTAAAGATATTAGTCTTAAGCAGCCCTATCAACTCTCAGATGAGCCAGAACAAGACCAATTAGAAAACTGGGCTAAGGCTCAGGAGCTGTCATTTGAACTGGTTTTATCCACACAGGAAGAATATGTTCAAGCGGTCATCATGAGAGCCTTATCTGGTTGCAAGACTGATGATGTCCTGCGCTTATTCCATGATGGCGTAAGAGCTGCTAGTTATTGGTACAGCTTTGCCAAACCAATTCCCATAATTTTCCCAATGCAGACAGAATGGTTGCTCAACTCCATCATTTTGAATGGCATTCAGAATGCCCTATTGAACTGTCACTTACCAATTGGATTGATTCAAATAGGATTGGTTGATAGAGCGGCACCAGATCAATTTATTTCAGCTCAAAGTGCACTTATCAAATTACAAAGAATGGGCATTCTTCTACACCTGTTTAATTTTGAAGGTGAAGAACAAGATTGCCAGCTCATTCATGAGCACACATTCACGCATGTTCATTTAACAAGCCACATCGTTAGACAAGCAATTCCAGGAAGCCTTTGCGAAAAAAAATTAATCTATTTAATCAACATGATTCATGACTATGGTTATAAGTCAGTCGCAGGACCTCTTAAACTTTTACACGACAAATCCGTGGCTAAGACTAATGGGATTGATTGCTACTACGGCCCTAATGTCATGCCAGCGATGACACTGCACCAAGTTATCAAATTGGGTCGCAGACCTCAACAAAAAATAATTGCTCATAGCCTGATCAATAAGAAATCATAAACAATTTATGCGTAAAACAGTTTTATTGGTAGATGACCACCCAGCAATGCTATGGGCTCTAAAAAATATGCTTTCAGAATCGGTTCACTTTGAAATTATTGGTGAAGCTACCAATGGTGATGAATGCATTGAGTTTTCAAGAAATCAAAAAGCCGATCTGATCATCCTGGATATTGATATGCCTAAGACGGATGGTTTAGACGTTATTAAAAGACTAAAGACACTTACTCCAAAGTCTCGAGTACTTGTAGTTTCAAGCCTAGATGCACAGGTTTATGGAGGCAGGATTAGAACTATTGGTGGACACGGCTTTATCAATAAAACAGCCAACTCAGACATCATCATGGCCGCATGCATTGCGGTATCTCAGGGCTATACCTTTTTTCACACGAACCAAAGTGGTCAGGCAGTTAGCAGCGATGAAGAAATCATTTCATCATTTTCACCAAGAGAATTTCAAGTACTTAAGTACTTAGCCGATGGCTATAGTAATTGTGATATTTCAGAGTTTTTACATATCAGCAATAAAACAGTATCCACGTATAAAAATCGTATTTACAGAAAACTTGGCATTAACAATATTGCTGAATTAATTGCATTTTGTAGAACTAACAAAATAGTAGATATCTAAAATGCAGGGCTACCTAGAATTTGTAAGCGCTTTTCTTGCGGCGAGCTGCTTATTACTAATATATAAAAATAAAAAATTATTACGGTTAATTAAAACCTTAATGTTGGAATCAGCACATCTTAAAGAGGCCAATCAATATAAGCGAGATGCTCTCTCAAATATTAGCCATGAAATAAGAACGCCCATCAGCGCCATTTTAGGTGCCCAAGAAAAGATTTTGCGTGAGCATCGATTACCAGATCATGATCGTAAAATTCTTTCCAGCGCACACACTTCAGCAAAATCAATGCTCGAAATACTGAATCAAGTTCTAGACCTATCAAAAATAGAGTCTGGAAAGTTAGTACTTGATGAAACTGCCTGCGACTTAAAGAATCTTCTCAAGCAAATCGAAAGAACATTTCTGACGATGGCCAAGCAATCTGGAAACCATTTGCAATTCGAAATATGCTCAGACATTGCAGATAGCCTTATCCTAGACGGCGCTCGACTAGGGCAAATTATTCACAATCTATTAAGCAATGCCATTAAACACACGCGCAATGGTGAAATACTGATTAGCACTAAGGTAATTGCAAATGATCATTTTGGGCAATTGATATATTTTGAATGTGCAGATACTGGCTCAGGCATTTCAGACTCTGAAATCAAAAGATTACTGCAACCTTATGAGCAAAATCTTAAAAATATCACCCAATTTTCGGAAATGGGAGCTGGCTTAGGCCTAGCCATTACGGAGCACCTTCTTCATTTAATGCATAGCCGCCTAGATATTGAATCTAAAGTCAATTTAGGTAGTTCATTTAGCTTTACCTTGGCACTCAGAAGATCAATCGACCACCCCCGGTACGGTGAGGAAAAGGTAGCAACTCATAAGCCCATGTCACCGGCTGAGCAAAATAAGACAGTGATGATTGTGGATGACCACACGCCTAGCCGCCTCATTACGGAATCTCAATTTAAAGAAATGGGCTATTGCGTGCATAGCTGCCAAAATGCAGAAGAAGCACTTGGACTAATGGAAAACCACTTGTTTGATTTGGTTGTTACAGATTTATCTATGCCCAGGATCAGCGGCGAAGACTTAGCCCAGCGAATAAGATCATCTCAACATGGATCAACCATAAAAATATATGGCATTACTGCCCATATTGAAGGTGCCAATAAGCTACTTCAACCAGATAATCCTTTTGATAGTATTTTAATTAAGCCAGCATCGCTGTCTGATTGGCATCGAGAGATCCATTTAAAAGATAACTACTTAGAGCATTTACTAAAACTTGCTGGTGATGCGCCAAATGTTTGCATGATTATTGCAGAGGAAATTTTGCACCATCAAAAACATGTCTTATCTATCCTGAGGGAGTCATATCAACCTGGAAGAGAAAATATTGATGAGAAGCAGATGAAACAAATGGCCCATAAGTTATTGGGTGGCGCAAAACTCAGCAATGATCTAACCCTTATCAAACTCTGTGAAAGAGTTCAAAAGAACTCCTTAAAAATACAAGTTAATCTTTTAAAAGACATCTGCATTGCCATTGCAAAATCGAATCGAATCTTAGCTGAATTAGTTCAGGAAAATAAGATGAGTTAAGTATTGTCGATTTTTGGGTTTTGGCTATAGTATTTGTCTATGAATCATCTTTCTTCTAGGAGTCTCTTTGGAATTGCAGCGCTAATATTCATTAGCTCCCCCTGCTCCGCCAATAACACTACTGGAAATACAAACCTTCCAACGCCGATTGCTCAAGCAATTAAAAAAAGTGGTATTCCTGCAGAATCAATTGCATTATCAATTGATAAAATATTAGTCAAAAGCCCAGTTGAGAAAAAATATCTCAGCGAAAGTTTAATCCACTGGCAAGCCAATATACCGATGAATCCAGCATCAACCATGAAGCTGGTAACAAGTCTTGCAGCAATGGAAGTGCTAGGTCCCCAATACCGCTGGAAAACAGACTTATTAACCAACGGTCAAATTCAAAATGAAATACTCAAGGGCGACCTTCTCATTAGAGGCAGTGGAGATCCCAAGCTAATACCTGAAGAAATTAATAAGATGTTATTAAATCTTAAAAGTATTGGCGTTAAAAAAATCGATGGCAACCTGATCTTTGATCGAAGCGCTTACGATAACTCCGTTAAAGAGTCTTCATTCTCAGATGGAGAACCAACCAGGGCTTACAACGTATCCCCAGATGCCCTCCTTTTTTCCTTCAATAGCTTTAGCTTTCAGTTCTTCCCTAATATCACTAATGATTTAGTGCTCATCAAACAAACTCCGCGCATTGCTAATTTAAAAATTGATAACAATCTAAAAATTATTGAAGCCCCATGCAATGATTGGAAAAAAGACATCAACATGTCTATTGGTTTGCAAAAAACTGGTGAGTGGCTTGCAAGCTTTGATGGACTTTACCCAAGTGAGTGTAAAACAGCCTTTTGGAATATTGTTGCTAGCGATAGCGATAGTTTTTTACTTCAAAGCCTTATTGCCGCATGGGAAGATATAGGCGGTGTGTGGATTAAAAAACCCACCCTAAAAAAAGCACCCCTCTTAAGCAACTTCAAACCTATTGTGACCCACTTTGGTGTGCCACTTTACGAGTCTGTAAAAGATATCAACAAACTCTCAAACAATGTCATGGCCAGACAAGTTCTATTAACAATGGCTTTAGAGAAATCTGGCAAGCCTGGTAACACAAATAACGGCATGAAAATTGTTAAAGAATGGTTAAATAAAAATCAACTCAATATGCCAGAGCTAGTAATAGAAAACGGATCTGGATTATCACGGGTTGAGCGCATCAGTAGCCAACATCTAAATCAAATTCTTCTTTTAGGTCTTAATTCATCGACCAACAACTATTACCTTGAATCACTTCCAATCGCTGGATTTGATGGGACGATGAGACATCGCCTTTTAGATAAATTCAGAAAAGTAGTGCCCAACAAGAAAGAGGCTGCGGCACTAGAAAAAAACACAGAACTATTTCCGGATGGCCTTAAAAAATATGGTGCCTATATCAAGACAGGCTCATTAGTTGATGTGAGAAGTATTTCAGGTTATGTGGTGAGTCGATCAGGCAATGTTTATGCTGTAACTTCATTTATCAATGATCGAAATGCTAATGCTGGCAGGGGCATTCATGATGCAGCACTTAGTTGGTTACTAGATGATGGCCCACAAGCCCACCCTGTAAAACACTAACTAGATAGTTCCCGATCCTACAGTAGCTCTACCCAGGCGATCTCTTATTGCATCCCAAGCATCTCCCTTAGGAAGATGCTCAAAAGCAATAAGATCATAACTAGACTGATCTAATTGGCGTAACAAGGCATATAGTTGCTGCGCTAGTATCTGGGCTGAATCTGGAATAACTATTTCTGTAAGTACATATGAATCTAGCCGCTGAAGAGTCAATGATTCATCTTTAAAGTGAACCCAGGCGATTTTTGAATCCGGTTGCGCATGGCTTTTCAAAAGATCCTGAAGATGCTCTTTTTCATATAAGAACATTTTTGTTTTTGGGGCATAGTGTGCACTCAAACTACCTGACACTCTAGGTGCTGAATGGTTAGCTGATTCATCAGCCAACTTAGGAACAATCACTTCCGCCTTACTTAAGGCATCATTCAACATCTGTTGACTAATGGCACCAGGTCTTAAGACAACTGGTCCGTGCGTATCCCAACGGCTCAAATCAACGATGGTTGATTCAATACCAACTTCACATGAACCACCATCTAAAACCATGACGGCATCAGAGAACTCTTCACGAACATGCTGAGCTGTTGTAGGAGATATCCTACCAAAACGATTGGCTGAAGGAGCGGCAAGCCCGCCTCCAAATTGGCTCAACAAAGACTGTGCAAGAGGATGGTTCGGGCATCTGATACCAACAGTTTCTTGACCACCTGTAACTTCGGGGATCACACTTTTCGCTTTTGGCAAAATCATTGTTAATGGGCCTGGCCAAAATGCTTTAGCCAATGTAAGAGCTGCTGGAGAAACATCTCTTGACCAATGAGACAAGATACTTTGCCAAACTTGGTCAATATCTTGATTAGGATATTGATCCATTGATTGGTATGGCTTAGCCACATGAACAATCAAGGGATGGTCAGCGGGACGACCCTTAGTGCTAAATATGAGATTAACGGCATTGGCATTATCAGCATCTGCGGCCAGCCCATAAACAGTCTCAGTCGGGATGGCGACTAAACCACCATCTCGTAATACCTTAACTGCACCATCTATCAAATCTGGCATAAGCATGCTTAACGCGTGATGCGTAAAACCTCAACCGCTTTTTTGCAGGCAACGCTTACATCAGAAGATGTTGGCCCCACAAAATTGATATGCCCCATCTTGCGAGCTTGTCGTGGCTCAGCCTTGCCGTAAAGGTGTAACTTAGCTGCCGGGTCAGCCAAAACAGTGTGCCAACTTGGCTCCACTTGAGACCCTGTCACCAACCACTCATCACCCAAGATATTTAACATGATGCTTGATTGAATCAAAGCAGTGCTTCCTAATGGGACTCTCGCCATCGCACGAACTTGTTGCTCAAACTGACTTGTTACACATGCGTTTTGTGTGTAGTGCCCTGAGTTGTGAGGTCTAGGTGCAATCTCATTAGCAACAATCTCACCATTCTTTAATACAAAAAACTCAACGCAAAGAACACCCACATAATCTAGACGGCGAATAATCGCTTTAGCGGCTTCAACAATTCTCACTTCTTGAGTTGGTTTTAACGAAGGCGCTGGAACAGTAGTGGTGTGCAAAATGCCATTTTTATGAATGTTTTGCGCTACCGGATAAGCAACCACTTCATCATCATGTCCGCGCGCTACCAAAGCAGAGACTTCAAAATCTAAATCCATGCGTTTTTCTAAAACACACTGAACTTGGCCAAAGGTATGCCATGCGTTTTCTAATTCTGCACGCGTATGAACTGTCACCTGACCCTTACCGTCATAACCCATACGAGCTGTTTTTAAAATGCCGGGCAACAAATCATCACTAATATGTGCCAAGTCAGCATCTCGCTCGATGACATGATGCATTGCTGGACCAATGCCAGCTTCAGCTTGCCATGTAGCTAAAAATTTCTTCTCTGTAATTCGGTTTTGCGCTACTGAAACGCCACCACTTTTTGGCGCCACATAAACACCCAAAGCTTCTAATTCATCTAAAGCTTGCGCGGGGACGTTTTCAAATTCAGTACTTGCAGCAGAACACAGTGCAGCCATTTCTTTTAAGGCAGCATGATCCGTGTAATCTGCTTGTATGTGCTTTTCTGCAACCGCACCTGCAGGGCTATTTACATCTGGATCAAGTACGCAAACTTTATAGCCCATCGCTTGAGCTGCATGCGTAAACATGCGACCTAATTGGCCACCACCCAAGATACCTAAATATGAACCCGGCAAAATCGGATCTAAACGATCGGCCATAGATTAAGAGTGTCCCGGTAAGTTCATGGCGCGAGCTTTTTCAGTTTGACTCGCTCTAAATGCCGTTAACTTTTGTGCAAGCCCTGCATCATTAACTGCCAAATTAGCAATAACGTGAAGGGCAGCATTAGCGGCGCCTGCCTCACCAATTGCAAATGTAGCTACTGGAATACCTTTTGGCATTTGCACTATCGAGTAAAGAGAATCTTCACCGCGCAAATACTTGGAAGCAACAGGCACACCAAAAACTGGAATGATTGTTTTTGCAGCGATCATGCCAGGTAAATGAGCAGCGCCACCTGCGCCCGCAACAATTGCCTTCAAACCGCGGTCTGAAGCTGTTTGGGCATATGTAAACATATCATCAGGCATACGATGAGCCGAAACAACCTTGGCTTCATAGGCAACGCCAAACTCTTGAAAAATTTGAGCTGCATTTTGCATGGTGTCCCAATCGGAATTGGATCCCATCACAATACCTACTAGTGGTTTCTGACTCATATATTTTCCTTTAAATACTTTTAGCAATATTTAAGCAGTTAGTGTTTCTAAAGCTTCGCGATATTTTGCAGCTGTTTTTTCAATCACATCGTTAGGTAATTTTGGCGCTGGCGCTGTTTTATTCCAAGGCTTGCCATCAACCAAAGCTGACTCTAGCCAATCGCGCACAAACTGTTTATCAAACGATGGCGGATTAGATCCCACTTGGTAAGAGCTGGCTGGCCAAAAGCGTGATGAGTCAGCTGTCAATACCTCATCCATCAACACCAAATGACCCGCCTCATCTAACCCAAATTCAAATTTAGTGTCAGCAATGATGATGCCTTTTGTAGCAGCGTAATTAGATGCTTCTTGATAAAGACGGATGCTAACGTCTCTAATTTTTGCAGCAAGCTCTTGACCGATTCGGTCTTCAACTTCTGCATAAGAAATATTTTCATCATGCTCACCCACTTCAGCTTTAGCGGCTGGCGTAAAAATAGGTTCTGATAATTTCTGAGCATTCTGCAAACCTGCAGGCAATTGAATACCGCAAACAGATCCTGTCGCTTGGTAATCCTTCCAACCACTACCTGACAAATATCCACGCACAACTGCTTCAATCATAATTGGCTTTAAGCGTTTAGTCACAATGGCGCGACCTTGAACTTGATTCACTTCATCAGCAGTAACAACTGACTCTGGAGCAATCCCAGTTAAATGATTGGGAATCACATGAGATAACAAATCAAACCAAAAGTTAGCCATTTGATTAAGGACAATTCCTTTTCCAGGAATTGGCTCGCCCATCACCACATCAAATGCAGATAAACGATCGGTTGTGATCATTAATAACTGGTCATCGCCAATTGCATAGATATCTCGAACCTTACCTTTTGAAATTAAAGGTAAAGACTTAATGGAAGATTCATAAAGGGCTTGCATGGATACCTTACTTAACTAATTGAGCTAGTTGGCCAGCTTTGTAACGCTCAGCCATTTTGTCTAATGGAATAGATTTGATTTTTCCAGCTTGACCTTCACAACCAAATGCAAGGTAACGTGCCTTACAAATATCTTTAGCTGCTTCACGTGCAGGTTTTAAATAATCACGTGGATCGAACTTACCTGGATTTTCAAATAAATAACGGCGAATCGCAGCAGTCATAGCTAAACGAATATCAGTATCAATATTGATTTTTCTAACACCATGTTTGATACCTTCTTGAATTTCTTCTACAGGAACACCGTAGGTCTCTTTCATGTCGCCACCAAACTCACGAATGATTGCTAACAACTCCTGAGGAACGCTAGATGAACCATGCATAACCAAATGAGTATTTGGAATACGTAGATTAATTTCTTTAATACGATCAATTGCCAAGATGTCGCCAGTTGGCTTCTTAGTGAACTTATAAGCACCATGACTAGTACCAATAGCAATCGCTAGCGCATCACACTGCGTCTTCTTCACGAAATCAGCGGCTTGCTCAACATCGGTTAATAGTTGCTCACGTGTCATTGCGCCTTCTGCGCCATGACCATCTTCTTTGTCCCCCATCATCGTTTCCAAAGAGCCTAAAACACCCAACTCAGCCTCAACTGTTACACCGATTGAATGCGCAAACTTAACAACCTCTTGAGAAACCTCAACGTTGTATTCATAAGACGCTACAGACTTGCCGTCAGCCATCAAAGAGCCATCCATCATCACAGATGTAAAGCCAGAACGAATCGCAGCCATACAAACAGCAGGGCTTTGACCGTGATCTTGATGCATCACTACTGGAATATGAGGATAAGCTTCTACAGCTGCATCAATCAAGTGACGCAAGAAAGCTTCGCCAGCATATTTTCTGGCGCCCGCTGATGCTTGCATAATCACTGGTGCATTAACTTCATCAGCAGCAGCCATAATGGCCTGAACCTGCTCTAAATTATTTACGTTAAACGCTGGTAAACCATATGCATTCTCTGCAGCATGGTCTAACAATTGGCGCATGGATACGAGTGCCATAACTATTCCTTCAATTTAAAAATTTATTTCACATCTACAATTTTTAGAGTGTTTGTTCCACCAACTTGCCCCATAGGCTCGCCAACAGTCAAAACAATCTTGTCGCCAGAGCTAACAATGCCTAGCTTTTTAATTCGATTCTCAGCTTGCTCTAATGCAGTGTCACGGTCATTACTTGTGTCTAAGTGCAATGGATGAACGTTTCTATACAAGGCCATTGTTCTTTGACTAGCCACTTTGGTTGTCATAGCAAAAATAGGTACCTGAATTTTGTGACGGCTCATCCAAAGTGCAGTTGATCCTGAATCAGTAAGAGCAGCAATCGCTTTAACACCTAAGTGATAAGCAGTAAACAAAGCGCCAAATGCGATCGACTGATCAATACGTGTAAATTTTTGATCAAAAAAGTCAGCGTCGAGATGATGAACTTCTGTTTTTTCAGCTTCTAAACAAATAGCGGCCATTTGCAATACTGTCTCTACCGGATATTGACCTGAAGCAGTTTCAGCTGACAACATCACAGCATCTGTTCCATCCAATACGGCATTTGCTACGTCACTCACTTCTGCACGAGTTGGAACCGGATTAACAATCATGGACTCCATCATCTGCGTTGCTGTAATCACAACCTTGTTGGCTTCACGAGCCATGCGAATCATTTTCTTTTGTAACGCTGGCACTGTTGCATTGCCAACTTCAACCGCTAAATCACCGCGCGCAACCATAATGCCATCGCTCACTTCTAGAATCCCCTCAAGAACTCCTGGCAAGACAGCTTCTGCTCGCTCAATTTTGGCAATTAACTTTGCTTTATGTCCTAACTCTTTGCTTGCTTGATCAGTTAAATCGCGAGCAATCTTCATGTCATCTGCATTCTTAGGAAAGCTGATGGCAATGTAGTCAGCCCCTAAACCAACGGCCGTTTTTAAATCTTCTTTGTCTTTTTCAGTTAACGCTGGGGCAGTCAATCCACCGCCTGCACGATTAATACCTTTGTTATTGGATAACTCACCACCCAATTCAACAACCGTATGAATACAGCTACCTTTGACATCTTCAACACGGATTACCAAAAGGCCATCATTCAAAAGTAACTTATCGCCAACTTTGACATCATTAGGAAGATTTTTGTAATCAAGGCCTACGCAGTCTTGATTACCCAAAGTGCAATTGGCATCTAATGTGAATTTTTCGCCTGCTTTAAGAAAAATTTTATTATTCTCAAACTTACCTACTCGAATTTTCGGACCTTGTAAGTCAGCCATAATCGCGACTTCGCAACCCAACTCTTTTGAAACCTCGCGAACTTGTTTTGCTCTAGCTTGATGGTCTGCTGCTGTGCCATGTGAGAAATTCAAACGAACCACATCAACACCCGCTGTGATGAGCTGTTTTAAAACATCAGCACTACTTGATGCAGGACCTAGAGTTGCAACAATTTTTGTCGCGCGCATTATTGAGTTGCCCTTTCAACCAAAATAGCAAATGCTGGCAAGGTTTTACCTTCCAAGAACTCCAAGAAAGCGCCGCCGCCAGTTGAGATGTAATCTACTTGTTTTTCAATACCGTATTTAGCAATTGCCGCCAAAGTATCACCGCCACCTGCAATAGAAAATGCAGGGGAGTGAGCAATTGCCGCAGCTAACATTTTTGTGCCGCCACCAAATTGATCAATTTCAAAAACACCAATAGGGCCATTCCAAACAATTGTTCCTGCATGAGCAACAATACTTGTTAATTCGGCAGAGGTCTTCGGTCCAACATCCAAAATCATGTCATCTGCTTGGACTTCTGTTGACGCCACTCTATTAGCTCTCGCTAAAGGTGATAATTCATTGGCAACAACCACATCCACTGGAATAGGCACGCTTGCACCACGTTTAGCCATCATTTCCATAATGATTTTAGCTTCCCCGACTAAATCAGGCTCGGCTAAAGATCGGCCAATCGGCAAACCTGCTGCCAACATAAATGTATTTGCAATACCCCCACCAACAATTAACTGATCAACCTTCTCTGCTAAAGATTTAAGAATCGTTAATTTTGTTGAAACTTTAGATCCAGCCACAATCGCCACTAAAGGACGCTTCGGGTCAGTTAGGGCTTTACCCAAAGCATCTAACTCAGCCGCCATCAAAGGGCCGGCACAGGCAATCGATGAGTACTTAGCCATACCGTAAGTTGTAGCTTCTGCACGGTGAGCCGTACCAAAAGCGTCATTGACATAGACATCACAAAGTTGAGCCATTTTTTGGGCCAACTCATCGTTATTCTTTTTTTCGCCCTTATTGAGTCGGCAATTTTCCAAAAGCACTAAATCACCTGGGGCCACTTCAAAACCACCATCAACCCAATCACTGATCAAAGGAACTTTTCTTCCCAAGAGCTCAGCAATTCTATGAGCTACCGGAGCCAATGTATCTTCTGGTTTAAATTCACCCTCAGTAGGTCTACCAAGGTGTGATGTCACCATCACAGCTGCCCCGGCATCTAGCGCCAACTTAATTGCAGGAATCGATGCCTTGATGCGCGTGTCTTCAGTGATATTACCGGCATCATCTTGCGGAACGTTCAAGTCAGCACGTATGAAAACTCGCTTCCCTTTAAGCTGTCCAGAAGCTGCTAAATCTGAAAGACGATTGAATTTAAGTTGTGATGTACCTGGCATGATGAATAAGGTTTTTAACCAAAAGACTAGAAACGTAGATTTTACCTTTTTACGTACTTCCAACGACAAATTTCAAGCTTAAAGCCGGGGATATCTTAGACATCACTCAAGCCGTTTTGGATGGCCATCAAAAGGTTCTGCGCCAGCAGTTTTCACCTTAAACCCAATTAATATCATTAATCTCTATTAAATACATCCTTAAATACATTAAAAATCATTAAATTCAGTTAAATATATCTAATAATTTCAAAAACTATACTTGGCCAAATTCACAAACTAACTTAAAGCATCAATCTAGGCTGGCACATTCATCTAATACCCAATCAAGTCTAAAAGATCCTTTTATGAACATGGCGATCAAGCATGCGCTGTTTTACAATGCGGATTCAACCAATTTTTCTCAGAATTTAGGAAATACACCATGTCAATGGCAAATCGTGATGGCTCTATCTGGATGGACGGTAAGTTAGTACCGTGGCGCGACGCAAATATCCACGTTCTAACTCATACTCTTCACTATGGCATGGGTGTATTCGAAGGCATTAGAGCTTATAAAACCGATGCTGGTACCGCAATTTTTCGCTTGAAAGAGCACACGCACAGATTATTTAACTCAGCAAAAATCTTCCAAATGAAAATGAACTACACGGAAGATGAGATCGTTGCTGCAACACTATCGGTTGTTAAAGAAAATAAATTAGCTTCTTGCTACATTCGCCCCATCGTCTGGATTGGATCAGAAAAACTAGGTATCTCTGCAAGAAGTAACTCAACTCATTTAGCAGTTGCTGCTTGGGAATGGGGTGCTTACTTAGGTGAAGACGGCCTGAACAAAGGTATTCGCGTTAAGGTATCTTCATTCACAAGACATCACGTTAACGTCTCACTTGTAAGGGCTAAGGCATCTGGCTACTACATCAATTCAATCCTAGCAAACCAAGAAGTAACTGCTCAAGGATATGACGAGGCTTTGTTGTTAGATACTGATGGCTATGTTTCTGAAGGATCTGGCGAAAACGTATTTATCGTTAAGAACGGGATTGTTTACACACCAGATCTAGCCTCTTGCTTAGACGGCATTACAAGAGATGCAATTTTCACTATCGCTAAAGATCTTGGTATTGAAGTTCGCGAAAAGCGCATCACACGCGATGAGATGTACTGCTGTGACGAAGCATTCTTTACAGGTACAGCCGCAGAAGTGACTCCGATTAGAGAATTAGACGATCGCATCATTGGTGACGGCAAGCGTGGTCCAATTACAACAAAGATTCAACAAGTATTCTTTGATGCAGTTGCTGGTAAAAACGACAAATACCGTCATTGGTTAACAATCGTTTAAGTCAGATCAGGAAAACATATGAGTGAAAAGAACTTAATCCAAGTTGATGGTCATAAAGATTTGCCGTTGTACTGTCCCAATGGCAAACCCTCATCACTACATTCACACCCACGTGTTTTTCTGGATGTGACTTCTACTGGTGAAGCTAAATGTCCGTATTGCGGGGCGCACTACAGCCTCATCCCTGGCACAGCCCCACACGGTCACTGATATGACAAATATTCTCATCATCGCACCCAACTGGATTGGTGATGCGGTGATGACTGAGCCTCTTATTTCAAAGCTCAAAGAAGACCATCCCGATAGTTTTATTGATGTTGTTGCTACCCCATGGGTAGCCTCCGTCATGCGCGCCATTCCGGCAATTAACAAAGTTATTGCTATTGATTTAAAACATGGCGCACTGCAATGGCCGGAAAGAAAAGCCTTGGCTGCGCAACTTCAGAAAAACCATTACAGCCATGCTTACGTTCTACCCAATAGCTTTAAGTCTGCATTAATCCCATGGATGGCAAAAATTCCAAACAGAATTGGATATCGTGGTGAGTTACGCTGGGGTCTTATTAATCAAGCGCTTCAAAACCCTTCTCGCTCTCATCGCCCTCCGATGTCATCACACTACTTTGCACTATCAAATGCACAAAGTACTTCAGTCCCACAGCCCCAATTAAGTCTCTCAGGCGAAGCTTTATTGTCAATTAAACAAAAGCTTCAGTCACTTAAAGAACATACAAAGTTATTTGTGATTTGTCCCGGCGCAGAGTATGGGCCTGCAAAGCAATGGCCTACAGAACACTATGCTGAGCTGGCCAAGAAATTAGCACAAGAAGACTCCCATCATCTTGTGCTTATTCTAGGCAGCAAAAAGGAATCCTCTTTAGGCGAACAAATATCAACGCTTAGCAACTACCATGATCAAGTGATTAACTGGTGCGGCGAAACAACTTTGGACGAAGCAATTGCGTGCATTAGCGTAGCGACTGCTGTAATTAGTAATGACTCTGGTCTGATGCACATTGCCGCAGCATTTAGTCGTCCTCAAATAGCCATTTTTGGATCCAGTGACCCAAGGCATACACCACCACTTTCAAGCTTGGCTAAAGTCCATTGGTTGCATTTGGCATGTAGCCCATGCTTTAAAAGAACATGTCCATTAGGGCACTTAAAATGTTTAGTGGACATCAACCCTTCAGACGTCCTAAACTCTATCCATCAATCAACTCGTTAGAAAATCATGCCACGTCAAGCCCGCCTTTTTCAACTACCCGATGAAGTAATTGATGCATGGCGAGAATCATTGCATCGTAACGATCTTGATGGCTCTCTTGATTTATGGATGGATGAAGACTCCATCACTTGCATCCTGCCAGGCGGCAAACGATTAACAGGTCATGCTGAATTACGCGAAGGTCTTAAAAAAATTCTAGAAGATCATTTTCTTTGGCTGGACCCTATTCAAGTTATCGGTCACACAGCTATCGGCATTGCGTTTTTTGATTCAACAGAAGCAGTTCGCCTTCAAGCAGAACAAGTTGAACCAGAATTCTTTTTGAACTTCACCTACATTTTGGTTCAAGGTCCTATGGGTTGGAGAATTGCCCATATCCACACAAGCCCAGCCCAAGAAGAACACATTCAATTACCAAGCACAATTCACGGCTTTCACTAAAGACAAGTCTTAGCTAGGCTGATTGGCGCGATTATTTTTTAATTCTTGACGATAGGCTTCTTGTATCTGCCTTGCTCGAGCATCAATTTCTGAGGCTTGATAAAAGTCAGCATCACCTGCTGCCTTAGCTAGTTTCATTTGCTCGATAGCACCAACCCAAGCCCCCTCAGTCACGTATTTTTCTGCAAGCGCTGCATGCTGCAAAGCTCGCTTACCCGCTTGTGAATAAGCTTGAGATAGCAAAAACCACCAAAGTGTTTCATCTGGCCTAGATTTCGATTGCACCTTTAACCAGGAAATTGCTTGATCGTATTGCTGTATCTTTAACTGAGAATTCACCATAGCAACATTTAATGCTCTTGATCTTGGGTAAATGCTTTTAACTTGAGCTATTTTCCTTAAGGCTTCATCATGCAGCCCCTTAGCAACCATAATGTCTATTTCAGTACTCTCAACAGATAAACTTAGCTTTTGCACAGGCGAGTTTTGAGAAACTAATCCCTGTAAACTAACTCTTGTTTTTTGCAGATACGTTTCAGCATCACCAATTCGACCCTGCTTAAAACTTAAGAGGCTTAAGCCATAGTTACCCTCTAATTGTTTTGGTAAATCAGATCTTCTTGCCAAACTCTCAAAATACTGCTTTAACTCTGGATAGTTACTCGCGCTAGATGTCTGAATTAGCCTTGCCCTTGCTTTTAGCAAATAGAATTCAACTGAAGAAAGTACCTTTTTATTAGGTAAGCCTCTCACACGGTCTTGCATATCAGCAATACGATCAGTTGTTAAGGGGTGACTTCTCACATAACCCGGCACACCACTTTCCATAATACTGTTTGCTCTTTGCATTCTTTGGAAAAAATCAGGCATACCTTGAATATCAAATCCACCAGATTGTAAGATTTGTAAACCAACGCGATCCGCTTCTCTTTCTGCATCGCGAGAATATGACAATTGATTTTGAATCGCCAAAGCTTGGCCGCCCATCGCAATACCTTGGGCAGCATTGGGGTTTCGACTGGCGGCAATTACCGCTAAAAAGATTGAAGCCAAAGCAATCATTGAGTTTGTGCCTTGCTGCCCGTACATCCTAGCAATATGTTTCTGTGTCACGTGACCAATTTCATGACCCAACACCGATGCTAACTCTGACTCTGACTCAGCAGAAACAACTAAGCCAGTATGAACTCCGATAAAACCACCAGGTAAAGCAAAAGCATTGATGCTTCTATCTCGCACACCAAATAATTCAAAGTTAATTGCAAATGTTCCACTGCCATCAAGACCAGGGATGCCATCTTTTTTGGCGGCACGTACCAACGTTTGGCCTATGGTGTTGAGGTAATCATAAAATACAAGATCATTTGAGTAATCAGGGTCTCGGCGTATCTCTCGCATAATCCGCTCCCCCAATTGCCTTTCATCGGAAGGCGATAAAGAGATGCTTGAGGAGTCACCCAAATCGGGCAAGACCAAAGATTGCTGTACGGGTTTATTTACCTGAGGAATGCCAGCTGAATTAGTACTAGATCGCATGGCATGATCAATATTATCTTGAGCAATACGATTAGAGTCAGCTTGCGCCAACAATAGAGTGGGTTGAAACAAACATGCCAAAGAAGCCGCTATGATTTTTTTAGCCAGGAAATGTCTTTTATTACTCATATACCTAATTATGGTACAAATATCATATGAATAAGTTAACTCATTTTGATGAAAGTGGCCAAGCCCACATGGTCGATGTTGGGCAAAAGGCTCACACACATCGCATAGCAACTGCTACAGGCAGCATTCAAATGCAAAAAAGCACATTTGATATGGTCGTATCTGGCTCCCACAAGAAAGGTGATGTGATTGGTATCGCTCGGATCGCTGCCATTCAGGCTACAAAGAAGAGCCCTGATTTAATTCCCTTGTGCCACCCTATCGCACTCACGCGTGTTGCAGTGGATTTTCAAACAGATGAAAAAACCTCGTCCATTCAATGCACTGTAACAACAGAGACAGTAGGGCAAACTGGTGTAGAAATTGAAGCTTTAACAGGCGTTCAAATCGGACTACTCACTATTTATGATATGTGCAAAGCCGTTGACCGTGGCATGGTAATTAAAGAAGTTAAACTACTTGAGAAGAGCGGCGGCAAGTCAGGTACTTGGGTGGCTCAATAATCCAATTAGATCTTAATAAAAAAGGGCATCCTCAGATGCCCTTTTTTATTTTGTACTTCTTAGTTTATTAACTTAGTGACCTTACTTGCAGTCAGCTGGCAATAACTTTGAAGAAAGAGTTGTCGATGCAGATTTGCATGACCAAATACCTGCCCAAGGTTGAGACTGTTTACTACTTAAATCTAGCGCTTCAACAGTCGCAGTTGCAGAGTTATTAACTGGCACGATGCCAAGTACGTTCGCACCATCAGGTGCAACACTAGACTGGTAGGTGATTAGGATTGCACCACTTTTATCGATCTTAACTTCTTTAACACTATTTGTTGTTGTACTTTTAAAGTTCTGCGATGTAGCATCAGCCATATCAGCAGGGCCTTTTCCTGAATACACTTCAGTAACAGCCAACTTTGCTGCAGCCGCCAAACTCAAGCCTTCTGCAACACGAGTTTTGGCAATGTAATCCTGGTACTTAGGTACAGCTAATGCAGCCAGAATGCCAATAATAGCAATGACAACCATTATTTCAATCAGGGTAAAACCGTTTTTATTTTTCAAGACTTGCTTTCCATCATTCATCTTATTAAATCCTCCGTTGGTGAGGCATCATCATGGCAGATGATACCCACCAAAAGAGCTGATATAGGTGTAGGAATTTACTGATTTTTGTTTTGCATCAAAACCATCAGAAATTATTTCTTTTTTCTTTTCATGACTTCACCGGCAACCATAACACCGATAGCAGCAATGACACCGGCCATAGTTGAATAAGATTCAATATCAGAGCCAATGTACTTGATGAGGCCGGGGTCAGAGAAGATCATTCCGCCCGCAATCCAACCCAACAAACCAGCGCCCAATGTAACAATCCACGGGAATCTATCTATTAGATATAAAACAATTTGGCTTCCACCTACAATCAATGGTATTGAAACTAACAAACCAAACACGATATATCCAAACTGGTGATGTGCAGCATCCACTTGACCAGCTGCTCCTGCAATTGCAATCACATTATCAACACTCATTGCTACGTCAGCCACAATGATTGTTTTAACTGCAGCCCACAATTTATCGGAAGCCTGAAGCTCATGCCCTTCTTCCTCATCAGACTGAACCATTAACTTATAGCCAATCCAAAGTAGGAGCAAACCACCAGTAAATTTTAAGAATGGGATTTGCAACAAAGTAACGGCAAATGCAACTAAAACTATGCGTAAGATGATCGCCCCAGCAGTACCCCACATGATGCCTTTACGACGCTGATTAGGGTGCAAATTACGACAAGCTAAGGCAATAACAACAGCATTATCACCACCCAATAAAATATCAATCATGATGATTTGAGCAATTACTGCCCAATCAATGGTAGCTAGGAATTCCATGTCATCCTCATTACTTATTTTTTTTAATTAAAAAAAACGGGAGCTAGGCTCCCGTTATTCTTTGCCCTTAAAACGAATATTACAACAATGCTTTAAGTAATTTACCCATTTCTGATGGATTACGTGTCACTGTGAAGCCACACTCTTCCATAATGGCCAATTTGGCATCCGCTGTATCAGCACCACCAGAGATCAACGCACCGGCATGACCCATACGCTTACCTGCAGGAGCAGTCACACCAGCAATAAAGCCAACAACTGGTTTTTTCATATTAGCTTTACACCAACGAGCTGCTTCAGCCTCGTCTGGACCACCAATTTCACCAATCATGATCACGGCATCTGTATCTGGATCATCATTAAAAGCTCTCATCACATCAATGTGCTTAAGACCATTAATTGGATCACCACCAATACCTACAGCTGAAGATTGACCAAGACCAATTTCTGTCAACTGAGCAACAGCTTCATAAGTCAAAGTACCTGAACGGCTTACTACACCGATACGACCTTTACGGTGAATGTGGCCTGGCATGATGCCGATCTTAATTTCGTCTGGCGACCTGGACAGTTTGGCCCTAACAACAAAGTTTTTTTGCCGCCTTTAGCTTCTTTAGCAGCCATTCTATTGCGAACTTCTAACATATCGCGAACAGGAATGCCCTCTGTAATACAGATAGCTAAATCCAAGTCAGCTTCAACAGCTTCCCAAATTGCAGCTGCTGCGCCTGCTGGCGGAACGTAAATAACTGAAACTGTTGCGCCTGTTTCTGCAGCAGCTTCTTTTACTGATCCATAAATAGGGATATTAAAAATTTTCTCGCCAGCTTTTTTAGGATTTACGCCCGCAACAAAACATTCTTTGCCGTTTGCGTACTCTTGACACTTTTCAGTGTGGAACTGACCAGTTTTACCGGTGATACCTTGAGTAATAACTCGTGTGTTTTTATTAATAAGAATAGACATTTAAATTCCTTTCGTGGCCTGAGGCTTACTTAACTGCTGCAACAGCTTTAGT
>JBEGTH010000002.1:0-86759 GCA_041179505.1 Pseudomonadota bacterium | reverse complement strand
TTTAATTTCACACAACACGTCCCTGGCGGGATGGCAGAGTGGTTATGCAGCGGCCTGCAAAGCCGTGTACCCCAGTTCGATTCTGGGTTCCGCCTCCAATAATTTTGATTTCTGAGGGGATCCCACCCCTTATGGAGAGATATCTCAATCATTGTTTATGTCAACCCTTAATGGATTGACTGTGGTCTATCTTTCATAAAATATACCAATCTTTATTTCACGCAGTCGGCATCTAAAGGTGCCAAATAACAAGCCTGCAACTTAAATGATGAAGTAAGTTTTTATGACTAGATATGGCGGCATGACAGAGTTATGCAGAGCTTTAGTATGATCAAAAAACACATTCCTGGTGCCAAAAATTGCATTAATCTCTAATTACTGTACAAAGTGATTGTGTCTTGAGTTGATAACTTGCTTGGTACAGACCTCAGTTTTTTATTCTTCAAAATTATTTGAAAGAACTGCAAATTAAATACCTTTATATTTATTGTGCCTAATTATTTTTAAACTAAACTGAAATAATTATTTAAAAATCAAAAAAGAGAGTCTATGCAAAAAGTTCTTACCTATTTGACTGCTGCCCAGACGCATAGAATTTTTGAAATCCAGCAGCTTCGTTCCATAAGTCAGCTTATGAATGTTGTGTCAGATCTTGTACATTCTTTACAAAGTGAAAGGGGCTCATCAAACATTTACTTGGCTTCAATGGGGGGTACTTTCAAAAAGGAGTGGGAGGAATTTGTAGACGTTACAAACTTTTCTCGAGAAAGCTTTCACAATTGGTTTGTTGTAAATAAAATATCAAAAGGGTTGGTAGGGGGATCACGACTGCTAACTCAATTAGCTTTGGCTATACACAAAATAAACCAATTACCTAATCTTAGGGAAAGTATTGCTCGTTTGGATGTGTCTCCTGCTGAGGCCACGAGAATTTATAGCTCAATGATTAATGCATTGTTAAGTTTAGTCTTTGAGGCTGCAGATATTTCTGTTGATCCATTGTTAAGTAAGCAATTGGTAGCTCTATTTCATCTGATGCAAGGTAAAGAGTTTGCTGGTTTGGAGAGGGCTACAGGTGCACGTATTTGTTCTGTGGGTAAGTTGCCAGATTTAATTCAAACGATGGGAAATTTAATTGAATTACAAGAAAATTGTATAAGTAAGTTCGAGTCATTTTCAAATAAAGAAACCCTTTTGCAATGGAGTCTTTTGATTCAATCAATGCCTATTTTTGATATAGAGAAAATGCGAAGAAAGTTGCTGTCTCCTAGCACTCAAGGTCAAGCAATATCTGCAGATGTTTGGTTTCATAAAACTACTGCACGTATGAATGATATGCATCTTGCTGAAAAATATCTTACTAATGACTTGGCAAATCAGTGTGATGAATTAATTCTTAAATCTAAAGTGCAATTGAATGACCATAAGTTGCTACTGAAAAGTATTTTTAATGACTACCCGATATCACCTGTTTCACTATTGGTCTCAAATTTACCGAACCAGTCATTTGGAAATGAAAGTGATTTAAATAATTTTATTGGCCCAAGTTTATCTATGGCAATCATCGATACTATTCAATTGCAATCTAAAGAACTTGCTGAAATGGGCCAAGAGTTACTCTCAGTTAGGGCAACATTAGACGAAAGAAAAGTTATTGAGAGGGCAAAAGGTGTGTTAATGGCTCATCAGGGAATTAATGAGGAGCAAGCCTATGTGACTATGCGTGAAAAAGCTATGTCACAAAATAAAAAGTTAATTGATATCGCTCAATCAGTACTTTCATTATCAGAATTCCTCAAATTGAAGAATTGATGCACTGAGATTGTGCGCCAGCAATAAAAATGGTGCACATTACTCAATAGAGCCTCTTCACACCAAATTATTATCTGAAATAGATTTAACCAAAGGTGGTTAATTCTGTGGCAATAGTTTTTTTAAACTAATTGCTCAAAGGATAAAGACGTCCAATTATTTTTAGCTTCATGAGCTGAGAGTAATTGGGCGTTTTTTTTATTTTTTTAAAAAGGTGATGATGAGTATCCATAGAGGTAATCAAGTGTTATTTCAGGGCGGGATTTTTACGGGAACGGTAACTTTAGTTGGAGCTGGTCCAGGAGATCCTGAGTTACTAACTATCAAAGGAATGAAAGCAATCATGGCTGCTACATTTATTCTTGTCGATGATCTTGTTAATCCAGAAATTCTTAAATATGCCTCTTCTACCGCAAGAATTATTCACGTTGGAAAGCGTGGTGGATGCGTATCAACACCACAAAGCTACATTGAAAAATTAATGATTGCTGCTGTTGCAGAAGGTGAGAAGGTGGTCCGATTAAAAGGAGGTGACCCGTTTATTTTTGGTAGAGGTGGTGAGGAAGTTGATCATCTTTTGTCACTTGGAATACCGGTGAATGTAATAAATGGAATAACTTCAGGTTTAGCAGCATCAACAGCACTTGCTACACCACTAACTCATCGAGATTATGCGGCTGGTGTTTTGATGATCACCGGACACAGTAAGCCAGGAAGGTGTGAGACAGACTGGAGAGAAATTGGTTTTATCTCAAAAAAGGCGAAGCTTACATTAGTTATTTACATGGGGTTATCGAACGTTGAGGATATCCAAAATGGATTAATGCAATCCATGCCTAGTGATACTCCAGCAGCCATTTTGCATAGGGTAACTTTACCAAGTCAAAAAATAAAAAGTTGTTCTTTGGGGAATCTATTTGCAACTGTTATTCAAGCTGAAATAGAAAGTCCATCAATTATTGTTATCGGCGATGTTTTATCAGCTATCAAAGGAATAAATCACGATAAAGAATTTAAAAATTCAATATCTGAGTTAGCGGCTTAAAAAAGTAAACCATTTAGAGATAGGATTAAATTATGACAAAGAAAAAATTAGTTTTGATTGGTAACGGTATGGCAGGTGTTAAGACTATTGAAGAATTAATAAAGTTAAATTCTGATATGTATGACATAACTATCTTTGGTTCAGAGCCCTATGGAAATTACAACAGAATTTTATTGTCCCCGGTTTTAGCCGGAGAGATGAGTTTAGATGACATCATGCTTAATGATATGGATTGGTATAAATCAAACCAAATTACATTACACGCTGGTAAAAGAGTCTCGTTTATTGACCGGGCGAATAAAAAAGTTATTTCAGATGATGGTGTTGAGGTCGTATACGACAGGCTTGTGATAGCTACAGGATCTAATCCATTTATGCCCCCAGTTCCTGGAATTAATCTGAGTGGCGTTCTTGCTTATAGAGATATTGTAGATACAGAAGCAATGATTGCTGCCTCAAGTCAATATAAAAATGCAGTAGTGATCGGTGCAGGACTTCTTGGTCTTGAGGCTGCTAATGGACTCTTACAAAGAGGAATGAATGTGACTGTCGTGCATTTGGCTGAGTGGATTATGGAGAGGCAGTTAGATAAAGTTGCAGCAGATATGTTGCAGTCATCATTAGAAGAAAAAGGTATGAAGTTTCTTTTAGGGCATAACACGGAGGCACTTATTTCTGGTGCTTCCAGTCGTGTTGAGGCTATTAGGTTTAAAGATGGAATGCAAATTCCGGCAGATTTGGTAGTTGTGGCTGCTGGGATTAGACCAAATTTTTCATTAGCTGAGTCATCAGGTCTATTCTGTGGATTAGGGCGAGTACGTGGTATTCATGTGTCAGACACAATGCAAACTATTACAGATCCATCAATTTATGCCGTAGGTGAATGTGTTGTTCATCGGGGGGGCACTTATGGTTTGGTTGCCCCATTATTCGAACAAGCTAAAGTGTGCGCAAATCATTTAGCTAATTTAGGAATTTCACAATACAAAGGATCCATAACCTCTACAAAATTGAAGGTGACCGGTATAGATGTATTTAGTGCAGGAGACTTTAGTGGTGGAGACGATACTGAAGATATTTATCTACATGATAAGCAGGCGGGAATATATAAAAGAATTTTGGTAAAGAATGACCGCATCATTGGTTCTGTTCTATATGGCGATACATCTGATGCTGCTTGGTATTTCAAGTTAATGAAAGATGAACAAAACGTTCATGAAATAAGAAGTCAATTGCTTTTTGGAAATTCCTTCTCAGCATCTCAGCTTGGCGATGCGGGTCACAAAGGGCAGAATCTTGCCGCAACTATGAGCGATACAGCAGAAATCTGTGGGTGCAATGGTGTGTGCAAAGGGGATATTGTCAAAGCAATCAAAGAAAATGGATTGTTTTCAATTGAAGATGTTCGCAAGCATACAAAAGCATCTTCATCTTGCGGCTCATGCACTGGATTAGTGGAACAAATTTTGTCGTCAACTGTTGGTGGTGCTTATACCCCCAAGACCAAAGAGTCTAAACCAATATGTGGCTGTACTGAACATAACCATAAAGTGGTTAGAGAGACGATTTATTCAAAACACCTCCTCACAAAGGAGTCTGTATTTAAGGAGTTAGGATGGAAAAATGATAATGGGTGTGATAAATGCAGGCCAGCCATTAACTATTATTTGATATCTAGTTTCCCGCATGAAGCTAAAGATGATCCTCAATCTCGTTTTGTCAACGAGAGAATGCATGCCAACATTCAAAAAGACGGGACTTATTCTGTTGTACCTAGGATGTGGGGCGGGTTAACCAATCCAAAGGAGCTGAGAGTAATAGCAGATGTTGCTGAAAAATATAAGGTTCCAACGGTTAAGGTTACCGGAGGCCAGCGAATAGATTTATTGGGAATACGTAAAGAAGATTTACCAGCTGTATGGGGGGAGTTAAATGCAGCAGGAATGGTTTCTGGACATGCATATGGTAAATCAATTCGAACTGTAAAGACTTGCGTTGGGGCTGAGCACTGTCGCTTTGGTACACAGCATTCAATGGATACAGGAGTCCGTATCGAAAAAATGCTTTTTGATATGTACGCACCCCATAAAGTTAAATTAGCAGTATCTGGGTGTCCTCGCAACTGTGCTGAGTCAGGAATTAAAGACGTCGGGATTATAGGCGTTGAATCAGGTTTTGAGATCTACGTTGGAGGCAATGGTGGAATTAAAACAGAGGTAGCTCAATTTTTCTGCAAGGTAACCACTAATGAAGAGGTTATGGAATACACCGGTGCATTTCTGCAGCTATACAGAGAAGAGGGTTGGTATTTGGAGAGAACTTCTCACTTTATTGAGCGAGTAGGACTTGGGTATGTGAAATCAAAAGTTATTGAAGATCACCAGGGCAGGAGAGATTATTTTTCGAGGTTAATAGACTCTCTAAAAAATGCAAAAGACCCTTGGGAAATCATGCAAACAAAACAACCAATTAAACAATTTATCCCGATTGTTGTCGAAGCATAAATTAATTGAAAGGATTTTTAATCATGTCTAAATGGAAATTTGTGTGTCAGTTGGAGGACATACCACAGCTTGGTACAAGAGTCGTTAAGCGTGAAAAGGGCAGCGATATTGCTATTTTTAGAACTTCAAATGACGAGATATACGCACTTCATGACAAGTGCCCTCACAAGGGTGGTCCACTATCTCAAGGAATTATTCATGGGTTAACGGTGACTTGTCCTTTGCACTCCTGGAATATTCAATTAAAGGATGGAAAAGCAATCTCACCTGATATTGGTTCTTGTAGTTCCTTAAGTGTCAAGCTTGAGGGTAGTTTAATTTTTTTAGAAATTTAATTTTTTATTCATTAATAAAGGAAAATAATATGTCATATTTAATGCCCTCCGAGTTTGTTACAAAGATGGTTGATGCTGGAGAGTCAAAAATATTTATGGCTACGCGGGATGCTTTAATTCGGGCTTACATGGCTGGGGCCATATTGGCCTTAGCAGCGGTTTTTGCAGTTACGGCTACTGTTCAAACAGGATCTCCATTGGTTGGAGCGATGTTATTTCCGGTTGGATTTTGTATGTTGTATTTGCTTGGATTTGATTTATTAACTGGCGTATTTGTTTTAACACCATTAGCTTTAATTGATAAGCGACCAGGTGTTACCTTAGCAGGCGTTCTTAAAAACTGGGCAATTGTATTTTCTGGAAATTTCCTAGGCGCCTTAACAGTAGCATTCATGATGTCGTTTATATTTACCTATGGATTTAGTGTAAGCCCTAATGAAATTGGCACTAAGATTGGTCATATTGGCGAGGCAAGAACTCTTGGTTATGCGCAGTATGGTCTTATGGGCTGGTTCACAATTTTCATCAGAGGAATGCTCTGTAATTGGATGGTATCTACAGGTGTCGTTGGTGCGATGATTTCAACCAATGTGAGTGGAAAAGTTATTGCAATGTGGATGCCAATCATGCTGTTCTTCGCTATGACATTTGAGCATTCTGTTGTAAATATGTTTCTATTTCCATCAGGTTTAATGATGGGTGGTAATTTCTCAATACTAGATTATTTTATTTGGAATGAAATCCCAGTTGTTCTTGGGAATTTAGTGGGAGGGCTTGCGTTTACTGGATTAACACTTTATGCAACACATATTAAAACTGGGGCAAAACGTAAAGTTGCTTAACTAAACCATAGGGCACAATACTGCAAACATATGTAGTATTGTGCTTTCAATATGACTCAAAAATTAGAAATTACACTAGGACAATATTCAACAAAGGGACGTAAGGAAGTTAACCAAGATTTTTATGGCGCGCTTTTTCCTGAAGACCATTTGCTCGCAAGTAAAGGCTTTGTTGCCGCCATTGCAGATGGTATAAGTAGTAGTGGGGTAAGCCATGTCGCTAGTGAATCTGCAATATCAACATTTATTACAGACTATTACTCAACATCCGAAGCTTGGTCAATTAAAAATTCTGCTGAGCGAGTTTTAGGTTCAGTTAATTCTTGGCTGCATTCCCAGACACAAAAGAGTCAATATAAATATGATTTGGATAAAGGCTACGTATGTACTTTTTCAGCGTTAATAATAAAGTCAAATAAGGCACATATATTCCATGTTGGAGACACCAGGGTTTATAGGCTGCTTAGCAAGTCTTTGGAGCAGTTAACTGAAGATCATCGGATGTATGTTTCTCAGGAAAAGAGTTATTTAGCAAGAGCTCTAGGCATTAATCGACACTTAGATGTTGATTACATATCAACTGATATTAGCGTTGATGATATTTTTATTTTGGCAACGGATGGTTTTTATGAACATACAGATTTCAACCTAATAAATGATATGGTGATGAAATACCCAGCGGATTTAAATATGGCTGCAAAAGAGCTTGTTGAAGAGTCATATAAGAAGGGCAGTTCCGATAATATTACTGTGCAAATTGTTCGTATTGATAAGATACAAGAACTTAGTAATAATGAAATAAACAATCAACTCATTGCTTTACCTTTCCCCCCAGCTTTGAGTGATAAAGTGGTTATAGATGGTTATAAAATATTAAGAGACATTAAGGTGGGTAGTCGCAGTTATACCTACCTTGCTGTAGATGAAGAGACTGGTGTTCAAGTTGTTATAAAAGTGCCTTCTGTTGGTATGCGTGATGACTTGGCTTACCTCGAGCGATTTTTGGTCGAGGAGTGGATTGCTAGAAGAATTGATAACCCCCATGTTTTAAAACTTTGTCCACAGACAAGAAAGAAGAGTTATTTATATGTCGTATCTGAATTTATCCAAGGACAAAGTCTTACACAATGGTTGCTAGATTACCCTCAGCTAGACTTGATCAAATTTAGAGAAATAATTGGTCAGGTAGGTAAAGGCTTACAAGCATTTCACAGGATTGAGGCTATTCATCAAGATTTGAAGCCAGATAATATTATGATAGACAATGATGGCTTGGTTAAGATTATTGATTTTGGTGCAAGTAGAGTGGCAGGTATTGTTGAAATGAATCTTGTTAGTGAAGGGGTTAATTTTTTGGGTTCTGCTCAGTATGCTGCTCCAGAGTATTTTCTAGGTGAAGTTGGTACGAGTTCTTCGGATATATTTTCATTAGGTGTTATTGCGTACCAAATGCTTTCCGGGAGGCTGCCTTATGGAAGCAATGTTCCAAAAGCAACTACGATAAAGTCTCAAAAGAATCTAGTTTACACGCCCATAACATCAATTAATCCAAGGGTTCCAGTTTGGGTTGACGCAGCAATTCGAAAGGCGCTGCACATTAATCCCATTGAAAGATATCAAGAGGTATCTGAATTTATTTACGATATAAATAAACCAAACTTGGCATTAACTGAGGAAAAAATAATCCCACTTATTGAGCGTGATCCAGTTATTTTTTGGAAGACAATTTGTTTGATCATGTTAATGGCTTTGATCTTAACAAATGTTATAAGTCACCTTTAATATATTACTTTAACTTGTCTTTTAATTTAAAGTTTTACAGATAGATTATTTAATCATTTGCTGAAAAGCATTGATCAGAGCATTTGATGGTTGAGCCCCTTGAAGTAAGTATTTCTGATCCACAATTAGAGATGGTACAGAATGAATACCTAAGTTCTTATAAAATTCTTCTTCAGCTTTTACTTCTTTGCTGAACTCATCACTGGATAAAATTTCTTGAGCTCTTATGTTATCAAGACCGGCTCTAGTAACAGCATCCAAAATATTTTTTTCCTCATCAAGGCTCACACCTAGGCAAAAATAAGTATTAAGCAATTCTTTTTTCAGTGCTGCTTGCTTTAGAAGATCTAGTTCATGAGCAGACCAAAACAACAAACGATGAGCATTAAAAGTGTTGTAAACCCTTTTTCTACCTTCTGGATTAAAAGTAAAGCCTACTTCTGCAGCCCTGGCTCTAATTTGAGTTTGATTGGACTTTACTTCCTCTGTGCTTAAGCCGTATTTTTGGGTGAGATGCTCCATAGCATCTTGACCACCCAATGGCATGTGTGGATTAAGCTCAAAAGCCCTGAAATGAACCTCAAAATCAGCTACATCACTTAACTCTGTCATTGCTTGATTCAGGTTCCCTAGGCCAACAGCACACCAAGGGCAGGCAATGTCAGATACAAAATCGATTTTGATGAGTGGTTTCATGGATTCATTCTAACGTCCAAAGCGCTGCCTTTTAAATTACTTTTTGTTTTTGGTCTTTTGAGAATGGTGGCTATCAAGATTTTCAGTAAACCATTAGTATCGTCTTACTAAGATCAATTAAAAAATTATTTTTTGGGGTGGTAAATGGAAAAATTTAGCCAAGTGTACAAGGGAATTTTTATCAGTTTTTTGGTTGTCATATTGGCTGTGTTTATTTCCATTTCAGTTTCGCCTGAATGGTTAGGGAGTTGGGGATCTCTTTTCTTAAATGCAATGGTCCCGATGCAAATTGTGATTAGTTTGTTGTGGCGTTCTGAATATCCTAAGTCTTTAGCCTTATTGCCTCAACCTCTAAAGGGTTTTAGTTTCCTTTGTCTGACTGTGGCGGTTGGCTTCTCCATTGCTTATTTATCTTTAATGAGCATTGGGGGAGGTGTTGTGCCTCCAACACCGTTTGTTGTTATGTATTTAATCGTTGTTGTTCCAATTACGATCTGGTTGATTATTCCACTTGAGTGTTGGCCATTGAAGTTATTCATAAAAAATGAGGGCTTGCTTGGAATGGCAGTTATTTTGATCAGCCACTTCATCGCTTATGGCATATTTAAATATTTATTTAATTTCAGTTTTGCTATTCAAGCACCTTTTTATTTGGCTTCTCTAGATCCTTCTGGATTATTTAATGCTTGGATTCCTCTTGTGGTTATTCTCATCACATTAGTTCTTATTTTGATGTTGGTGTTATTAGATTTTTGGCCAGTCATTGCTCTAATAAAATTGTTATCAAAACCAATCAAGCAGCCTTTATTTGGTTTTTTAAGTGCTCTTTTAATAATTCCTATAACAATATTTATTTATCACTTGTTTATGAATGTGAATGACATGAATATTGTTGTTTTCATGTCTAGATTTTGTATACCTACAATATTTGGAATATTTATTATCTTGGTTATGCTTGAAGGCTTACCTAGCTTCAAGATTCCTCAGCCGTGGCGGGGCGTGATCTTAATTTCGATTGCATTAGCTCTATCTGTTGTGATGTATGAGATCTATGCTGGAGTAGCTATTGATATGTTTAAGTTTGTGCCAAGTAGTCCTGCATATGATCTTGAGCTATGGATTGCTGCCAGTATGCTGAGTATTACTTTCCCATTAATGGTCACGGTTGCTAGTTACTTTGAATTTTGGCCTTTACGCAAGCCACCCCAATAGGATATTTAAACTATTTAGTTAGCTGATTGTTGTACTAATCACGCTACTTTATGTAATAAGGCTGACTAATAGTCGGCCTTATTTATTTTTCAAATGAATACTTTTTGATGTTCTTTCATAAAAGTGATTTGGTTTAGATTTAATCCACTCAATAAACTTCTTGATCTCTATTCGACTTTTGATAGCTTCAGCAGTGTTAAGTTCTTTAGCTAATTGGGTTTCTGTAAATAGAGCATGGATTTGTCTGTGGCAAATCCGATGTAAATACTCCGTTGTTTTGCCACCCTTGGATTTGGGAATGAAGTGATGTGCGTCTTTTTGTGAATCTGGAATCAATCGGTCACAAATAGGACACAGTCTTTCTTCTGAGGGGACGACCTCTTTGAATTGATTAGAGATTTGTTTTTGACGAATTTTTCCCAACATGATGGGATATATCTTAATAGCCTCAAAGCAAATTTGCTGAAGTTGACAGAATTTATGTATACTGTATAAATATACAGTATTATATGAATAATCCTATTTCAACTTTGAGTCATTCAGTCACTCTTTATCAAGAGCCACAAGGCTTTGCAAAGGATTTTGCTACTTGTGAGGTGAGGCTTTTATCGCATCGAATTTCTGCTGGATTTCCCAGTCCAGCCGGAGATTACGTTGAAGACGGATTAGATATTAATAATTATTTAGTACAGAATAAGCCAGCCACTTTCATGTTTACTGTGAGAGGTGAATCAATGATTGTGGCTGGCATCCACGATGGCGATAAGGTGGTTGTTGATAAATCCTTAAAGGCCAAACATAAAGATATTGTTGTGGCTGTTGTTAATGGTGAGTACACCATTAAAAGACTCTATAAATACAAAGGACGTATTGAGTTGCGCCCTGAAAATCCTGAGTATCAGATCATTAGTTTCACTGAAGGTCATGAATTACAAATTTGGGGTGTAGTGGTGGGTGTTGTGCGTCGCTATGCTAGCCATTCAGGTCGGGGGTAGTCATGCCGCCTCCATTATTTGCATTGGTCGATGTTAATAATTTTTATGTTTCATGTGAACGGGTTTTTGCCCCACAACTAGAGAAAGTTCCGATGGTAGTTCTTTCCAATAATGACGGTTGTGCTGTGGCTCGTAGTGCAGAAGTCAAAGCCTTGGGTGTCAAGATGGGAACACCTTGGTTTCAAATGAAAGAATTGGCAAGAAAACATGGCATTGAAGCTTACTCATCTAATTACACACTCTATGGTGATATGAGTAATCGTGTCGTGGAAGTTTTGCAACAATTCACGCCAAATCTAGAGGTGTATAGCATCGATGAGAGTTTTTTAAGAATAGATTCTGTTATTAAACATTATCAAAGTCCTGCCCATTTAGGAGCTACTGTTAAAGAACGAGTTAAGGACTGGACGGGACTACCTGTTTGCGTTGGCATTGGACCAAGTAAAACTTTGGCTAAATTAGCCAATCATTTAGCTAAGAAAAATCAACATTTTTCGGGTGTTTGCGATATCAGTACTATGTCGAAACAGGAACTGCATCAATGGATGAGTGAGATTGCGGTAGATGATATTTGGGGCATAGGACATCAAATTGCAAAACGTTTAGAAGTAATGGGTATTAAAACCATATTAGATCTTATGCAAATATCTCCTCAAACTATGCGATTGCAATTTGGTGTTGTGATGGAGCGCCTTTGTTATGAAATCAGAGGTGTTTCTTGTTTAAAGCTAGAAGAAGTGGCACCACCTAAGCAGCAAATTATTGCGTCTCGAAGTTTTGGCAAATTAGTCACTACTTTTAACGATTTGTCTGAATCTATCGCTACACACACAGGGCGAGCAGCCGAAAAGTTAAGAGAACAGCATTCTGTCGCCGGAGCTATAACTATATTCATCCAAACCAATCCTTTTATGAGATATGAGGCTCAATATGCCCAAAGTATTGTTATGCCACTGCCTGATCCAATAGACAATTCATTAGAGCTGACTGAGGCTGCTATGAGGGGATTAAGAAAAATATTTAAAGCAGGTTTTAGATATAAAAAAGCTGGTGTAATTCTCAATTTACTGGCTGATAAACCAGTGGTTCAGCAGTCATTGTTTGAAGATGTAGCTGCTAAGGGTAAGTCGGCTGAACTGATGAAAACCATTGATTCTATTAATGGTCGTTATGGTAAAACGCTTGTCCAGTCAGCTGCTACCGGCACTAAAAAGAGTTGGGAGATGCGTTCTGGTAATAAATCACCTAACTACACAACTAATTGGAGCCAGCTACCCTTTGCATATTGATATAGTGTTGGCACTATATTTATAAAAGGTGTTTTATGCATGTCGCTTTAATTACCGGAGCGGAAATGGCTAAACCTGATCCGGAATCTTATTTACTGATTCCGGAATTAAATGCTTTGGATATTAAGGCAGACTTAATTTCATGGCGAGCTAATTGTGATTGGTCTCAGTTTGATTTGGTTGTCATTCGAACACCTTGGGACTATTTCTTACATTTGAATGAGTTTTTAGCTTGGGTCAAGTCAGTAGAGAAATTGACTAAGGTGCTAAATACTAGTGATATTTTGATCTGGAATAGCCATAAAAAATATCTACAAGAATTGTCCCAAGCAGGTGTTCCTGTAGTGCCAACTCATTGGGTTGTGGAAAAGGAAAACTGTATAGGATTAATGAAACAGATTACTTGGCCAGTTGTGGTTATTAAGCCAGCTGTTTCTATAGGAGCTATTGGTGCATTGAAGGGAGACTCTCAAGATCCTCAAATGCAGACGCACTTGAACCAGTTGGTGATGAATGGAGATGTGATGATTCAACCATATTTAGAAAGTGTTTCTAAAGAAGGTGAGTTGTCATTAATTTATTTTGACGGTGTTTATTCTCATGCTGTATGTAAAAAGCCCCAACAAGGCGATTACAGGGTTCAAGATTCATACGGCGGGACAAATTCGGTATGTGAAGCTGATGAGAAAGCTAAATTGATTGGTAAGCAGGTCTTGGCTTATTTATCTAAAGTCCCTTTATACGCAAGAGTTGATTTAGTTAAAGATCAAAAGGGTTGGTTATTGATGGAGCTAGAGGCAATAGAACCAGAATTATTCTTGCCAATCGCTGTTGGTGCAGCATCGCGATTTGCAAAAGCAATATATACAAAACTTGATTCATCAAAATAAAAAAATAGAAAAGAGAATGGTTATTTTTAAAAAACCAAATATTGCTGAGATTTTGAACAATTATTGGGAATTGATTGTTCAAGCTCGTGAGTCTAAATTATCTGAAGTTCGATTTAGTCAGGAAGAAGTTGAAATACTTAAATATTTTGCTGAGTTGGGTGTGATTGATTTAATGTGGACCAAAACTACTCATAACTTTTCGATGGCTTTGGATGCTGCTTTAGACGGTCAAGAATTATTAAATCTTAATCAATTGAGTCGAGACAAGGTGATTGAGAAAATCATGGGAAGCACTTCAGTGTGGATGACAAAGTCTATTAAATGTAATTGGAATTGACCAGAATATTCATCAGGGGGAGACTTACTTTTTCAAAAGAGGTAATTCCATCGCAGTTTTAACGATTATCTCTTTTAACCACTCAGCATCCTCCCAGTGATCGGCAGGGATTAGAAAATAAGGTTTAGCTCCTGGGTAAGGAAAACCAATCAACTCTTTAATTAGCATTTTTTTATTGGATATGGTGGGCTTTAAAAAAAGTTGATCGCTGCATATGAAGGCAATCGGCACGGTTTTGTAATAGAGACAGTATTCGCCAAACATTCTTTTGGTTGAAATTCCTTTTAAACCACTCAGTTGGTCTGTTAAAAATGTAATTGTGTTCTTTGAGGTTGCCATGAGTGGCTAATGTATTTAAATAGGTGAATGATTGTGCAGATGTCACATTGTAGGCATTTAAATAATGTTTATTTGATCAAGCTCAAATAATGGCATTAGGGAAAGTACTAGCCACCCATTTAAAAAATATTAATTAATTAATAGACTCGTATGTACTCAATTAATTGAATTGAGGCAATTTACGGGGAGAGAGTAATGGCAATTACAGGAGTTTTGAGACCAGGACATGCTCAATTGCGTGTTTTGGACTTGGACGAGTCAGTTCATTTTTATACCAATGTGATGGGCTTACAAGAAACTGGTCGAGATAAATCAGGACGTGTTTACTTTAAATGCTGGGATGAGCGAGATCACAATAGTTTTGTTATTAGAAAATCTGATAAAGCAGGTTTGGATTGTTTGGCCTTTAAGGTTCAAAATGTAGATGTTTTAAATCGTTATGAATCAGATTTGAAAAACTATGGTGTGATAACTGAAAGAATTCCTGCTGGTGAGATGCTTGAGACTGGTGAGCGAGTTAGATTTAAGTTGCCAACAGGGCATACGATTGAACTGTATGCGCAGAAAACATCTGTTGGAAATGGATTGGGCGACTTTAATCCAGAGGCGTGGGTGCCTGACTTAAAAGGTATTTCTCCACTTAGAATGGATCATGCGCTCCTTTATGGCGGCGATATTGATGGTGCTAGAAAGTTATTTGAAGAAGTTTTCGGTTTTGTCTTGGTTGAGAGAGTCAAAATGGAAGATGGAAAAACTGATTTGGCTACCTGGTTAACATGCTCGAATAAGGCTCATGACGTTGCTATGGTTCGTCATGGTGAAGATGACAAACTTCATCACGTATCATTTTTGCTGGAGAGTTGGGAGCAAGTATTAAGAGCTGCCGATATTATGACAATGAATCGAGTATCTATTGATATTGGGCCAACCAGACACGGCGTAACCAGAGGAACAACAATTTATTTCTTTGACCCATCTGGAAATAGGCTTGAGACTTTCTGTGGTGGTTATCAATGGTATCCAGATATGAATCCTATTACATGGACTTGGGATGAGGTCGGTAGAGGGATTTTCTATCATGATCGAAAATTAAATGAAGCATTTTTGAGTGTTATTACCTAATTAACATATCTTTAGTTAAGTAAAGTTTAAAAGTGAGCCTAAAAACTTTCTTTTAAACTTTCTTGTGTCTGATCTGAGTTTATAAAAAGTGGTTTACATGCTGGGTGTTTTTTGAATCTTTGCCCACTCAGCAAACTTCTATAAAGTTGGTTATGCTATTCATATGAATGGCCTATTAAAAACTTTGTGCTCTACCGTACTGATCTTGAGCATTACTCAAGGTGTTGTGGCCAACCCAAGCATTCAGTATCCTGAGAATTTTATGAGCGGTGCAAAAGTCCAGGGGCAAGGCCGCATGACCTATTGGGGGTTTGATTTATACGATGCTAAGTTGTTTCAGTTAAATAATTCTTCCAGCTATGCATTGAGGATTGATTATCTTAAAAATTTTAAGTCTGATGACCTGCGCGAACAAACAATTAAAGAAATGACTCAGCTTGGTGTGTCAGAAGAGAGTAGAAGGAAGTGGTCAAAAGACTTGAAGGATATTTTTCCTAACATTGCTACAGGCAACTCTTTAACTGCAATTTATCAACCAAAAGTAGGTACGATATTCCTGCACAATGAAAAATATATTGGTCAAATATCTGGCGATGATTTTTCCAAGGCGTTTTTTTCTATCTGGTTGGATCCTCGAACTAGCGCGCCTCAATTACGCAGTCAATTACTCTCACAAGATTGCACCCCAAAATTTATTAGCTCCAAATGCTAATTAACTTAAAAATGAAGAACATAATGAAATCACCTTTACGTTATCTTTTATACCCTGTTGTAGCGATTATTTCTGCAGTTGCCACGCTGGGTTGCTCTAGCCCTCAAGTGCAAAGCTATGCTTCTGAAACTCCTCAATTAGATCTTTCTGAATACTTCAATGGAACTATTGATGCATTTGGTATTTTTACAGACCGTAAAGGGCAGGTTGTTAAGCGTTTTAAAGTTGTTATTGATGCCAAGTGGGAGATTAAGGATGGCAAAAAAGTTGGCGTTTTAGATGAAGACTTTACTTACTCTGATGGAACGAAGCAGAGACGCATTTGGACTATTACAGAAACTTCTCCAGGTAAATATTCGGGCATCGCTGATGATGTGATTGGGGCTGCTCAAGGAGCTGTTGCTGGAAATGCACTTAATTGGTCCTACACCTTGGCTCTTCCAGTGGATGGCAGTATCTATCACGTGCAGTTTGATGATTGGATGTATTTGATGGATCAAAAGGTTTTACTTAATAAGGCACAAATGACTAAGTTTGGTTTCTATCTTGGTGAAGTGACTCTGAGTTTTTATAAGCGCTAATCTTCATTAGATCGTATGTCCTATTTAATTAACCTTGTCTTATTTCAATTAGCTTGGTTTGCTGGAATCTTAGGCGCTGCTCATCGACAAGCTTTTATCGGTATTTTGGTGATGGTTCTTTGCGGAGTAATTCATTTACGGTCTTTGTCAAGAGCCAGTAGACGAGCTGAATATGTATTAATGTTTCAGTGTTTCTGTTTGGGAACCTTAATTGATACTGTTTTAATGCATGCCGGAATCATGGTGTATGCATCTCCTAATCCCATTGGCTTTATAAGTCCACTTTGGATGTCTTTGCTTTGGGTTGCTTTAGCTATGACCTTAAATCACTCGCTTGCATGGCTTAAGAATAAATATTGGTTATCAGCTATCTTGGGTTCTATTGCCGGCCCTTTATCTTATTTGGCTGGTATTCGTTTAGATGCAGGTAGCATGCCTCATGAAAATTATTCTCTCGCAACCTTATCAATTGTTTGGGCTTTAACAATGCCACTCATCATATTTTTGTCACAGAAGTCATTAAAGAAATCATATGAAATCTAATTTCTTGATTAAAGGAATTGTCATTACTTTGTTTGCGCAAACTCTTTTAGGGTGCGCTAGTTTGACGCCAGAAAAAGTTAATCAACGTATTAGCTCTATGAATGAGTTTGAATTATGTTTGGCTTCTGAGGCTGGCATGGATAAGCAGACATTTGTACTTGATCCTGCCATTATTGTTGCCGCTAAAGGGCAAATTATCCTCAATAAGTTTGATTGTTCTGCGAAGCGTGAAGAAATTATTCAGTTCTTAGTCAAATCTCTGCGTGATGAGGAGAGACGCAATCTAGATACTCAAATCAGATTTGGAATTGGTATTAGGGGTGGTTGGTAGTTATATTATTTTTCAATTTGGGTGTGATCTGTAATAAGGTCTGGATTAAGCTCTCTAATGCGTTGATCCACGTAATATCCGCCAAATTCCGTATATCTTAAGTAGCTTGTGCCACAAGTTTTACAAATATGTACATCACACTTGTTGTAGGGGTGAAAGTGGGGTGATATGGGTGCATCTGCCGACCAAATCTGAGTTCCCTTGGGGTGATACTCATCCCAAAGTTCTTCATTGCCTGATTTCAGCGTGCCAACAAGTTCAAGCTTTTCCTGATTGAATGAACTAGGCATCGTCTCCCAGCCCGCGCATCTCAATGAGGCGCAGTTCTTGCATTTCGCATCCTGATCAATTGATCGGGTCAGATTTTTTAATGCCTTGGCAGTTAATTTTTTTGTCATATATTTTGTAATTAATAGTTTATCTTTTTTAGTGGCCTTGTATTTAGTTCGCATTAGTACTAAAATGGTACTTATACGAACTAAATAGATTGATCATGGATTTTTTGCCAGTACTACGAAAACTAGTTCTCACATACCAAGCCTTTGAACAGTACTCATCGGCGCATACAAAATCCCTGGGCTTAACAATGACCCAGTTTGATTTGATTGCGACACTAGGTAATCAGCCCCCCATGACTTGTAAGTTGTTGGGTGAGAAAACTCTTACAACTAAAGGAACCCTAACAGGTGTTTTAGAGCGGCTTGAGGAGAAAGGTCTAATTCTTCGAGAGATCAATCAAGAAGATGGTCGAAGTCAGTTAATTAGTCTCACAAAGAGGGGGCAGCAAATTTTTGATAAATCGTTCCCTGAGCACATGGCTCATCTTCAAAAATCTTTCGGCAAGTTAACTAAAAGAGAATTAGATGAGTTGTCTAATTCTCTTGAAAAATTACAAAAAATTTTTTAAATAGTATTTATTCAAAAGGAAATCAGTATGAATCAAGCAGAATATCAATCATGTTCTAAATGGACTAACCCTATTGCGCTACTAGCTAGAGTTTTACTAGCAGCCATGTTTATCTTAGCTGGAGTATCAAAGGTCGGGGGCTTTAGTGGAACTATTGCTTTTATTGCTTCAGTTGGTTTACCTATGCCTACTCTTCTAGCTGGATTAACTATTGTTTTAGAAATTGTGGGTGGTATTGCCCTTATCGTCGGTTATAGAACAAGGTTATTTGCATTCTTGTTAGCAGGGTTTACTTTGTTGGCAGCTTTTATTTTTCACGCTTTTTGGGCTGTGCCAGCTGATCAAGCATATGTTCAAAATTTATTCTTTATGAAAAATTTGAGCATTTCAGGCGGCCTTTTGCTTCTAACAGCTTTAGGTGGTGGTGCCTGGGCATTAGATAACAAACTTTGCCAAGCTAAGTAATAAAACTAAATACTAAGGATCCTGAATGTTAAAACTCAGAAAATCTGAAGAGCGTGGTTATGCTAATCATGGTTGGTTAAAAGCACATCATTCTTTTTCATTTGCAAGTTACTACGATCCAGCTCACATGGGCTGGGGTAATTTAAGAGTGATTAATGATGACCGCATTGCTGCTGGTATGGGATTTGGTAAGCACGGCCATAAAAATATGGAGATCGTAACTTACGTTCTATCTGGAGAGTTAGCTCATCAAGATAGCTTGGGTAATGTTGTTGGAATTCCTCCTGGTGATGTTCAAAGAATGAGCGCTGGCTCAGGTGTGATGCATAGTGAATTTAATCATGCAAAAGACCAAGAGACTCATCTTCTTCAAATTTGGATTGAGCCTAATGTTCAAGAAATTCCGCCAAGTTATGAGCAGAAAACTATTCCTCAAGAAGAGAAAATGCAGAGATTGCGCCTGATTGCATCGCCTACTGGTGAAAATAACTCAGTTGTCATTTATGCTGATGCCAGCATTTATGCGGGCATTTTTCAAGGTAGCTCTTTATTTGAGTTTGATTTAAACCCTTTACGTAAGGCTTATGTTCACCTTGTAAAAGGAAAGCTTGAAATTAATGGCCAATTATTGAGCGGTGGTGATGCTTTACTTTTAGATGGTGAAAGTAAGCTCAGCTTTGTTAATGGCGATGATGCAGAAGTTCTTGTGTTTGATTTAGCCCCTGCATAGAAGGTCAGAATGCCTTCTATGTAGGAGTTATCATCTCCTCAAATGACCCCAGAATCCCTAGAAAAACTAGTCACCATGAAAATGCCATTTGGTAAGCATGCTGGGACTGTTCTTTGTGATTTGCCAGCCAACTACTTATCCTGGTTTGCAAGGGAGGGCTTTCCTAAGAGCGAAATCGGCCAACTCCTTCAGTTAATGCACGAAATTGATCATAACAATCTCAGAGACCTTCTTAAGCCCATTCAGGCTCGTCATCGAATCATTTAATCCGAACTTTCCCACAAACTAATCAGGATAGTTCTCCTACTTCTCAGTTCATCATGATTGTTTTATGGGGGATAAATGAGGATCAGAATCAAACCAGTTGTGACGGTTGTCAAAAGAAAAGTGAAGAGCTCTGCTCGCAGAAAATCATCAAGCCTGCTTGGCAAGACTCTTAAATTAGCCGCTAAAACCACGCTTAATTTTGGCAAGCTCATGACTCTTGTTTTAGTCGGACGTCTTTGAGGTGGGTGATGACTAGAGAGGAAGAGGTCTGCCATCAAGTCCTTGCTAAGTTAGCTCATTCAGATGGGTTGACTGATGTTGTTAAAACCATAGATGCAGGTATTGAGTCCGGAATTACTGTCTGGCATTTATTGGTCGACAATCCTATGATCTTGGGAATGTTCTTGGGTGGAGTCGTGACTAGCTATCTTCGTCGATGGTTGGCTCATGAATTTAGAAAATAATATGCGGATTACTTTTTAATTTTCAAAAATAACTTCTCCTGGCTGATAACCAATCTTGGGCCTCATGCAAACGTGGATGTCATATCCAAATTGTGTGATGGCCTGCATCAGCATAAAAGAACTAATTCGTTTTAAGTCGGCCTTACAAAGAGCTTGAATTTCTTTGATGGGAAGTTTTACTTTTTGAGATAAGAGTATCGGGTCCGTCATTTGATCGATTGCCATCTTGCGATGTAACTCATCAAAGATATGGGCTTTGAACTTCAATTCCTTTTTATTAATGGCCAATTCATTCATGTCAATAGGCGGAAGCGATTTAGCCTTGTACTGATTGCTGCCTACACCGACCGACCCCAAATATGGCCTATCTCTTATGAAATGCCTCTCTTCTGCTTTTTTATGGCAAGTCAGGGTGAAAATATGATCTGTTTGTTGATGATCAATGGGTAGTTCTTGTTGTTGCCCTTGTGGATTGCTTATGAAGGGATTTTTTTCTTGTTTGTCCGTCATCAAAATTTATCCTTTTTCTATAGGATGAAGATTGACCTAGATAATATTTTTTGAAAATCAGAAGATGCTTATTTGTTTGTAGGATCTTTCTGAGAATTGATGCAACCTTACTTTAGTCTGGCTTGAACATGCTCCAATAAGCCGTCGCAGGCATCCTCAACTAAATCAAGAACCTCTTCAAATCCTTCATCACCCTTGTAGTAGGGATCTGGAACAATAGATGCCTGCATGGTTTTACAGAACTCTGTCAATCGTCTTAGTTTGTGCTGATGATGGCGGGGTGCTATTTGACCAGCAATAGCATGGTTATCCCAATCCATCACTAATACAAGATCAAATTTTTCAAAATCTGATTCATTGAGTTGTCGCGCTGTTAGATTGGATAAATCGTAACCTCTTCTGTGCGCATGCTTTTGTGAGCGTTGATCAGGCTCGTCGCCTATGTGGTAGGCATGAGTACCTGCTGAATCAACTTCAACCATATGACTTAAGCCGGCCTCTTTAAGATAGTCTCTAAAAACCCCATGAGCAGTCGGGCTTCGGCAAATGTTGCCCATACATACAAAAATAACTTTAAATAGGGAAGGGGTCTTAGTTGAATTCATATAACTATCAAGCCATCAAAATAATTCTTTTTGTTGTTCTTTGCGAAGTAAAAAGTCATTTTGATTTTTAATAGAAACTTCCTGCCTGCCAGGTTTCACTTGAACTTGATCGCCTGCTTTAATTGTGCCGGGCGTATTGACTTGTAGATACCAACCAGATTTTGCCGATTGAATCATGGCCTTGGCTGATCCTTTGTAAGCCATCCTAGCGTTGAACTTGAAACAAGGCTCTCTTAATTTAACTACTTGAAGTTCTACTTCTCCAATTAGCCAAATATCACCTACCCAAACCTCTGCTTCGTTAAATCCTTCGACTGTTAAATTTTCGCCAAGATAGCCATGACCAATAGGGTTGTCGCGATGAACTTCACGATTGAGTAGTTCATTCCAAAAAGAATAGTGTTCTGAGGGGTAAGCGTATACCGCTTTCTCCATGCCGCCATGAACACTGAAATCTGCTTGCTCATCGCCCTCAAGTCCAATCTTTTTGACTTTAATCGGTTGCGGATTATCTAGTGAGCTCACCACCTCTTTCTTGATAGCTGAATTGACGGCCCTGTAGTCAGGGTGTTCAATCCCAAAAAGAGGGGAAATGGTGCCAATTGAGATGGATAAAATGCGCATGACATAATTAGAGCACTTTCTTGATTATTGAGTATTTATTCATGCCGCGTTTTTCAGCTAACCTTTCCCTGCTTTATGCAGAGCTCCCTTTTTTGGAGCGCTTTCGCGCAGCCAAAGCAGATGGATTTGAGGCTGTTGAATGTCAGTTTCCCTATGAGTCATCGACAGGCGTGAAGTTGCATCAAGTTGTGCAGGTACTTCAAGAACTCGATATGCCTATGGATCTTCACAATATGCCTGCTGGTGACTGGTCGCAAGGTGATCGAGGCATCGCTTGTGATCCTGCTCGAGTTGAGGAGTTCAAAATTGGTTTATTGGATGCTATTCAGTACGCGAAAATTCTACATGTGCCTCATATAAATTGTCTTTCAGGAAAATTGCCAGAAGGTGTGAGTGGAGAGTCAGCGCAAAGTGCTTTTGTTTCAAATTTAACTTTTGCAGCTGAGGTGCTTAAAAAAGAAAACATTAAATTATTGATTGAGCCGATTAATACTTTCGACATGCCGGGTTTCTTTTTATCAAGCTCTCAGCATGCAGTTGAAACTATCATGGCTGTGAAATCCAATAATCTTTATCTTCAATATGATGCTTATCACATGCATCGCATGGGTGAAGATATTCTTGATATGGAAGAGCTATTGCCTTTCATTGACCACATTCAAGTAGCGGATCACCCAGGAAGACATGAGCCTGGTACGGGTGATATACCTTATCAAGAATTTTTTAGATTGATCGATGACCTTGCTTATGATGGCTGGGTAGGTTGCGAATATCACTCATTGAATCGCGCTAATTTTTTTGGTGTTTGAGTAGAATAAATTTATACTCAATCCATGCTACTTCAGCCCCCTTATTCTCCTTTAAATCAGCTCAGTCATCAAATTGAAGCCCAAGGCTATTCAGTATTGGCACCCCATGATTTTTATGCTTTAACAAAGCATGAGATGAAAGAGTGGCAAGGTATTAGCGCTTATTGGAATAATTTACCACCTGATGCTTATCTAAAAGATGGCGGTCGATATCGACAAAGGCGCCATTCCAGCTTTGTTGTTAATCATGCTGAACTTAGTTCAGTGCCACATAGAGCTCACTGGCAACCAGTTTCGTATAACGCATTACATGGTGGTATAGATCGATGGTTTGAGCCTTGTGAAGCCAGCTTTGCTGAATCAGAAGTCTTACGTGACCTGTTGATACAAATGGCTGATCAATTTAATCAACTGAAAGTAAGCTCTGGGCAGCAACAATCTCCTTGGTATGTCGAAGTTCATCAATTCCGCATTGATACAACTGATGGTATTGGTCGACCAACTCCAGAGGGTGCTCATCGTGATGGCGTTGATTTTGTCGTAGTTCTGATGCTTGATCGTCAAGGTATCAAAGGCGGGGAAACAAGAGTATTTGAGACCGCAAGCCCTCAAGGTCAACGATTTACGCTTGTTGAGCCTTGCAGTTTGCTTGTTTTGGATGATGCTCGAGTTATTCATGAGACAACACCTATACAGCCACTGCACCTCGATAGCGCAGCAAAAGCTTGGCGTGATACTTTGGTCGTCACATTCCGCCGAGGCGGCTTCCAAGATAGTTCTTTATTGGCTAAGGATACTTAATTAAACGGTGAGAGAGATATTGACCGTTGGCATTCACCTTAACAAGAATCATTTGTCCTGAGCTCACGCTCTCACCTGTATAAGCTTGAATGTTCACCTGGTGCGTGACCAATATTAATGGCCTTCTATTTGGGCTAGAGATTTCTTGTTTGATTTTTTTCTCAAGTAATAAAGTCTGCTCTTTGCCATCTGCTCGATTTTCAAAGAATGAGCCCAAAGCATTTTCTGAGAGAACATCACCCACATTTAGCAGCTTGGCCGTTTCCATACAACGGCACCATGGGCTACTGAGCAATTTTGCCTGTGTAATACCTTGAGTTTTTAACCATGCACCAAGCTCAGCAGCTTGCTTCTTGCCATTGGCACCAAGATTTCTCTGGCTTGCGCAATTATTCAAATCAAATCCAGTTGGGTCACTGTAGCCGGGGGCATCTGCATGACGCATCATTAAAAGATGATGCGGGCTTGCTAAAGTTTCACTAAGTGCTTTTTCTGAAGCAGCCAGACTGAATGAGCTAATGCTGATTAAAAAGCTAATAAAGATAGTGCGAAGCGTCATCAGTATTTTCCTTGCTTAACTTACCTTTTTCGATCAGGCGCTCTATTTTCTGGCTTCTTTGATTCTTTGGGTTTTGCTTCTGGATTTGGTTTTAGTGTAGCTGTGTGAGTCACGCTATTGGGATTCATCGAAAGTGGAAGGTAAGCCTGCTTTGCCCACGTATCTGCATAGTTATCGTAGTTTGTACTATTTATCCAACCTGATTGGCCTGTTTGATAAATAAACTGAGATTGATCTAAGTTTGATAAATCATAAATAGTGCGCAAGCTTGCAGCTTTCGTCACGGTAAATGGATTGGAAGGGTTGCTTAAATCCATAAATCCAACGTTAATCGTAAATCCATCTCCAGGCGTTGGCCTGCTCACTTCAAAGCGCTTCTTAATAAGACTAACTTTGCTAAATGGACGATGTTCTGATGTGGCAATATGAGACTTACCCCAACGCCAAGATTCAGGTCGACCGCCCAAACGTTTTGATAGTTGAGTGAGCGCATGAGTCAATGCCTCATTGATGATGTCTTCGCAAGATTCAAGATCTTTGGTGCTTGTCTTGTCACACCAAAATGCAGCCTCTGGCTTTCCGTTGGCATGAAGATTGAGAATGTTATGAACGCCAGAGCGAAAATCTCGTTTGCCATATTCAATAGCAAAACTTTGACCTAATTTTTCTTCAAACAATAAACGAGTTAACTGATGGGCCCATTCGTTGTAGATGGTTGCGCCCGCACTATCCAATGTCATATTGCCATCAAAGCCACTAACAATAGCTTTTGCCTCGCTTGCTAAAGAATGAGTAGAGCTAGCGTTGAGTAAATGAGGTAGTAAGTCTTTCGCTGATAAAGAAACTGTATCTGTTTGGATAGCCTTCATACTGCTGATGTCGTGCTTGTCTTTGGCATCTAGGAGAGATTCAATTCTATTTTGACGGTAGGGCATATGCCAGTCAGCTGTCAGTGGATTTGGATCATTGGCTGCATGGACACGCTGGTTAGCGGTAGCAATCCAGCCTCTTGAAGGATTATTTTCTTTGGGTAAAGTATCTAAACTTAGGTAGGGATTCCAATCGTACTGTTTATCCCAGCCAAGCCCTGGAGCTGAACCAAATAAACCTTGCCCTTTACTTCTCTTTGGAACTGCACCAATGGCTCTATAGGCAATTTGACCTTCCGTATCTGCCATCACAATATTTTGCATAGGCGCGTAATAATGTTTGATAGCCTCTTTAAATTGATCCATGCTTTGCGCTTGATTCATCTGAAAGCCAGCAACGATTGTTTGATTGGCTGTATCTAATGCCGTCCAACGCATAGAAATGGCAAAACGAGATGTATCAATTAAATTTTGGGCGCGCTCATAAGCATCAGAAATGACAGGGCCATGCCTAGTTTCTCTCGCAATGAAACGAATCGAAGGTTTACCTTTAACTGCAATCGTTTCTTCACGAAGAACAAAGTTGGCATATCCGCTCGGCGTTTGGTAACGACCAGGATTTTTCTCATCCAATGCCTCGATGTATAAATCTTGGACATCAGGATCTGTGTTGGTAAATCCCCATGCTATTTGATTGCTGCGACCAATAACGATGCTCGGGATACCCGGGGTAGTGGCTCCTATGACTTTGAAAGTAGGGGTTTCAATATGGGCCATGTACCAAACTGCTGGTGCAGTGAGACTCAAGTGAGGGTCGTTCGCCAATAAGGGTTTCCCGCTGACAGTTTTATCTCCAGACACCACCCAGTTATTTGATCCTACACCTTCGAATCCCCCTGGTAAATCCTTGGATAACTGCTTTATGTGATGGCTATCTATAGAGCTGCTTGTTTGGACACTTGAAGTGCGCTTTTTGAACAAATCAATATCTCTGTATATTTTGGCAAAGTTAGTGTTTGTTGGAGGTGCTTCGCCTGGGTAGGGTGGTAGGACTTCCCAAATGTGCTGGGTATCCAACTTTTCAGATAGTTCCAAACGTAGAAATTCTTTATGCCAATTGCCGCCCAAGTCAAAAGCCATCATTAATGACCAAGAAACTGAGTCTGCAGGGCTCCATTGGCCTGGCTGGGCACCTAGAATTAGGAATTCAGGGGGTAAGGCCCAGCCTAATCTTTTAAAGCCCTCATTAACGCCATCAGAATAAGCTTGTAAGTATCTTTTGTATTCAATGGGGTAATTCTCATACTGCCTTTCGGCTGATCTTCTAATGCCCAGTGTTCGAATAAATTTATCAACACCAATTGTTTCCTCACCCAAGATCTCAGATAGCTTGCCCGCTGCCAATCGACGGTTGAACTCCATTTGCCAAGGGCGCTCTGTAGCGTGCAAATAACCTAGGCTGTACCAAGCATCCTCATTATTTGTAGCATATACATGAGGTATGGCATGTTCATCAAACTTGATAGTCACCGGCGAGCCTAGCCCTGGGGCTAACAATTCGCCATCTAGTTTGTTTTTGGTGGATAGAAAGTAAACACCTAGTGCGAGTAGGGCTAAGACTATGGAAATGGTGATAATAATCAGAAGCCATTTCCCTCTTTGTAATAGCTTGTTCTGACTGTTATAAGTACTTAACACCATATTAGGTAAAACCCCTAGCAAAAAAAACATTTATGTAGATGCGTATTTTTTCACAGAGTGCTAAATTAGTCTTAACTTGTGAAAATTATTTCCAAGCTCGACAAAAATTGTTAATAACAGAGGAGACATCAATGTCAGACAATAAAGTTCAATCACGTCGTAAGTTCATTGCTACATCAACGGCAGCTGCTGCTGGTGCAGGTACATTGGGTTTCCCAATGATTGCCAATGCGCAAACAGTTAACTTACGTTTCCAAAGCACATGGCCAACAAAAGATATTTTCCATGAGTACGCTCAAGACTTTTGTGACAAGATCAACAAGATGTCTTCTGGACGTCTAAAAATTGAACTACTACCAGCTGGTTCAGTAGTTAAAGCTTTTGACTTATTGGATGCAGTAAGTAAAGGTACGTTAGACGGTGGCCACGGTGTGGTTGCTTACTGGTATGGTAAGAGCCCAGCCTTAGCGCTGTGGGGATCAGGCCCTGCTTTCGGTATGGACCCAAATATGGTTCTTGCTTGGCACGAACATGGCGGTGGTAAGGCAATGTTAGAAGGCATCTACAAGTCATTGAACTTGGATGTTGTTTCATACCTATACGGCCCAATGCCTACACAGCCTTTGGGTTGGTTTAAAAAACCAGTTGCCAAAGTAGAAGACATGAAAGGCCTTAAGTACCGTACAGTTGGCCTTTCAATTGATATCTTCAAAGATATGGGCGTTTCAGTAAACGCCTTGCCAGGTGCTGAGATTGTTCCAGCGATGGACCGTGGTCTATTAGATGCGGCTGAATTTAACAACGCTTCTTCAGATCGTCTATTGGGCTTCCCAGACGTATCTAAAGTTTGTATGTTGCAATCATTCCACCAGTGTTCAGAGCAGTTCGAGATTCTTTTCAACAAGAAGAAACTAGACTCAATGCCTGCTGAATTACGTGCCATGATCAACGTAGCAGTTCAAGCTTCTTCAGCTGAAATGAGCTGGAAAGCTATTGATCGTTACTCAAAAGACTACATTGAAATGCAACAAAAGCAGGGCGTTAAGTTCTACAAGACTCCTGACTCAATCTTGCGTGGTCAATTGGCTGCTTGGGACAAGATCATTGATGCTAAAGCAAAAGAAAATGCTGACTTCAAACGTGTTCTTGAATCAATGCGTACTTTTGCTCAGCGTGCATGCCGCTGGCAGAACGATACAAATGTAGATTACAAGATGGCTTACAACCACTACTTTGGTCGTAAGGCTCCTGCTAAATCTTAATTTGTTTGATGTGCTATCAACACCCACCGATTAGTCGGTGGGTGTTTGTTGTTTATAACTATTAAAAAAACCAGGAAGACATATGCAAAAACTTCTTTTATCAGTCGATAAATTATCGACATGGCTGGGACAGTTTTCGGCTTATTCAATTGCAGTATTGACGATTGTTATTTGTTGGGAAGTGGGTTCACGGTATCTGTTTAACAACCCGCATGATTGGGTCTTTGATGTGACCTATATGTTATACGGTGTTCTATTCATGATGGCAGGTGCTTATACCTTGTCTAAGAATGGACACGTTCGTGGTGACGTCTTATATGGCTTCTTTACGCCGCGCACCCAAGCTATCTTGGATCTAGCGCTTTACATTATTTTCTTCATCCCGGGCATTGTTGCTTTGGTTTATGCAGGTATCTCATTTGCCTCAGAATCAATCGCTATTAATGAGCACACCACTCAAACAGCTAATGGCCCTCCCATCTGGCCATTCAAGATGATTATTCCAATTGCCGGTGCTTTGCTGCTTTTGCAGGGTTTTGTGGAAATTATTCGTTGTGTCATTTGCATTAAAACAGGCGAGTGGCCAAAACGTGAGCATGACGTTGAGGAAGTTGACGTTGATAAATTAAAAGCGATGGTTACAAGCCATACTGATGAAAAGAAGGGTGCCTAATTATGCGTAAGGAACTCTATTTCGGCTTTGCCATTATGGCGGCCATTGTTGTTGGAACTTTGGCGATGATGCCATCTTTCTCTGAAATGACTAACGGTCATTTAGGTCTATTGATGTTGAGCTTGGTGGTGGTTGCCATCATGATGGGTTTCCCGACAGCTTTCACGTTGATGGGTATGGGCATGATCTTTGCCTTTATGTCTTATCACAATCAAGGTGAAGGTGATGCGCAAGCGCTGACTAGAACTCTGGATTTGATGGTGCAAAGAACCTTTTCGGTCATGACCAATGACGTTTTGATCTCTATCCCATTATTCGTATTTATGGGTTACTTGGTTGAGCGTGCTAACTTGATTGAGAAGTTATTCAAAAGCTTGCATTTATCTCTAGCTAGAGTGCCGGGTGCTTTAGCTGTTGCGACTTTGGTCACTTGTGCCATTTTTGCTACAGCAACGGGTATTGTTGGTGCAGTTGTTACTTTGATGGGCTTGTTGGCTTTGCCATCGATGTTGAAGGCTGGTTATAGCGTCAGATTATCAGCTGGTGCGATTACAGCGGGTGGATGTTTGGGTATCTTGATTCCTCCATCAGTCATGCTAATTGTGTACGGTGCAACAGCTGGTGTTTCTGTTGTTAAGCTTTACGCCGGCGCATTCTTCCCAGGCATTATGTTGGCAGCTTTGTATATTGGCTATGTGATCATTGTTGCGAAGTTGAAGCCAGAACTAGCACCTCCATTGCCTGAAGAAGATCGTCGTGTTGATTTAGCTCCAGTAACTCAAAAGTTAGCGACATTCGGTAAGTTAGCATTGCCAGCTGTTTTGGCCGCTGCTAAAGGCCGTGCCGCTGCTGGTATCAGTACAAAAGAACTATTAAAGCAGTTAGCCATCATTGTTGGCCCATTGTTGTTCTTCGTAGTTGTGATGACGATGATTCATCGTTCAGCTACAACGCCACTTGAGCAAGTAGCTCAGGTAACGATGGAGAGTGATGGCGGTATGCTCAGCTTGGAAGAGGTGAGTGCGCCTGAATCATCTGGTGGCTTAGCTTCACCTCCGGGCGCAGAAGAGCCTCCTCAAGCAATGGGTGTCGCATTGCCACCGGGTGCTGAAGCAGCACCTAAGAAGTCTGTGACCACTAAAGCTGCTCCATCTGCCGCGATTGAAGAAGAAAAGGCTCCTGCCGAAAGACAGCCAACTCCAACTTGGTATTGGATTATGTTGGGTATTGGTTTGGCAATTGGCGCTATTTTCTACTACACACTGACAATGGCTCGCCTTGAAATCTTCAAGATGTTATTGGGTTCATTCTTCCCATTAGCTGCTTTAATTTTGATGGTGTTGGGTACGATTGTGTTTGGTTTGGCAACACCAACAGAAGCTGCGGCGGTGGGTTCTTTTGGTGGCTTCATCCTGGCTTGGGCATACAAACAGCTCAATATGGATGTTGTGCGCGAGTCAGTTTTCTTAACTGCTAAAACTAGCGCGATGGTTTGCTGGTTGTTTGTGGGCTCATCGATCTTCTCAGCAGCGTTTGCGCTATTGGGTGGTCAAGAGTTGATTGAGCAATGGGTATTGAGCCTTGGTTTAACTAAGATTCAATTCTTGATTTTGTCTCAAGTTATCATCTTCTTGTTGGGTTGGCCTTTAGAGTGGACAGAGATTATCGTGATCTTTATGCCTATCTTTATTCCATTGTTAAGCCATTTCCAAGTTGATCCATTGTTCTTTGGCTTATTGGTGGCATTGAACTTACAAACCGCATTCTTGTCTCCACCTGTTGCAATGGCTGCGTTCTACTTGAAAGGTGTAGCGCCACCACATGTGACGCTCAATCAAATCTTTGCGGGCATGATGCCATTTATGGCGATTCAGGTCCTTGCATTGATCTTGTTATACGCATTCCCAGCAATTGGTATGTGGTTGCCAGAGGTGCTTTACAAGTAATAAAAGCGCCACTTAAAAAATCAACAAACCCCGCTTTTTGCGGGGTTTGTTTTTTTATATGTAAAATGCTGACTTCGCTACAAAATAGCGAAATAAGTAGAAATGAATTAGAAGTTAAAAAAATACAACTATTTCCGTCTACAATGATGAAAGTGCTACTGCCCGAGTGACGAAATAGGTAGACGTAAGGGATTTAAAATCCCTCGGCTTAAACAGCCGTGCCGGTTCGATTCCGGCCTCGGGCACCAAGCTTTTGAAAGGCTAGGTGCTTTTATGATGCAAATGCAAACAAATATAATGACCGCTAAAACTCGCAAGAGGCTGGCGGTTTTTTTATTGCTCGGTGTATTTGCAACGATCTCTTGGTGGCAAAGTGTTAGTGCAGAGCCTCAGCCAGCAGAAATCTTAGGAATCTATTTCACACCTCCAGCAGGTGGCGCCAGTGGCTTGATTAAGCACATTGACGCATCTAAAAAAACTATTAGAGTCATGGCTTATGGTTTTACAGCGTTACCTTTAAGTGATGCTTTAATCAGGGCGCATCGTAGGGGCGTCAAAGTTGAGCTGATTCAAGATGAAAAAAGCTCTCAAAATAATCGTGATGCCATCAATCAATTGATTGACTCTGGCATTGATGTTCGTAGTGATGGTAAGCATGCAATTCAGCATAACAAGGTGATGCTCATTGATGACAATATTGTCATCACAGGTAGTTATAACTTCACTAATTCAGCTGAAAAAAGAAATGCTGAAAATATCATGATTATCAAATCTGATTACGCTGCTAAGCGATATTCTGACAATTGGTCTATTCATTGGGTACATGCTGAAAAGACTATCCAGCAAGCTTCAAAAAAATCAAATCGATAGTTATTTTTGGGTCATCTCCCAGTAGAATGACAAGTTAATAATAACGATTAAGTTTGCTACTAAGTAGCGGCTTGAGGCCTGGCTAAGCTGGGTAATAAAACGAGAGACATTTGCATGAACCCAACAACGATTCAAATCATTGCTAGCTGCCTATTTGCTGTGGCGGTGTTACACACATTCTCAACATCGTTCTTTCAGAACTTAGCCCATCGACATCCAAGCCATGCGGGCTTATTTCACTTGTTGGGTGAGGTTGAGGCTGTATTTGGTTTTTGGGCTTTAGTTCTAGTTCTGTCGATTGGCGTGATGGTAGGTGGTGAGGAGTCTGTTAAATATTTAGAGTCTCGTAATTACACGGAGCCTTTATTTGTATTTGCCATTATGGTGGTTGCTGCAAGTAAACCAGTGTTGGTCTTTGCTGAATATTTGGTGCACTACATCACTGTGATGATTAGCAAACTATTTAGGTTGCCCCACCATGTGGTGAATTACTTTGTCACTTTAAGTTTGGTGCCACTCTTGGGTTCATTCATTACTGAGCCAGCCGCTATGACTTTGGCCGCCTTATTACTTAAAGATAAGGTCTTTTCTGAAACCAGTGACGTCAAATTAATGTATTGGACTATTGGCATTTTGTTTGTCAATATTTCTATCGGTGGCTCTTTAACTAGTTTTGCAGCTCCTCCTATTTTGATGGTTGCTAATGCTTGGGCTTGGGACAGTCTGACTGTTTTTAAATTACTAGGTGCTAAAGCAATAATTGCTGTATTTGTTAATGCTGCCCTCGTAACTTTATTGCTTCATAGAGACATACCTAACTTTGAGATTAAAAAATTAGAAGAAGCTATGCCGGTATCTGTGCAGGTGATTCATTTGCTTTTCTTAAGCAGTGTTGTGATCTTTGCGCACCATCCGGTTGTTTTTATTGCTTTGCTATTGTTCTTCATGGGCTATACCCATGCCTACTCGAAGTACCAAAGTCCTTTGCTATTAAAAGAGTCTTTGATGGTCGCTTTTTTCTTGGCAGGGTTAGTTGTATTGGGTGGTTTGCAACAGTGGTGGTTGCAGCCAGTTTTAGACGGTATGAGTGCCACTTGGGTTTATTTTGGAGCTACTGCGTTAACTGCTGTGACTGATAATGCTGCGTTGACCTATTTGGGCTCCTTGGTTCAGGGAACCACGGATGAGTTTAAGTATGCCTTGGTAGCAGGTGCATTAACTGGTGGCGGCCTAACGGTGATTGCCAATGCACCTAATCCAGCAGGTATGGCTATTTTGAGAGAGTACTTTCCTGAAGGAAGTGTTTCACCTTTGTACTTATTCTTGGCCGCTATACCTCCAACACTCATTGCCATCTTGGCATTTCAGTTTCTTTAATTAATTCCAACACTTCCATGGGCATGCGTAAAAAATCAGATTTGCCAACAAAGGTTTGTGAGACTTGCTCTAGACCCTTTACTTGGCGAAAGAAGTGGGAAAAGGTATGGTTGGAGGTCAAGTATTGTTCTGATCGTTGCCGAAGTCAGCGATCAAGTACTTCTAAATAAGCGTTATGAAAAAATCATTCATTCATCCATCTGACGTATCGCGCATTATCGAAATGGCCTGGGAAGATCGCACTCCCTTTGATGCCATTGAGCTGAGTTACGGTCTTAATGAGTCTCAGGTGATTGATCTGATGCGTTCAGAGATGAAACCCAGCTCTTTTAGGATGTGGCGCAAGCGTGTCACAGGAAGATCTACCAAGCATGCATCCCGTCGGAGCGATGATGTTAAAAGAGCTTATTGCCCGACTCAATACAAGCCTAAATAATCAATTAAGACGAAATTGGCACTTTTGATAGATTTGCTAGCAAGACATATAATCTCGCAAGTTTGATCAAAAGAGGTTGAGATGCTTCTCTGGTTTGTCATTATTTACTGGGTTATTTCAATAGGCATTGGCCTCTGGGCTGCTTTGCGTGTCAAGAATACTGCTGACTTTGCGGCAGCTGGCCACAGCCTGCCCATGCATATCGTGACAGCTACTGTCTTTGCCACCTGGTTCGGTTCGGAAACAGTTTTAGGTGTTCCGGCTACTTTCTTAAAAGAGGGTATGCAGGGGATTGTCTCGGATCCTTTTGGCTCGTCTATGTGCCTTATCTTGGTGGGCTTATTTTTTGCCCGTCACCTCTACAGCAAAAAATACTTAACCATTGGCGACTTCTTTCGTGAGAGATACGGTCGCACTGTAGAAGTCTTGATTACCTTATGTATCGTTGTTTCTTACCTGGGTTGGGTGGCTGCCCAAGTTAAAGCCCTAGGATTAGTGTTTAACGTGGTTTCTAACGATGGCATTAGTCAGCAGTGGGGCATGATCATCGGCGCTGCTAGCGTGCTCATATACACCTTGTTTGGCGGTATGTGGTCAGTGGCTATTACTGACTTTATCCAAATGATCATTATCGTGTTGGGAATGCTTTATATCGGATATGAGGTCAGCGGTTTAACCGGTGGTGTTGATGTGGTGATTGCTCACGCTGCTGCAGCAGATAAGCTTAGCATCTTGCCAGATTGGAACTTGGCTGCGGTTCTTGGTTTTATCACTGCTTTGGTGACCATGATGTTGGGCTCGATTCCTCAGCAGGACGTATTTCAGCGTATTACCTCATCTAAGAACGTTGATATTGCCGTTAAAGCTTCCATTCTTGGTGGCATCTTATATTTCTTATTTGCCTTCATTCCAATTTTCTTAGCTTATTCTGCGAGCTTAATTAACCCTCAGTTAGTTGATCAATACTTGCATACCGACTCTCAGTTGATTTTGCCTAATTTAATTTTGAATCACGCACCATTGTTCGCTCAAGTCATGTTCTTTGGCGCACTTTTATCTGCGATTAAGAGTTGCGCAAGCGCTACTTTATTGGCGCCATCTGTGACCTTTGCTGAAAATATTGTCAAAGGTTTCTTTAAGCATCTTTCAGATCAACATTTATTAAAAATCATGCGTATCACCGTTTTATGTTTCACGGTGTTTGTGACTTTGTTTGCACTCAATTCTGAGCTATCCATTTTTAAGATGGTGGAGAGTGCATATAAGGTGACATTAGTAGCAGCCTTTGTACCTTTGGCTTTTGGTGTCTATTGGTCTAGGGCTAATACTCTAGGTGGTCTATTGGCTGTCTTGTTTGGTCTAGCTATCTGGATCTTGTGTGAGGTACTCTGGTCTGATGCCGTTATGCCTCCACAGTTAGCAGGCCTTTGCGCGAGTATCACCGGTATGCTTATAGGTGGTCTGGTGCCAAATTCTCAGTTAAAAGCTGTTCGATAAATTAATCGAATCATTCTAAAAGCTGAACCTCAAGAATTACTGAGGTTCAGTTACAAATCCAATCTTAGTTAAGCCTGATCGTTTTGCGGTAGATAAAACTTGAGCTACGGATTCATAACGAGCATTTTTATCTGCACGTAATTGCAATTCGGGTTGAGGTGATTTTTTCGCTGCGGCCTGCGTATAAATACTTAATGTGTCTAAATCGATAGGGGAGTTATTCCAATAGATTTGCCCTTTAGCGGATACATTCACATTGATCGAGTCAGGCTTCACATCATTCTTTTGACTATTGGCTTGTGGCAACTCTACCTTGACAGCATGTTGCATCACTGGAATGGTGATCATGAACACGATTAATAAAACCAACATCACATCCACCAACGGTGTCATATTGATTTCAGCCATAGGTTGACTGTCGTCCTCTCCAAGTGGTTCGTTATTAAATGACATGATTGGCCTTAGTTAGAACCTTGTTTATTGCTGGCTTGATCGGATTGACCAACTCTGGCACCCGTAATAAAGAAAGCATATAAATCATTACCAAAGCGATTGAGTTCAGCAATTAAAACTTTATTTGTGCGGCTGATGGCGTTGTAGCCCAAAACAGCCGGAATCGCTACTGCAAGGCCTAAGGCTGTCATGATGAGCGCCTCACCAATTGGGCCGGCAACTTGATCAATGGTCGCTGTGCCAGTGCTACCAATGCCGATCAGAGCATGGTAGATGCCCCATACTGTGCCAAATAAACCGATAAAAGGAGCGGTTGCACCTGTTGATGCTAAAAATGTAAGACCTTGTTGAAGACGTCCCACCGATTTATCGATGCTGACTTTTAGACAACGGGTTAACCAATCAGATGGATTAATCGTTTGGTGAAGTTCGCCACGGTTACCTGATTGTTGGTTGTGATGTTTCATGGCTTCCTGAGCACTCTTGGCGAGTTCGCAATAAGGATTCTCTTCAGGTGTCATCTGGCTAAGGGCTACATCAAAAGCTGGGGCATGCCAAAAACACTCCACTTCTCTGGCAATCCTCTTTGTTTTATAAAGACTAAGAGCTTTTGTCAAAATAATCACCCATGATGTGATCGACATCACTAAAAGGATCAATGCGACAGTTCGTGTGACAGCGTCACCTTGTGCCCACATATTGACTAAACCAAACGCTTGATTCATTGCTTTATTCCAGTCTAAAAATATAAGGTTGTATAGCTGTTACTTTAATCGGTTTGCCAAACTCTATAAACGGGCGGCACTTTACTTTTAGTGCCGCATCCAAAGCTGATTGATCAAGGCGCTGAATGCCGCTACTTTGAGCTAGGTTGGCTTTTTCAATGCTGCCAGTTTCGCTTATGTACAAGCGGACCATAGCTTTACCTTCTTCGCCCATTCGGCGTGATAGACCGGGGTAGAACGGTTCTGGTACGCTGCACTGCGCTTGACTCATTGACACGCTCTTAGGTTCACCTGAACTGCTGCCACCAAGACTGCTTGGAGGTATTGAGTTCTGAGCTTCTTGGGAAGGGCTTACAGGGCTTGTGCTGATACTTTTATTAGTCGTTGGAGTAATTGTTGATTTTGTTTTTTCTGTAACGATTGTTTGCAGCTTAGTCTGAGGTACCTTGCTTTTTTCTAACTGTGGGTTGGGATCTAATAAATTAGCAGTTACAGTTTCACCAATCGTATTGCCTGAGCGATGATGTTCTGCTCCAAACCGAAACTCCGCAATTAACAGCACATGCAAAAGCACCACCAAGATGGTTATTTTATTTTGTGAGCTCATATCTTTGAGCTGTTGAAGTTGTGGCAGTTGCATTCTTGTTATATCAATTGTTTTAAGAAATGAAAACAGTTGAAGTTTCAATACTATGTTGTTCAAATGCTGAAGGTATCAATTGTTTCGCTAATTGAACCAAGGCATTTGCATCTAGAGTTGAGTAGAAGCGAATATTTCTAGGTGGTGCTGATTGTAATAGCTGGAATTCATCAAGCTTGCGGGATAGTTGTTTAACCACAGCCGCACTAGTGTCAATCAGTTGAATGCCATCACCCATGATCTTACGGATCAATGGGGTGAGGAAAGGGTAGTGGGTGCAACCCAAGACCAATGTATCAATGCCTGCATCTTCAAAAGGTTTGAGATGTTGGCGAAGTAAACCTTCAATTTCTGGAGAATCAATTTTCCCTGACTCAATCAGAGGGACTAATCCTAGACCTGCCTGAGGAATGAATTCGCAATCACCTTCTAAGCTGGCTAGTAAGGCGTTAAATTTGTCACTTTTCAAAGTGTTTTGGGTCGCGAGCACACCTACCTTGTGATTGGTACTTTGGTGAACTGCTGGTTTGATCCCTGGCTCAACACCAATAATGGGGATGGCTGGCATTTCATGGCGAATATGAGCAATCGCTTCAGCTGTAGCGGTGTTGCATGCCACAACCAATGCTTGACAACCTTCACGAACTAACCAATGACAGAGATCTAAACTTCTTTGCGCCACCCAATCGCTTGATTTTTCACCATAGGGGGCATTGGCTGAATCTGCCAAATAAATATAGTGATGAGAGGGGGCTTGGCGAAGAGCCTCATTGAGGACGGTGAGCCCACCGATCCCTGAATCAAAAACTCCAATTGTTGCCAAGCTATTCCCTATGCCTTAAAGAGCAAAAAAGATTATTAAGCTTTGTTGACTGGAATTTTTCCAATCTTAGCTTGCCACTCTTGAGGGCCAGTGTTGTGAACTGATGTACCACTTGAATCAACAGCGACAGTCACTGGCATATCCTCGATTGTGAATTCGTAGATAGCTTCCATACCTAAATCAGCGAATCCGACAACTTTAGATTCTTTAATGGCTTTAGATACCAAGTAAGCAGCGCCACCAACAGCCATTAAGTAAGCTGATTTATGTTTCTTAATCGCTTCAATAGCAACGGGACCACGCTCAGCTTTACCAACCATTGAGATCAAACCAGTTTGAGACAACATCATCTCTGTGAACTTATCCATACGAGTTGCTGTTGTTGGACCTGCTGGACCAACTACCTCATTACGAACTGGGTCAACTGGACCAACGTAATAAATCACGCGGTTTTTAAAGTCTACCGGTAATTTTTCACCTTTGGCTAACATGTCAGCAATGCGCTTATGGGCAGCATCACGACCAGTTAACATTTTGCCGTTGAGCAAAAGTGTTTGACCTGGTTTCCAGCTAGCTACTTCTTCTGGTGTCAAAGTATCTAAATTAACGCGAGTTGATTTCTCAGTATCTGGAGCCCAAGCCACTTGTGGCCAATCTGAAAGTGATGGCGGTGTCAAAATCGCTGGACCATCACCATGAAGGTGGAAGTGAACGTGGCGAGTCGCTGCGCAGTTTGGAATCATTGCCACTGGTAATGAAGCAGCGTGTGTTGGGTAGTCAAGAATCTTGACATCCAATACGGTTGTTAAGCCACCAAGACCTTGTGCGCCAATGCCTAAGGCATTGACCTTTTCCATGATCTCTAAACGAAGTTCTTCTACACGTGTCTTAGGACCGCGTGCAATTAATTCATGAATATCAACAGGTGCCATTAATGATTCTTTTGCCAATAACATGGCTTTTTCAGGCGTACCACCAATACCAATACCTAAAATACCAGGAGGGCACCAGCCTGCACCCATCGTTGGGACAGTCTTGATCACCCAGTCAACAATGGAGTCTGAAGGATTCAACATATACATCTTGCTCTTATTCTCTGAGCCACCGCCTTTGGCAGCGCAAATTACTTCAACGCCATCGCCTTCAACGATTTCGTAATGAACTACGGCAGGGGTGTTGTCCTTAGAGTTGGTGCGTTTGCCAGCAGGGTCTAATAAAACAGAGGCACGTAGTTTGTTGTCTGGGTTGTTGTAAGCACGGCGTACACCCTCATTAACCATCTCTTGAACGCTCATTTTGGCGTCCCATTTCACGTGCATCCCCACTTTTAAAAACACAACAGCAATACCTGTGTCCTGACAGATAGGGCGCTTGCCTTCTGCACACATACGGCTATTCGTCAAAATTTGGGCAATCGCATCTTTAGCGGCTGGACTTTCCTCGCGCTCATAAGCTTTACCTAGGGCTGTGATGTAGTCCAGTGGGTGGTAATAAGAGATGTATTGGAAACCATCGGCGATGCTTTGGATAAAGTCGTCTTGACGAATTGTGCTCATAGTTAGTTATTTTGATAAATTGTTGATATGAAGAGTCCTATTTTACCTAGGGAAAGTGCGTAAGGACCGGAATTGGCCGCTGGAGCAATTCTGTTATGAAAAAAAGTATTGGTCTAATTAGGGTGAATAGCTCTAAGTCCTAGGGGTAACCCTTATTAAGCTTAAGTTTATGAGGATTGTCAGTCAATTGTCAGTCCGCCCCCCTAATCTCGAAGTTTGTATAAAACAGCCTAGAAAGTTGGAGATAAATTATGGCCGCTATGGAACAGATGTTAGTAGAAACTAGAGTTTTCAATCCGCCTAAAGGGTTTGCAAAGCAAGCTGCTATTAGCAGCATGGAACAATACAACGCGATGTGTCAGTCTTTTGAAAAAGACTTTGACGGTACATGGGCAAGACTTGCTAAAGAGAACCTGTTCTGGAAGAAGCCTTTTACAAAGGTTCTTGATGAATCTAAGGCGCCATTTTACAAATGGTTTGAAGATGGTTTAACTAACGCTTCATACAACTGTATCGACCGTAATATTCAAAATGGTTTGGGTAAAAAGACTGCGATCATTTTTGAGGCTGATGGTGGAGATGTTACAAAAGTTACTTATCAAGAATTGCACGACCGCGTGGCTACTTTTGCTAACGGTCTTAAAAAGCTTGGTATCAAAAAGGGTGATCGTGTAGTTATCTACATGTCTATGTCTATCGAAGGTGTTGTAGCGATGCAAGCCTGTGCTCGTATTGGCGCAACTCACTCAGTGGTATTCGGTGGCTTCTCTGCCAAATCATTGCAAGAGCGTATTGTTGACGTAGGTGCTGTTGCTTTGATTACAGCTGACCAACAAATGCGTGGTGGTAAAGCATTGCCATTAAAAGTGATCGCCGATGAAGCACTTGCATTAGGTGATTGCGAAAAGTTAAAGCACGTGATCGTCTATAAGCGCACGGGTGGCGATATTCCAATGAAGGCTGGTCGTGATAAGTGGATGCATGACGTAGCTGCTGGCCAGTCTAAAGTATGTGAGCCAGAGTGGGTTAGTGCAGAGCACCCATTATTCGTGCTTTATACATCAGGCTCTACAGGTAAGCCTAAGGGTGTTCAGCATTCAACAGGCGGTTACTTGTTGTGGGCAATGCTCACAATGAAGTGGACATTTGACCTTCGCGATAGCGATGTATTCTGGTGTACAGCTGATATTGGTTGGGTCACTGGTCATAGCTATATCGCTTACGGTCCTTTAGCTTGTGGCGGCACACAAATCGTTTTTGAAGGTGTACCAACATATCCAAACGCAGGTCGTTTCTGGGAAATGATTCAGCGTCACAAAGTTTCTATTTTCTACACAGCACCAACAGCGATCCGTTCTTTGATCAAGGCATCTGACACTGATCCAACCGTACATCCTAAGAAGTACAACTTGAAGAGCTTACGTCTATTGGGTTCTGTGGGTGAGCCAATTAATCCTGAGGCTTGGATGTGGTACCACAAGAATATTGGTGGCGAGAAGTGTCCGATTGTTGACACATTCTGGCAGACTGAAACGGGTGGTCATATGATCACGCCATTGCCAGGTGCAACACCATTAGTCCCAGGTTCTTGCACATTGCCATTGCCAGGCATCATGGCTGCGATTGTTGACGAAGCTGGTGGCGATATGCCGAATGGCCAAGGCGGCATCTTGGTTGTGAAGCGCCCATGGCCTTCAATGATTCGTACGATTTGGGGTGACCCAGAGCGTTTCAAGAAGAGCTACTTCCCGGAAGAGTTGGGTGGCACGCTTTACTTGGCAGGCGACGGCGCAATCCGTAACAAAGATACAGCTTATTTCACAATCACAGGCCGTATTGATGACGTGTTAAACGTATCAGGCCACCGCATGGGTACGATGGAAATCGAATCATGCTTGGTAGCTAATCCATTAGTAGCTGAAGCTGCTGTGGTTGGTCGCCCTGATGATATGACTGGTGAGGCAATTGTTGCTTTCGTAGTTCTTAAAGGTAAGCGTCCTACTGGCGATGAAGCTAAGAAGATTGCTACTGAACTACGTAATTGGGTTGGTAAAGAGATTGGCCCAATTGCTAAGCCAAAAGAAATTCGTTTCGGTGATAACTTACCTAAAACACGCTCAGGCAAGATCATGCGTCGCTTGTTACGTGTATTAGCAAAAGGTGAAGAAATCACTCAAGATACTTCAACACTTGAAAATCCAGCTATTTTGGATCAATTGAAAGAAGCGATCTAAGTTTCCTTGTTGGTTAGCTTTTGTAGTTATTTAGGCCGGCAACTCTTCGAGTTACCGGCCTTTTTTCTACAAGCTGCGTGATAATCCAGGTATGGCACATCTTTCCCGCATCAAAAAAATAGGTTTGTACTATTTGCTGTTTACAGCGGGATTCCTATTGTTTGTTTATTTGCTGGGCTCTGTTGAGGAAAAGAACGGCTCCGGCATTTGGCTAGGCTATGTCTTTTTATTTGTCACTATTGCCATTTACGCCAGTATTGGATTGATCTCACGAACTTCGGATATCAATGATTACTATGTCGCGGGACGGAAAGTGCCGGCGATCTTTAATGGTATGGCGACAGCTGCCGATTGGATGAGCGCCGCTACTTTTATTGGATTGGTTGGTATCTTATTTAGTTCTGGATATAAGGGCTTGGCTTTTATTGTGGGTTGGACCGGTGGATTTTGCTTGGTCGCTATGTTGATTGCTCCCTATATTAGAAAGTTTGGCTCTTACACCATTCCTGATTTCTTAGCGATTCGATATAGCCAGGGTCGTGAAGGTGGTAGTCGAATTGTTCGTATGGTGGCAGTGGGCACCACGATCTTATGTTCTTTTGTGTACTTGGTAGCTCAAATTCAAGGTGTTGGTTTAATTGTTAATCGCTTTATTGGTGTTGAATTTGGCATTGGTGTTTTCTTTGGTCTCGCTGGTATTTTGGTTTGTTCCTTCTTGGGAGGTATGCGTGCGGTTACGTGGACCCAAGTAGCTCAGTACATCATTCTGATCATTGCCTTATTGCTTCCTTTAGGAATGATTTCTCATAACAAACATGGTTCATTTTTTCCTCAAGCTATCTACGGACAAGTCCTTCAAGAAATTGAATATCACGAAAGAGACTTTGAGGTCACAGCTGAAGAGGTCAAGGTTAGAGATTTTTATCAAAAGAGGGTCATTGCTTTAGAGCAGAAAATTGCCAGCCTTCCTCAGTCTTATTTTGATGGTAAGAAAAAGGTTGAGAAAGAATTACGTGAAGCAAGGGTTTCTCAAGCATCTCTAAAAGATGTCAAGGCTTTAGAGAGAAAGTTGCAAACTTATCCGATCAGTCCTTCTGATGCCTATGAGGTTTGGCAAAAAGAAAAATTAGAAGCCTATCAGCGAAGTCAAGCAGCCACTCCTTCAATGGATCCTATCTCCGGGAAAGCAGTCGACGACTCAGGTATGGATCAACTGAACTTTATCTTGTTGATTTTTTGTCTCATGTTCGGTACAGCTAGTTTGCCGCATATTTTGACTCGTTACTACACAACAACCAGTGTCTCTGCGGCTAGATACTCAGTTTTCTGGACTTTATTTTTTGTAGCTATTTTTTATATCAGCGTACCTGCATTGGCTGCGATGGTGAAGTTGGAACTCTTTAAGAATTTAGTTGGTATTTCTTTTGCAGATTTGCCGAACTGGGTTTTACAGTGGCGAAAATTAGAGCCACCTGTTTTATCTATCACTGATATTAATGGTGATGGATTTGTGCAGTGGGCTGAGTTGGTTATTTCACCAGATATGATTATTTTGGCAGCCCCTGAGATAGCTGGCTTGCCATATGTTATTTCTGGTTTGGTGGCTGCTGGTGCTTTAGCTGCCGCACTATCAACGGCTGATGGTTTATTACTTACGATCGCTAATGCTATTTCTCATGACGTCTACTATCACATGGTTGATAAAAAAGCTTCTCATCAAAAGCGTGTCACAACCGCGAAGATCGCTCTATTGGCCGTGGCTTTGTTCGCGGCTTATGTAACCTCTTTGCGCCCTGGGGATATTCTTTTCTTGGTGGGTGCCGCATTTTCGTTAGCCGCATCTAGCTTTTTTGCAGTCTTAATTTTGGCTGTGTTTTCCAAGCGCATTAATCAGTGGGGTGCGATTGCAGGCATGGTCACAGGCCTGGCCGTGAGTGGAACTTATATCGCCTTGAACTATCCATTTGTTTCCAGAATTACAGGTGTTTTTGGCGAGCGTTGGTTTGGTATTGATCCAATTGCTTCAGGCGCTTTTGGGATTCCTGCGAGTTTTATTGCTGCGTTTTTGGTCTCTTATTTCACCAAACCCAATCCACCCGTGATTGGTCGTTTGGTGGATTACCTCAGAGAATCTCGCTCTAGCGTTTAAATAACTTTTTCCAACCTTCTAAGCCCAATTTCTCCATTGTTGCTATATTGGTTTCGAAAATTGCCTCAGCTTCTGGAAAAGCCTCAACCGCTTTATCAATACTATCTTCTCGAATGATGTGCAGTGTTGGATAAGGAGAGCGATTGGTGAAGTTGGTGATGTCATCAACTTCTGTATTGGCAAATTGATATTGCGGATGGAAGCTGGCTATTTGAAGTTCTCCATCAAGATTCAAATCTTCCAATAGTCCATCAGCTAAATCAAGAAACTCGTTGTAGTCTAAAAAATCCTGCAATACATGAGGGTGTATCAGTAGGGTGGTATCTGTTTTTTCAGGGGATGTTTCCGCTAAATGCTCGAGTTCATTGGCAAGATCTTGTAAAAGTGACTCGACTGAAGTTGCTTCACTCACAAAGTAACGAATTTGTTCTTTGACATGCACTGCTTTGGCAAATGGGCACAAATTAAGGCCTATAACAGCTTTTAAGAGCCAATCTTGGGTGTCTTGGATGTATTGTGGAGCTTGGTTTGCCATGATTTTTTTACCTTTTCTGCAGCATTGTGTATCGTATAGCCCATGATTCGTATTACAGAGCTACGCTTACCCATTAATCATGCTCCGGAGGAGCTAGCAGCTGCCATCTTAAAGCGTTTAAATATTGCCACAAAGGATTTGGTGGAATTCACGGTATTTAAGCGTAGTCATGATGCTCGTAAAAACACAGCCTTATCCTTAATTTATACGATTGATCTATCTGCTAAAAACGAAGAGCAGCTTCTTAAAAAGCACGGGCATGATCAGCATATTCGTCCTGCCCCAGATACAAGTTATCACTTTGTGGCCAAAGCCCCACAAAATTTAGCGCTTAGACCGGTTGTTATTGGTTTTGGGCCTTGTGGAATATTTGCAGCTTTACTCTTGGCTCAAATGGGTTTCAAGCCGATTGTTTTAGAGCGTGGCAAGCAGGTGAGAGAGCGGACTCAGGATACCTGGGGTTTGTGGCGTAAAAATGTTTTAAACCCAGAGTCGAACGTTCAGTTTGGTGAGGGTGGTGCTGGAACTTTCTCGGATGGCAAGTTATATAGCCAGATTAAAGATCCTAAGTTCTATGGTCGCAAAGTCATCCAGGAGTTTATTAAAGCCGGCGCTCCAGAAGAGATTTCTTATGTAGCTAAACCCCACATTGGAACTTTTAGATTGGTGGGTGTGGTTGAAAAAATGCGCCAAGAGATTATCGATCTGGGTGGGGAGATTCGTTTTCAACAAAAAGTCATCAGCTTTGAGATTCAAAATGGTCACATCAAAGGTGTGCAACTAGAGAGCGGTGAAAAACTAGCTGCTGATCATGTCATTCTCGCACTAGGTCATAGTTCTCGAGATACGTTCCAAGCTCTGCATGACGCAGGAGTTTATCTAGAGGCAAAACCATTTTCGGTCGGGTTCAGGATTGAGCATCCTCAATCACTCATTGATAAAGCGCGTTTAGGTCCTCATGCAGGACATCCATTAATTGGAGCGGCAGATTACAAATTAGTTCATCACGCTAAAAATGGCAGGGCTGTTTATAGTTTCTGTATGTGCCCGGGTGGCACAGTGGTTGCCGCAACCTCAGAAGAAAATCGCGTTGTCACCAATGGCATGAGTCAATATTCACGTAACGAGCGTAATGCCAATGCTGGCATCGTTGTCAATATTGACCCTAAAGATTATGGCGGGGGTCCTGATAAGCCTCTTGCGGGTATTGATTTTCAACGTGAGTTGGAGTCAAGAGCTTTTGAACTGGGTGGTAGAAACTATGAGGCGCCAGGGCAGTTGGTCGGCGACTTCATCGCAGGTAAAGCATCTACAGAATTTGGTAGCGTGATTCCGTCCTATAAACCAGGAGTTCATCTCACTGATTTAGCCTCAGCTTTACCTGATTTTGCAATTGAAGCTATGCGTGAGGCATTGCCTGCTTTTGAAAAACAAATCAAAGGTTTTTCAATGCATGACGCAGTATTAACAGGCGTCGAAACAAGAACGTCTTCACCATTACGCATTACTAGGGGTAATAATTACCAGAGTCTCAACGTCAAAGGCTTATACCCTGCCGGTGAGGGTGCTGGTTATGCTGGAGGCATTCTTTCAGCGGGTGTTGATGGCATCAAAGTGGCTGAAGCAGTTGCTTTAGATTTGCTCAGTACAAAATAAAAAAGCCAGCTTAGGATATAAGCCGGCTTTTTACGTAGGGCAGTTGCTAATTAATTTAATTACTTAGCGCCGTCCAAAATCCACTTAACTACAGTCTTAGCATCTGCTTCACTGATGCCAGCGTTTGCGGGCATTGGAACAGGGCCCCAAACACCACCACCACCAGCTTTAACCTTTTTAGCTAACTTATCAACTGCATCAGCCTGACCTTTGTACTTAGCAGCGATGTCTTTATAAGCTGGACCAACTACTTTCTTGTCGATTGCGTGGCAACCCATACAAGCGTTCTTAGTTGCGATTTCTTTTGAAGCAAATGCAGGTGCTGACACCATCAATGCTGAAGCTACCAATGCGCTGATTAATTTCATGAGTTTCTCCGGTTAAATCATTAAAAAAATACTGTACCGGGATATTATATAAAAATACTGACAATGTGCCTATGCGGTATTTTTATCTGGAAAACACTTAATAAAAATCATTAATTATCAATAGCTTAAGTAGATTTTCGGCTGGCTAATAAAGAATTCTTGATGTGTCTCAAACGAAGTTCATCTATTGAGGGCTCAAGTCTCTGGGGTTAGCCTAGTTAAGGGTTTAAAATCCCAAGCTTAAACAACTGATAGCGCTGAAATTGGGTAAATGACTTATTCATATAAAGATATAAGTAATGCATATTTCCCAAACATCTAGTTATTAGGTATCTTTCGGGGTTCAATCAGAATAAAAAGCAGGAATCATGGCAAGTTATCAAACAGAAACCGTACTCACAGTTAAGCACTGGAACGACACACTCTTTAGCTTCACAACTACAAGAAACAAAAGCTTGCGTTTTCGCAATGGCCACTTCTTGATGATTGGTTTAGAGGTTGAAGGTAAGCCTTTGGTGCGTGCGTACAGCGTGGCCAGTGCCAACTATGAAGAGCATTTAGAGTTCTTCAGTATCAAGGTTGAAAATGGTCCTCTCACATCAAGACTCCAAAAAATCCAAGTAGGTGATCCCATTTTGGTGAGCGAAAAATCTGTTGGAACTTTAGTTATTGATGACTTAAACCCAGGTAAAAACCTTTACTTATTTAGTACTGGAACTGGTTTAGCCCCATTCATGAGCATCATTCGTGACCCAGAAACCTATGAACGATTTGAAAAGGTAGTATTGATTCATGGTGTTCGTTTGGTGAGTGAATTGGCTTACGAAGATTACATTCGTAATGTGTTGCCTAATGATGAGTTCTTAGGCGAAATGGTTCGTGAGAAATTAATCTACTACCCAACCGTTACTCGTGAAGCTTTCAAGCACACGGGTCGTCTAACAACAGCGATTGAAAATGGCCAGTTGTCTAAGGACATCGGTTTACCTCCTTTAGATCCAGCTACTGACCGCGGCATGATTTGCGGAAGTCCTTCAATGTTGAAAGAGATTTGCGAGATGTTGGACGCAAGAGGTTTCAAAGTTTCACCAAGCCTTGGTCAACTTGGCGACTATGTTTACGAAAGAGCCTTCGTCGAGAAGTAATTCAAACGATTAAACGATCAATGGATCAAAATAAAAAAGCCCTAAGAAAACTTAGGGCTTTTTTGTTGAACCTGGCGGAGAAAGCGGGATTCGAACCCGCGGTAGGCTATAAACCTACGCACGCTTTCCAGGCGTGTGACTTAAACCACTCATCCATCTCTCCGTGCAAGAGCGAGATTATATACGCCCGCTCTTGGATTAACTGATGACTTATTCAGCGTCGGCCATACCACCAACAACGTGGCTAAAGCCACCGTCAACGTAAGTGATCTCACCGGTAATACCGCCTGCTAGATCTGACATTAAGAATGCCGCAGCATTGCCAACATCTTCAACTGTCACATTACGGCGTAGTGGTGCGTTGGCTTCAACGAAATCCAAAATCTTGCCAAAGCCTTTGATGCCTGATGCTGCCAATGTCTTGATAGGACCAGCTGAAATGCCGTTACAACGAATGCCCTTAGGTCCTACTGAGTTAGCTAAATAACGAACGCTGGCTTCTAATGAAGCTTTTGCTAGACCCATCGTGTTGTAGTTAGGTACAACCATTTGTGAACCAAGGTAAGTTAATGTCAACAGTGCAGATTTGTCATTGAGCATGGGTAGTGCAGCTTTAGCCATCGCTGGGAAGCTGTACGCTGAAATGTCGTGAGCAATCTTGAATGATTCTCTTGATAAGCCATCCAAGAAGTCACCAGCAATAGCCTCACGAGGGGCAAACCCAATAGAGTGGATCAAACCATCAAATTTTGGCCAAGTTGCAGATAAATCAGCAAAAAGCTTATCGATTTGAGCGTCATCGCCCACATCGCAGTCAAAAATCAATTTACTGTTGAATTCTTCAGCAAATTCAGTAATACGGTCTTTAAAGCGGTCGCCTACATAAGTAAAGGCCAGTTCAGCGCCTTCGCGGTGGCAAGCTTTGGCAATGCCATAAGCAATAGAACGGTTAGAAAGTAGACCAGTGAGGACGATTTTTTTACCGGCTAAGAAACCCATTTTGCTTCCTTTATTCTTTTTGATGCATTTGTTAATGTCTAATTACAATTGTCACACATGCAAATGATTAGACCCTTACTTTCACCCGTCATTTTAAGCCTATTGCTATGGGCAGGGCTGAGTATTCATTCTGAGGTGAGAGCTGCCCACGGTTTTGCCCAATATGGCGATTTACGTTACCCAGCTGGTTTTAAGCATTTTGATTACGTTAATCCACAAGCGCCACAAGGTGGAACTCTTCAGCTACCCAATCCTGATCGCCGCACCAGTTTTGATAAGTTCAACCCATTTACCTTAAAAGGTGTCACTGCCCCAGGTATAGCTCAATTGATGTTTGAGAGCTTATTAATAGGAAGTGCTGATGAAGTGGCTTCTGCTTACGGTTTATTGGCTGAAGATGTCACGGTCGCGAATGATCAGCTTTCTGTAACATTTAGACTCAGGTCCGCTGCCCAATTTAATGATGGGAGCTCTGTGCTTGCCAAAGATGTGAAGTACTCATTCGACATCTTGATGAGCAAATTGGCTAGTCCGCAATACAAAACAATTTATGCCGATGTGAAGCAGGCTGTCATTGTTTCTGACAGAGTCATTCGCTTTGATTTTCATCGTCGTAATGGCGAGTTACCTTTGCTGGTTGGTTCTTTACCCATCTTTTCAGAGAAGTGGGGGAGAGATGCTAGCGGTAATGGCAAAGCATTCAATCAATTAACTTTTGAAAAGCCAATTGGTAGTGGGCCATACTTAATTGAAAGCTACGATATTGGTAAAAGTATTATTTTTAAAAAGAACCCGCAGTACTGGGGTTCTGACCTGAATGTCCGTTTAGGCTCATTTAATTTTGACCGGGTCGCTTATCGTTTATATAAAGACGATACCGCTCGTCTAGAGGCTCTTAAAGCAGGTGAGTTTGATACTTTGGTTGAATATCGCGCCAAGAATTGGGCTAAAAGTTATGTTGGTCCAAAATTTAGAGATGGAAGCTTGAAGAAGCAGCACTTTCAGCACCGCAATGGCGCTGGTATGCAAGGCTTCATCATGAATATGCGTCGTCCGATATTCCAAGATCAGCGAGTCAGAGAAGCTCTGACTTTGGCGCTTGATTTTGAATGGATGAACCGTCAACTTTTCTTTGGTCAATACCACCGCATTGATAGTTATTTTGCAAATAGTGATTTAGGCGCTTCTTTTGAAGTGGGCAGCTTACCAAGTACGCAAGAGAGAAAACTGCTTGAGCCTTTACAAAAAGCATACCCACAACATTTCCCATCAAAAGCTTTAGGCCCGATGTTGAAACCTGTTTCAACAGCTGAGCCTTTGAGCTTGCGTCAAAACCTACGGCAAGCTAGGGAACTGTTGGCAAAAGCGGGCTGGGTCTACAAAGATGGCGCTTTGAGAAATGCCAAAGGCCAGGTATTTGAGTTTGAAGTCATGGACGATGGCGGTGCCATGGTTCGTTTGGTTGCTGCTTATGTACGGAATCTTGAAAAGCTCGGTATGAAGGTTCAAATCAGAACCACTGACTACGCTTTGTATCAAAAGCGTTTAGAAGAATTTGATTTTGATATGACCACCATGAAGTTCCCTGATTCTCAAAGTCCTGGTAATGAATTGTGGGACCGATATGGCAGTCAGTCTGCTTCAACAAAAGGTTCAGATAACATTATTGGCGTTCAATCTCCTATTGTGGATGCCTTAATTGCACATATTGTTAAAGCGCAATCTAGAAAAGATTTGGTTGCCGCAACGCGAGCCTTAGATAGAGTATTAAGTCATAGTTACTATGTAGTACCTCATTGGTATAGCCCTAGCCATCGAGTAGCATATAAATCAAATTTAGCATTCCCCAATCCACCGACTTACTACCAAGCTGAATCTTGGATTTTGGGAACTTGGTGGCGTCAGCCATCTGAAGGGAAGGAAGCTCGATGAATAGCGCCTTATTCAGATACATCTTTAAACGTATTCTCTTAATGATTCCAACACTATTGGGTGTCATTACTTTAACCTTTGCAGTGATTCAGTTTGTTCCAGGTGGCCCTGTTGAGCAGATGATGTTGGAGATCAAAGGTCGTGGAGATGCGAGTGTGGGAGCTGGTGAATCATCTGGTGGCGGTTCCAGTGCTACTTACCGTGGGCGCCAAGGGGTTGATGAAGAGCGGTTAAAGGAAATCAAAGAGCTCTATGGCTTTGATAAGCCGCCATTGGAACGTTACTTCCATATGCTCAAACGTTTTGCGATGTTTGATCTAGGGCAAAGTTATTACCAGCATAAAAGTGTTTGGGAGCTTGTTTTATCTAAGATGCCCGTATCCATTAGTTTGGGTCTGTGGACTTTCTTAATCACATACCTTATATCCATACCTCTGGGTATTAAAAAAGCAGTTCAAGCTGGCACGCGCTTTGATACGGCAACGAGTGTTTTAATTTTGATCGGCTATGCGATCCCTGGTTTTGTTCTGGGTGTTTTGTTACTTGTTTTATTTGGCGGCGGTAGTTTCTTCCAATTATTTCCACTTAGAGGTTTAACCTCTGACAATTGGGCTGAATTAAGTTTGATTGGAAAACTCTTGGATTATTTCTGGCATTTAGTTTTGCCCATCACTGCGTCTGTCTTAGGTAATTTTGCAGTGATTACGATACTGACAAAGAATTCATTTTTAGAGGAAATCCGCAAGCAATATGTCATCACTGCTAGCGCTAAAGGCTTAAGCGAAGATAAAGTTCTCTGGAAACATGTTTTCAGAAATGCCTTGATTCCTTTGGTGACTGGTTTTCCTTCTGCGTTCGTAGGTGCCTTTTTTACGGGCTCTCTATTGATCGAAACACTATTTTCATTGGACGGTTTAGGTTTGTTGTCCTATGAAGCTGTGATGAAGAGAGACTACCCAGTTGTCTTGGGTACACTTTATTTATTCACATTAATAGGCTTGGTTACTAAGCTCATTTCTGACATTGCCTATGTCTTAGTTGATCCGCGTATTCAATTCGATAAGCAGTCAGGGGCGCATTGATGAGAATGACCTGGTTGAGTAACTTCAAGCAAAGCGATCAGTGGCAACGATTTAGAAATAATCGTTTAGGCTATTGGAGCTTATGGATTTTTAGCTCTTTATTTGTCTTGAGTTTGTTTGCCGAATTAATTGCTAACGATCGACCGCTATTGGTGAGATACCAGGGTGATTTTTATGTTCCGATTGTTAAAGATTATTCAGAAATTACTTTTGGCGGTGACTTCCCAACACCAACTGATTACTTAGATCCTGACATTAAAAAAACCTTCGCTAAGCCTGGTAATTGGGCCATTTATCCACCCATTACTTATCGTTATGACACCCTGAATTACTTTGCCAAAGAGCCTAATCCAGCTTCGCCTTCCCGAGACAATCTTTTGGGAACTGATGATCGGGGCAGGGATGTGGTGGCGCGTCTCATTTATGGTTTTAGGCTCTCCGTTTTATTTGGTTTATGTTTAACCATTTTAGGTGTCCTGATGGGTGTATTCACAGGTGCTGTGATGGGCTACTTCGGTGGAAAGACGGATTTAATTTCTCAGCGCTTGATTGAAATTTGGAGCTCAATGCCAGAGCTCTATTTATTGATCATCTTTGCATCGATCTTTTCCCCAAGCATTGGCTTGCTCATCATCTTGTTATCTTTATTTGGCTGGATGGGCTTGTCTGATTATGTGCGCGCAGAGTTTTTTAAAAATAGAGCGCTTGAATATGTCAGAGCTGCAGAAGCTCTTGGCTTATCCAGCTCACAAATCATGTGGCGACACATCTTGCCTAATAGCCTAACACCTGTGATTACTTTCTTGCCTTTTAGGATGAGTGCTTCAATATTGGCTTTAACCAGCCTTGATTTTTTGGGTTTAGGTGTGCCACCAGATAAAGCCAGCCTTGGAGAGTTATTGGCTCAAGGCAAGGCCAACTTAGATGCTTGGTGGATTTCTTTATCAACATTCTTGGTGTTAGCGATCACGCTGATGCTGTTAACTTTTATGGGTGATGCTTTGAGGGATGCTTTTGATAATCGCCGATCTAATGGGGTTGCTAAGTCATGAGTCATCTCAATCAAACTCAAGACCCAACACTGATTAATGTTCAAAACCTGACTGTTAAGTTCGGTCGTAAAACAGTTGTTCAAGATCTCAATATTCAAATTGCTCAGGGAGAGCGCATAGCAATTGTGGGTGAGTCAGGTTCTGGAAAAACTCTGACGGGCTTATCTTTGATTGGATTAATGCCTGACTCTGCAGAAGTGTCAGGCAAGATAGAAATGACTTGCGATGGTCGTACTCAAGATATTTTGTTGATGACGCCTTCACAATTACAAGCTATGCGTGGCAAAGAAATTGCCATGATCTTTCAGGAGCCAATGACTGCGCTCAACCCGCTCTACACAGTGGGTAATCAAATTATGGAAGCAGTGCAGTGCCATCAACCGCTCCTCAGCTCTAAGTCTTGTAAAGAGCGAGCCATTGCACTCTTAGATAGAACTGGTATTCCTTCTCCTGAGCAAAGATTTTCTTTTTATCCTCACCAGTTATCTGGTGGGCAAAGACAAAGAGCCATGATTGCCATGGCTTTAGCTTGTCAGCCTAAGTTGCTGATAGCTGATGAACCAACGACGGCGCTTGATCCTAGTTTGCGTTTGCAGATTCTCGATCTTCTCAAAGAGTTACAAGAAGATGCCAAGAGTCACGGTGGTATGGCTGTGATTTTGATTACACATGACTTAAATATGGTTCGGCGCTTTGCAGACCGAGTCGGTGTAATGCATCAAGGTAAGCTCCTCGAGTGTCGTTCAACAGAGTCTGTTTTTCAGCATCCTGAGCATCCTTATACGGAAAGCTTGGTTCACAGTGAGCCTGTCAGAAATGTTTTGCCACTCGTTCCTATTGCACCGGTTTTGCTCAAGGCTGAGGGCGTTAGTGTTGCTTATCCCAAAGCCGGTAGTGGTTTTTTAGGTAGGGGCATTAAAAACTTCTTAAGAGGATTTCACTTTTCTGACTTATGGAAGCGTGAGTATGATGAAGTTGTTAAGCAAGTAGATTTAGATTTGCGCCAAGGAGAAACGCTGGGGCTGATTGGTGAATCTGGCTCTGGTAAATCTACTTTGGCTATGGCTTTGCTTGATTTATTAGGTCAAACTGGGGCCAAGATATCAGGCCGTGTTGAAGTCTTGGGGCATGACTGGTTTGATCTCCCCAAAAAAGAGCGAAGCCAATTAAGAGCTTCTTTTCAGGTGATATTCCAAGATCCATTTGGCTCTCTATCTCCACGCATGACTATTGGTCAAATTGTGGGGGAGGGTTTAAAACTTCACCACCCAGATTTATCCTCTGATGCGATTAAAGCCAAGGTTATTGAGGTGCTAAAAGAAGTTGGTCTTGATCGAACTGCATATAGCCGCTATCCCCATGAGTTTTCTGGAGGGCAGCGTCAGAGAATTGCGATTGCAAGAGCTTTGATCCTCAAACCTCAAATTTTAGTCTTGGATGAGCCAACTTCTGCCTTAGATGTGACCATTCAGAAGCAAATTTTGAGCTTATTGTCTGATTTACAGAAAAAATACAATATGGCCTATTTGCTCATTACCCATGACTTAAGCGTAGTAAGGGCTATGTCCCACAGGGTTATAACCTTGAAAAAAGGTAGAAAAATCAAGCATGAAGACCTTTAATTAGGGTTTGAGTGGGTGGCTAGATTGTCAGGATTTGTTCAGGTTATAATGTAGTTTCATGTTTAAAGCTAAAAAAACCCTCTTAGCGATCGTTGTGGTGGCAAGCACTTTGCAGGCGCCACATGTCTTAGCTCAGTCTGCTGAGCAAGAATCAGCAGTAATTCCTGCGCCAACAACGACAGCCAATCGTTTTACCTCTGTTGCTAGCCAGTTGGCAAGCAGTGTGAGTACGACCGTGGTCGGAGGAACAGAGTCTTTGATTGATAACGCAATGCAACTCATTGGTGTTCGTTACCGTTGGGGTGGCAACACTCCACAAAGTGGACTCGATTGCAGTGGTTTTGTGCGTTATGTATTTAATGACACTTTTGGATTCTTATTGCCACGTAAGTCTGCTCAAATGAGCAAGGTTGGCATGGAAGTTGGAAAAGAAGAATTACGCCCAGGCGATCTTGTGTTCTTTAACACGATGCGTCATGCGTTTTCTCATGTGGGTATTTATGTTGGTGACAATAAATTCATTCATGCACCATCTAGAGGTAAGTCTATTCGTGTTGACGACATGACTAAGGTTTACTGGGAAAAGCGTTACAACGGTGCTCGTCGTATGGAAGGTTTTGATGCCATGACAGAGGAGCAGCGTATTCAATTACTAAACGACTACCAAGAACGTCTAGATAAGACCGGTAGACTTTAAGTAACCGTAAACAATAAAAAAAAGACCTTCAATAGGTCTTTTTTTTTGGAGTTGTTGAGTGGCTCCTTAATCAATGCATCCCTAACTTAAACTTAATTTGATCAATTTGTTTGAGCGTGGCCTCTTCACCAGCTAGGATTGCAGCATTTCTAGATTTGAAATCAGTCCCACGCATCGAATTCAGGTCTGGGCGAATCACGATTTGAGCATGTTCCAGTTCTAATTGGTTGATGCTTTGGCCCATGATGGATGTGGTCTGTAATAAGACACCAAAAGTACCGCTACTATCCTGTGTACTTGGTTCTGTTGAGATGTTCACTGCAATCACAAAGTCAGCGCCCATCTGTTTGGCGTATCGCACTGGTACTGGTGAAACTAAACCTCCATCAACATACTCGCGACCATTAATAATGGTTGGCTGAAAAATACTAGGCACGCTACAGGACGCCCTGACAGCTTGGCCTATATCACCTCTTTGAAACAAAACACCTTGGCCGGTCTTTAAGTCTGTTGCAACAATACCTAAAGGAATTAAGGTGTTTTCAATAGATTGATTTTTCACAAGACGATTAATCATATTTTGAAGGGCATCGCCTTTAATCATGCCGCCAAATTTTCCAGAAAATGGTAGCGCCCAATCTGTAATAGCAGCTTCATCCAAGGAGAGGGCGATACGATTAAGCTCTGTACCTTTATTGCCTGCAGCATAGAGTGCAGCAATCACGCTGCCGGCACTGGTGCCCACGACTAAGTTTGGTTTAATACCATGCGCCTCTAAGGCTTTAATCACGCCAATGTGAGCGAAGCCCCTAGCTGCACCGCCACCGAGAGCTAAGCCAATCACGGGTTTTTTCTCTACTACGGTGCTACAGGCAGATAAGCCAGCGAGACTTAATGAGCCCATACTGATTAAGGTCAAGAAGTTTCTTCTTGAAGTGTGGTAATCTACATGAGAATTATTCTCAACAACATCAGGTTGACCAACTGAAGTGTTGTTAGCAGATTTACTTTTATTGGAGTGTTTGTTCATGTTTTTGGCTAAAAAATCCTGGTTGGTAGCGTTTGCAACAATGGGTATCGCTACATCGATACCTGCATTATCTCAGTCTTCTCAAGTTTTGAATTTATATTCAGCTAGACATTATCAGACTGATGAGGCACTTTATTCTGAATTCACAAAGCAAACCGGTATCAAAATCAACCGAATTGAGGCTGATGACAACGCATTGTTTGAGCGTTTAAAGAGTGAGGGTAAAAATAGCCCCGCTGATGTGATTTTGATGGTGGACGCTGCAAGACTATGGCGTGCAGAAATTGAAGGCCTATTCCAGCCAATTAAATCTAAGACATTAGAAGCAAGAATTCCCAAACACTTAAGATCGAATGATCTAGGCGATGGTAGTCAGTGGTTTGGATTTTCAACACGTGCACGCATGATTGTTTATAACAAGGCAAGCGTGAAGTTAGAGAGCATCGACACTTATGAAAAATTAGCCGATCCGGTTAATAAAGGTAAGGTCTGCACACGTTCTGGTTCGCATCCTTATATGTTGTCTTTGATTGGTGCCATGTATGAGCGTCAAGGTGAAGAGAAGACAGAAGCTTGGGCTAAGGGTGTGGTAGCTAATATGGCTAGATCTCCTAAGGGTGGAGATACGGACCAAATTAAAGGTGTAGCCTCGGGTGAGTGTGGCGTTGCCTTAACCAATTCCTACTATTTAGCGCGTTTGATACGTTCCACAAAACCTGAAGATCAAGCCATCATTTCTAAGATTTCTTGGGTTTGGCCAAATCAGGTAAGTTCTGGAACACACATGAACGTCGCTGGTGGTGCAGTTGCTAAAAATGCACCTAATAAAGCTTCCGCCATTAAATTCTTAGAATATTTAGCCAGTGATCAAGCTCAACAATATTTTGCGGATGGTAATAATGAGTGGCCAGCTGTGAAATCTGTAAAAACCACTAACCCAGCATTAAATCAGTGGGGAAGCTTTAAACAAGAGAATATTTCTATCAGTGCCATTGGTAAAAATCAAATTTATGCGCAAAAAATCTTGGATAGAGTTTCCTATCGTTAGAAAGAAAGCCTAGAATCTCAGGCTTAAATGAATTCAAAGCCTGAGATCCCTCTAGAAACCAGTGGTAATTGTTACCACTGTGGTGGCGACCTAATACCAGATAGCTTTTATCAAGCTGACTTGGCAGGGTCGTCACGCTCATTCTGTTGTGCTGGTTGTATGGCGATTGCCCAAACAATTCATGGGCAGGGTTTAGAGTCTTTTTACGCCCGCAGAATTCCTTTGGGTGGGAAGCCTGAAAATATTTCAGGAATCAGCGACCAAATTCCTGATCATTTGTTAGCTTATGACGATCCTGTTCTATTGGAGCGATTTACAAGAGCTTCCATCAATGCAGGAGAGTTAGAGACAACATTGCGCCTAGAAAAAATTCGATGCGCTGCTTGTGTTTGGCTCAATGAACAACATTTGCGTCGTTTGCCAGGTGTTAAAGATGTTCAAATCAATTATGTAACTCAAAGAGCAACGGTGCGTTTTAACCCACAGTTAGTTCACTTATCAGGTTTACTTAATGCAGTTGAGCAAATAGGTTACGCCGCTTGGCCATTTGAACCATCTGCTGCAGCTGATGTTTCAAAACGTGAGCGTCGTCAATTATTAATGCGTTTAGGTGTGGCTATGCTGGGCATGATGCAAGTCATGATGTATGCCTGGCCAACATACACAGGGGCTGAAGATTTATTAGCAGAGCATGCCTTATTACTCAGTTGGACTAGTTGGGCTTTAACAGTGCCTGTAGTTTTTTATTCTGCGGGTCCGATGTTCTTAGCAGCATGGCATAGCATTCGATTGTTTTCAAAAACCAAAACACTGGGTATGGATGTGCCAGTGACTCTGGCGATTGCTTTGGCTTTTATTGCGGGCACAATCAGTTTGGTGACAGGTATTGGCCAAAGTTATTTTGACTCCATCACTATGTTTGTAGCTTTTCTTTTGGGGGCTCGTTATGTGGAGTTGTTGGCCAGACAAGATGCGCAAGGTGGTGCGGAGGCCTTAGCAAAGCAATTGCCAGCCACTTGTGAAAGATTGGAAGATTATCCCAATACGGATCAATCAAAATCTGTTCCCGTAGTGCGTTGTGTTCCAGGGGACATATTACGTATTTCGCCTGGGGAAATTATTCCTGTTGACGGCATTTTGCTAGCAGGAGACGGCAGCTTAGATGAGTCTTTGCTTTCTGGTGAATCTAGACCTATTGCTAAAAAAATAGGTGATCAGTTATACGCAGGTAGCCATAATATTGTGAGTCCGATCTTGATGCGTGTTCAGACTGTTGGTCAAGGCACTCGTATTGCTGGAATTGCATCTCTTTTAGATCAAGCATTGCAAGCTAAACCACAGGTAGTAGGTTTGGCTGAAAAGTGGGCTGGTTATTTTGTTGTGTTCTTGATGACAGCTGCTGCTCTAACAGCAGTTACATGGTTTTATCTTGATGCTAATCGCGCATGGGAGGTTGCTGTCGCAGTCTTGGTGGCTAGTTGCCCTTGTGCTTTGTCTTTAGCGACGCCTGCTGCCATGGCAGCTGCCCAAGGTGCAGTGACAAAGTTAGGTCTCTTGGTTGTGCGCGGTCACGTTATGGAAACTTTAGCGAAAGCTACTGATCTTGTTTTAGATAAAACAGGGACCTTAACAACCGGTAGACCAGAGCTTCAAAATATCATTCAGATACGTGAAGGCTTGACCAAAGAGCAAGTTCTCTCCATTGCAATGGCCATGGAGTTGGGGCAAAAGCATCCTTTAGCCATAGCTATTATTGAAGCAGGGCAAGCTCAATCAATATCACCCGCTTCATTGGCGGATGAATGTGTCGGAGAGTTGGGTCGTGGTCTGCGCTCAGGCACTTTACGTTTAGGCAGTCGTCAGTGGCTAGGCTTAACAGATCATCAACTATCTAAAGAGCAACAGAAAGCCTATCAGCAATCGAGCTTGGTTTATCTGAGTGATGAAAAAGGTTTGATTGCTATTTTTGCTTTATTAGATACACCGCGTGAAGGTGCGCAAGATTTCATTCGTGCAGCACAAAAGCGAGGTGTACAAGTACATTTGCTTTCAGGTGACGACCCTCAAACAGTAGCTTGGTGGGCGCATTATTTTGGGATTCGGGATTATCTGGGTGGTGCACTGCCAGAGGATAAATATCGTTTTAGCCAAGGGCTTCAGGCCCAAGGTAAAACTATCTGGGCAGTTGGTGATGGTGTTAACGATGCGCCATTTTTAGCACAAGCAGATGTATCCGTTGCTGTTGGAAGTGGAGCGCCTTTGGCTCAAGCAGGTGCTGATGCTGTATTAACAGCTGAATCTTTAAAACCATTGATGCAAGCCTTAGCTCTTGCCGATAAAACTCAGCTCATCATGAAGCAGAATTTAATTTGGGCATTCGTTTACAACATTGTTGCTATTCCTGTGGCGATGATGGGATTGGTCAATCCATGGGTTGCTGGAATAGGGATGTCTTTGTCGTCTTTAGCCGTCACTCTAAATGCATGGCGTTTAAGAAAATCAGATTGATAGGCTAGACTAGCGATATGGAAAGTCTTTACCTTCTCATTCCGATGTCACTCGTTGTAGTGGGTTTCATTGTATTTATTCTTTATTGGTCTGTTCGTAATGGTCAGTTCGAAGATTTAGAAGGGCCTGGTCATGCCATTTTGATGGACGATGACAATCCAAAGCCCCAGTCTGTTCTAGACAAGTCAAAACAAGACTCAAATTAAATCGCAAAGTCCTAATTAAACTCATTTTTTTCTTATATCTTGCGTGAAACTTGACCTATATCAAGTCCACTTACTTACCCTAGTTTCATAATTGAGCTGGGATAAATCGGCCTAAAGGCTAGTAAGGAGAAACCATGGGACTAACCGTGGGTAACACGCAAGATAACTTTAACTATAAAGTTGTTCGCCAATTTGCTTTAGTAACGGTGCTTTGGGGCATTGTGGGCATGTTGGTGGGAGTGATTTTGGCAGCTCAATTGATTTGGCCAGACATCACATTCAATATTCCATTTTTGAGCTATGGCCGTTTACGCCCATTGCATACGAATGCGGTTATTTTTGCTTTTGGTGGTAGCGCTTTGTTTGCCACTTCTTACTACATCGTTCAGCGTACCTGTCAGGTGCGTTTGTTCTGCGATAAGTTAGCTGCTTTTACCTTTTGGGGTTGGCAAGCAATCATCGTAGCTGCAGCAGTGACTTTGCCTTTGGGTATTACTACTTCAAAAGAATATGCTGAGCTCGAGTGGCCCATCGATATTTTGATTACTTTGGTTTGGGTTGCTTACGCTGTGGTGTTCTTCGGAACTTTGATCAAGCGTAAGACAAAACATATTTATGTATCTAACTGGTTCTTCGGTGCTTACATTTTGACGATTGCTATGTTGCATATTGTTAATAACCTTGAAATGCCTGCTAGCTTATTTAAATCATATTCAGCTTATGCTGGTGCACAAGATGCGATGATTCAGTGGTGGTATGGTCACAATGCAGTAGGTTTCTTCTTAACTACTAGCTTCTTGGGCATGATGTACTACTTCATTCCCAAGCAAGCTGAGCGTCCAATCTATTCTTATCGTTTATCGATTGTTCACTTCTGGGCTTTGAACTTCACATATATGTGGGCTGGTCCTCATCATTTACAACATACTGCGCTACCAGACTGGACTCAGTCTTTAGGTATGGTTTTCTCATTGATCCTATTGGCGCCATCATGGGGCGGTATGATCAACGGCATCATGACGTTGTCAGGTGCATGGCATAAGTTGCGCCGTGATCCAATCTTGAAGTTCTTGATTACTGCTTTGTCTTTCTACGGTATGTCTACCTTCGAAGGTTCAATGATGTCTATTAAGACGGTCAATAGCTTATCTCATTACACAGACTGGACAATTGGTCACGTTCACTCAGGTGCTTTGGGTTGGGTTGCAATGATCACAATAGGCTCTATGTACTACTTGATCCCGCGCTTAGTTGGTGAAAAAGAAATGTACAGCACGAAGTTAATTGAATTGCATTTCTGGATTTCTACAATTGGCGTGGTTCTTTACATCGCTGCTATGTGGATTGCTGGTGTGATGCAAGGTTTGATGTGGAGAGCTTTCCAACCAGATGGTACGTTGACATACAGCTTCGTTGAATCAGTAAAAGCAACTTATCCGTTCTATGCCATTCGTTTACTAGGTGGCTTGTGCTACTTGAGTGGTATGTTTGTGATGGCTTATAACGTTTACAAAACTGTGCAAGAGAAGAAGTTTGTAGATGCACCAATTCCAACATTGCAAGCGGCTCACTAAGCTAAGGAGAGAAAACATGTCTGATAACAATAAATTCTTCTCCCACGCAACGCTTGAGCGTAATGTGGGGTGGTTGATAGTGACAACAATTTTTGTTGTTGCTATCGCAGGTTTGGTGCAAATCGTGCCATTGTTTTTCCAACACTCAACAACTAAGCCAGCTGAAGGTGTTACACCATATTCAGCATTGCGTTTGGCAGGTCGTGATGTGTATCAACGTGAAGGTTGCTTAGGTTGCCACTCACAGCACATTCGTACATTACGTTCAGAAACAGAGCGTTATGGCCCTTACTCAACAGCTGGTGAGTCTGTATTTGATCACCCATTCTTATGGGGTTCAAAGCGAACAGGTCCAGACTTGGCTCGTGTAGGTGAGCGTTATTCTGATGATTGGCACCGTACACATTTACGTAATCCACGTGATGTGGTGCCTGAGTCAAATATGCCTGGGTATCCATGGTTGCAAGCAAAACCAGCTAGCAACGTTGGTGATATTTCTGCTCACATGACTGCATTGCGCCGTTTGGGTGTGCCTTATACAGATGAGCAAATTGCTAATGGCCCTAAAGAGTTAGAAGGTAAAACTGAAGAAGATGCGTTGATTGCCTATTTGCAAGGCCTAGGTACCAACCGTCGTGCAGTTGAGCCAGCTAAGACAGTTAGCAAATAACTAAAAGCAAAGATCATATGGAAAATATTGCAGCCTATCTCTCAGCAACATCAACCATCTTGGGTTTGGTGTTCTTTGTTGGCATCGTTTTGTGGGCATGGTCTGCTCATCGTAAAACGGCTAATGATGAATCAGCAAACTTGCCATTTGATCTTCCTGACGAATATAAGAAGGACTAATCATGAGTGACTTTTTCAGTAATGGTTGGGGCATATATATTGCCTTGGTGACCGGTGTAGGTATCGTATGGTGTCTATATCTGTTGTTTTCTCAACGTAAAACAAACGTGACTTATAAGCCTGACGGTTCAGTTGATGATACTGGTCACGTTTGGGATGATGATTTGCGTGAGTTGAATAACCCGCTGCCACGTTGGTGGATGTGGATGTTCTTGTTGTCATGTGTTTTTGCAATTGTTTACCTTGTTTTATACCCAGGTATGGGTACTTATCAAGGTACATTGGGATATACAACAACAGGTGCGCATGAGGCTTCTGTTACTCAAGCCAATCAAGAGTTAAAGCCTGTTTACGCCAAGTATATGGAGCAAGATGTTAAAGCAGTTGCTGCTGATCCAAAAGCACGTGAAATGGGTCAACGTCTGTTCTTGAACTATTGCGCTCAATGTCACGGTTCAGATGCTGGTGGTGCTAAGGGTTATCCAAACTTAGCTGACCAAGATTGGTTATACGGTGGTGAGCCAGACAACATTAAGACAACACTCATCGCGGGTCGTGCTGGTGTGATGCCTGCATTTGCTCACTTAGAGGGTGGTCAAATTTCTGATGTGGCGAACTATGTTCGTGGTTTATCTGGTTTAGCCGCTGACCAACTTAAATCTGCTCGTGGCGCTGAAGTATTTAAAGCCAACTGTGCAGCATGCCATGGCCCTGACGGTAAAGGTATGCAAGCGATGGGTGCGCCTAACCTCACTGATAGAGTTTGGTTATATGGCGGTTCTGAGGCTGCAATCGTTGAGACAGTTAGCAAAGGCCGAAACGGCAAGATGCCTGCTCACGAATCAATTTTGACTCCAGAAAAAATTCATTTATTGACGGCTTATGTTTGGAGCTTGTCTAACGTTAAAGATAAAGCTAACAAGTAATGCCCAATGAAATAAACGAAGAGGGCAGTTCTCAAGAAACTGTAGAGCTGTCTCTCTATGAAGTAAGACGCAAAATATACCCCCGCTCAGTGAGTGGGGTTTTTGCCAAGTGGCGCGTGGTTTTAATTTTAGCCACTCAAATCTTGTTTTATGGATTGCCTTGGGTTCAGTGGAATGATCGTCAGGCTGTTCTGTTTGACCTGGTTTCGCGTAAGTTCTATATTTTTGGCTTAGTGCTTTGGCCGCAAGATATTATTTATTTAACACTACTGTTGATTCTGTCAGCTTTAGCGCTATTTTTGTTTACAGCAGTGGCAGGCCGTTTATTTTGCGGTTATGCCTGCCCACAAACTGTTTATACAGAAATCTTCATGTGGATCGAGCGAAAAATTGAGGGTGATCGTTTTGCTCGAATTCGTTTAGATGGTCAAGAATGGCCATGGAGTTTCACAAAGTGGCGTATCAAATTAACAAAGCATGCTTTGTGGATTATTGTCGCGATGTGGACAGGTTTCACATTCGTAGGTTATTTCACCTCAATCAAAGTATTAAGTGCTGAAACACTCGCTTTAACTTTGGGACCGTGGCAAACATTCTGGTTACTATTTTATAGCTTTGCAACATGGGGTAATGCTGGCTTCATGCGTGAGCAAGTATGCAAATACATGTGCCCATATGCACGCTTTCAAAGCGTGATGGTTGATAAAGATACTTTTGTTGTTACCTATGACAAAACCAGAGGTGAGACAAGAGGAAGCCGATCAAAATCTGACGATCACAAAACTCTAGGTTTAGGAGACTGCGTTGATTGCAGCATATGTGTACAGGTCTGTCCGACAGGTATCGATATTCGTGATGGTTTGCAATACATGTGTATTGGTTGTGGAGCCTGTATCGATGCCTGTGATCAGGTGATGGATAAAGTTGGTTACGACAAAGGTTTGATTCGTTACACGTCAGAGCGAGCCATGCTTGAGCATATGGATAACAAGAGTGCTCGCCATTACATCTTTAGGCCGCGTGTAATGATCTACATTGGCATCATGTCGGTGTTAATGATTGCATTTGTTGTGTCATTGTTTTTACGTAATCCATTACGAATGGATGTGATGCGAGACCGTGGTGCATTGGCTCGAGAGATCGAGGGTACTAAGATTGAAAACATTTATCGTTTACAAATCATGAATTCATCTGAAAACCCGATGAGAGTCAAGATTCAAGCGACTGGTTTACCTAATATGCACGTATTGAATTCTCAGGGGCAAGAGGTAGGCGAATTAGTTTTAAATCCATCTAGTAATTTACTCATTCCGGTGAAGGTGCGTGTTTTAATTGAAGACGTTGAAACAGGTAATCACCCCATCCACTTTGAGATTGAAGGTCAAGAAGAGGGTCCTTATGCTTCTGGTAAGTTAAGAGGTCGTGATGAAAAATCTAGCTTTATTGTTCCCCGATAAATGCTGGAAATGAAACAGGAGACAGATGATGTCAAATGAAGTGAATACGAAACCTTGGTGGAAACAATTGTGGCCATGGTTAATTATTAGTGGTCCAGCGATTGGTGCCATTGGTGCAGCTTTCACTATATATTTAGCCTTCACAAAAGATGTTGATCAGCCCATTAGGGATGGTGTGTCTAAGCAAGGTCTTAAAGTAGAGCAGGTTGCCAAATGAAAACGCGCCTATTAATGTGGATCTTATGGCCATCATTTTTGGTAGCTGGTATCGCAGAAGGTTTGCTCTTTACTGTTATCTCCCCTGACGACCTAACTTTTTTCGGCCATCATCTTGAGGTCAGTCATGAAGCAGTCTATACCCTGGGTTTTTTTGTGTTGTGGGGGTTATGCGCCTTATCAAGTGCGCTGAGTATTTTTATACTTCCGGGAACATTATCAGAGCTAGAAGAGATAGCAGACCGGAGTTTGTTTTAAGTTGATACTCTAATTGGGGCTTTTGCAGTGAATCGCGCTAGATTTACCTGCTAGCTCGATCAAGCCATCCATATCAACTAATTTGATGTGGCGTTGTTTGATTTGGATGAGACCTGATTCAGTAAAGCGTGAGAATAAGCGGCTCACCGTCTCTAATTGAATGCCAAGGTAACTGCCAATTTCTTCGCGGCTCATGCGTAAATGATATTCAATCGGTGAGTAACCACGAGCAGCCAATCGATCTGATAGGTTTAGAAGAAAGCTAGCAAGGCGCTCTTCAGCTCGAAGGCTCCCTAAAGATAAAAGATGTCTTTGATCTTGAGTGAGTTCACGACTTAAAATTTTGTGAAACTGATGTTGTAGAGAGGGGATTTGTCTTGCAAGACTCTCAAAATCTCCAAATCTAACAACACATGCCTCACTATCTTCTAAAGCAATGGCGTTAGATTGGTAATGATTCTCTCCAATACCATCTAGACCCAGCATCTCTCCCGGTAAGTGAAAGCCAGTAATTTGTTCCCGTCCGTCAGGCAGTGCGTATTCGGTTTTAAGTGTGCCAAATTTGATACCGTAAACCGCAGTTAGTTCTTCACCTTGACGGTAGAGTGCATCACCTTTTTTAAGGCGAATTCTTTCAGTCACTAGAGTGTCAATCTTATTGATATCATCAGAGCTGAGACCGACCGGTAGACAGAATTGTCCCAAAACGCAAGTTGAGCATTTGTTGGGGGATTCTAAGTTGCTGATGCGATTCATTCTGATGTATTTACTTTGTATCAATATAGAGACTTGAATACTTCTATTTTAAGGCCTACTTGTTGATATTGCCAAAATTTTGATTTAAAACAATATGATCACTAGCACTTTATTACTAACTGTTTTTGTCGGAGCCCTGGTCAGTGGTTGGCATTGTGCTTTGATGTGCGGTGGAATTGCCGCTGCTGTTGAAAGAAGTGGTCCTGAAAAGATTCAAGCGCTGCAAAAGGTTTCTAAATTTAAATTGGCTTATCAGCAGCTAGTCATGCATGCTGGCCGAATTTCTACTTATATGTTTTTGGGTGGTTTTGCAGGATTATTGGGTGTGCCTGTTTGGCAACAAAACTGGCTACCTATTCAGCGTGGTCTATTTGCCTTTGCTGCACTTATTTTTATTTTTCAAGCCTATCGGATTTTGCTCAAAAATAAAGCTAAAACAAGTGGCTGGGAGGTCTGGCTGAACTCTAAAACCAGCGTTCTATGGTCAAAAGTATCCATGAGTGTTGTGCATTCCGATCCGTTAAGAGGCTATTGGGGGCGTTTTTTAAGTGGTTTGATCTGGGGTTTGGTCCCATGTGGACTCATTTATGGTGTTTTACCATTAGCCTTTCTGTCTGGGGATCCTATTTCAGGGGCGCTTTTGATGTTGGCCTTTGGCTTGGGTACTTTGCCAAATTTGTTACTTATTTCAGGGTTTTCCGCCCGAATCGCTGCTTTGGGCCATCAAGCATGGGCACGATACTTTGCTGCGGCCCTCATGTTGGGTACAGGTCTGCTTGGCTTATACCGGGCATTCACACTTCCTGACGCTCTTTTAAAAGGGGGTTTTTGCATTGCCTCCAGTTTGAATTACAATGCATACCTAGTCGGTTAATAATAATTACATGATGTATGTGAATGGTCGGTGTCTATGTGCCGGTCGTCCTTAACCCTAATATAAATCGTTTCCCTTTTTTAATTTATGAATCCTGAACAGCTCAAGCTTGTGCTTGAAACTGCACTTTTATGTGCAGATGAGCCTATGACAATTAATGACTTACGTCGTTTATTTATGGAAGAAATTCCTGTCGAAGATATTAAAAGTGCTTTATTAGAAGTTCAGGCTGATTGGTCTGAAAAGGGTATGGAGTTACTTGAGTTAGCAACCGGTTGGCGTTTTCAGAGCCGCTTATCGATGCGTGAGTTCTTAGATCGTCTAACTCCTGAAAAGCCACCAAAGTACTCTCGTGCAGTTATGGAGACTTTGGCAATTATTGCGTATCGTCAGCCAGTGACACGTGGTGAGATTGAAGAGATTCGTGGCGTTACGGTGAGCTCTAATATTGTTAAGCAGTTAGAAGATCGCGGATGGATTGAAGTTGTTGGACACAAAGAAACTGTGGGTCGTCCAGGTTTATATGCAACAACGAGACAGTTTTTGAATGATTTAAGTTTGACAACTTTACAAGATTTACCAATGTTAGATGATGCAGATGCTCAAGCTGAATCATTGGCACAAAAAGTCATTGAATTTGAAGGTGAGCACCCAGAGCTTAAAGATGGCGAGACATCCACTGATCAAGAAGTGATTGATGTGGTTGATACGTCTGAAGCTGTAGAGGGTGATGCCGAAAAAACTGAAGATGCTTCTTCAGTTGATAACCAGAATAACGATAAAGCCTAATGACTACTCCTGAATTTGAAACTGATAAGCCAGCTCAAGCTGACACCCAAGCTGAAGCTGGTCAAGCAGAAGGTGGCGAGCGTCGCAAGAGAGTTAGTCGCAGTCCTTACAACAAAAGTCGCGGCAAGCCTCGTGCTGAAAAATCTGCCTCAGGCGAGTCTGAGGTATCTGCTGGAGCAACTGATATTGCTGCGACTGGTTCATCTGATCAAGCTGTTGAAGGTACTGTTCAGGCTGAAGGGGAAGGAAGTTCTCATTCTGGCCGACCTCCAAGACAGGGCCAAGGCCGTAATGGCCCAAGAGCTCAGCGCGGCAAACCGCAACGTGGTGATCGCCGAGATCGAGGTGAGCGTCAAGATAGGCCACAAGGTGGATCTCAAGAGCAAATGGCTCCTAAGGTAAATCCTTTATTAGCAGAGGAAAGCCAAGCTTTATTTGCTTCTGTGGTTTCAGGAGAGTTTGACGCAAGTTTGGATGCTCCAGAAGCTGAAGCAGAGGTGACGCATGATATGGTTGCTCAGACTTTGGCTGATATCGCTGCTGAGGATCATGCAGTTGAAGAGGGCTCTGACAAAGAGCCAAGCGCTGAAGATGACATGATGCCTGGTCTACAGTTCTCTAGCGTAGATGAATTGCCGTTAAGTTTGCGAGATGAAGTCTGGTCAGATTTAGATGATGTTGAAGATGACTTCGATGAAGACACAGTTAAGTTACACAAAGTTTTAGCGGATGCCGGCATGGGCTCTCGCAGAGACATGGAAGATCTGATTATTCAGGGCCGTGTTTCTGTTAATGGTATGCCGGCACACATTGGTCAGCGTGTTGGTCCAACTGATCAAGTACGCATCAATGGCAAGATGGTTCATCGCAAGATTCAAACCAAGCCACCACGTGTCATCATGTATCACAAGCCAGCTGGAGAGATTGTTAGTCAGTCTGATCCTGAAGGCCGTCCAACGGTATTTGATCGTTTACCTAAAGCTAAGCAAGGTCGTTGGATTGCGGTAGGTCGTTTAGATTTCAATACGGAAGGCTTGTTGCTATTTACAACTTCTGGTGAATTAGCTAATCGTTTAATGCACCCGCGTTATGGGGTTGAGCGTGAATACGCTGCGCGCATTTTGGGTGATTTAGATGCTGAGCAAGAGAAGCTATTAAAAACAGGCGTACAGCTTGATGATGGTGTTGCTCGCTTTTTAAGATTAGTGAATGGTGGTGGCGAAGGTGCAAACCATTGGTACCACGTGGCTCTAACAGAGGGACGTAACCGTGAGGTGCGCCGCATGTTTGAGGCTGTTGGTCATATTGTTTCTCGATTGATTCGTACGCGTTACGGATTATTCGTTTTGCCTCCAAGACTGCGTCGCGGTCGTTGGGAAGAGGTGCCATCTGATCAAATTGTTCAATTGATGAAAATGGCTGGCTTAAAAGTTCCTCAAGGTATGGGTGAAAAACCTAGACGTGACCCTCGCGAAGGTGGCGGTCATCGTGCTAACACCGGCAGCCAGCCAGATCCAATGCAAACTTCTGTTTCTTATTGGGGCTCAAAAGATGCCTTGCGCCAAGCCTCTCACTCAACACGTGGCTTTACTCAAGGCCATGCTGATGAACGGGGCAGCAAATACAAAGGTAAGGGCGGCGGGCGTTCTGGTGGTCATAGTAGCGGCGGTCAAGGTGGTCCTAGAGGCGCACAGGGCCAAAATGGCCGAACTGGTGGTTTTAGTCATCGTCGTGATGAGGATAGTCAAGCTGGCGTGCACCACGGCAGTGCATTTGGTGCAGGTATGGGCGGTGATAAACCTCGTTCAGGTCAAAAATTTGGCAAAAAAGGTCCCGGTCAAGGTGGTCCTAGAGGTGCACAGGGTCAAAATAGAGGCTCTGGTGGTAAACCTGGTGCCAAATATGGCAAAAAATTTACAAAAAGCTAATTAAATAGGCGGATTACTAAGGGCAATCCCTTGGCAGGCAAGGAAACTTCCTATATAATTCAAATCTTTAGTAGTTCCGGCTGAAGTTGCGTTCAACGTAAGTCGGGCATGTTCTCTTTGTTTAGGAATATGGGCTATATGCCCATTTTTTTTTGGTGAAATGAAACGTAATAGCTTATGGCGAACGAACAAGTTCTGATTGCTGATGCGCTGAAAAGTTTGGGTTACCTCCTCGTGGATATTGAACGAGAAGGTCGCGGACTATTGCGCGTAACAATCGAGAACCTTGATTATGAGCGCCCTATAGATATTACTGATTGTGAAAAAGTAAGTCGTCATCTGAATTACAGCTTGCCTGTTGATAACGTGAATTACGAGCGATTAGAGGTTTCTTCACCAGGCTTGGACCGCCCAGTTAAAACTGTGGCTGACCATATCCGTTTTGCAGGATTGGAAGCTAACGTTAAATTGCGCGTGGCCCATGCAGGCAGAAAGAACTATGTAGGTGTTTTGCAAGGCTTAATCAGTGGAGACGCTGATTCAGTTGATGCCAAATTGGGCTTATTGATTAAAAACCCAGATGGTAGCGAAGCCATGTTTGAATTTACTCTGGCCGAGGTTGATAAAACTCGGTTGGTTCCCGTCGTTGATTTCAAAGGAAGAAAATCATGAGTCGTGAAGTCCTCATGCTAGCTGACGCTTTAGCACGTGAAAAGAACGTTGATAGAGATATCGTATTTGAAGCGCTTGAGATGGCCTTGGCCTCTGCAAGTAAAAAACGCTATGAAGAAGATGTTGATATGCGTGTTGCGATTGATCGCGATACTGGCGAATATGAAACATTTCGCCGTTGGTTAGTGGTGCCTGACGAAGCTGGTTTGCAAGAACCAGATAAAGAAATTCTTTCTTTTGAAGCTAAAGAACAGATCTCTGATATTGAAATCGGTGATTACATCGAAGAACAAGTTGAATCTGTTGCATTTGGCCGTATCGGTGCACAAACAGCAAAGCAAGTGATCTTGCAGCGTATTCGTGATGCTGAGCGCGAACAAATTTTGAATGATTACCTAGAGCGTGGCGAAAACGTCATGACAGGTACGGTAAAGCGTGCTGACAAGAATGGCTTGATTGTTGAATCTGGCCGTGTTGAAGCGCTTTTGCGTCGTGATCAAATGATTCCAAAAGAAAATCTTCGTAGCGGCGACCGTGTACGTGGATTTATATTGAAAGTAGATCGTGAAGCTCGCGGCCCACAAATCGAATTATCAAGAACAGCGCCTGATTTCTTGATTAAGTTGTTTGAGAATGAAGTTCCAGAAATGGAGCAAGGCCTATTAGAGATCAAGGGCGCCGCTCGTGATCCTGGTATCCGTGCAAAGATTGCTGTTGTTGCACATGACAAGCGTATTGATCCAATTGGTACTTGTGTTGGTGTTCGTGGTACACGCGTTACAGCAGTTCGTAATGAAGTTGCTGGCGAAGCAGTTGACATCGTGTTGTGGTCAGAAGATCCAGCTCAATTTGTGATTGGCGCATTGGCTCCAGCCCAAGTTCAGTCAATCGTAGTTGACGAAGAAAAGCATGCAATGGATGTGGTTGTTGATGAAGAGAACTTAGCTATTGCGATTGGTCGTAGCGGTCAAAACGTTCGCTTAGCTAGTGAATTAACTGGCTGGCACATCAACATCATGACTCCAGAAGAGTCTGCTCAAAAAACAGAAGAAGAGTCTGAAAAGATTCGTGCTGTATTCATGGATAAATTAGACGTTGACCAAGAGGTTGCGGATATTTTGATTGAAGAAGGCTTTAATAGCTTAGAAGAAGTTGCGTACGTACCTTTATCAGAGATGTTGCAGATTGATGCATTTGATGAAGATACCGTCAATGAATTGCGTACTCGAGCACGTGATTCTTTGCTAACGATGGAGTTAGCAAAAGAAGAGCTTGTTGAAGAAGTATCGCAAGACTTACGTAGCTTGGATGGTATGACAACTAGCCTCGTTGCAAAGTTAGCAGAAGGTAATGTCCATACCCGTGATGACCTAGCGGAATTGGCTGTTGATGAGTTAGTCGAAATGACTGGCATTAACGAAGAAGACGCAAAAGCTCTCATTATGAAAGCTCGTGCTCACTGGTTTAACTGATTCATAAGGGGTTCGCATGGCGACCACGACCGTAGAAGATTTAGCAAAAGAACTGAAGCGCACTCCAGCAGCATTGTTGGAGCAGCTTCAGGCTGCAGGTATTAATAAAACTGCAGCAGAAGATAAGCTAACAGAAAAAGATAAAACGAAGTTGTTGGAACATTTGCAAGTTGCGCATGGTGCAGATGCTGGTGCACGTAAAAAAATCACTTTGACTAAGCGTGAAACAACAGAAATTCGTCAAGCGGATTCTGCTGGCAAGACTCGCACTGTTCAGGTTGAAGTTCGTAAGAAGCGCGTGTTAGTGAAGCGTGATGAATCTGCTCCTGAGGAGGTTGAAGCCCCAGTTGCTAAGGTTGAACAACCGGTTGCTGTGGAATCAACAGCTAACACCAGTATTTTGGATGATGCAGAGTTAGCTAAGCGTGAAGCAGAAGCCAAACGTCAAGCTGAATTATTAGCCCGTCAAGAAGCTGATATGAAAGCTGAGATGGATCGCAAAAGTCGCGAAGAGGCTGATAAAGCTGCTGCAAAAGCAGAAGCTGAAAAAGTTGTTAAAAAAGAAGTTGAAGCAAGTGCTGAAGAAGTTCAAGAAAAAGCAAACATTGCTAAAAAAGAAAAAGAAGATAACGCTGCTGCTGCCAAAGTACGAGATGACGAATTAGAAAATATTCGTGTGCGCCGTGCTAAGGCTGAAGCTGAGGCTTTGGCTATTCGCGAAATGATGAGTGCTCCAGCGCGAGTGATGAAGGCAGCCAAGCCACCTGAAGAAGAGAAAAAAGGAACACTGCACAAGCCGGTTAAGGCTGAAGGTGCAGATGATAAAAAGAAAGACAAACCAGGTGTTGTTAAGCCAGGTACAAAAACAATCAAATCATCAGAATCATCATCAACATGGAATGAAGATGGTAAGAAGCGTCCTGGTGGCCTAAAGACTCGTGGAGATACAACCGGTGGGTCTGGTAACTGGCGTTCTGGTGGCGGTAAAAAACGTCATCAACAGCAAGCCAGTGATGTGCCAACGAACTTTGTGGCGCCTACTGAACCTGTTATTCGTGATGTTCATATTCCAGAAACTATTACTGTTTCTGAGTTAGCGCATAAGATGTCAGTTAAGGCTGCTGAGGTGATCAAGCTATTAATGGGCATGGGCCAAATGGTTACCATTAACCAAGTGCTTGATCAAGACACAGCAATGATCATTGTTGAAGAAATGGGCCATAAAGCATTTGCTGCTAAGTTGGATGATCCAGATACAGATTTGACAACTGATGATCATGATGCTGAGTTGTTAGCTAGACCTCCAGTTGTTACTGTGATGGGTCACGTTGACCACGGTAAGACATCATTATTGGATTCGATTCGTCGTGCAAAAGTAGCATCAGGTGAGGCGGGTGGCATCACTCAGCACATTGGTGCTTATCACGTTGAAACTCCACGTGGCATGATCACTTTCCTAGACACCCCAGGTCACGAAGCTTTTACAGCGATGCGTGCCCGCGGTGCTCAGGCAACTGACATTGTTATTTTGGTGGTAGCAGCCGACGACGGCGTGATGCCACAAACTAAAGAAGCGATTGCTCATGCGAAAGCAGCAGGCGTACCTTTGGTTGTTGCAATCAACAAAATTGACAAACCAGAAGCGAACCCAGAGCGCGTTAAGCAAGAGTTGGTAGCTGAAGGTGTTGTACCTGAGGAATACGGTGGCGATGCCCCATTTATTCCAGTATCAGCGAAGGCGGGTACAGGTATTGATGAGCTTCTAGAAAACGTTCTGTTGCAAGCAGAAGTTCTTGAGTTAAAGGCTCCAAGAGAAGCTGCTGCTAAGGGCTTAGTAATTGAAGCCCGTTTGGATAAAGGTAAGGGTCCTGTTGCAACGATTCTTGTTCAATCAGGTACTTTGCGTCGTGGCGACATGATTTTGGCTGGTTCATCATTCGGTCGCGTTCGTGCGATGTTGGATGAGAACGGTAAGCCATGTAATGAAGCTGGCCCATCTATTCCAGTTGAGATTCAAGGTTTATCAGAAGTTCCTGCAGCTGGTGAAGATGTTATTGCCGTGGCAGATGAGCGTAAAGCACGTGAAATTGCTCTATTCCGTCAAGGTAAGTTCCGTGACGTGAAGTTAGCTAAACAACAGGCTGTCAAACTTGAAAATATGTTTGAGAACATGGGTGAGGGTAGTGTTGAGGCAAGATATTTGCCGATCATTATTAAAGCTGACGTACAGGGTTCACAAGAAGCTTTAGCTCAATCACTATTGAAGTTATCTACTCCAGAAGTGAAGGTTCAAATCGTTCATGCTGCAGTGGGTGGTATCAGTGAAACAGACATTAACTTAGCGGTAGCCTCAAAAGCTGTTGTGATTGGATTTAACTCACGTGCTGATGCATTGGCTCGCAAATTAGCTGAAGCTAACGGCGTAGATATTCGTTATTACAACATCATCTACGACGCTGTTGATGAAGTGAAAGCTGCGATGAGTGGCATGTTGACGCCAGAGAAGAAAGAAGAAATCACTGGTCTAGTTGAGATTCGTCAAGTGATCCAAGTTTCTAAAGTTGGTTCTATCGCTGGTTGTATGGTTCTTGAAGGTGTCGTTAAACGTTCATCACGTGCCCGCTTGTTGCGAAATAACGTGGTTGTTTGGACTGGCGAGCTAGATTCATTGAAGCGCTACAAAGATGACGTTAAAGAAGTGAAGGGTGGTTTTGAGTGCGGTTTATCACTTAAAAACTACAACGACATTTTCGAAGGCGATCAGTTAGAGATCTTTGAAGTGACTGAAGTGGCAAGAACACTTTAATTACTTGCTTTAATAAAGTTAAAAGACATGCCAGTTAAGAATCATCGCAATCAACGTGTGGCTGACCAGATCCAAAGGGATCTGGCTGAACTCATTCCTCGTGAAGTGCGTGATCCTAAAGCAGGTTTAATTACTTTGCAGGCTGTTGAATTAACAACGGATATGGCTCACGCTAAAGTCTTCTTCACGGTTTTGGGTGCTGAACCGGAATATGCCTTGGCTGCTCTGAGAGAAAAAGCAGGTTATTTGCATTCTTTGTTATTTAAGAGATTACATATCCACACAGTTCCAACATTGCATTTTCATCATGATGAGTCTGTGGCTCGTGGTGTTGAGATGTCAAGGTTGATTGATCAAGCACTTCAAGATAGTGATAAGGCTTAAGTGATACCCCAAGGTGTTCATGGGGTGATTCTTCTGGATAAACCAGAAGGAATCAGTTCGCAAACAGCGGTGACTATTGTGAAAAGAGTATTCCATGCTGAGAAAGCAGGGCATACAGGAACATTAGATCCTATGGCGACTGGTTTATTGCCTGTTTGTTTAGGAGAAGCAACAAAGTATTCGCAAGACTTGCTAGATGCAGATAAGACTTACTTGGCAACTATTAAGTTTGGTCAGAAAACAACGACTGGCGATGCTGAAGGTGAAGTGATTGAAACACGAGAAGCTAATTTTGATGTTACTGACAAAGTTCAGTTAGAAACAAAGTTAGATGAAGTCTTGAAGAAGTTTACCGGTGTGATTAAACAAGTGCCACCGATGTATTCAGCTTTAAAGCGCGATGGTAAGCCTCTATATGAGTATGCGCGGGCAGGTGAAACTTTGGAGCGTGAAGCTCGTCAGGTCACTATTTATTCGCTGAAGTGGGTATCGGTTGAATGGCCGATAGCTCAGTTAGAAGTGGCTTGTAGTAAAGGTACTTATGTCAGAACTTTGGCAGAAGATATCGGGGAATATTTAGCTTGCGGTGCGCACTTAATTGGTTTGCGTCGTGAAAAAGTAGGACATTTAACTCTAAATAAAGGTGTGACCTTAGATAGAGTTAAAGAAGAAGCTAATAACGAAGTAGCGCAGGCAGCTTATTTGTTGCCAGTAGATGCTTTGGTGCAAGAGCTCAATTCATTAGAGCTATCCAATGAAGAGGCTGATCGTTTGCGCTTGGGTCAAAGGGTGCCAGTGAGCAAGCAGGGTAGTGATGAAGAATTGATGAGGATTTATCGTGGCTCGATAGAGTCATGTAATTTTATGGGTACAGCTGATTGGCGTAAGGGTGTGTTGCATCCACGTCGTTTGATGGCTCAAGTAGTAGCAGTAACGAATTTAACTAATTGATAAAAGTGAAAGCAGAACTATGAGTAATATTCGCGCGTTAAGAAATATCGCCATCATTGCCCACGTTGACCATGGTAAGACTACTTTGGTTGACCAACTATTACGTCAGTCAGGTACATTCCGTGACAACCAACAGGTTGCTGAGCGCGTGATGGACTCAAACGATATTGAAAAAGAACGTGGTATCACGATCTTGTCTAAAAACTGTGCAGTTGAATACGAAGGTACACATATCAACATCGTTGATACCCCAGGACACGCCGACTTCGGTGGTGAAGTGGAGCGTGTGCTATCGATGGTTGACGGCGTATTGTTATTAGTTGATGCGGTTGAAGGCCCAATGCCGCAAACACGTTTCGTTACTAAAAAAGCTTTGGCGCTTGGTTTGAAGCCAATCGTGGTAGTTAACAAAGTAGACCGTCCAGGTGCTCGTATTGATTATGTTGTTAATGCAACATTTGAACTTTTTGACAAATTAGGTGCTACAGAAGAGCAGTTAGACTTCCCAGTTGTTTACGCTTCTGGTTTGAGTGGTTATGCTGGTTTAACACCAGAAGTTCGCGAAGGAACAATGGCGCCATTGTTCGAAACAGTATTGAAATATGTTCCGATTCGTGATGAAGATCCAGACGGTCCTTTGCAGTTCCAAATTTCATCGATTGACTACAACAGTTATGTCGGCAAAATTGGTGTAGGCCGTATTAGCCGTGGTACTGTTAAAGCAGGTCAATCAGTTATTTGTCAAAATGGCCCTGATGGCACACCATTCAACGGTCGTGTTAACCAAGTATTGAAATTCCAAGGTTTAGAGCGCGTTCAAGTTGATCAAGCTGCTTCAGGCGATATTGTTTTGATCAACGGTATTGAAGATTTAGCGATTGGTACAACAGTTTGTTCAACAGATAAAGTTGATCCATTGCCAATGCTAAAAGTAGATGAGCCAACTTTGACAATGAACTTCATGGTGAACACTAGCCCATTGGCTGGACGTGAAGGTAAGTTCATTACAAGCCGTCAGATTCGTGATCGCTTGCAACGTGAATTAAAGTCAAATATGGCTTTACGTGTTAATGACACTGATGATGACACTGTATTTGAAGTGTCAGGTCGTGGTGAATTGCATTTAACTATCTTGATTGAGAATATGCGTCGTGAAGGTTACGAATTAGCTGTTTCTCGTCCGCGCGTTGTGTTCCATGAAGAAAACGGCGTGAAGATGGAGCCATTTGAGAACTTAACGGTTGACGTTGAAGATACAACTCAAGGTGGCGTGATGGAAGAGTTGGGTAAACGTAAGGGTGAGTTGCAAGATATGGTTTCTGACGGTAAGGGTCGTACACGTCTTGAGTACAGAATTCCTGCTCGTGGCTTGATTGGTTTCCAAGGCGATTTCTTGACGATGACTCGTGGTACTGGTTTGATGAGCCACACATTTGATGCTTACGGCCCAATGAAAGACGGTATGGTTGGCGAGCGTCATAACGGCGTATTGATTTCTCAAGATGATGGCGAAGCGGTAGCTTACGCATTGTGGAAATTGCAAGATCGTGGTCGTATGTTTGTTGTTCCTGGCGATGCCTTGTATGAAGGTATGGTGATTGGTATCCATAGTCGTGACAATGACCTTATTGTTAACCCGATTAAAGGTAAACAATTAACGAACGTTCGTGCCTCAGGTACTGATGAAGCTGTGCGTCTTGTTCCAGCAATCCAAATGTCTTTGGAATATGCAGTTGAATTTATTGCTGAAGATGAATTGGTGGAAGTAACGCCAAAGAGCATTCGTATTCGTAAGCGCTACTTGAAAGAGCATGAGCGTAAGAAGGCAAGTCGTGAGACTGCTGCTTAAGTAGTAATAGTTAAGCAAACTCTATAAAGCCGCTACTTCATCGTTGCGGCTTTATAGTTTTATGAGCTTTGAAAACTGCTTACAATTAATGCATATGGATATCAAGAGCGGCATCAGTCCCAGTAAAGTATTTTTAGGAAATACTGATAAGACCTATGTCTACGTCATTGATTTTCTAGCGGATCGCTTTCCTAGTATTTCTAAAGAAGAATGGCTTGCACGTATGGAGCAGTCTTTAGTTTTAGATCAAGAGGGAAGGCCTTTATCGTCTGTGACTGCTTATTCCGCAAACTCTTATATTTACTATTACAGACAGGTTGATCATGAGGAGCCTATTCCTTTTGAGGAGACTATCATTTATCAAGATGATCATTTGTTGATTGCTGATAAGCCTCATTTTTTGCCAGTTACTCCGGGCGGTCATTATTTACAAGAAACTCTCTTAGTCCGTTTGAAAAATAAAACGGGCATTTGGGATCTGAGCCCGATTCATCGAATTGATCGTGAAACTGCCGGTTTAGTTGCTTTCTCAAAAAACGTGGTCGACAGAAATCTTTATCAAGCCTTATTTAGAGAGCGTGCTGTTCAAAAGTTTTACGAAGCGATTGCGCCTCATTCTGATAACTTGAGTAATCAATTTCCAATTCATTATCAAAGTAGATTGGAAGAGTCTGATGTCTTTATTCAGATGCATGAAGTTGCTGGGGAAGCTAACTCCGATACCGTTATTCACTTAATGGAGGTTAAAGATTCGTGGGCCAAATATCAATTGCAGTTGGGTAGCGGAAAAAAGCATCAATTAAGGGTACATATGAGTGCCTTAGGTATACCCATTAAAAACGACCTCATTTACCCTCAGTTGCAAGCCCACGTAAAGACGGGGCATGATTTCAGTAAGCCATTGCAATTATTGGCCAAAGAGCTGAAATTCAAAGACCCTATAACTGGGCTTGAACATTATTTTTCTAGCCAACAAGTACTTCATCTATAAAATTGCACCATGTCAGAAAATATTAAGCGCCTCGCTGTTGCTCCGATGATGGATTGGACGGATCGTCAGTGCAGGACATTTCATCGCAGCCTGACAAAAAAAACCGTTCTCTACAGTGAGATGGTGACAACAGGCGCATTAATACATGGTGATGTTCCGCGCCATTTAGATTTTGATGAGATTCAACATCCCGTTGTTCTTCAACTGGGTGGAAGTGAGGCGCTAGACTTGGCAAGTTCTGCTAAGTTGGCCAAACAATGGGGTTACGATGAAATTGATTTGAATTGTGGTTGCCCATCTGAGAGGGTTCAGCGAGGCTCCTTTGGAGCTTGTTTAATGGCTGAACCTGATTTGGTTGCTGATTGCGTGAAGGCTATGGTGGATGCTGTCGATATCCCAGTTTCTGTCAAACATCGTATTGGATTGAATGAGATGGATGTTCAGGGTAATCAACATGATTATCAATTCACCTTAGATTTCATTTGCAAGGTGGCTGAAGCTGGGGCAAGTCAGGTCACTATTCACGCCCGCAATGCTATTTTAAAAGGCCTATCACCCAAAGAAAATAGAACTATTCCCCCATTGCAGTATGAGGTGGCTAAACAACTGCGTTTAGATGCTAAAAAGCATTTCCCTAAACTTCAGGTTCTTCTTAATGGCGGTTTAGAGACTAACGGTGATATTGCAAGATATTGGCATGATTTTGATGGTTTCATGATTGGCCGTGCTGCGTACCATACGCCAGGCATCATGCTTGATTGGGATGAAATGTTAGAGACAGATGGTGAAGCATTTGGACACTTCTTTGGCATTGATCAATGGAATCGCATTACTGAAGAGTTGATTCTGCAGTGCAATCAATGGCTCAAAATATGTGAGTCTAAAAATGAACCTTTTCATTTGGCAGCCATTACGCGACATATTCTGGGTTTAGCCCATGGTAAAGGTGGGTCTAAGCATTGGCGAAGAAAGTTATCTGATTACCGCCAATTAGGGGCAGTCAAGACAGAAGGGGATGTGAGAGCCTTTTTTGAAGATGCCAATAAAGAATTACGGTTGTATGTTGAACAAGATGGCTCAGACGAGTTATAATCTTTTTTCTCTACGGTGGCTGTAGCTCAGTTGGTAGAGTCCAGGATTGTGATTCCTGTTGTCGTGGGTTCGAGCCCCATCAGCCACCCCAAATACCTATTTACCTCAATAAAATCAATAAGTTACAGAGGGTGTGGGTTTTACCACGGTAGCACCAAGGGTAGCACTTCTAGCCTAACAATGGGCTTGAAACGTGCTAAACCTACCTAGAACCTACAGAAAATCAACTGGTGTCTTCTATATTCGCCTGTTTATCCCAAAACATCTTCAGAAGCCTAACCAACCGACTAAACTAGTCGTTAGTTTGAAAACAAAAGACATCCGAGAGGCAGCTGTTCTGGCTTTTCGCATTAATTTAGATTTTGAGTATTGGGTACAGCAAATGAGTGGTGGTGATTTTAAAAAATTGACTGTCAAATATCCGAGTGGGCTATCTGTTGATTTTGACCTTTCAAAACCAGAAGAAAAAGAGGCATACGAGAGCCACCAGAAGCAAATGCTAAGTGGTGTGGATGCTATTGGTGTATTTAGGTCATCGCAACCATCTCAATCATTTCAACCTCAAGTCCCAACTGTTGGGCAATATCGCTTAGATGACTTATTCAAGGGCTACAAAAAAGCCACATCCAAAACCCTAGCTGAGAACACAAAATCTGGTTACTACCCCAAAGTGGAAGATTTCCTCGCCTATTGCTTGGGAAAAGGAAAAATTTATATTGGTGATATCCGTAAGCCATTTGCTGTTGATTACAGAGAGCATTTAATGGAAATTAAGAAGAGTCCATTGACTGTTGATGGCTTTACTAAGGTGGTTAAAGGCTTTTTTGACTATGCTATTCAAATTGAGAGATATCAGTTTGACAATCCATTTGCCAATATGAACTTGGTTAAAAAGTCACAGTTGGCTAATGTGGCTGATAGTTATCTGCCATTCACAAAAGAAGAGTTGCAGTCAGTTTTTGAGTTAGATGGTTACACCAAAAGGTTTGTAAAGCCTGATTATTTCTATTCTCCAATTATTGCTTTGACAATGGGTTTGCGAGAGGGCGAGGTGAGTCAACTCCATTTAAGTGATGTCTATCAAGTTAATGGTGTATGGGTTATTGATATCAATGAGAATAGCCCAGATAAGAAGTTAAAGAATGCTTCATCAAAAAGAATTTTGCCAATTTCAAAACACGTTTTGAAAACTAATTTTTTAGAATATTTGGAATATGTGAAAACAAATTTCAGCGACCAATACCTGCTATATCCATACATCATTAGAACTAAAGCAGGATATGGAAAGAACCTCAGTTATAACTTTACCGAGCATAAAAAAGTGTTGCCTCTAAAAGATGGGGCAGATAAATGTTTCCACAGTTTGAGAAAAAATATTGGTAATGCTATGAAAGATGCTGGCTATGACTTGGCACTTCGTAAAACCATCTTGGGGCATTCAATGGTTGATGATGTTACTGAGAGGGTCTACTCAGGTAATTTTGGGATTGAATATCTCAAGCAAAAGTTAGATGACTTAGATTTTGGGATAGATTTTTCTCAATATCAATTTAAGGTTGATAAAAAGGAGTTAGATGACCTTTATCGTGATAAGAATAGAAAAATAATTAGAGGTGTAGCAAATGCGAGTAGACAGTCTGTAGCCCCTGTAAACTCAAGAGTCAAGAAATGAATTATCAAAATATATGCCATTTTTCAAAGTTAACTAATGCTTGGTTATGGAGATGCAACTTTTCTGCAATAGTTCGGTAGTCTGGAGTTTTGTTTAGGTGGGGGTTGATTCACTTAAATACGAATACTATTATTAACAATTAGCATATAAAAGGTAAAAATGAGCAGCTCATCTTGGTCTAAATGGGATTTACATATCCATACCCCTTTATCAATTGTCAATCAATATGCAGGCGAAGATGTGTGGGAAAAATTTATTTGTGCATTAGAGGAGTTGCCAAACGAATTCAAGGTCATTGGAATAAATGACTACATATTTTTGGATGGGTACAAAAAAGTAGTTGAAGAAAAGAAAAAGGGGAGGTTAGCAAATATTGATTTAATACTCCCTGTAATTGAATTGCGTCTTGATAAGTTTGGTGGAAGTAACTCACATTTAAGTCGTGTTAATTACCATATTATTTTTTCAAATCAGATTGATGCGGAAGTTATAGAAAGTCAATTTTTGGCCGCTCTATGTAGTAAGTACAGATTAACACCACAATATGATGGATTCAAAAGCAGTGGTTTATGGTCGGCTGTTCCTACTCGAAAGAGCGTAGAAGAGCTTGGTCAAATGATCATCAATAGTGTTCCTGACGAAGAGAAGAAAAACTATAAATCTCCTTTGGTGGAAGGCTTTAATAATTTATGCCTAAGTCTTAATGATGTACAAGAAATATTAGGCTCCCCCACATTTTTAGATAGGGTGGTGACAGCGGTTGGAAAAACCGAATGGGCTGATGTGAAGTGGAATGATCAGGCAATAGCTGATAAGAAGAACATTATCAATAGTGCAGATTTAGTTTTTATGTCGGCTGAAAGTGATATTAAATGTAAAGATGCAAGAGATGTGTTGACGGCATCCAAGGTAAATAATAATTTATTAGATTGCAGCGATGCTCATTATTTTCCTGATTCAAAGGAAAAAGATAGGATTGGAAAGTGCTTTACATGGATAAAGTCTGAGCCCACATTTGAAGGGTTGCGGCAAGCAATATTTGAATATGGGTCTAGGGTGTCAATATCGTTATTGCCACCATTAGAACCAATCTATCAAATAAAAAAGGTTCAATTAAATTTCCCATTAGATACTAAGCTTGAACGAGAAAATATTGCTGAGTATTTCTGTTATAGGGGGGTGCATGAGTTTTCATTTAGCCCATATTTGACTTGCTTGGTAGGTGGCAGGGGGGTCGGAAAGAGCACTTTGTTGCATTTGATGAGTGAAAAATTAAATCCAGGTAATTCTGAATTTTTTAAAGGAAAAAGATTAACTCCTGCGAATGCAAATATTAGAGAGTGTGTTGAGGTTAGCGGAATATCTGAGGCGGGGGTTGTGGAATTTTTGCAACAAAATGAGATTGAACAGTTTGCCGCCGATCATAGAAGGTTAACGGCTGCTATATTAGCTAGGCTAAAAAAGTTAGACAATAGTAATGAATTTGAAGAAATACAGTTAGCCTTAAGTTCATCGCGAGAAAGTATCAAAACACATAAAGAGATTCTAAAAACAGAGAATGATTTCAAAGAGCAACTGGAAATAAGTCAGTCAGAGTTAGTGACTCAAAAGGGAGTTGTTGACTCGTTTCAGAGTGTTGAATATAAGAAAATCAATGACAATTTAAATGTTTTAAACGCAAAGCTTCAGAACCTATTAGCTAGCAAGAAGCAACTTCAAGATTTGTTTGAGTCAATTAATGATTTTGTTGATGAGTACTGGCTTGAGGAAGATGAGTTGAAGGAACAAGATAATCCTTATGCGAAGCAAATTCAGTTGATTGTTGAGGGTGTTAAAAAATTGACAGTGCAGGCTCAGGATGACCCAGCGCTAAAGGCTTCTGATGTAAGTATTAGTAAAATTCAGACAGATATTGACATTGCACGTGATGGATTGAGCGAATATTTAAAATCAAGAGGCCTTTCCTCAGAAAATCTTGGTGATGTGAGTAGAGCCGCTGGAAGAATTGCAGTTTTGGAGAGGGAAATACCTGCTCTTAGTAAAAAAATTGATGGCTTAAAGGGGAAGCTTGAGAAATTCAGTAACAACCGCAGTGTTGTTAGTAGATATACATCGTTAATAAGCAATCTATTGACACCCATCAATATCAGTTTAAGTTCTCAAAGTGAAGATGTGAAGGCAATTGAGCTACGTTATGAATTTGATGAAGATAGTTTTAATGAATCCGTAATTGAATTGATTGCAAAATCAATTAGCTCAAAAGATGGTAGATCACAGCGGACTGATTTTGTGAAAGATAAGTTGTCAAGAGTAAATTTTTTAGCGCTTGGAGATCAGCAGAAGTTTTTATTGAGCATCTCTGAAGAGGATCAGTCTGTGGTGGCAAAGTCCCTGAGAGATTATTACGGTGAAAAGATTAATTATGATCTTTTAAAGCTTGATGTTGAGACATTAGTGAGGGACGTAGATCATTTTTGGAATATTCGTATCTTGTATGACGGTAAATCAATTCAAGATTCTTCTTTCGGCCAAAGATGTACAGCAGTAATTGTGGTTTTAATTTTGCTTGGCAATACGCCAATAGTTATTGACGAGCCAGAGGCTCATTTAGACAGCTCTTTAATTGCAAAATATTTGGTTGATTTAATTAAGGTTAGGAAAAATCATCGACAGATTATTTTTGCTACCCATAATGCAAATTTGGTTGTAAATGGGGATTCTGAGTTAGTTCATTGCCTTTTCATGAATGGGGAAAATGTGTCTAACAGCATTGAAACAACCATAGAAAACTTAAAAAATAGAGAGCATTTGTTGGCTCTTGAGGGCGGTTTGAAGGCGTTTCTTCGCAGAGAGCGACGTTACAGTGGTCAGTAATTTCCGGAGTAATTTTTCTTAATTTGTTTCAATATCATCATAAGATAATTTTTCTTCATAACTATCTGCAATAAATAGCTCATATGAATCTAAATCCATGGATTCAATTTCATACTGGTGGTCTTGATTTTCTACTTTGGTAACTCTTACCGAGTCTTTCCCAACCTTTTTTAAGTCATCATACTTATAGGGTTTTTTGTTTAAAAATCTCTGTTGGATGGCTAAGTCAGTAAGGTCTATTATTTTATAAAGCCAGTCGCATAGATCTGTATTTGGGTCGGACATTAAAGCTTTATTATTTTGCTGACATACCTTTGCTGAAATAATCTTATCGTTAGGCAATTTGATTTTAAATTTTTGATTGCTGGGTGGAAAAAAATTCGGATATTTTTTGTGAATTATTTGTGGAATTGGAATGTAAGACTCCCCAAATTTTCTCTCACGACCACCGGCATTCCATTGATTAATCCCTGATTTTTCCTGTACTTCTTTCGTGCTAGTTTTGTATAGAGGTAGGACAACAAAATTTTGGTTAGTGTTTGACTCTTCTACGATTGGCAGAAGAATTTTTTTTGGATGTTGCTGTTCTAAATTAGCCCAGGAAAGTATTTTTTCTAAAATATCATCAAGAATTAGAAGTGGAATTAATTCCGAATTTTTATGGTGATTTAATTCAAATTTTTTATAAAGTACATTTTTTGCTTTGTTGTAGCAGTAATTTGAGTTTCCATCGCTAAAGTATGTATGCCCAGTTCCGTCAATTTGAAATTTGCTTATTTCAGAACCTCTGCTATCAGTTGGTTTAATGTTATTCGTGTCAATTAATTGATATGGTTCTTCATGAATGATTGCTCCACCATTCGTTCTTACGAGGCAGTGATAAATTGATTTATCAATATCAATTGAATATTCGTTAGCATCTGAGCTAACTCGGCTGTTTCTTAATTGGGCTGATTTTAAGGCTTTACCTTCGTGGTCTAGTCCATCAAACTCGCCAAGCGATGCAAGTCTAGTAAATTCGGCAACTTTCTCTGATTTTCCGATTGAAATATTTTCAGCAATAAAAGTTTTTACTCCAACACCTATATTTGGGGCTAGTAAGGCATCAAAAGACATATCTCTTCTAGATAAATCTTTTGCCCCAGAGGCGTGAGCATAAAGTTTTTCTACAAATCTTGGATGTATAAAAGCTTTGTTATTGTCACTATAAAGTCGTGACATAGAGGCTACAGCCTTTAAAAGGTTTTCATAAATTTGAAGGTCAAATTCAAATTTATTAGTTTTCATTTTTTAAAGCCTTACATATTTGTTGGGCAATTTTAGTAATTAGGGGAACAGTAACACTGTTGCCGAATTGGTGATAAAGCTTACTATTGGCTATTTTGGGTAGAGCAAAGGATTTAGGAAAGCCTTGAAAGTTAGCTGTTTCTCTTGGTGTGAGTTTCCTAATTCCGTACTCGTCCAAAATTAAAGGAACATTATGCCCACCCGATCCCATATTGGCTGTTAATGTTGGGCAAGCCTTACTTTTGTTTTCTCTGACATATTGTCGTCTCCACTGATAAATGGTATCCCTAGATTTAACAGATTGGGATATTTCTTTATAGCAGTCATAGCGATTTGTGTAATAAAAGTTATCAGCAACTTTTGTTTTTTCTAAACAATCGTGAATGGTTTTTTTAAGGGGAATTTCTTTGGGGTATTCGAAATTCGCCGCATTTTTGGGGTTTTTAAAGCCCACAATAAAAACCCTCTCTCTGTTTTGGGGAACATCAGCATGTGTCATGCTATTAAGCACTTTGTATTGAACGGTATATCCACAATTGGCTAATGATTCAACCATAAATTTAAAAGTTTCCCCTTTATCGTGGTTGAGCATACCTTTGACATTCTCCAAGAGAAAAGCGGCAGGCTTTTTTTCTTTGAGAATTTTTAAAATGGCTAAAAAAATGTCGCCACCTCTCTCATCTTTAAGTCCTTTTCTGAGGCCGGCTATGCTATATGGCTGGCAAGGAAATCCTGCAACAAGAATATCGTGTTGAGGAACTTTTGATATTTGTAGTTTGAGGATATCTTCAAAATAAGAGTGATTGTTATTTGGCTGATAATTAGCCTTATATGTTGTTAGAGCATCCTTATTTATTTCGCAGGTCAAAACGCATTCGCCTCCAGCTTTTTCAAAGGCTATTCTCATTCCACCTATGCCTGCGAATAAATCTATAAATTTAAAGTTCATTATTAGAATCTCTTTCTTAAGTACCCTAAACTTTATCAAATTGACGATTTTTTTGCAGCAAATATTATGATTATTTTTTCAATTGCTCTTGATCTTGGTCTACTTGATATGTGTAATGTAGAGGCTCGGCAATAATTAAAACTGACTACTTCCTAATGGATAGCCGATTACACAGAAAGCAAGAGCAATAGACCTAAGCCAGTACAAAGGGCAGCTTAAAGAACTGCGGGCAACTTAAGTGTTGTGGGGATTAGCAAACTGGCAAGCGAAGCTGAATCTGGACCGTGCTAATGGGTGACAAGACACCTGAACCAGAGAGAGAGGGAAATCTTGAACTAACCTCCACATTTGACGGGTATAGCACCTCAAATGTATAGCATCTTCCACCCATTGGTCTTGGGGTAAAGGGGGGTGCTATACGTTTTCAGGTATAGCACCTTTTTAAGATTAGTCTTGATAGGTTTTGATTAATCCTATTGCAAAGCACTGTACTGCAACAGCAGTCTAAATATCTAGATAAGATAAATCCCAAATTTAGATAAAAAGAATAAATACCAATGCGAAGCCTAGACCCCATAGGGGATTTTTACAATAGTAAAAATATTTGAACGGGCCAAAAACTTGATTTTTAAATTTTTTCTGCTTAACTGAATTAAGAACCTTAGCAAGGTTACTCAATGTCAGCACAAGATGGCTGTCATTGGAATAGAAGTGGAGAAAAAAATGATAAAAACAAGAAGACTTCAAGTCCGACTGACTGATGATGAGTTTGAAAAAATCAAACAAATAATGGCAGATTACGAATACTCCAATTTGAGTGAGTTCATTCGTGATGGTGCATTAAAGCCCAGTAGGAAAAATAAAAAAGTGATGGGTTCAATGATTTATGAGGTGAATAAGATTGGCATCAATCTTAATCAAGCCATTCATAGAC
>JBEGTH010000001.1:0-118881 GCA_041179505.1 Pseudomonadota bacterium | reverse complement strand
ACATTCCCATTGTTTTACGAGATGACGGGTCCTCGGTATGCCCTCAATGCTTTGCAATCCACGTCGAAACCATGTCGGCCCCGATATACGCATATCAGTGCCTCCATTTTATGCTTATTAGCAATAAATTGCTTGTTTACTAAGCAATTCAGTCCGCCATGCTTAATTCTTGGTTAACCTGATCCTCAAGAACACCCTCCAAGAGACTTCTCCAAGAAGCCAACTCAGGATCACCGGGCTTCCTCTCACCAAAAACTAAAGCAATCATTTCACCATACTGATCGAGCAATTCCATAGAAGTAATGACACCGTCTTGACTAGGTTTTCTAACCAACCAAATATGATCAATTTTTTCCAAATCAAGATGCAAGTTAAACCCCGGGTCAAGAATATTGAACCATGCCTTTGCCTCAAGAACTTTATGAATAAGACCTGTATGAATTTGGATAACCCCACGATTACCGACAAATATCATGACAGGCACTTCAAATTGTTGAGCATCACTAAAAACAGCTTTTAGTGATGCCCCAGTCAAAGGCTCAGCATAATGGCGCCCAATTTGCTGAATAGCTTGCAATCTTGTTAATTGATAATTTTTTAATAAATCAAAAAACTCATGCGTATCTTGAAGCTCAGACCAATCATTCCTGAAGTTATCTAAAGAAAAATCGGCGGGAAGTTCAAACTGGGACCCTGGTAAAACGTGAGATTTATCCTGAACCAGAATTCCAGAATCTTGATTAGAGTCAGCAAACATCTCTGCCAACTCATCTAAGTGAAAATGATTACTGTCTGTTGATAGAAATATTTTGTGAACGGCCATCCCGCTCTCATCAAAGAACTGAATACTTCGCTGCAAGGAATTACCCTTACCTTCCTCAAAAATATAAGCAAACTCCCAATGACGATAGAAAAGTCGAAGGTCGAGGTCACCATGAACTAGACCCACATCGCCCTGTAAAGAAACTTGGTTGTAGACCCCAACTTTTTCATGAACAGCAAATTCGTTCCTAGTTAGAGCTAATACTTCGCCAAGGCCTTCGAGAGCACCTAAAATTTCGTGCCATGGTTTTTTTAAACGAATAGCTCTTGCCAAATGGGGTGATGCTTTTATTGAGGCTAGCTTTGAGACCCCAACGTGCGCGTCCACCAACTCCGCTTCTGTTATTTGTAAAAAGTGGGCAATCTCTCGATGTCTAAGCTTCTTATCCAACCTTAAAGAAGCAAAGCTTTGACGGATATCATTTACCTGACTGCACATACGCCCTCCTATAAAAATAGGCACTGGCTTGCTAAAGGAGAGAATGGCTGGCTTGTGCTAGATGAGTGAAAATTCATCTAAGATATTACATGAGAATAATTCTCAACAAATAACTACTTTGTATAGAGGGACAATTAAACTTCCTCAAGCACATGAAAAAAACTTTACTGCCTCCTCAAACCCTTAGTAGGATGGACTCAGGAAATTGTCAAACTCCTTGGGGATGGGCAATTATTGAATATAAAAATAACGAGGTATTTAGATTAGAGTTTTTAGGTGGTAAACGCTTTCCAATACCAAGTATCCCCATAGCAGATCCGGAGAGTCAAAAAATTGCGGATTGTTTATTTGACAATCCAAGTGCTTTTACTTTCAATCCTCAGGGGACTGCATTCCAAAAAGAAGTATGGAACGCATTACTAAAAATACCCCATGGCACTTTAAAAACATACCAAGAAATAGCAAACACCATTGGGAAACCACAGAGTGTTCGCGCTGTTGCCAACGCCATTGGCGCCAACCCTATTTGTATTTTTATTCCATGCCACAGGGTCATCAAGTCAGACGGCACTCTGGGCGGATACAGCAGCGGAAACGGAGCTCTACTAAAACGGCAGTTGTTGATGGCAGAAGGAATCAATCCACCCAGTGAGGATCTCTCATGTGAATTGCCATCAAGGTTCTAATAAATAGTCCCAAAATCAATACTGTGGTGAATACCAAAGAGGCATAGGCAACATAGATACTTTCGGGAGTAAATAGCGCGTAATTAAAAGCGGCTATCGTGAAAGATGCAGATGGAAAAGAGTAAGCCCACCAAGACATAAAAAACGGCAACTTAGCAAACTTCTTAAATTGCGTGATTAAGAAAAAGGCAAAGAAAAATCCAATAGCAATCAAAAGGTGTCCAGTTGGATCTAACGGTTCAGATCCATTTTGAGAAGTTAGAGCGATCCAAGCTGAAAAAGCAAGTGTTGGTGGTGCCAAGAAAATAGCCATTGTTGGCTTCAAGCGATCAGGTAAAGCTGGTTGAACAAACATGAGGCGATACATCACCAGAGATAATAAGACTAACCAAAAAATTAGACCAACGCCAAAAAAGAACCAAGAAATTTCGATGTATCCCAACTTCACTCCACCCAAAGGGATCACCACATTACCCACCGCAGGAATAAACCAAACTGGGCAAGCTTGGGATGCTTGCATCGTATCTCTATGGACCCAAGCATTCAATACGGCGAGCATTACTAATAGATGAAGTAAAGCTCCAAATATCCAAACAAACTCAGCAACCGTCGGGGAGTAGGTATACACGACAGCAGATAACAAACAAATGCCTACAGAAATAGCCCCAAAAAAAGAAGATTTAACTGGATGCCCCCACTCCTCACTTAATACTTCAGGGGTTTCAATTTGTTTTCTAATTAAGCCAAGTGCTAAGACAATAAAAACAAATAAAGCCAATAAACCAAATACGAGCGCAAAGTGTTGGGCATAACTTAATTGAACAACATGAGAAAATTTTGTCCAAGCCAATGAAAGCCCTGATAAACCCATCACCATTGCAAATGCTGATACAGGTGGCGCAGATAAAAAGGTTCGCATATTGCTCTCAAATAAGTTTAGTTAATTAAATTACATAAGTAATACAAATTACCTATTTAAAGAATCATAATGGGAATATGAAATTCAGTCTTATTGGCCTAACAAGCCTACTCATATATCTAAGTATTGTATTAATTCCCCTGGGAATTGTTATCAAACTATCTCTTCCGGTTCGCCCATTCCTAGATCAATTGTCATCTAGCTTAGCTATCTTGGGTTTTAATATTATCCTGCTTGAATTTTTGATCAGCGGAAGAATTCGCAGCCTCTCAAAACTACTTGGGGTTGATTGGATTTTACAAGCCCATCAATTAATCGCTCGAACAGCTGCCGTATTTTTAGTTGCACACCCACTCCTATACACACTACCGACAACGCCCTCATTCACGAATTTAGCTCCTAGCGCTAGTCATCTTGGTCTTGATGCCACATCCGCACTCAGTGGCTTTTTAGCACTGGCAGCACTAGTGGTTTTAATAGGATTAGCTATTACACGCCACGGCTCTGAAATCAAATACGAACAATGGCGCTTGAGCCATGCAGTTATGTCTGTTCTTATTGTGTTGCTGGGGTTTCACCATACGACCCATGCAGGCAGATTTTCACAAGAAACTGCGATGTTGAGGTATTGGCAAGTTAGCTTAGGCATTGCGCTACTGAGCTTGGCTTGGGTCTATATTGCACGTCCATTTATTCAAAAACTCAATGCTTACGAAGTCAACTCAGTCAAAGAGGTGGCTCATAGAATTTTTGAATTGAGTATCCACTCCAAAAGAAATAGGTATTTCAAATATGAAGCTGGTCAATTTGCCTGGCTAAAGTTAAACAATAGCCTTCCTCTATTTGAGAATCCATTTTCAATCAGCTCTGCGCCCGGCAATTGTCAAGATCAGCAAACCATTCAATTTCTCATTAAAGATGTTGGAGACTTCACCAGCCAAATTAAGAATCTAAAGCCAGGTGCTTTAGCTTACCTTGATGCCCCTTACGGCAATTTTGGGAAAAGCTCTTTAGATAGTCATCCAAACAAAATTGTCATGATTGCAGGTGGTGTCGGAATTGCTCCTATCATCAGTTTGCTGAGAAGCATAGAAGCAACTAACAATCTGGCTTTATTAGAAAAAGAGATTCACATCATCTACGGAAATAGAATTCAAGAACAGATGCTTGATCTTGAAAAAATGATTAATCTGACATCTTTTAAAAATTTGAGAATTACGCCCATCATTAGTGAGCCGAATAATCAGTGGACTGGCATTTCTGGAGTCTTAGATGTAATAACCCTAGAAAAAGTCCTTCATTCTTACGGTTCTGGGAAATTAAATATCAAACAAACGCGTTTTTATGTTTGCGGCCCCGCTGAAATGATTGACAGCGTTGAGCGAGCCCTTGAGACGATGGGTGCCCCATTTTCCCATATTGAATCCGAAAAATTTCAATATGACTTTACTCAAAAAAATGCTAGAAACCGCTTGAGTATTATTTTGATGGGGCTAGCAAGTAGCGGGCTTGTTTTGAGCGCGCTATACCTCAGCAGATCATGATTCGAAATTAGCTGGGATCAGATCGCTTTAAGAGATCTTCCCAGCGAGCCATTAACTGAATTAATTGCTCTTCAATGAGCTTAAGACGATTCTGAAATTCCACCACTTGTTGCGGATTACTCTTGTAAAGATCCGCATCACCAAGACTTACGCCAATTTGAGCCTGCTCCATTTCTAAAATATCAATTTTTGCAGGTATATCCTCAAGCTCTTGTCGTTCTTTGCTGTTTAATTTTTGAACGTTAGATTTAGGCTTGGATATCGGCGCATCCTTGGTTACAAGAAGCTTATTGGATTTGATTTGATCAGTAGATTGCCCCTGCGAGGTGGTGCTTTGAGCAGCTTTATATTCTTCAGTGCGTTTTTTTTGAATTTTCCAATCTTCATACCCACCCTCGTACTCGCGCCAATAACCATCTCCCTCATAGGCAATGAGGCTCGTGACTACGTTATCTAGGAACGCTCGATCATGACTAACTAAAAATACAGTGCCTTTGTAATCTTGTAGCAATTGCTCAAGCAATTCCAATGTATCAATATCTAAGTCATTCGTCGGCTCATCCAGCACAAGAACGTTAGCAGGCCTTGCAAACAATCTCGCAAGTAAAAGACGATTTCTTTCACCACCTGACAAAGTTAATACCGGTGATGCAGCTCTCTCCGGGGCAAACAGAAAATCATTTAAATAACTTTTAACGTGTTTACGATTTCCGTTGATTTCAATCCACTCACTACCTGGACTGATGTAGTCCTCAAGCGTGGCATTGAGATCTAGTCCTTCGCGCATTTGATCAAAGTAGGCGATCTCAATGCGTGAGCCCATTGTTGCAGTGCCGCTATCTGGCTGAATTGTTCCTAGTATTAACTTCAATAAAGTTGTCTTGCCTGCCCCGTTAGGACCCAACAATCCTAACTTATCACCACGCAATATGGTTGCTGTGAAATCTTTAACAATTGGTCGATCATATGATTTGCTGACATTTTCTAAGTCAGCTACTATCTTGCCACTGCGATCACCTGAAGAAACTGCCAATTTAATCTGCCCCATCGCATCGCGTCGCTCAGCTCGAATTTCTCTTAGTTTTTCTAAACGCGCAATACGGCCAACACTTCGAGTTCTGCGCGCTTCAACACCTTTGCGTATCCAAACTTCTTCTTGAGCAAGTAACTTATCAGCCCTGGCGTTGGCTAAAGCTTCTGAAGCTATTTCTTGCTCTTTTAACACTTCGTATGCAGAGAAATTTCCTGGATAAGATCTCAAGATACCTCGATCTAATTCAACAATCTGAGTACTTACCGCATCCAAGAAAGCACGGTCATGAGTGATAAGAACAACTGAGCCTTTAAATGCTTTAAGTAATTCCTCTAACCAAGTAATCGAATCTAAATCTAAGTGGTTGGTTGGCTCATCCAAAAACAATACATCTGGAACAGCCACCAAAGCTTGGGCTAAGGCAACGCGCTTGCGATTACCTCCAGACAAGGCTCCGATTTCAATATCAGGATTGAGATGTAAACGATCTAAAGTTTCATGAACCCTCTGCTCCCAGTTCCAACCACTCATTGATTCAAGCTTAGATTGAATTTCATCTAAACGATGATGAGAATCATCATTCCATTCAGCAACACTTAACTCTTCATATTCTTCACGCAATGCTTTAACCTCAGAAACACCCTTGGAAACAGCATCAAAAACTGTTTCTTTTGAATCAAATATGGGTTCCTGGGCAACATAGGCCATGCGTAACCCTTGCTGATACTGCAAGGTGCCATCATCTAGCTTTTCTAGGCCTGCTAATATTTTTAATAAAGAAGACTTACCGGTTCCATTACGACCAATAAGACCAATCCTCTCCCCAATTTCAAGGGAGAAAGAAGTATTTGCTAGCAAATCAACGTGGCCAAAAGCCAGTTTTGCATCAGTTAGAACAATTAAAGCCATAATGACATTATCGCGGTTGAATTAAAAAGAGAGAAAAAACGATGCACGGTGCAGATTTCATTAAAGACTTAGCAGTCATCATGTTGGTTGCTGGAGTAGTTACTGTGATCTTTCATTACTTAAAGCAACCTGTTGTTTTAGGCTACATCATTGCGGGCCTCATTATCGGTCCTTATGCAACACCTATCCCATTTATTTCAGATGAAAACACCATTAAAACGCTCGGAGAGCTAGGAGTTGTATTTCTGATGTTTGGCCTTGGCCTTGAGTTTAGCCTGCGAAAGCTGGCTAAGGTTGGCGCTACAGCCTTTGTTGCCGCCTTATCTCAAATTATCTTGTTGATTTGGGTTGGTTACGAAATTGGACGTTTCTTTGCCTGGAATCCAATGGATTCGCTATTTTTAGGTGCGATGATGGCTATTTCATCGACCACCATTACCGTTAAAGCCCTCGAAGAGCTTGGCCTTAAAAAAGAAAAATTTGCCAATCTTATATATGGCATCTTAATTGTTGAGGATATTCTTGCGATTAGCTTGATTGTGATGCTCACAGGCATTGCAACTACAGGCCAGTTGGAGCCCATCGAGGCCGCCATGACCATTGGTGAGTTAATACTATTTATGACCGTCTCATTAGCTACAGGCATCCTATTGATTCCTCGCCTGTTGAATCTTGTGGCCAAATTCCAAAGAAAAGAGATGTTATTGGTCACGGTACTCGGTCTTTGTTTTGGTTTTTGCTTGATTGTTATCAAACTGGAATATAGCGTTGCTTTAGGCGCATTCCTGATTGGCGCGATCATGGCCGAATCTAGACATATTCACACCATTGAAAAATTGATTGAACCAGTAAAGGATATGTTCATTGCCATTTTCTTCGTCACAATTGGTTTACTGCTTGATCCAGCCATCATTTGGAAATACGCACTACCTATCAGCATCATTAGCTTTGCAGTGATCATCGGCAAAGTTGTGTCTTGTAGCATGGGCACTTTCATTACAGGTCATGATGGCAAAACATCGATGCGCGTTGGAATGGGTAAGGCGCAAATTGGTGAGTTCTCATTCATTATTGCCAGCCTTGGATTAACGCTTAACGTCACCAGTGACTTTTTATATCCAATCGTTGTAGCTGTTTCAACGATCACCACTTTATTCACACCATATTTGATTAGAGCATCGGATCCATTCAGCACATGGGTTGGGGTTCGTATTCCCAATCCCGTTAAAAATGTTTTTATTCAGTATTCACAGTGGATCAGTCAAATTCGATCAGACAACCAATTACGTTCCGATATAAGACCTTTTGTAAGACGCATTACATTTCACGTCTTTGTTAACGCATGCATTGTGATTGCGTTATTTTTGTCGGCAACTAAGCTATTTACGCTTGTGAATGATTATGTGGATACAAGTCATTTCAGTTGGTTTGGTGAATCCTACCAGCAAGGCCTAATGTGGGCTATGAGCTTATTGCTCTCAGCACCGTTCATGTTTGCTATTTACAGAAAATTAGAGGCTTTAGGCTTGCTCTTAGCTGATGTTCGCCTCCACTCTGGGAATTACTCGGAAAGTGATCGCGCAGCCATCCATCAATTATTCGCTCAATTAATGCCTGTATTAGCGATCATTGCTTTATTAATTTTGGTATCCGCATTAAGTTCAAGCATTCTTCCGCCCGCAGGCATGCTCATCGTTGTTGCAGGCTTAATGGCAAGCCTTATTTATTTACTCAGAAAGCAACTTGTGAAGATTCATGCGAAGCTACAAATTGCTCTCACAGAGTCATTTAAAGAAAATAGTCAAAATAGCCCGCCACAATAAGCGATAATCTAGCCGTGGAAAAAGTACGCATCTCAAAATTAATGTCTGAACAAGGAATTTGTTCAAGACGCGAAGCCGACAACTATATTGAACAAGGTTTGGTATTGGTTGATGGCGAAGTAGTCAGCGAGCTTGGCGCTAGAGCCTTCCCCAATCAAAAGATTGAGTTGAAAAAAGCAGCTATTGCTCAGCAGGCTCGTAGATACACAATCATTTTAAATAAACCAGTTGGTTATATTTCTCACTTCGATGAAGATCGAGAATACAAACCAGCGGCGTCTCTCATAACGCCAGAAAATCAATTTGTTCATCAGCTCTCAGCTCAGCTTCCAGGGAAGTTTAATACCCGTGGTTTAGCTCCTGCAGGACGTCTTGACATTGATTCAAGCGGTTTATTAGTGCTCACACAAGACGGCAGAATTGCCAAGTTATTAATTGGTGAGAATAGCCCTATTGAAAAAGAGTACTTAGTTCGAGTTGAAGGCACTCTAAGTCCAGAAGGTTTGCGTTTACTTAATCATGGTCTGAAGCTGGATGATGAAGCTCTAAAACCTGCCAAAGTCAGCTGGCAAAATACGGATCAATTACGCTTCGTTTTACGCGAAGGTAAAAAGCGTCAAATTAGACGTATGTGTGAACTAGTTGGTTTACACGTAGTAGGCTTGAAACGTATTCGTATTGGACAAATACCGCTTGGTAGTCTGCCAGTCGGTCAATGGCGTCACCTAGGCCCTACAGAACGCTTCTAAAAACCAAATTTGCTAAGAAACTGGTTTTAAAGTGGGTTTAGCCCCCATCATCTGAAATATCCCCATTGATTTAAAGCCTTATCGGGCAAAAAAACCCGAAAACACCTAAAATACAGGCTATGAAAACACCTGAACTTTTAGCCCCTGCTGGCAGCTTAACCATGCTCAACACAGCCTTCGACTTTGGTGCGACGGCTGTATATGCTGGCCAACCTCGATATTCACTTCGCGTTCGTAATAATGACTTTGGCAATATTGAAGTTTTACGCGAGGGTATTGAGACAGCCCATGCTCAAGGCAAGAACTTCTACTTGGTTTCAAACATATTCCCTCACGGCGCAAAAACGCGTACCTATGTCAAAGACATGGAGCCAGTTATTGCGCTTAAGCCAGATGCGTTAATCATGTCAGATCCTGGCTTGATCATGTTGGTTCGCGAAAACTGGCCTGATATGCCGATTCACTTATCTGTTCAAGCAAATACTGTGAATGGTCATGCTGCCAAATTTTGGCGCTCTGTAGGTGTTAGTCGCGTGATTCTATCTCGCGAATTATCGCTAGATGAGATCGAGGCAGTTCGCCAAGATTGTCCAGAAATGGAAGTTGAAGTATTTATTCATGGCGCTCTATGTATCGCCTACTCTGGCCGCTGCTTACTATCTGGCTACTTTAATCACCGCGACCCCAACCAAGGCACTTGTACTAACTCTTGCCGCTGGGATTACAAGGTTGCTCAAGCAACAGAAGATGCTACTGGTGATATTTATCTTCTTGAGGAAGGTAACCGTCCTGGCGAATGGATGCCGATTGAAGAAGACATGCATGGCACTTACATTTTGAACTCTAAAGATTTAAGAGCTATCGAGCACGTTCAGCGCTTAACTGAAATGGGGATTGATTCTTTCAAGATTGAAGGCAGAACAAAATCTCCTTACTACGTTGCAAGAACAGCTCAAGCTTATCGCTCTGCGATTGATGATGCTGTTGCAGGCCGTCCATTTAATCCAGTTCTACTAGGTCATTTAGAAGGCTTGGCTAATCGCGGCTACACAGATGGTTTTTATGTTCGCCACCATGATCAAGATCATCAAAACTATTTACGCGGATTCTCTTTATCAGGACGCAGCCTCTATGTAGGCAATGTTTTAGAAGTTGATGAGGCTCGCGGTTTAGTCAAAGTTGAAGCTAAGAATAAATTTGCAGTTGGCGACAAGTTGGAAATTATTCAGCCAAGCGGCAATACGGATGTTGTTCTAGAAGAAATTTACAGCACTAAGGGTGAAGCCATGCGCGTAGTTCCAGGCGCTGGATACACTGTTTGGGTCAAACTTCCTCTTAGCTCTGAGGGCGCATTCTTGGCACGTTATATGGAGCAAGAGAACGCATCAAAGCTTGAACAAATTCCTATTATGGAAGCTTGAAGGCTTACAAAAGCTCTAGCACTTCAAAAGCCTTAATTATTAATAATTAAGGCTTTTTTGTTGAATAGGTTGATTGGCACAGGACTTGCATAGCCTTATATATGGCTATACACGTTGCACTCAATCACGTCACCTCCTACAGTTATGACAAACTGATTAACTTAGGGGCTCATATTGTTCGCTTGCGCCCTGCCCCTCACTGCAGAACGCCAATTCTTTCTTATTCTTTGAGAATAGATCCAGAGGCGCACTTCCTGAACTGGCAGCAAGATCCCTATTCGAACTATTTAGCTCGTCTGGTATTTCCCGAGAGAACTAAAAGCTTCAAAGTAACCGTTGATCTTGTGGCTGAAATGGCTGTTTACAACCCTTTTGACTTCTTTTTGGAAGAACATGCAGAGCATTTTCCTTTTAAATATGAGAAAAAACTTGGGCATGATTTAGCTCCATACTTAGCCACATCTAAACCAGGGAAATTCTTCAAGGATCTCCTTGGGGAGGTCCCCCTTAAAAGAGTTAGGACCATTGACTACTTAGTTCACGTCAACCAACTAATACAAACGAAAGTTAGCTATACCATTCGCTTAGAACCTGGCGTACAAAGCCCAGAAGAGACTCTGGCACTCGGGTCAGGCTCTTGCCGAGACTCTGCATGGTTATTAGTTAACTTACTAAGGCATAAAGGTTTGGCAGCACGCTTTGTTTCTGGGTATTTAATTCAATTAAAGCCTGATGTGAAATCTCTTGATGGTCCATCAGGCGCAGAAGCTGACTTCACAGACCTACATGCCTGGTGTGAAGTATTTTTACCAGGCGCCGGATGGATTGGATTGGACCCCACATCTGGACTGCTTGCAGGTGAGGGGCACATACCCGTGGCATGCACACCAGAGCCATCGAGCGCATCGCCCATTTCTGGTGCATTAGATGAGTGCGAAGTTGAATTCGCGCACCAAATGAGTGTAACTAGAGTTTTTGAATCCCCAAGAGTAACAAAACCATACACTACAGAGCAATGGCAAAGTATTGAAGATTTGGGATATAAAGTTGACTCAGCTCTTGAGAAGATGGATGTTCGACTAACAATGGGGGGCGAACCCACTTTTGTCGCGGTAGATGACCGCGATGGTGCAGAGTGGAATACAGATGCCTTAGGTCCTACAAAACGTGGTTATTCAAGTCAACTCATTCAAAAGTTACAGGAAAAATATGGTCAAGGTGGCTTTCTTCATTTTGGCCAAGGCAAATGGTATCCAGGGGAGCAACTACCCAGATGGGCGCTATCACTTTTCTGGAGAAAAGATGGTGAAAAATGCTGGAGTAACCCTAAACTATTAGCCGATGAAAGAGAGAGCCATCGCTACAGCAGTAAAGATGCGCAAAGGTTTGTTGAGAAACTAACAGAAAATTTAGGGCTTGATAAAAAATATATCACGCCAGGCTATGAGGACACATGGTATTACTTATGGCGCGAAAGAAGATTACCAATTAATGTTGATCCATTTGATTCAAAACTGGATGATGAATTAGAGCGCGCTCGTTTGAGGCGAGTATTTACTCAGGGCCTGGATGAAGTTGTTGGATATGTATTACCCATCAAACGGGGTGTTGATTCGTACTTGAAGCCCACATGGGAATCAGGTCCTTGGTTTGTGCGTGACGAACGGATGTATCTCATGCCAGGTGATTCAGCCATGGGCTATCGCCTCCCTCTTGATTCTTTGCCGTGGGCCTCAAAAGAAGATTATCCCTATCATTTAGATCAGGATCCTTTCGCGCAAAAAACACAGTTAAGATCGCACATTGAATTGAAACAGCAATTTCAATTTAATAAAAATATTCCAGTTAAAAATAGCTTGTTGGGACGCGACAAAAACTCTGTGAATGAGAGCATCCCAAGTCATCAGCAATCTGCCGCCTGGATTACTAGAACTGCACTTTGTGTTGAGGCTAGAAACCCCGGCAGATCAAGTGGCCCGCAGGCTGAATTTAAAACAAAAGACACTGGCATTATTTACGTGTTTATGCCACCACTTCAATTACTTGATGATTATCTTGAATTAGTGACTGCCATTGAAACTACGGCAGAACAATTAGATATACCTATTGTGATGGAAGGATATCCACCTCCGCGCGACCCTCGATTAAAAATGTTACAAGTAACTCCAGACCCTGGAGTTATTGAAGTCAATATTCATCCAGCCAATAATTGGAATGAGCTTGTTGATCATACAGAGTTCCTTTACCAAGCCGCACATGAAACTCATCTATCAACTGAGAAATTTATGATGGACGGTCGACATACAGGTACAGGCGGAGGAAACCATTTTGTAATGGGTGGCGCAACACCTGCTGATAGTCCATTTTTAAGAAAGCCCGATTTGTTGCCAAGCCTTCTAACTTTCTGGCACAACCATCCATCATTATCATATTTATTTTCAGGTCTATTTATTGGTCCTACTAGTCAAGCACCTAGAATCGATGAAGCTAGAAATGATCAGGTATATGAAGTTGAAATTGCTTTAAAAGAAATTGAGCGCCAACAAAATAGCTGGGGACAATGTCCTCCTTGGATGATTGATAGAAGTTTACGAAATTTATTAATTGACGTTTCCGGGAATACGCATCGATCTGAATTTTGTATCGACAAACTTTATTCCCCTGATGGCCCCACAGGAAGGTTAGGCTTACTTGAGCTTCGCGCTTTTGAAATGCCTCCACATGCTCACATGAGCTTGGCACAACAACTACTTATCAGAGCCCTTATTTGTTGGTTCTGGAAAACCCCATATATAGGGCATGGGGCTACTCGCTTAACAAGATGGGGTACAGAGCTTCATGATCGATTTTTACTCCCGACATTTATTCAAATGGATTTTGAGGATGTTTTAGCAGAATTAAAAGAGGCTGGCTTTGAGTTTGAAAAAGACTGGTTTGCCCCTCATTTTGAGTTTCGATTTCCACTAATTGGCGAGGTTGAAACCAGAGGGATACAGCTCTCACTAAGGGCAGCGCTAGAGCCATGGCACGTCATGGGAGAAGAGGGATCATCTGGTGGCACAGTTCGATACGTTGACTCATCTTTGGAAAGAGTTGAACTAAAAGTTACTGGGTATAACGATAATCGTTACAGCATTACAGTTAATGGCCGGGCTGCTCCTATGCAGCCCACCGGCAAAGTTGGTGAATACGTTCTTGGTATTCGCTATAAGGCATGGCAACCCCCATCAGCACTCCACCCGACTATTGCGGCTGACGCCCCCTTGAGCTTTGATATTGTTGATAACAGTCTTTCCAGGTCTCTTGGTGGCTGCCGCTATCATGTAGCTCACCCAGGAGGCAGAAATTACGATACCCTACCGGTTAACGCTTATGAAGCTGAAAGTCGTCGCTTAGCTCGCTTTTTCCGTTTAGAACATACTCCTGGGAAAATGCAAGTCCAGCATGTTTCACCAAGTCAGGAGTTTCCTTTTACTCTTGATTTGCGGAGATCTTAAAATTTAGCTTTGAAATAACCAATAATTAATCTTTTGTCAGAAAATAACCAGCAACCTTCGCCGGAAAATATTGTCTCTAATCGCTCCTCAACTGAGGAGCTGGAAAGCCTAATTGCATCTCTATCACTCAATCCTCAAGAAGGTCACCATGATGAGATTAGAGAGACTGACGGAACATTAAAATCTAATTGGCAGGAGTTTTTTCAAACCATTGGCTCTAAACAGATAAAAAATTTATCAGAGTGCGCCGAAACTGTTGCTCGCTTAATTCAGCAAAATGGCATCACCTACAACGTATACGACTCTGATAAAGCACATAGCAGACCATGGTCTCTCAACCCTTTACCTTTACTCATCAACTCTGAGGAGTGGGGAGAAATCTCTCGAGGTTTAGCTCAAAGAGCGCACTTACTTAATGAGATTTTAAAAGATATATATGGCGAGCAAAACTTATTAGCTGAGGGATACCTTCCATCCGCCCTGGTTCATGGACACCCAGGCTACCTAAGAGCTGTTAACAAGATCAAACCGCCTGGCGACATATATCTTCATATCGTTGCATTTGACATTGCCAGAGGTCCAGATGGTAAGTGGTGGGTCATTGGCAACAGAACTCAAGCACCTTCTGGCCTAGGTTATGTCTTGGAAAATCGCTTAATTATTTCTAAATTATTTCCAGAAGCATTTAGAAATATGCACATTCAACACATTGCGTCTAGCTATCGCCGTCTTCTAGACACATTAACTGAGCTTGCAACTCCATTAGCTCAAGGTTCACCAGTTAGATTTGCATTATTAACCCCCGGCCCCTTCAACGAAACCTATTTTGAGCATGCTTATTTAGCACGCTACCTTGGCTTACCATTAGTAGAAGGCGCAGACCTGACAGTAAGAGATGACAAACTTTATTTAAAGACTCTTCATGGGCTTCAACCTATTCATGGTCTGTTACGTAGGCTTGATGATGAGTTTTTAGACCCACTGGAATTGCGGGCAGATTCAAGCCTCGGTATTCCAGGTTTATTGCAAGCAGTTAGAGCTGGAAATGTATTGGTATCTAATGCTCTCGGAACTGGTTTTTTAGAATCTCCAGCCATCCAAGGATTTTTACCAGCCATTGCAGAAAAATTACTGGGCTCACAATTAACTATGCCCTCGCTACACACTTGGTGGTGTGGAGAAGATGCGGCTTGGCAAGACATCAGCTCCAAACTTAGCACTCAAGTTATCAAACCAACCTTCACCGGCAGTATCGGACCTCATTTTCAACCCATTGTTGGTGATCAATTGGATGACGAACAAATGGCTACCTTACGCGCTCAAATTTCTGAACGCCCAGAAATTTATACAACACAAAGTTATTTGCCGCTCTCTCAAGCTATGACTTGGCAAGATAACCGCTTAGTTCCAAGAACTGCAATGCTACGTTTTTACGCTATAGCAAATACTCATGGAACATGGGAAATTCTTCCTGGCGCAATGACACGTGTATCAAGCGAAGATCCTAATGTTGTATCTATTCAACGTGGTGGTAGCACTATGGATACTTGGGTATCAACGGACGATACCGTGGATACCTACTCAATGCTTCCACAAAGATCAAAAACATCAGGACCCCCTATCACTCATGGCACGCAACTGGTATCAAGCAGATCAGCTGAAAATCTATTTTGGCTAGGTCGCTATACAGAACGCGCTGAATCACTGACACGCCTAGCTAAAGAATCTTTGATGATTGCAAGCATTAGTGGTGAAAATAATCTGCTTGCATTACAAGATGCTATTACCGAACTAAATATTAGAGCGGGGCTTATTCCAGCGGAAGCACCTGCCTTATCAAAATCACCAAAAGTATTTGCAAGAACATTGATTTCACATTTACTAAATAAAGATAGCTTCAGCATTGGCTTCTATTTACAAGCATTAGATAGCAATCTCCGCCTTGTAAGAGACCGTCTTCCAAGCGATCACACAAGACTCGCCGGCGCCATGCGATTAGCTCTTGTTAATCGACTAGGCAATCAGTTGCCTTTAGAAGATCGATCCTTAATTGTTGCAATTGAAGCGCTTGATAATTTAGGTCTTCAGCTAGCAGCGTTAACGGGGTTGCAATCAGACCGCATGACCCGAGATTTGGGCTGGAGACTTTTAACAATCGGTCGACTAATTGAACGCCTCATCAATTTGAGCCAGACATTAGGCACCTTCTTCACATACGATGCCTCCTTATCTAACCGTGGCTTTGATATGCTCTTAACCTTATTTGATAGCACCATTACATACAGAACGCGCTACCAAAGATATCAGGACATCAATGGTTTAATAGAGCTATTGATGTTAGACAACATCAACCCAAGAGCTATTGCATGGATCTTAAGAGAACTTGATCAAGAAATTCATCACTTGCCCAACACTGCAAAAGAAATTGATGGTTTCAGTGAAATTATCAAAAACTGCATACCCACAATTGAAGATACAACTAATATCATTGCTTATAGTGAAAAAGTCGCTTTGGCGGGGAAAGCCTTATCAGATGAAATAAGTGGTCACTATTTTGCACATATTAGAGAGCAAAGGTTTGCGTCATGAAACGTATTCACGTTGAACATGAAACCATTTACACCTATGAAAGTGAAGTGCAATTAGCTCATCACTTAGCTTACCTGAGCCCAATTACCAATTCTTATCAAGAAGTCATATCCAATCACATTAATATTTCACCAGCACCTGATACGCACCAGCAAAATTTAGATGTTTTTGGCAATAAAAGAGATTTTTTTTCATTTCACAAATCTCATCAATCGCTAAACGTTACATCCACATGTGAAGTTATTTCAAAGAGCATCCCAAGTGAGCTGATTCAACGAATTGATCACACCTGGGAAGCAATCAGAGACTCACTTAAATATAGTGCTAGCAAATCTTTTTTACCTGCATCAGAATTTATCTACCCAAGCCCATTTGCCCCATATGCCAAAGAGATTAAAAGCTACGCAGAAAAATCATTTACACCTGGACGAAAATTAACTGATGCATCCATTGAGTTATGTGAACGGATTTTCAAAGATTTCCAATATTCCCCAAACTCAACAGAAATTAACACTCCTGTTTGGCAGGCATTTGAGAGAAAAAAAGGTGTATGCCAAGACTTTGCCCATATTTTTATTGTGGCCATTAGGAGCATAGGGCTTAGTGCAAAATATATCAGCGGCTATCTCCTAACAACTCCACCTCCAGGACAAGAAAAGCTTCGCGGTGCAGATGCCTCTCATGCATGGATTTCAATTTATTGCCCTGGAATACCGGGTGATTGGCTTGAATTAGATCCAACAAATAACATGATTGCTGACAGTAACCATGTGCGCTTGGCTATTGGAAGAGACTTTGGTGATGTTTCGCCCCTTCGAGGGGTTATTAGAGGCGGTGGCGACCATGAACTATCTGTTGCTGTTACTGCTGAGGAAATTGATCCTCAGCAATTAATAATTCAAAAAGAAAACCTCAATTAAGATTTACTAGCCAGCGTAAAGTGCTCAACAACTGGGGCTTGCAAAAAGAATGGTCCAACATGAGAGCGCCACTTTAAAAATGCATCAGATTCTCTAAAGTCTACCGTATGATTTTCAAGAGTTTCCCAGTAGATCATCAAAATATAACGGCCAGGATTTTCAATTCCAGAGTTCAGTTTGTAACCACGAAAACCTATAGCTGGAGCAATGGCTTCGCTAATACCAACCACAACTGCTTTTTCAAAATCAGCTTTATTAGCTGGATTAATACTAATATCAGCAACTTCTAAAATCATTTCTTCTCCTGTTATTAATTATTTAAACCACGCATATGTGGCAATACCCAAAATTGTTAAACCCAAGGAACCTAACAAATGAATTCCAATAGTTACAAATGCTCTGAAATAAGAACCTGATTGCAAAATCATCACTACTTCAGAGCTAAAAGTTGAGAATGTTGTCAAACCACCCAAGAAGCCAGTGATTACCAATAGCTTTAGTTCAGGTGACAAACCAGCATTAGCTTCAAAAAAGCTACTTGCAATACCCACTAAATATGCGCCCACCAAATTAGCCAATAGAGTGCCCAAGGGCATGGTTGCCCAAATAGCATTGAACCCAATACCCAAAAGCCAACGAGAAATAGCTCCTAATGAAGCCCCCGCACTGATAGCAACAACAGATAAAAACATTTTTTCCTAAGCTTTAGATGAAACAACTCTGAGATGCCCTCAAATTTAACCTAATTTTATATTTCAGACCATATAGTGAAAATGGGGATCAGACTAGATTATGCTTGAGGCATGAATCTAAATATTTGTGTGTTTTGTGGGGCAAAAGATGGTGACAATTTAAGTACCATCGCTAAAGCTGCTGATCTTGGTCGAGGTCTTGCTGAAGAAGGCTTTGGAATTGTTTTTGGCGGTGGGCGATATGGGCTGATGGGCAGCGTTGCAAAGGCCGCTATCGAGTCAAAAGGCAGGGTCATTGGCATTATCCCAACTGGCCTGACATCACGCGAACCAGTTCAGCAAGAATTAACTGAATTATTTGTTGTGAATGACATTATCGAAAGAAAACGTTTGATGATTGAAAAATCTGATGCATTTCTTATCCTCCCGGGCGGCTTAGGTACTCTAGATGAGCTATTTGAAGTATGGACCGGCCGTCAGGTGAAAGCTCACGCCAAACCAATCATCATTGCTAACTGGGATGGCTACTATGACAAATTGCTATCTTTTTTGCACCAAGCAGATCATCATGGTTTTTTGAATGGCGATCATTTAGATGGCGTTGAAATTGTTAAGTCGGTTGAAGAGGTCATTGTGACACTCAAAAAATATTTAGCCACATCAATCAGAAAGTAATTCTCAAGGTAACTATGCATATCAAATTTTTTGGAGCCGCCGGAGAAGTCACTGGATCTCGCCATCTAATAGAGGGCGAGGTCAAAGGTCGCTCTTTCAAATTTATGATTGACTATGGCATGTTCCAAGGCGGTAGAGATGCTATAGAAAAGAATTTAGAGGATCTACCTTTTAATCCTGCCGAGCTTGATTTTGTTATTTTGACTCATGCTCATATTGACCATAGCGGCCTACTTCCTCGCTTGACGGGGCAAGGGTTTAAAGGAACTATTTACTGTACTCACGCAACGGAAGCTCTACTAAAAATACTTTTATTAGACAGTGCGCATATTCAAGAAAATGATTTTGAACGTGCGGTCCGCAAACAAAAAATTGGGAAATGGCGCGGTGAATTACCGACTGTTCTTTACAGCGTTAAACAGGCAACAGAGTGCTTATCTCAAATCAAGTCATATGACTACGGTCAAGTTTTTGAACCTATTAATGGTGTAGAAGCTCACTTCAGAAATGCCGGTCATATTCTTGGATCAGCCATTGCGGTGATTGATGTTCAAGAGGATGCAGAAAAGAAACGGATTGTTTCTTCAGGTGATCTTGGCATGTACGACAGGCCGTTAATGCCCAATCCAGATTTAATTGAATCTGCCGACATACTTTTAATTGAATCTACTTACGGCGATCGTCTGCATAGAGGTCTTAAAGAAACAGAGGAAGAACTTGTAACTGTCATCACTGAAACCATGAAGCATGGCGGAAATATTGTGATGCCAGCGTTTGCTGTGGGCAGAACTCAAGAGATCCTATTAATACTGATTGGCTTGGTTAAGAATGGTCGACTACCCCACCTCAATATTTGGGTAGATTCACCAATGGCGACTGCCGCTACTCATCTGACAGAAAAATATCTTGAGGACCTTGATGATGAAACGCAAGGTGTTTATGCATGGTTTAAACAAAACCCGCACAGCGTTGATTTAAAGTTTGTTGCAGATGTGGAAGAGTCAAAAGCACTCAACCGAATCAAAGGTGGAGCCATTGTTATTTCAGCAAGTGGCATGTGCGAAGCAGGCCGAATCGTTCATCATTTAACCTGGAATCTCCCGCATAGCCAAAATGCCATTGTCATTACTGGCTTCCAGGCAATGGGCACATTAGGTCGCCGCTTAGTTGATAAAGCAACCGTTGTTAAAGTCATGGGCAAAGAAGTAGCAGTTAAAGCTTCCGTGCATACAATTGGCGGCTTATCTGCACACGCCGATCAGGCAGGCTTACTCCGTTGGCTAAAAGGCTTTAAGAAAGCCCCGGGCAAAGTATTTGTTATCCACGGCGAAGCAAAAGCAACAGCAAATTTTGCTGCTGTCATTAAAGATGAGTTGAATTGGGATCATGTCATCACCCCTGAAAAGGGTGATTTATTCCCTTGCTAAAGACTCTAAAAGAATGAGTCTTACAGAGCTTGGGCACAAGCAAAACCACTTGCCCAAGCCCACTGGAAGTTATGACCGCCTAAATGACCGGTGACATCAACACACTCACCGATAAAATATAAACCTGGGTATTGCTTAGCCATCATCGTTTGACCATCTAGAGACTTGGTATCAACGCCACCGAGCATCACCTCAGCCTTCTTCCAGCCCAAAGTTCCCGCGGGCTTCACAGACCATTGAGTCAGCAAATCTTTGAGCGCCTGACGATCTTTCTTACCAACCTCAGCCCACTTGCGACCCAAAAGGTTTTTTTGTTCTGCAAATGATTTTGCGAGACGCTGCGGCAAGACCATCCCAAGAATGTTTTCAGTGACTTTCAAGCGATTAGCATCGTCATTAAATAACTCATCGCAATCAACATCGTTAAGCCAATTAATTTTTATAGCTTCGCCCTCATGCCAATAACTACTAGCCTGTAAAACTGCAGGGCCAGAAAGACCCTTATGAGTCAACAGTAGATCCTCATCAAAATGGCAAGTACCGTAACGCTGCCCTTTTAAACCTGAGGTAATTTTTACGGGAACACTTAAGCCAGATAACTCACTTAAGTTAGAAAACTCATCAGATGTAAATGAAAGCGGCACCAAAGCTGGTCTCACAGAAACAATTGGTAAATTAAATTGCTCAGCAATGTTCAGAGCAAACTCTGTAGCACCAATCGCAGGCACGGGCAGACCACCCGTCGCCATCACAACTGCTTTTGTTTTTTCAATACCTTGATGGGTTTTAACTTCCCAAACTTGATCTTCGATTTGACGAATACTTTCCACTGTTACTGGATGACGAATATCAACACCACCCTTCTGACATTCACTGAAAAGCATTTCAACAATTTGCTTAGCAGAAACATCGCAAAACAATTGCCCCTTATGTTTTTCATGGTGGGCAATGTTGTAGCTTTTAACTAAGTTTAAAAAGTCTTGCGGCTTGTATTTGGATAATGCACTTTTTGCAAAATTAGGATTTTGAGAAAGGAAGTTGGCTGGGCTTGAGTGCACATTAGTGAAGTTGCAACGACCACCACCACTAATCCTTATTTTCTCACCTAAGACTTCAGCGTGATCAAGTACCAATACCTTCTTGCCTAATTGACCAGCAACGCCAGCACAGAATAAGCCAGCCGCTCCAGCACCAATGATGATGGCATCCCATAACTGTGACTGCGGATTGGACATGTGAGGCTTTCTTAATTAGGTATGTATGACGGCTATTTTCTCATTAACAATGAATAGGCGTTAAAAAAGCCGCAGCAGCGGCTTTTTATCAGAAACACAGCAGATTAATGATGCTTGCTGTGATCGTGTCCAGGTTGACCATGTGCTGGTGGTTTGTTATCCATTACATGAAACTTCACTTCAACTTCGCCAGCTTTTTCAAACTTGAGCTTGATAGGCACTACATCGCCAGATTTTAATTGCTTATTTAAATCAATAAACATTAAATGCAAGCCGCCTGGTTTAAGCTCTACAACGCCTTTCGCCGGAAGATCAATTGCCTTCACTTCACGCATCCTCATCACATTGCCATCCATAGACATCGTATGAAGCTCCATGCTCTTGGATACAGGTGATGATGCGGATACTAATTTATCTGCAGCGCCCGTGTTTTCAATTTTCAAAAAGCCGCCACTCATTTTTTGAGACGGGACAGTCGCTCTTGCATTAGGGTTATGCAACTTAAGATCACCCACCTTGACTTCATGAGCAGCCATCACTGACAAACTCAAGAACGAGGCTAGAACTGCTACTGCGCTTAGTACTTTTTTCATATGATTAAGCTCCTATGTATATGAACCAGTTTAAATCTAAAAAAAGCCCCACACAATGCGGGGACTTCAATCATCAATCAAGTGCAATGGTTGCCTTTAACCAAGCTGTACGGCCAGGTTCGTTAACGCGGGTATTAGGGACATATCCCATGCTAGTTAATCCTGCTACAGATCCAGTTCTGCTAATGAATTCTGCATAGGTTTTATCAAACAAGTTATCAATACCTGCAGATATAGTCGTTCTCTTGTCACGCTTATATGTCGTATTTAATGAGAAAACGCCAAATCCACCAGTCTTACCGATGTCATAGCCTGCGATACCTCCATTATTTGCATCATATTTATCCTTAGCAGCCACTAATCTCAAAACACCTCCATGAGTAAACTTACCTTCCTCATAGTTAAGTGAGATTCTTCCCTCTAATGGAGCCACTTGCGCCAAGGTTGTATTAGCAGTGTCATTCTTACCATGTGTATAGGCAATACTAGTACCTAACTTCCACTTAGGTATCAAATATTGAATAGCAGACAATTCACCGCCATAGGTAGTTGCATCAACGTTACTAACTCCTGTTGATGATCCCATACTGTTATAGCTAACCATTAAATAATCTTTAATTTTGTTATAAAACAAAGATGCAGACATCAAACTAGTATCTGTTTTTTGAATAACACCAAAATCAAGCTGATTTATTTTTTCTGTCTTGAGAGTTAAAAACTGTTGGCCTGATGAATTAGAAATTAACTCCCAGTAGTCAGGCATTCTCTCTGAACGACCAAGTCCAGCATATGCCTTAGCATTCGGTAAATAGCTCAAAAGGCTTTCATACCTAGCAAATCCACTGGCCAAATTGTCAGATCTTGATTTCCCTCTAGTAGGGTTCATATCACTCATGCCATTCATTGCAGCATTGTCATACGCCCTCCAGTGCTCCAATCGACCACCAGTAACCACGGAATCTTTATCTGACAATTTCTTTGTTAATTCCGCAAATACAGCATGGCTTTCTAGCTCAGCATCATCTGAAAAGCTTGGCAATCCAGACATGCCATTATTGGAGTGTGTAGATATTGAATAATCGGCGCCAGCTGTACCTTTAATCGTGTCAGCAAGTCTTAGATCAAATGCAACTCTAGCCGCATTTGTATTATGACGAACAGTCATGGGAACACCCCCCATAGTGCCATCTCTTTGCATCGTGTGATCCACATAGTTATCAGAGATTTGAAAGTCAATTTTTTCAATTAAGTTCGAAACATTTTTAATTTGGGATCTAAAAGTAATGTTTTCCCTCAAGAACTCTTTGCCATCAACTGTTCTGTCTGCATAATCCGCATAGCCATTACTTCTTAAGGCAGTTAACTCAAAGCGTTTATTGTCATCAGGTGTTAAACCCAATGTTGTTGATGCGCTGTAACGTGAATATTGAGAGTGAACCTTATTCCCGTTACCATCTTTGTAATCTTGTGAATGTGAATTAGAAGCCGCAAAATTTACAAAATAGCCCTTGTCACCTGTTGTTGCATCCACAACCTCATCATGACGACCAAAGCTACCCACCAAACCAGATGCGTGAACATCATAACCGGGCTTGTCATAAGTTTTTGGCTCTTTCTCAAATCGAATTGTTGCAGCTGAGCCTTGCCCTGGATATAAAACAGTTTGAGGGCCCTTGACAACAGTGACCTTGTCATAAATTTCCGGGAAGATATATGCTGTAGGCGCATCCATACGACCACTGCATCCACCAAAAATATTCTGATCATCAACTAAGATGTTGACACGAGAACCACCCATCCCACGGAAACTTAATTCGCCATCAGTACCGGCTTTACGCATTATGCTAAATCCTGGTACTGATTTGAAAAAGTCAGCGCCATCGTGGGCTGGTAATGGCTGACGAGGAATTTTAGGATCCATTTCAACTGTTACGGGAGTTGTCATTGGTGATGCAGTAACAACCACATCGTTCAATACAGCCTCAGTAGCAAAGGCATTCGATACCAACATCGATGCAACCAAAGCAATTGGGGTTACTTTAATTAACTTCATTTCATTTCCTTATTAAAAAATTACTTCTTATGACGATTCTTAACAATGACTACATATCCGAGGATGGCTATTGAAAAATAGAATCCCCAGAAAATTAATGCGCTTTTTAAATCTGACATTGATCAACCATTCCTTAAGCTGCCAAAGCCACCAATGATTGGCTCGAGAACGTAAATTGATTTCTCAAGTTGCCTCTCGCACCCTGCACAGGAATCAAAATGCCTTGCTTTCTTAAGCTATTGATACAGCGTGAAACTGTTTCAATGGTTAAGTCAGTGATTTCTGCCGTTTCTTTTAATGGAGGCAAAGTTAAATTAGTTTGAGTTTGACTGTGATCGGATGAGCTAACTAGATCAATAAATTTCAAAATGCGGCCCATGGCTGTTCCACACCGAAGGGAAACCACCTCTGATTGACGCAAGCTAGATTTGATGAGCTCTTCTGCTAATGCTTCAGCCCATAAAATGCTGGGCTCCTGCCATACACCGATCTCACAATCAGTTAAAGCTTGCGCTTCGAAAGCGTATGGCTTGCGTAACAAAACTTCAGCGCCAAGCAAATCACCTGATATGGCTAGATTTGCAAAAATGGATTGATGTGTTCTAGTAGTCTGACTCAGTCTGACGGTACCACTAAGAACTTTATAGGCTGGACCACTTTGACCTGATATATAAATCTGGTCACCAGCTTTAAAACTAATTGTTTTTTTCATGATTCACTCGCAACTTTTTTGAGCGCGCAAAGGCACGCCAACCAGCTACTAGAAAACTAGTGCCGAACTAAAAAATTAAGCGAGTGTTGGAGGTGCCCTAGAAGGGAGCGATACCCAAGCAAATAATGGCTTAGGTGATTGATAGAAAAGCTGAGGATACAACTGATGCGACTCTGGCTTAGCAAAGCTCAAGGCGCTATTAACGGGCAATGCATAAGTGCCATGCATGATACAAAATGGGCAATGCTCATTGGCTTTTTTAGTTTCTTGATCTTGATGAGCACCAAGCATGACGGTCATCTTGCTACCTGTTGCAGTACAAACCTCAACAGCGAAGCCCTTACCATCCTGAACAACTGAAATAGCCTGAGAAATTGATGGCGCAAGCGATCCTGTGAAGACAGCTAGGATAGCTATCCACTGTATGAATTTGCGTTTAATCAAGTAGCCCATGTGAGGTGATTTTATATGAATTGGCAAATATTGATATTTTTGTTGATTTATTGATCTATGTCGTACTCGTTTGTCAGTCAAAATAAGGTTTATTGCCCTATCATTAGAAGATGTCTTCCGATCGCAGAATTGCACTTTTTGCTGACCTACATAGCAACCTAGAGGCTTTTGATGCCTGCCTTGAGCATGCTCAAGAGCAAGGCGCCACTGAATTTGTATTTTTAGGTGATTTAGTAGGCTATAACGCTGACCCTATTGCCATTGTGGAAAAAATTGCTGAATTAGTTGATAAAAATAAAGCAATCGCCTTAATGGGCAATCATGATGAGGCAGTGTTTAAAGATCATTCGACCCGAATGAATGCTCATGCTTGGGCAGCCATTCAGTGGACACGCAATCAACTCTCAGATCAACATATTTCTTTTTTAAAAGAATTACCCCTGATCCACAAAGAAGATGAAATATGCTTCGCACATTCATCAGCCTCTAAGCCTGAAAATTGGTCCTATGTTGATAGTGGCTTAGCGGCTTGGCACTGTGCTGAAGCAGCTGGCACAACGTATACATTTGTAGGTCACGTTCATGACTCTACTGTTTACTATCAAAGCAGCGTTGGTAAATTAGTTCGATTCCACCCCCACGCAGGTGAACCTGTGCCTATTTCGCGTCACAGAAGATGGGTTTCAGTAACTGGCTCAATGGGGCAACCTCGAGATGGAAATCCTGCTGCTGGATACGCACTATTCCAACCTGATGAAGAAAGTATTACTTTTCATCGCGTTGATTACGACCATTACAAAGCTGCAGAAAAAGTTCACAAGGCTGGCTTGCCAGATGAATTAGCCAATCGTTTGTTAACAGGCAAATAAACGACTTACTTCATGGCCATCAATAAAACTATCGAATCTATTAACGACATTTTCCAAGAGGGGAAAGAGATCGATGGTTTTTTAATAGGTGAAGAAGTTCACAGAGGTGGCATGGCTGTTTTATATGAGGCCACTAAAGAAGGTATTGAATACCCTATCCTTTTAAAAGTGCCGCGCGTTGGGCGAGATCAACCAGTTGAAAGCTTGATTGGGTTTGAGACAGAGCTCACCATCATGAAAGCACTTAAAAGCCCTTATGTACCTCGCTTAGCTGGTGCAGGCAATATGGCTAAGAAACCATATATCGCCATGGAGCGCTTAGATGGTCGTCCGCTAGATCAAATCATTGAAGAACAAGGTGGCAAATTAAGCGACATACAACAGACAATTGAGATTGTTTCTAATGTGGCTCTTGCGATTGCCAGCCTTCATGCACAAGACATCATTCACTTAGATTTAAAACCAGAAAATATTTTAGTTACCAAAGATAATAAAGTGGCGATTATTGATTTTGGTTTAGCTCACCATACTCACTATCCAGACTTGTTGGTTGAACAAATGCGTAAGGGTGTGGGTTCAGCTCCTTACATAGCGCCGGAACAAGTGATGGGTATCCGCAATGATTGGCGCAGCGACATCTTTGCAATGGGCACCATTCTTTATGAAATGCTAACTGGAGAACTTCCATTTGGTAGCCCTAGCACCATCAACGGTCTCAAGAAAAGAATGTGGAGCGAGGCATTACCTCTTCGCGCTATTCGTAAAGAAATTCCGCCATGGTTACAAGAAGTTGTTTTGCGCTGCATGGAGCCACTGGCAGCGAATAGATATCAAAGTGCTACCCGCTTGCGCCAACTTCTCAAATCTCCCGAGAGCGTTCAACTAACAGCAAGATCTGAAAAACTGTATCCCAATAGCGCTTGGGATAATATGAAGCGCTGGTTTAGAGCTGCCGGATATGAGCCATCACCATGCCCAAAACCTAGCTCTGCACTTGAAAATGCCCCGCTGATCATTGCTGCTATCGACACACGACAAAATGATGATGTCTTGAGGGAGCGCATGCAAAGTACTGCCAAGCACCTACTCCAGGCGTATCCAGAAAGCCGCTTGATTTGTTTGAGTACTATTTCAAGCACACCTACATTTGAAGGCAATGCAGAATCTGAAACAGCATCAGGAATTGTTCGTGGGCATTTAATTCAATTGATGGATTGGGCAAAACCGCTAAAGATGTCATCAGAACGTGTTTCATTTCACGTTTTAGAAGCTTTAGATCCAGCATCAAGAATTGTTGAGTTTGCACAAGATAATGCTGCCTCTATGATTCTAATTGGGGCGTCTCACAAGATACCCACCAAGGTGACGCCATGGCGCACCTCAATGACAAAAATTGTCGAAGAAGCGCCTTGCAGCGTTCACATTGTTAGAAGTTAGAAATTCTAGTTAGCTTTGATTGTATTTCTGAGCTTAACTTCTTGATAGCCAGGCATCTTTTTAGCTTCTTTTCTTAATACACGAATCAACTCACTAACAGCGCTGCGCTTGACCATCTGTGGAGACATCGCTAAAAAATAAGTTTCATCCCCCAAACTCAAGAAATCCAAGTCATGTTCAAGAGCAACACTCTTGAGCCCTAAGCCAACGTCCGCAGTTCCAGCCAAAATAGCTGTTGCCACTGCAGAGTGGGTGAATTCTTCTCGCTGATACCCTCTAATTTTTTTTGCAGGTAACTGTTGCGATTCCAATAGTCTATCCAAAAGTAGACGAGTACCCGCTCCCTTTTGTCGATTAATAAATCGAACTTCAGGCCTCGCCAAATCTTTTAACTGAGTGATCGCTAAGGGGTTATTTTTTTGAACCATTAATCCTTGAGTACGACTCATGACAGGATAAGCTTGAATACCCTGAGAAGATAAGCGCTCACGCACTCCTTGAATACTCTCATCATCTGGAACATGAAATCCAGCCAAATCAGCATCACCAGAAAGCAATCGCTCTAAGGATTGTCCGGAGCCCATTGTTCTCAATTCGAAGGCGTCGGTATTTTGAATAGCCGCCTCCAAGATAGGGTCATTACTGGCACAAATTAACCATTTTTGATGGTCAAAATTTTCCAATTCATCAAGACGAGCCTGAAAAATAGCTTCTTGTTTTTCATTAATTGAAGCGTATTGAAGCTCAACACCCTCAACAATCTTTAATAAAGTACCAGCAGCTTCAGTTAGCGTAGATCCATGACCCTTAACACTCAAAAGCAATCGACAGCCCAATGACTTTTCAACACCTTTTAACTTATTCCATAAAGTTCTATATGAAATATCCATTGAGTCAGCAGCAGCCTGCAATGAGCGACCACTTTGAACCCCGCGCAAAAATTCTGCCGCCCAAGATAAGTCAACAGCATCTTTTGTATTTGATACCTTTTTATGAATCGAAATTACAGGCTTTATTTTAATTCGCATATGAAATAAATTGCATATTGATAATAACTAGATGATTGTTGATGATATAGCCAAATATAACAAGGAGACAACATGAAACGCCGTCATTTACTACAAATAGGTCTTACCTCACTACTAATGGCATCCACCGTTGGTATGGCTCAGGCTCAAAAATCCATTACAGTATCCTCAACAACATCAACCGAACAATCAGGTTTATTCACACACATTCTTCCAGTATTTCAGAACAAAACAGGTATTCAAGTAAAAGTTGTAGCGGTGGGTACTGGTCAAGCTCTAGATATTGGCAGACGCGGAGATGCTGATGTTGTATTCGTTCATGACAAGGTTGCAGAAGAGAAATTCGTCAGCGAAGGATTCTCAAGCAAGCGTATTGAAATCATGTACAACGATTTTGTTTTAATTGGCCCTAAATCAGACCCTGCCAAGATTAATGGGGGAAAAGATATTGGAGTAGCTCTTCAAAAAATCATGAAGTCACAATCTAACTTTATTTCACGTGGCGATAAGAGTGGCACACATGCTGCCGAATTACGTTACTGGAAAGTAGCAGGCTTGGAAGTTTCAGCTACAACACCATGGTACAAAGAAACTGGTTCAGGCATGGGTCCTGCTCTTAATACTGCTTCAGGTCTTAATGGATATATTCTTTCAGATAGAGCGACTTGGTTAACATTTAAGAACAGAGGTGACTTAACTATTCTAGTACAGGGCGATCCAAGATTATTTAATCAATATGGCGTGATGTTAGTTAGCCCAGAAAAACATGCTCATGTTAAAAGAACTGAGGGCCAAGCATTCGTTGATTGGTTAGCATCGACTGATGGTCAAGCAACAATTGCCTCATATAAAGTTAATGGCGAGCAATTGTTCTTCCCTAACGCCAAAAAATAACCCTAAAGTATTAAAAGCATTAAGCTTGTCAGATGTACTCTTCATTTAGCGATGCTTTTCAACTTTTAGAAACACTCGATGCCAAGCTTCTTGGCATCGTTTTCATTTCCTTAAAAGTTAGCCTAACAGCACTACTGATTGGTAGTATCTTCGGCATTCCTCTCGGCTCATTTATTGCAGCCCGCCGATTCCCCGGAAGAGCAGTTGTTGTTGTCATCTTAAACAGCTTAATGGGAGTGCCCACTGTTATTGTGGGCGTTGTTATCTATCTATTACTATCGCGAACAGGCCCCTTAGGAGACTTAAACTGGCTCTTCACAACCAAGGGCATGGTCTTGGCTCAAACCTGTCTGACAATCCCTTTAATTGCAGCTCTAACTCGACAGATCATTGAGGATACCTGGCAAGTTCACGGCGAGACACTGACAGCTCTGCGCTTAAGACCCTTAGCCAAAATAAAATGGCTGATCTGGGATGCTCGTTTTTCACTCTCTATCACTATTCTGGCAGGCTTCGCCAGAGCTATCTCAGAAGTCGGCGCAGTCATGATTGTTGGTGGAAATATTGATAAAAGCACTAGAACGATGACAACAGCAATTGCACTTGAAACAAGTAAAGGCGATCTTCCCTTAGCCTTGGCTCTTGGACTTGTGCTGCTTGCTGTTGTTCTTTTTGCAAACTTTGTCATATTTTTAATTAAGTTGCTTGCGGAGAGACGCTATGGTTAATACTCTACACAAGCAACTAGAACTACAAAATATTAAGATCATCAGAAATCAAAAAACTATTTTGACTGCTAATATTTCAGTACCTCTCGAAGGGATTACAGCAATTATTGGCCCCAATGGCTCTGGTAAAACAACTTTTTTAAAACTGGTGCACGGTCTTATCGATTTCAATTCTGGAAATTACATTCCTGGAGCGGATAAATTACGTTCAGCACTGGTGTTGCACCACACCCCTCTCATAAGGGCCAGCGTTAGAACTAATTTAGCCATCATTAGAGATACTGAAGACATCCACTCTATCAGCGATGCAGATATTGATTTAGCACTGGCTGATGTCGGCCTATTGAACTTAGCTGAGCAATCTGCACTGAAATTGTCTGCAGGCGAAAGGCAGCGCTTAAGCCTTGCAAGAGCAAAGCTTCAGAACTCAAAAACAATCCTATTAGACGAACCAACTGCAAATCTTGACCCGAGCTCTACTGACCAAATGGAAATCATCATTAAAAAATTGGCAGGTCAAGGCAACTCAATCATCTTTACATCTCACAACTTAGCCCAAGTTGAAAGACTTGCTAAACAAATTATTTTTATCTCAAACGGATCTTGCTCTGAGGTCATTGATAAAGATGTCTTTTTTAAGAATCCGCCTTCTAAAGATGCCCAAAGCTTTCTGCATCATGAATTAGGTTGGTTATAAAAGACTTTCATTATCCCCACTGACATAGCAGTTCCCATAAGGATAATGACACCGCCTGCGACCATCCCAAGAGTGATTGATTCATTTAAAAATAACTCACCTAACAGCATGCCAAAAACTGGAATTAAAAAGGTCGATGAAATGGCTTTAGCAGGCCCAATCTCCTCGATTAATCTAAAGTACAGGACATAAGCATAAGCAGTTGAAAATGCTCCCAAGCCTAATACAGCGAACCAGGTATTTAAAGAAATAGGTGCTTCAGGCCAAAAATAATAGGCTAAAGGCAACAGCAATAATGCACCCATCAACATACTGCCAAATGTCATCTTTAATGGTGATAAATCAGCGCAATATTTTTTAATGTAACTGGCTGAAGCCCCATAAGATAAGGTCGCCACTAATACAGCGATGGGACTAAGAAGCTGACCTGAAAAATGGAAGGCAGCGCTATCACCAACTAATATAAATACTCCAAATACACCAAGCAAAAGACCAAGCATTTGCCATTTAGAAAATTGTTCTCTGAGCCAAATATAAGCCACGATACTCCCCCAGATAGGAGCTGTCGAATTCAGTATGGCGCCCATACCCGCTGTTAAATTTCCCATAGCAAAGGCAATTAAACAAAATGGAAGTGCCGAGTTAAATATACCTACCACTATTAACCGGGGCCATTCCCGACCCTGAATAGTTAGATGAGTCCTTCTTGTAGGATGTAAAAATAAGAACAGGCCAATAAGAATCGCCGCAATCAATAAGCGCAATTCAGCAATCAAAATAGGGCCAAATTCATCAATAGATAATCTAATGAATAAATAGGATGCGCCCCATAAGGCCCCTAATGAAATTAAATGCAGGATGTTTTTCAAGCTCATCTGATGATTATCGACGATCAGCTTGAGTGAATTGATAGAAATAAAAAATGCCGCGAAAGCGGCATTTTTAGCGACTAAGGCTTACTTTTAAGATAAATCTTCTAAAAATGAAGCTAATGTCTCAGCAGGCAAAGACTCCACGTGCGAAGGATACTCAGGATGGTCACAACCAACCTTCATTTGCGCACCAGCCTTGAGAGATTTCTTCATGGCTTCTGTTAATTCAAATCTCAAAAAGTGTACTGATGATGTTTTATCAGCAGTTGAACGCTCTAAATCTTCATTGGCAATGGCATAAACACGTGGCTGACCTTCTACCTCAACGAAAATACGATGCTCAACACCAACCAACTTAGCCAACGCGATCTTTCTATCAGCTTCGTTCACGTACTCAAGCTTCATAGTAACCTTGAAGTTTGAGCCATCAGGAGTCAAAGGATTGTAGGTATCCAATTCATCCTGAATACCTTCATCTTCAAAGATCTTCTCAACACGCAACATCTCTTGGATTTGATACTGCATCAATAATTTGTTTTCAAAAATCAAATTCAGATGCTCACCAAGAATAACTGTCCTTTTTTTTCGTTCAGCAATCACTCGCTGACGCATTTCTGGACGGGCCTTATAGTAGGCCTCTAATGTTAACAACTCTTCTCTTTTAATTTTATTCACTACTGTCTCCATCTGTACCACTCCTAATTTTTTAGATCACAAACCATAAGCTTTTGCTAAAAGAGCAATGGGGTGAGCCATTTGTGATTTTTTCAAACCATTCTCTTCCATACCTTGCTCAATATGATGTCCTGCTAACTGACAATCTGAACTGATAAAGTCAGGTTCTGTGCTGGCCATATTTTTGAATACAGGCTTACCGATTTTCATAGCTGTCTTGTGGAATTCTTTTTTAACTCCCCAAGTACCCGCATGCCCTGAACAACGCTCAACCACATTTACTTCTGTACCAGGGATCATTTGTAGTGTTTCGGCAGTTTTCTTACCCACGTTTTGCACTCTTAAATGACATGGCACGTGATAGCTAACCTTACCTAACTCAACCTTAAAGTCTGTTTTAAGCAAGCCATCTTTATTACGGGCAATAAAGTACTCAAAGGGATCCCACATAGCATCTTTGACCAATTGCACATCAGCCTCATCTGGGAACATGAGGGGTAGCTCTTGCTTAAACATCAATGTGCAAGATGGAATGGGGGTAACAATCGCATAACCCTGTTTAGCTAATTCAACAAGCTGCGGAATGTTGATGTTCTTGTTCTTCTCTACAGACTCTAGATCACCCAACTCTAATTTAGGCATGCCACAACAAGCTTCTTTTTCAACAAGCTTGTATGGAATTTCATTATGAGCCAATAGCTTTAGAAGATCCTGACCAATACCTGGCTCGTTGTAATTAATGAAACAAGTTGAATAAACAGCGACCTTACCTGGTGTTTTTGCACCCTCTTTAACTGGCCATGCAGCTGATTCTTTCGCTACCTGTTTAAATGTTTGAGGAGCATAACTAGGAATCCATGCATCCTTATCAACGCCCAAAGTTGCTTCCATCACAGAACGCATCACCTTAGTACTGTTAACGGCGTTCACTGTTTGCGTAACAATAGGAATACCTGCAAAGCTTCCTAATTTATCTGTTGAAGATAAAACGTTATCGCGGAATGTTGTTTCGCCTTTTTGATGCTTCACCGCTTTTGCTCGTAACATCAAATGTGGAAAATCTAGATTCCAAACGTGTGGAGGTGTGTAAGGACACTTTGTCATGTAACAAAGATCACACAAGTAACACTGATCAACTACCTTGTCGTAGTCTTTCTTATCAACACCGTGAACTTCACCATCATCAGTTGCATCAACAAGGTCAAACAAAGCTGGGAAAGAACCGCATAAGCTAACGCAGCGGCGGCAACCATGACAAATGTCAAAGACACGCTCCATCTCTGCGTTGAGTTTTTCTTCGTTATAAAAATCAGGATTTTTCCAATCAAGGGCGTGCCTTGTTGGTGCTTCTAAATTACCTTCTCTCTGGCTCATGGCGATTTTCCTGTTTTTATAGTTTGTATCGAAATTGCTTAATTTAAAAGTCTAAATACTGAAGATTTTTTATGAGATTCCCGAAGTTAGGTTCAACTTCAGGAATCCTTAAAAAACCTTGAAAGGTTTAGTGAGCAATTAACCTGCTACTAATACATCCAATGCTTTTTGGTAACGGTTAGCGTGTGAACGCTCAGCCTTTGCCAAAGTTTCGAACCAATCAGCGATTTCGTCGAATCCTTCGTCACGTGCTGTTTTAGCCATACCTGGGTACATATCTGTGTACTCGTGTGTTTCACCGTGGATAGCTGCTTCAAGCGCTTCTTTTGGTGTACGACCAGGCATACCTGTACCAGGTTCACCTGCTCCACCTTCGATCAAGAACTCCATATGACCGTGTGCGTGACCAGTTTCACCTTCAGCTGTTGAGCGGAACAATGCTGCTACGTCGTTTTCGCCAGCGATGTCACACATGTTCGCGAAATATAAATAACGACGGTTAGCTTGTGATTCACCTGCGAAGGCATCTTTCAAGCTTTGCTCAGTTTTACTACCTTTTAATGATGGCATTTTTGACTCCTATCGATAGATTGAAATTCTAAGTCGGTTACGATTGCTATATCCACTATTTACTAAAAATGAATTTAGCCTCTTAACTAGACAGGAGTAGTTTATGTCTAAAACAAGACAATAGCTAAATTGTATTTATTTATTTTTATGATAGTTTTTTACTAACAACCTTTTATAAGTTTAAGCTATTGATTTACATGGACTTTAATTCTTTTTTCTTAGCAACCAGTATTGTTGCCCTAGCTGAGATTGGCGATAAAACTCAACTTTTGTCCCTCATGTTGGCTGCTAGATACAAAACTCACCATTGGGCAATCATCAGCGGTATTTTCATTGCCACGATTCTGAATCATGCTCTAGCTGCATGGTTAGGCAGCGCTATTTCATATTGGTTAAGTCCAGATGCTATGCGCTGGATCTTAGGTGTCGGCTTTATTGCTCTAGGTCTTTGGCTACTGATTCCAGATAAGCTTGATGGGGATGAAGATGCCCCTCTTACACATAGTGGCTGGAAAGTCTTTACCATCACTAGCTCACTCTTCTTTATTGCAGAAATGGGCGATAAGACCCAAGTTGCGACAGTCGCGCTTGGTGCTCGTTACGATGACTTGTTAGCAGTTGTGATGGGTACCACTATTGGCATGATGCTCGCCAATGCCCCAGCCGTTTGGTTAGGTCAAAAATTTACAAGCGCATTACCTATCAAATGGGTTCATGCAGTTGCCGCTATTATTTTTATTGCTATTGGTATTGCCACACTTTTCTTCTATCAGTAATTCGAGAAACTATTTATGACAAGAACAGAAAACTCAGTCACTTTTTTACGTAGTGAATACAAAGAAACACCCTTCACAATTAAAACTGTGCAACTTGATATTGCTCTTAACCCGGCTAGAACAATTGTGGTTAATCGCATGCAGATAAGTAAAAAAAATAAAAACGATAGCTCTTCATTGGTGCTCCACGGTCAAGATCAAGAGTTAATTAGCATCAGAGTTAATAACGAGGTCATTACAGAATATGAATCCACACCCGATTCGTTAACACTCAACAATCTGCCAGATGATTTTGAATTAAGCATAACGAGCGCTTGCGTTCCCGAAAAAAATACATCGCTCATGGGACTTTATGTTTCCAATGGTAATTTTTTTACGCAATGTGAGGCTGAAGGCTTTAGAAAAATCACCTACTTCCTAGATCGCCCCGATGTGATGGCGACTTATCAGGTAACTCTGAGAGCCCTTAAAAAAGACTTTCCTGTACTTCTTTCAAATGGCAACCTCAGCAAGGAAGAAGACTTAGGCAATGGCTGGCACTCTGCGACTTGGGATGATCCATTTCCAAAGCCATCCTATCTTTTTGCATTAGTAGCCGGAAAACTTCAAGCGATTCAAAGAAAAATTAAAAGCCACTCAGGCAAAGAAAAGTTATTACAGGTTTGGGTTGAAGCAAAAGACATAGAAAAAACTGAACACGCCATGAACTCATTGATTGCATCCATTCAATGGGATGAGAAAAGATTTGGTCTTGAATTGGATTTAGACCGATTTATGATTGTTGCTGTCGGCGACTTCAATATGGGCGCAATGGAAAACAAAGGTTTGAATATTTTCAATACTAAGTTTGTTTTAGCAAACCCTGAAACAGCAACAGATGTCGATTATGGCAATGTGGAAAGCGTCGTGGCCCACGAGTACTTCCACAACTGGACAGGTAACCGAGTAACTTGCAGAGACTGGTTCCAACTCTCATTAAAAGAAGGCTTAACTGTTTTTAGAGATCAAGAATTCTCCGCCGATCAAATGGGGAGCGAATCCGGAAAAGCTGTTAAACGTATTGAAGATGTCAGACTATTACGCCAAGTTCAGTTTCCAGAGGATGCAGGACCGATGGCTCACCCTATTCGACCTGATAGTTACCAAGAAATTAATAACTTCTACACGGTAACTGTTTACGAGAAAGGTGCAGAAGTTGTCCGTATGCAGCAAACTCTTTTAGGTCAAGACGGCTTCCGTAAGGGAATGGATCTTTACTTTAGAAGACATGATGGCCAGGCTGTTACATGCGATGACTTTGTTGCTGCAATGGCTGACGCGAACAATAAGGATCTCAACCAATTCAAACGTTGGTATAGCCAAGCAGGCACTCCAAAAGTAAAAGTTGTGGAATCATTTAATGGCAACACTTATGAAATAACGCTCAACCAGTCCTGCGCGGTAACGCCTGGGCAAAGCAAGAAAGAGCCATTCCATATTCCACTTTTATACAAGCTACTCAACAGTACGCAAGCAACTAGTGAAATTCTACTTGAGCTAAAAGAAGAAACTCACACAATTACTATTTCAGGTCTGGATAAGAAACCAGTTCTTTCAATTAATCGTAATTTCTCTGCCCCGATCATTCTTGATTTTGAGCAAACTGAAGAAGATTTATTGGTTTTATTAAAAAACGACGATGACGCATTTAATCGTTGGGAGGCAGCACAAAAGATTTTCATGAATTGCATCTTGAATAAAAAACTTCTTGATGCGGCTGTGATTGAAGCACTCAAAGATATCCTAAAAGATGAAACTTTAGATCCTGCGTTCAAAGATCTACTATTCACCCTTCCTGCGGAGAGTTATCTTTATGAACAAGTTGAAGTTATAGATCCTCAAAGCATCCATCAATCACGCCGCCAGGTGCGCCATCAATTAGCCACAGCATTACAAGAAGAATGGCACTGTGCGCTTGAAAACCACCAAACATCTGGTGCTTATAGCCCTGACGCAAAGAGCGCAGGTAAACGTGCCTTAAAGAATTTAGCTCTTCACATGCTAGCTGATGGCCAGCATCCAGCAGCGGACACTATGGCACTTAAGCAGTATGAGTCAGCTAATAATATGACCGATCAATATGGGGCATTAGCAGTTTTGGTGAATTTCTCATCAGAAAAAGCACAAAGTTGCTTAGATAATTTCCATGAGAGATTTAAATCAGATGCCCTAGTCATTGATAAATGGTTTGCTTTACAAGCATCTCGTCAAAGTGATCTAACAGGGAAAACATCGGTTATGAAAGATGTCACCGAACTTAGAAAGCACCCTGACTTCAATATCAAAAACCCTAACAGGGCAAGAAGCTTAATCCATGCATTTTGCATGAACAATCCAGGATCTTTTCATCAACCATCCCCCGAAACCTATCAATTTTGGGCAAATCAGGTCATTGAACTCAACCAAATCAACCCTCAAGTGGCGGCAAGGTTAGCAAGAGCTCTGGATCGCTGGAAGCAATTTGCTCCAAATTATCAGGTTCATATGAAATCAGCACTAAAATTCATATCTGAGCATAAAAATCTATCTTCAGATGTTGCTGAAGTTATTGAAAAAGCACTTAATAGTTAATAGAGAGAATTCTATGTCGCAAGGCACCACTTTTACACAATATATTTCAGAGCTAGGCAAAACAAATTCTGAGATACCAGCTTCCTTATTAATTTCGGTAGCGAATGCCTGTAAATTAATCGCTAAGCAAGTTGAGCAAGGTGCCTTAGCAGGCATCATTGGTTCAGCTGGTAGCGGCAACGTTCAAGGTGAAACACAACAAAAACTAGATATTATTTCTAACGATATTCTTTTAGAGGCTTGCGGCAAAGATCAATGTTTGGCAGCGATGGCTTCAGAGGAAATGGAAACCATCTTCCCAGCCAATGACTCAGGTAAGTTCCTTTTATTGTTTGACCCACTGGATGGCTCATCCAATATTGATGTGAACGTTTCTATTGGCACTATTTTTTCGATTTTAGAAAAGAAGCACACTGGATCAGCTACTGAAAAAGATTTTCTACAGTCAGGAGATGAGCAACTAGCAGCCGGTTATGTTGTTTATGGTCCACAAACAACTTTGGTTTACACAACGGGTCAAGGCGTCCATATGTTTACGCTAGACCATGAAACCAACGAATTCTTATTGATCAAAGAAAATATTCAAATCTCGGCAGATACCAAAGAATTTGCTATCAATATGTCCAATATGCGTCACTGGGATCAACCCGTTAAACGTTATGTCGACGAATGCCTCGCTGGCGTTGAAGGCAAGCGTCAAAAAGATTTCAATATGCGCTGGATTGCTTCAATGGTGGCTGATGTCCATCGCATTCTTTGTCGCGGTGGTGTATTTATGTACCCATGGGATAAGAGAGATCCCCAAAAACCGGGTAAGTTACGACTGATGTATGAAGCCAATCCGATGAGCTTTTTGATTGAGCAAGCAGGCGGAGCATCAGTCAATGGCAAGGAACGCATTCTCTCCTTGCCATCAGCACAACTTCATCAAAGAGTCTCTGTTGTATTAGGTTCAAAAAACGAAGTGGCATTAATTCAAAAATATCACCTCGAAAAATAAGTAAGTCTACAAACTCACCCAGCTTAAAAGCCACCCTGAATTAGCGGTGGCTTTTTAACTATCAGAGCATCACTAAATCAATTTAGTGGAGCAGACTAATAGGATCAACATAATCTAGACCCTGAGCTCTTGCTACAGCTTCACAACATACATGACCCTGATAAATGTTGAGGCCATTCAATAAATGTTGATTTTTAAGCAACGCAGCTTCTGAACCTCGATTCGCCAAATCCATTACAAATGGTGCTGTTGCATTTGTTAATGCAATCGTTGATGTTCTAGCTACTGCTCCTGGCATATTTGCAACACAATAATGAATCACATCATCAACTAGATAGGTTGGCTCTTGATGAGTAGTGGGATGAGATGTCTCAAAACAACCGCCTTGATCAATAGCCACGTCAACCATCACTGCACCAGGATTCATTTTGGCTACCAAAGCTTTTGTCACCAACTTTGGCGCAGAAGCACCAGGAACTAAAACACTTCCAATAACAACATCCGCCTGAAGTACTGATCTTTCAATGTTTGATAAGCTTGAATATAGGGTTTGAATTCGATTGCCATAAACTAAATCCAAGTCTCTTAGTCGATCTACATTTTTATCCAAAATTGTGACTTGTGCGCCTAGACCAACAGCCATCTGCATGGCTGATGTGCCTACCACTCCCGCACCCAATATCACTACATGAGCAGCAGATACACCTGGAACTCCTGCCAACAACAAACCTCTTCCGCCCTGTGATTTTTCTAAGTGATGTGCCGCAGCTTGTATCGACATACGACCAGCCACCTCACTCATAGGCGCCAATAAAGGTAAACGTCCATTGGCGCTAGTGACAGTTTCGTATGCGATACAAACAGCATTCGATTGAATAAGAGCCTGAGTTTGCTCAGGATCTGGCGCAAGATGCAAATAGGTAAATAATGTTTGACCAGATCTCAACATCTTACATTCGCTAGCTTGCGGCTCTTTAACCTTAACAATCAGATTTGATCGATCAAATACATCTTTAGCTTGATCAACCATCTCAGCACCAGCCATTACATAATGCTCATCCATAAAACCAATCGCTTCACCAGCTTTTTTCTCGATCAACACCTGATGGCCAAATTGACGTAATTCATTCACTTGGTCCGGCGTTAACCCCACTCGGTATTCGTGATTTTTTATCTCTTTAGGTACTCCAACAATCATGATTTGCTCCTCTCTCTTTTATGTAAACCAAAAACAAAATACAAAGCTGTTAATCCAATCAGAATTGGAGGGCCAACATAGAAGGCCATTCTGGTTGACTCTGAATAAGCCATTAATCCAATCACAAACACCACAAAGAAAATGGCGAACCATGATCCATACGGCCACAAGATGGCGCGGTAAGGCAAGGCGGCAGCACCGTCCTGAGTTAGGCTTCTTCTAAACTGAATTTGGGTATACAAAATAGCAATCCAAACTAATAAGCCAATCAGAGTGACCGCTGCAGTGATCCACTGAAATGCTTTTTCAGGGACAAAATAGTTCAAGGCAACACCAATGGTTGGTAATAAGATAGTCATCAAAATAGCTTTGACTGGAACACCTGCGGCAGATAATTCAGATAAGGCTTTAGGTGCGTTTCCACCTTTAGATAGACCTAGAAGTAATCGTCCACCACTAAAGATGCCAGCATTACAAGAAGATAGCGCAGCTGTAATCACAACGAAATTAATAATTCCTGCAGCCTCACGTAATCCTAAGCTTTCAAACATCGCCACAAAAGGGCTACCGTTCTGACCTACTTGATGCCAAGGGAAAATTGCCAAAATAACAAACAAAGCACCCACATAAAAAATGAGGATGCGCCAAGCTAATGAATCAATCGCCATAGGTATGGTTCTTGTTGGATCTTTAGCTTCACCGGCAGACAAACCAATCATCTCAATACCTACGTAGGCAAATAAAACCATCTGCAACGAAAGCAAGAAGCCTTCCGCTCCATTAGGGAATATGCCACCGTGCTGCCATAAATTAGCAATACCGATTGCTTCACCGCCGTTACCAAAGCCAAAGAAGATCATGCTGCAACCAATGGCAATCATGGCAACAATTGCCACAACCTTAATGAGTGAGAACCAAAACTCAAACTCACCAAATACTTTTACAGCAACAAAGTTAATGCCACCCATGGCCAGTATTGAGGATAGAGCCCATATCCATTGTGGAACATCCGGAAACCAGAGGGTCATATAGACACCTACCGCCGTAATTTCAGCAAGTCCAACGACAATCCAATAAGTCCAATATCCCCAGCCAACTAGATAACCTGCTAGTGGTCCGATGTATCGTGTTGCATAGTGTGAAAAAGATCCCGACACAGGTTCATGAACAGCCATCTCACCTAAGGCTCTTAAAACAATAAAAGCGACTAAACCAGCCAATATATATCCCAAAATAATTGATGGGCCTGCTAATTGAATAGCAGTTGCTGAACCCAAAAATAATCCAACACCTATCGTTGAACCTAAAGCCATTAATCGAATATGCCTAGGTTGCAGACTTCGTTTCAATCCATGGTTGTCATGCACCATTTGTCTCCTCCACTTATATCAATCGAAAAATCGAAAGATGAGAATAGGAGGCATTCAGATACTTGTATACAGGACTAAAGTTATGAAAATATCCAAGTCAACAAATCTGCTAACTCTTAATTGATAGAAATTAATAAACACAAGGGGGAAGATGAATGATGTGAAATTCTTCCTACAAAAGAATAAGAAGTTTCCTACACAATAATCAGAAGATTCCTACAGCAATATCAGCCGTATTTTCTAGAAAATTAATTGGGGATATGAATATCAGAAGTATGAGGACATACTAATCTTGGCGACTCTCTGGATGTATCGATACAACCACCCTGATCATAAACACCCTTAGGATCCCGGTAACGCATCATTCGCTCTAATATTTTTTGATAACTCAACGGATCAGCCAATGTTTTAGCGACGCAAGACTCAACAACAGATTCATCCATCTGAAGTTCGCCATCACGATCTAAATAGGCGCCATCTTTCCAGTGGAAAACCTCTATACATTTAGTTTCCAAAGTAAAGGGTTGATCTCTTTTCCAGAAATTAGTAAATAGATTGTGTCCCAAGTAAATCACCCAAGAACCCTCATAGCCAGAAATATCTGAAGAGCGACTATCAGGGTTTCTAAACCAAACTCGATCCCCGGGGACGTAATACTTCATTGGAAGCGGGTTATCGATGGAGCCGTATTCTTTTAGAAAAATCTCATGAAACTCACCAGAGCGAATGGCTCTAATTTCAGATCTTTCTTCTAAGCGCCTCAATAAGTCCGGGTTCACAGACTTTAGCTCTTGAGCAATACTTAACAAAATGACATACTCTGTGGCTCGATAACAAGAGAAAGAGTAGGCACTCTCGCTATCTTTTGGTTGAGTGGCTTTAGTCAAGGCACCAATGATTGACTGCCCAGCATTCAATAAAAAACCAGCTTCATCATCATAATGCCAATAATCTTCTGGTCTTTCAGTTGCGTTTGTATCAAAATTCAAAGCCGCCAAATGACCCGAATTTACTAAGTGGTGCCTAACTTGAACTGCAGAGAAAAACTCTTCGTAACTTGGAAATGTAAATGGAATGGTCGCCAACAGCATCGCCACCACAATCTCTTTATCCAGATCTTGCTTTACTTGATAACCACTTAATGAAAGAGTTTCATAAAGGCGATTGGTATTCCACTCAGGCGCCCATTTTTTTCGATACTGGTCTTTTAGCTTAAATGTAACTACGCCCGAATCAACAACCTGAGAAATATCAACGCATTCACTCAAGCCATGCCCATCAATAAACGCACTCATTTGACCGATGACAACCTCTCTCTCGGAAGCCGTTGGCAAAATGAATTCAATCCCGCGAGTTTCAAAGTCGTTATTTTGATCAGTCGCGCTCATGGTGTCTCTTATAAAAAACGATCCAGTAAGCGACGGCTATGCTTATCTAAAACCTGAATATCTTGAATCAAATATTGGACGCCATGTGTATCCGAGATGAGATACATGACCTTATTAACTCGACGAATATTCTCTTCACCACGTAAAATAAATTCTGTAGGGCCACGATTTGTTTCCACCTGCCATGTGCTTGGTGTTGCAAATGTAGATACATAATTAATTCTTGTTAAGACAGGCATAAACTCTCGACTGGCCAACTCCTCTTCAATAAGCCTCTGATTCTCAGAATTGACTTGATCTAGTCTATCCAACCAAACCAACTCATGTCCATCACGATCAACTATCGCAATAGCTTCATGAGGATGACTAATTGGGAAGGCGCGCACTGGAACCACCTGCTCATGCATCTGACCAACTTGATCAACTAAACAAAGTTGCCCAAATGAATTTCTAGATAAAGTAAAAGAAGTCATTTCATTAGGCATGAGTAACTCCTAATTCAGCATCTACAGCATCCATTGCTTGCCTTGCCTGCGTGTCATACATGCGACGATAAACCCCTTGTAAGCTCATCAACTGCTCATGACTACCCTCTTCAACAACCTGGCCCTTATCTAAAACTACCAAACGATCAGCTTTGCGAAGCGTTGATAAACGATGTGCAATCGCGATGGTCGTTCTACCTTTTACCAAGTTGTCTAAAGCCTTCTGAATCTCTTTTTCAGTCGTACTGTCAACGGATGAAGTTGCTTCATCCAAAATAAGAATTTGCGGATCAATCAACAAAGCGCGTGCAATAGAAATTCGTTGACGCTCTCCGCCAGATAATGACTGACCCCGTTCACCTACCAAAGAGTCGTAACCATGAGATAGTCGAAGAATAAACTCATGGGCATGGGCAGCTCGTGCAGCAGCAATCACATCATCGCGGCTCGCGTTAGGTTTCCCATAAGCAATGTTCTCAGCAATCGTGCCAAAAAATAAAAATGGCTCTTGCAATACCAAGCCAATATGTCTTCTGTAGTCTGCAACTGCAATAGAGCGAATATCAACGCCATCGAGCTTAATAGTTCCTTCTGCAGCATCATAGAAACGGCAAATTAAGTTCACCAAAGTACTCTTACCTGAGCCACTATGGCCAACCAAGCCAATCATCTCACCCGGGGCAATTTGTAAATTAATTCCTTTAGTTACTGAACGATTACCATAGCGGAAACCGACGTTTTGTAGATCAATTCGACCCTCTACTTTTGTTAATTTCACTGGTTGTGCTGGCTCAGGCACACTAGACACATGATCCAAAATATCAAAAATACGCTTAGCAGCTGTTGCGGCTTGTTGAGTAAATGCAACAATTCGACTCATTGAATCAAGGCGTGTGTAGAAGCGTCCAATATAGGCCAAGCAAGCTGTCAACATACCAACCGTGATCAAGTCTCGAGAGATCTGCCAAATACCGAAAGCCCAAACCACCAACAAACCAATTTCCGTTAGTAATGTGATAGTTGGAGAGAACAAGGCCCAGACTCTATTAACGCGGTCATTAACCGCTAAGTTATGTTGATTAGCTAAGCGGAAGCGATCTGTCTCGCGCTCTTCTTGAGCGAATGCCTTCACCACACGAACACCTGGAATGGTATCTGCTAAAACACTAGTCACTTCTGACCAAATACGATCGATTTTTTCAAAACCAAAACGCAACTTGTCACGAACCACATGAATAGCCCAGCCAATAAACGGCAAAGGTGTCAAAGTAACTAAGGCTAACCAAGGATCTATTGAAACCAAGATAACGGCAGTCATCACAATCATCAAAACATCAGTTGCAAAGTCTAATAAATGCAATGAGAGGAATAAACAGATTCGGTCAGACTCCGAGCCAATTCGAGCCATTAAGTCACCAGTTCTCTTGCCCCCAAAATACTCCAAGGACAACTTCATAAGATGTTCATAGGTACTGGTTCGCAAGTCTGCACCTATACGCTCACTGACTAAAGCCAAAATATATGTTTTTGCCCAGCCAAGACCCCAAGCTAGCAAAGCAGCTAAAAATAAAGCAGACAAATAATAAAGAGTGAGTTGACGATCAATCGCTTGACCGCTTTGATATGGCAATAAAATCTCATCCATCAAAGGCATCGTCAAATATGGTGGCACTAGTGTTGCAGCTGTTGAAGCCAAGGTTAGCAAGAAACCGGCTAATAGCTGACCCTTATAAGGCTTAGCAAAACGCCACAATCGAAATAAAGTCCAAGTTGATGGCGCTGTTAAATTTTCAGAAGTGCAAGCTGGGCACTCATCTTGATCCAGAGGAAGCGGTACCCAACATGTCGGGCAAACTGGCTGACCAACCAAATCACCGTCTGGATGACGGTGGCCTAAAGATTTTGCCTGCTCGATTTTGTATTGCTGAATTAGACGATTAGCAGCTGGATTTTGAGCTAGAGTGAATCGCCATGAAGCTAATCGGCCAGCTTTATTAACTAACTCAAGAGTTGCCACCCCACCGTGGTCATGGGTCTGTAAATCTAAATCTTGGGCAAAACCCCAACGTATCCAAGACTTTGGATCAGCAACGTTGGAAATATTCTGATTTTTATAAGAAATTAAGCCTAAATTAGTCAAACAAACCAATCCATTCGAAAACTGTAATTCTTGGTTTAAATCAATTTCTAAAGACGCTAGAAGCTGCTCTCCATCACCCAGATGAAGGCTAAGAGCTTCAAGCCAAGGGCTTGGTAGACGGTTTAACTGGCTGTTATCAATAGATGTCAAGGCTGGCTAACTTTTGTTTTTCTATAAGACCGCAATTATCTCAAATTTACCAAACAAAATATTTACCTTTTTTTGTCAACCAAAAGCACCCTAAAGCGTTAAACGACAACGTACAATTAGGTATTTTTGGCACTTTCGCCCCACATGAGCAAAAAAACAATTGAAATCATAGATATCAAGGTCTTAAAAGGGCCTAGCATGTGGACTTATCGCCCTGTTTTAGAGGCATGGGTTGATATTGGCGATCTAGAAGACTGCCCTTCTAATACGATTCCTGGATTTACAGAGCGCTTGTGCGCCTGGTTACCAAGCTTGATAGAGCATCGCTGTAGCTATGGTGAGCGAGGCGGTTTCATTAAGCGCCTAGAAGAAGGTACTTGGCCAGCCCATATCCTCGAGCACGTTACCCTCGAATTACAAAATTTAGCTGGCATGCCTGGTGGTTTTGGTAAAGCACGCGAAACCAATAAACGTGGTGTTTATAAAGTTGTTGTTCGAGCTTGGCACGAAGAAATCACCAAAACTGCCCTCTACCATGCTCGCGATCTAGTTATGGCAGCCATTGAGAACAAGACCTTTGATTTACCAGCAGCCATCAAAGAAATCGAAGATCTTGTTGATAGCCTATATTTAGGTCCAAGTACCGGTTGCATCGTTGATGCAGCCCGAGAAAGAAAAATTCCAGCAACACGATTATCTGAAGGCAATCTAGTTCAACTGGGCTACGGCAATAAACAAAGAAGAATTTGGACTGCTGAAACAGAATTAACTAGTGCCATTGCTGAAGGCATTTCTAGAGATAAAGATTTAACCAAATCATTACTTGCCTCTTGCGGCGTTCCCGTTCCAGAAGGTCGCATGGTTGAAAGCCCCAGCGATGCTTGGGAAGCAGCTCAAGATATTGGCTTACCTGTGGTTGTTAAACCTTACGATGGTAATCATGCTCGCGGCGTTTTTACCAACTTAAGCAATCAAATGGAAATTGAAAAAGCTTACGAAGACGCCCTCAATGAAGGTAGCGGCGTAATGGTCGAGCGCTTCATACCTGGGAATGAGCACCGTTTATTGGTTGTTGGTAAAAAAGTGGTTGCCGCAGCAAAAGGCGAATCTGCTTGGGCCAAAGGAGATGGCGTCAGAACTATTCGCCAACTAATCGAAGACGAAATCAATACAGACCCTAGACGTGGCGATGCTGAAATTTTGCCACTAAGCCCTGTTGTGTTTGATACAAAACTTGAACTTGAATTATCCCGTCAAAAACTAAGTTTGGACTCCATACCAGATAAAGACCAAGATGTTCTTGTACAAGGCTCTGGCAATATGGCTTTTGAAGTTACACACTTGGTTCACCCAGATGTAGCAGCTCAAGCAGCATTAGCTGCTCGCGTGATTGGCCTAGATATCGCAGGCATTGATCTGGTAGCTGAAGACATATCTAGACCACTAGAAGAACAAGGTGGCGCGATTGTTGAGGTGAATGCAGGCCCTGGTCTCATCATGCATTTAAAACCAGCAGTTGGTGAACCACAACCCGTTGGTGCCGCAATTGTTGAACATTTATTTCCTGAGAACGCCAATGGTCGAATTCCAGTTATTGGTGTAGCTGGATCTCGCGGAAAAACAATGACTGCTCAATTGACTGCACACTTGATTCAATTAACTGGTGTCAAAGTTGGCTTAGCCTGCAGCAAGGGTGCCTACTTTAATCAAAAACTTCAAACTCCTGGTAACTGCGCCAACTGGACAAGTGCTAATCGTTTATTACTAAATCGCCAAGTTGAAGCAGCTGTTATTGAAAACGATAACCATACGATCTTAAATGAAGGTCTTGCATATGACCGCTGCAGCGTTGGCATTGTCACCAACTTAGACACAGATGACACAGCTCCAGAATGCTCAATCACAGAACCCGAGCAAATTTATAACGTCATGCGCACACAAGTAGACGTTGTTTTGCCAACGGGCGCTGCCGTTCTAAATGCAGATGACGAGTCAGTTGCAAAAATGTCGGAACTATCTGACGGCGAAGTTATTTTCTTTAGTCGCTATGGGCTAAACGAAATCACTCAAGAACATCTTCAAAAAGGTGCTCGCGCACTATTCACAGAAAACAATCAAATTGTTTTGGCACAAGGCTCTGATCGCCAAAACTTAATTGCTCTGTCAGGCGTACCTTTATTGCAATCAAGCAGCAAATCAAACACCCTAGAGAATGTGTTGGCAGCAGTAGCTGCAGCATGGGCTTTAAATACTCCTAGGGACATCATCGTTGCTGGACTTCAAACTTTTAACTAGTCAATCAAATGGAATTAACTCGTATCCGCGCACTTAGAGGCCCTAATTTATGGGGTAGACATACAGCGTTGGAAGCATTGGTGAAATGCGAAGAAAACGAGAAAATCATCACAAATATTTCTGGCTTTGAAACACGCTTACGAGCTCGCTTTCCAAAGCTAGGGCCTTTAAGACCATACGGACAAAATGAGACCGTCTCCCTTGCTCATGCCTTAGAGGTTTGCTCAAGAGACCTTCAAGCTCAAGCCGGCTGCCCTATTACATTTAGCAGAACGATGCCAACGCCTGACGATGGCGTATATATTGTGGTGGTTGAATATACAGAAGAAAAAGTAGGTCGCCTTGCTCTAGAGTTGGCCATGAAACTATGTCGCTCAGCCTTGATTGACAATGGCTCACATGTTGAAGAGTACCTTCAACAACTCAGAGAATTAGATGAAGATATTCGTTTAGGGCCTAGTACAGGCTCGATTGTTGATGCAGCCATCATCCGAGGTATCCCATATCGCCGCCTTACTGAAGGCAGCATGGTTCAACTAGGCTGGGGCAGCAAACAACATCGTATTCAAGCAGCAGAGACTAGCTCTACAAGTGCGATTGCCGAATCAATCGCACAAGACAAAGAGTTAACCAAGAATTTATTGCATGCAGCAGGTGTTCCTGTACCACTAGGTAGCATCGTTACAACAGCTGATGGTGCTTGGGAAGCTTATTTAAAAATTAATGCTCCCGTTGCCATTAAGCCAAGAGATGGCAATCAAGGCAAAGGTGTTGCCGTTAATGTAAGCACTCGCGAGCAAATTGATATTGCCTTTAACGCCGCATCCAGAATTTCATCAGAAGTGATTGTTGAGCGATATATGCCAGGGCATGATCATCGTTTATTAGTGATTGGCAACCAACTAGTTGCCGCAGCAAGACGTGAACCGCCCTACGTGATTGGCAACAACCAACACACTGTTCGCGAGTTAGTCGCTGAAGTTAACAAAGATCCTAATCGCGGTGATGGTCACGCCACACGTTTAAGCAAAATCAGAATTGATGACATTGCAATTGCTACCTTAAAGAATCAAAACTTAACGCCGGATTCAATTCCACCTAAGGGCTTAAGAGTCACACTGAGAAATAATGCCAATTTAAGTACTGGTGGAACAGCTACTGATGTCACTGATGACGTTCATCCTGATCTAGCAGCATCAGCTATTGCTGCTGCGCAAATGGTAGGCTTAGATATTTGTGGCGTTGATGTGGTGTGTGACAACGTTTATCGCCCGCTGGAAGAGCAAGGTGGCGGCATTGTTGAAGTGAATGCTGCACCAGGATTGCGTATGCACTTGCATCCATCCTATGGTAAAGGTCGCCCCGTTGGCGAAGCCATTATTTCTACTATGTTTGGTAAAAATGATGATGGTCGCATTCCTGTCGTTGCAGTTAGCGGTACCAACGGTAAAACAACAACTGTTAAGTTGATGAGCCACTTATTTGAAAAGAATGGCTTAAGAGTTGGTCATACAGGCACAGATGGTGTTTACATTAACGGCAGAAGAACCGACACGGGTGATTGCAGCGGCCCTAAGAGCGCTCGGAATGTATTGATGCACCCTGACGTCGATGCAGCCGTCTTAGAAACTGCGCGCGGCGGCATCTTAAGAGAGGGTTTAGGTTTTGATCGTTGCCAAGTAGCCATTGTTACTAACATTGGTGAAGGCGACCACTTAGGCATGAACTACATCAATACAACTGCTGAATTGGCAGCTGTTAAGCGAGTCATTGTTCAAAACGTAGCAGCAACCGGCATGGCCGTTCTTAATGCTGCAGATGCCAATGTCGTGAAAATGGCAAAAAGTTGTCCGGGGCAAGTAACCTTCTTTGCTAAAGATATCAATCACCCTGTGATGGCTAAACATCGCGCTCAAGGCAAACGCGTGATCTTTATTGACAACAATAAAGTAATTGCCTCAGAAGGTAAAAAAGAATTCCACATCAACTTACAAGAAGTGCCCATGACAGCAGGAGGTACGATTGGTTTCCAAGTTGAAAACGTATTGGGTGTAGTTGGAGCTGCTTGGACTTTGGATATTCCTTGGGAAATTATCGCTGAAGGCTTGGCTTCATTCGTTAGCGATGCATCAACAGTACCTGGCCGATTCAATATGTTCAAACATCGTGGCGCCACCATCATTGCAGACTATGGCCACAACCCAGATGCTATCCTCGCTCTTTCAGAAACCATCTCAGGGATGCCTGCAAAACAAAGAATGGTTGTTATTAGTGGGGCTGGAGATCGTCGCGATGAAGATTTACGCCGTCAAACAGAAATTCTTGGCCAATCTTTTGATCACGTGATTCTTTACGAAGATCAATGTCAACGTGGCAGAGCAGATGGTGAAGTAATTGCCATCATGCGCGAAGGCTTAGCATCATCAAAACAAGTTAAGAAAGTTGAAGAATTCCACGGCGAATTCTTAGCTATTGATAAGGCTCTTGAGCAAATTCAAGAAGGTGATATTTGCCTTATCTTGGTTGATCAAGTTGATGAGGCCTTGGCACATATCAGCATGCGAGTTAAATAGTCTTATTTAACTCTTTCAAGTATTTAGACTTAATTACTTTCAAAGCTTCGGCAGCAGCCACAAAACCAAATGTGGCGGTTACTGTCACAGCAGAACCATACCCAGAACAAGCCAATCCTCCAGTAGCTGAACCTTGTCTAGGCTCATCTGAATATACCGCTGTCAAACCCAACTTTTTCTTAGGGTCAGAAGTAAAACCATGTTCTTTGCGCAAGGTGTATCGAATTTTTGATAACAATGGATCTTGAGTTGTTTTTGCTAAATCACTTACAGTAATTCGACTAGGATCTAGCTTCCCACCAGCCCCACCGCAAATAATAAGTGGCACATTCTTCTTACATCGACTTGCAAGAGCTATTTTCATTTTCACATCATCAGTAGCATCAAGAATCAAAAACAAGGCATCTTGAGTCCCCCGAGCAATATGCTCATCTATATTCTCTGCACTCAAAAAATCATCTACTAGGTGGAGCTGAATATTGGGATTGATAGCTAACAAACGTTCAGCCATAGCTGAGACTTTGGATTGACCAAAGGAGCCCTCTAGCGCATGCAATTGACGATTAACGTTACTTTCTGCAATATGATCAAAATCGACTAATGTCATCTTTCCAATGGCACTTCTAGCCAAAGCTTCAGCAGCCCAGGAGCCGACTCCGCCAAGCCCAGCCACCAATACGTGAGCATTTTCAAAAGCTTTTAAGCCCTCCTCGCCGTATAAACGAGCAACTCCACCGAAACGTCTGCTTTGATTAACTTCCATAGACAAGACTATATAAGAAAACCTCCCAGGCTATGTAAATCGACCAAATCGAGGGCTCACTAGAAAATAAAAGGGAGACTGGATATACTGAAGTAATGACCCAACTCGCAGACCTCAGAAAATCTTATATGAAAGGCAGCCTCTCAGAAGAGGATGTCCAAGCCAACCCTATTGATCAATTTCGAATTTGGTTTGACCAAGCTCAACATGCAGAGTTACCTGAGCCAAATGCCATGACAGTGGCTTCTGTCGATGCTGATGGAAAACCTAGCGCAAGAACTGTTTTAATCAAAGAAGTTACTAACGAAGGGTTTGTATTTTTTACCAATTATGAAAGCCGCAAGGGGCAAGCTTTAACAGCCAACCCACATGCTGCACTACTTTTCTTTTGGCCTGAGTTAGAGCGTCAAATCAGAGTGGAAGGCAGTGTTGAAAGGCTTTCTGATAAAGAGAGTGACGATTACTTTCACTCGCGCCCACTTGACTCTCGAATTGGAGCTTGGGCATCACCTCAAAGCCAAGTGATTTCTAGTCGAACACAATTGGTTACAAAAGCTGCTGAATACGCATTGAAATTTGCACTTAATCCACCAAGACCACCACACTGGGGCGGCTTTAGAGTCAGACCTGAAGCTCTAGAATTTTGGCAAGGTCGACCATCTCGTCTTCATGATCGCATTCAGTATCTAAAGAATAATGACGCCTGGACCATCCAGCGTCTTGCACCCTAAGCTTAAGCATTGGAAATCAAAAGCTCTGAGAAATTTTTTCTAAATTTCTCAAGCTTAGGGCTTACTACAAATGCGCAATAGCCCTGATCTGGATGATCTAAAAAATAATTTTGATGATATTGCTCGGCCTTGTAATAGATTGGCAAAGCGCTCAACTCAGTCACAATCGGCTGATTAAAAACTTTATCTAGAGTTAATTGACTGATAAACGCGCGAGCCTCAGCTTCTTGCTCACCATCATGAAAGTAAATGACTGACCTATATTGACTACCAACATCATGGCCTTGTCGATTTAAAGTGGTGGGATCATGAATAGCAAAGAATATCTCCAATAGGGTTTTATAGGAGATTAACTGAGTGTCATAGTCAATGCGGACCACTTCAGCATGTCCAGTTTGCCCAGAACAAACGGAATCATAATCAGGGTTTAGCGTTTGACCACCAGCATAGCCAGATTCAACATGAAGAACACCCTTTACTTGCTGGTAAACAGCCTCTAGGCACCAAAAACAACCGCCACCAAATGTAGCATGCTGAGTAGTTAATTGAACATTATTTGAAGTCATGATGTCTATGCTAACGCTTTGCTTCACTTCTTGCCGATGGGTCTTTTAAAAATAGAAATCTGAGATAATAATTTTCATGAATCCAGTCAGCCTACAACTCCACCTAGAAGAACTAAAAAAAGCTTATCTTCACGAGCCAGCACCGAGCTTTGAGGTAAGAAAAGAGCGCATTCTTCGCATTGTTCAGATGATCAATAAGTATGAGGAAAATCTGTGCAAGGTGGTTTCGGCAGACTTTGGTATTCGTCACTCAGTAGAGACGCGCTTAATTGAACTAAACACAGTTAGGCAAGCCGCCAAATTTGCCATTAAGCATCTCAAAGATTGGATGTCACCACGCTCTGTGGGTCTACCTTTTCATCTTCGCTCATCTAATGCCTGGACACAATCCCAAGCTAAAGGGGTAGTGGGCATTATTAGCTCCTGGAATTATCCAATTCAATTAGCCCTAGTCCCTGCTATCGCAGCAATTGCAGCTGGTAACCGTGTCTGGCTTAAGCCGTCTGAGCGCTCAGCTCGAACATCGGGCTATTTGGCAACCATCATTACTGAGTACTTTCATCCACTTGAGTTTTCAGTAACAGCTGGAGACTCATCGCTCGCAAGTGATTTTGCAGCACTGCCTTTTGATCACTTATTTTTTACGGGCTCCTCAGTCACCGGCAAAAAAGTCATGCGCGCAGCATCTGACAATCTCACCCCTATCACGCTTGAGTTGGGTGGCAAATCACCTGCAATCATTCACACGGATGCTTCACTTAAAGAAGCTGCCAAGAAGATCATCTATGGCAAGCTATTAAACGGCGGGCAAACTTGTATTGCGCCTGATTATGTTTTGATTAAGCATGAACTCATTCCAGCTCTTCAAGCTGAGCTTAAAACTGCAGCCCAACAGATGTTTTCGAATGATGAAGAGTTAACAAGCGCCATTGATCAAGCACAAACAGTGCGCTGGATGACTTTAGTGAACGATGCGATAAGCAAGGGGGCGCAAGCGACTCCGCTTCTGGAAGCATCCTCCACAAGAGCCTTTACACCCCTGCTATTAAGCCAAGTATCTGATAACAGCCTCATCATGAAAGAGGAAGTATTTGGTCCCATCTTGCCAATCATCGGTATCTCATCAGTAGATGAGGCTATCGACTATGTCAATGACCGAGACCATCCATTGGCTTTGTATTGGTTTGGCAAAGACAAAAAAGTTCTCAAAGAAATTTTGGCTAGAACACATTCAGGCGGTGTTTGTGTGAATGACACACTGCTTCATGCTGGCATTGAAAACTTACCATTTGGCGGCATCGGAGCCAGCGGCATGGGCAGTTACCATGGGAAAGCTGGCTTTGATACATTTAGCCATCAAAAACCAGTTCTTGAGGTTAAAGGATTCTTGGGAATGCGCAAATGGATGGGCACCAACTTAGCCCACCCACCCTATGGCAAAGCTATTGAAAAACTCATCCGTAAGATGAGCTAATTCATTACAAATTGCTATAGGCCTTTGCTGCTAATTTATATTGCTCTGCAGCCTCTGATGGTTCATCTAAAGACTCATGTAGTTGTGCCATCGCCATATAAGCAGATGCCTTCATTGCAGGCTTTGTCTTAGGGTCACGGATAACGCTTGTCAAACTAGACTTAGCCTTGCCCCAAAGCTTTTGAGCCAAACAAACCCTGGCCAAGGCCAAAGACAATGCGGGCTCACCTGGATATTGAGTCATCCAAGCCTCAACCTTTTGAACTAAGGTCAAATTACTTGCGCCTGGAGCAACACAACTTGGATAGATATCTAATAAAACCTCATCCCACTGAGTATCTAATGCCTCTTCCAGTAAATCTTTGGCAATTTCAAACTGCCCGACTGCCAAAAGACCTTTCGCCATCACCAAAGCAATTCTAGAAATTTTTCTATCTTCCTTGGGGAGAGTTTTCCAAATGCGCACCAAGGCCTCATGGTCAGTAGATTTCTCTTGTACTAATTTTGCAATAGCCTCTTGAAGAGTTTTCTGAGCGATCACAGGATGCAAAGCTTCTCTTTTAGATAGACTATGGGTCAATCTTAAAACTTCTTCCCAATTTTTAAGTTGCTGATTTGCTTTAAGAGCAATTCTTTGAACAAATAATTGGCGCGCACCACCTTTTTGCAATTGCTCAATTGTTGCTAAGGCGCCCTGCGCATCATTAGAGTCCATTTGCATATCAGCTGTAGCCACCAACCTGGCTTGGCGCTTCTCAGGCGACTGAATCTTGGCCAGCCATTGATCCCTAATATCAAATTGATTTAATCGATGCGCAGATCTTGCAGCTAGCAATGCTGCGGTTTCAGCCATAGCCGCATTCGCAGTAGCAGCTTCAGCGGACTTTAAAGCTTTAGAAAAACGTCCCGCAAAAATATCCTCAATCGCCTCGGATAAGAAAACAATAGAGCGCGCTTCACGCTGCTTACGGCGATAAGCAGCTGCTTGCTTAGGTAAATCTAAAATCGCAGCAAATGTACGCCATGCCAATAAAGTAATAACAAAAACACCAAGCAAAGTAGCAATGAATAAATTCAAGCTGGTATCCAATCGATATGGCGGAAAGTAGATGGTGATATGACCACCATTACTACTCGCAAATAAAGCCAGTATGACTGCTACAGCAAATAAAAAAGCCAACCATAGTGCGCCACGCATACTTATTGACCCTTCTTCATCTGCGCTGCCTTAGAAACTTCGGCATGTATATCAGTTAGATTCTTTTGCACAGCAACCACTGAAGAAGATTGAGCCTGAAAGTGCTTAGCCAATAAAGTTTGTGCTTGCTGTAAATCATCTTTGCATACATGAGGCATATTGGTTAACCAAGCCATGCGAGCACTCACCAAATGTAACTTAAGCTGCTGTCTAACAATGTCTTGAGCAGCAGGGGTTAAGGCAACATCTTTCACATCACCCACCACCTGAACACGAACTAATTTATCACCCAGCAATTGAATGTGTTTAAAAATACGCTTCACGAATGTTTCCGGTTGATTTTCAAGAACAACGGCCTGAGATACTGGAGTTGGCAATGCTGTCATTGGTAATGATCCAACTTGATTGAGCATTTCTAATAAACGACCTGCAACTGGGGCCAAGGTTTTTTCAGCCTCAAGACTGCCTTTCAGTGATGCTTCGAGCTGGGCTTCATGAGCCTCAACAGTGATAAGTTTTGATTCTAATTGAGCAACTCGTGCATCTAATAGAGCTGGACGGTGATAAAGACGAAAGCCTCCTTCAATAGCCAACCAAAGTATGCAAACTGCAATAGCTACCCAAAGAGCTTTCCACAAGCCCTGACTTAAAGCATCTGATTTAGCTCTTTTAGACTCAGTTACATTTTTATCACTTGCTTCAATCGTCATACAGATCTCTCATCTAAGGTCTATTGAATATTACTTACTTTATTTGTTCAAGCCACCGCTGACTGGCCGCCAGCAAATTCTGATCACCTGCAGCACACAATTCTACTTGCTTAAAGCCAGCATCTCTAGCTGTCTTGGCAATGCGCTCATGGGAACAAATCATGGTTGCTAAATTAAACCATTCCTTGGTCCAATTTGATTGCTGCCTGAAAACATCAACCATATGCTGCAATGCCTCTGAAGATGTGATTAGGCAAGCAACCTCTTTGGGGTTTAGCTTTTCTAAAGACTGCCAAACAGGGGCATCTACTGCCAAAGGCACCCGACGATAAGTCGATACTTGATATATCTCAGCACCATGATTAAGAAACTGCTCTCCAAGCCACTCACGACCACCAGATCCTTTTAAGAAAAGTATTTTTTTACCTTTCCAATCAGAAATGGTTTTGCTTAGTTCTGCCCATAAGCCTTCTGAATCCCAATGCTCTGGGTCTTTAGGAAAATAAATTTGATAGTTTTGCTCTTGAGTAATTCCTCTGCGCTCTAGTGCATCAGCACTACCGCCACCAATCACAGCAATAGGAACAGTTTTTGGCCACTCTGCACCCCACAGGCGCATGCCACATTCAATGGCATTGGGACTCACAAAAATAGCCAAATCAACAGTCATCAATAGTGTCTTGAGGCGCCCAGCCCCCAATTGATCTTCATTAGGAACAATAGACAATAAAGGTAATTGAATTTGCTCAAGGCTTGGTAAATGTTCTTTCAGTAACTCTCCCAGCCGATGGGATTGGCCAATAGGTCGAGTAAGAACAATGCTTGGCATAAAGAATTATCTAGCTGGCAACAAATCAGTTGCGCCTTGGCCAATCAAATCATCGGCCACAGTTAAACCCATGGCATCAGCTTCAGCGATTGTTTTTAATGTGAGCTTTTTCTCAGCACGACAGACTTTTTGACCATCAGTACTGGCAACAAAGGCTCTTAAATACAACTCAGAATCCTGCCAAATACAGTAGGCTGCCAAGGGAACATCACACGAGCCTCCCAAAGCCCTTGAAACAGCTCTTTCAGCTGTTACTGCCATCGCTGAAGGAGCATGATTTAAAGGCGCCAAACAAGCTAAAACTTCCGGTCTTCCAGATCGAATCTCTATACCTAAGGCGCCCTGACCGGCTGCCGGCAAACTATCCTCAACTGACAATAGGCTTCTGATTCTAGATGCCATACCCAAACGCTTTAAGCCAGCTGCCGCCAAAATGATGGCTGCATACTCACCTTTATCTAATTTACCTAGACGAGTATCCAAATTACCCCGTAAAGGCTGGATATTTAGATGAGGGTATCGAGATCTTAGAGAGGCTTCTCTGCGCAAACTTGCAGTACCTACAACAGCACCTTCGGGCAAGTCAGCCAATCCGGCGTAATCATTAGAAACAAAGGCATCTCTAGCATCCTCGCGCTCCATAATGCAAGCCAAATCAAAGCCTTCTGGCAACTGCATCGGGACGTCTTTGAGCGAATGCACCGCCAAATCAGCTCGCCCTTCCTCTAAAGCCACTTCCAATTCTTTAACAAAAAGCCCTTTTCCACCCACTTTTGAGAGGGTTCGGTCCAAAATCTGGTCCCCACGGGTAGTCATGCCCAAAATGCTCACATCACACTCGGGATAGAGCTTTTTCAAGCAATCACGGACATATTCAGCCTGCCACATGGCCAAACGGCTCTCACGAGAAGCAATAACTAATTTTTTAGGATAAGAAATTTGTGTCATAACCATAAGAATAAAGCCTTTGAGGCAATATACTGCTGTTTATGGCAGATTTAGACAAAAATAAAAACTCTCTAGACAACAAAGATCAGGCATGGTCAGCTCGTTTTGCTGAGCCTGTAGCGGAACTCGTTCAACGATACACCGCATCTGTTGATTTTGATAAACGTATGGCTTTGGTTGATATCCAGGGCTCTTTGGCTCATGCAGAAATGCTTGCTGCGCAAAAAATCATCAGCGCTCAAGATTACGCAGAAATCCAAAAGGGAATGGCGCAGATTCTTTCAGAAATGAAAGATGGCACATTCACCTGGGAGTTAGCTCTTGAAGACGTTCATTTAAACATTGAAGCACGCCTCACAAAACTAGTTGGCGATGCAGGCAAGCGTCTACATACAGGACGCTCTCGTAACGACCAAGTTGCCACTGATATCCGCTTGTGGCTACGTGGAGCGATTGATGAAATTCAATCTGAACTAACTGCATTCCGCACAGGCTTATTAGGCTTAGCAGAAAAGCATGCTGAAACAATCATGCCTGGCTTTACTCATTTACAAGTTGCACAACCCATTACATTTGGCCACCACATGATGGCTTACGCAGAAATGTTTGCTCGTGATGCCGAGCGTCTTAATGATTGCCGTAAGCGTGTTAATCGTTTACCTCTGGGTTCAGCCGCCTTAGCGGGCACTAGCTATCCAATTGATCGCGAACGCGTTGCCAAAACATTGGGCTTTGAAGGTGTTTGTCAAAACTCACTTGATGCTGTTTCTGATAGAGACTTTGCAATTGAGTTTTGTGCCGCAGCTTCTTTAGCGATGACACATATCTCTCGCTTATCTGAAGAGCTCATTCTTTGGATGAGCCCTCGTGTTGGTTTTATTGATTTACCTGATCGCTTTTGCACAGGCAGCTCAATCATGCCTCAGAAAAAGAATCCAGATGTGCCTGAATTAGCGCGCGGCAAAACAGGCCGAGTGAATGGCAACCTGATCTCATTACTGACCTTGATGAAAGGCCAACCTTTGGCCTACAACAAAGATAACCAGGAAGACAAAGAGCCTTTGTTTGACTCTGCCGATACCTTGCGCGACACATTGCGCATCTTTGCAGATATGGTTCCGCACATTCAAGTAAAAGCAGAAACAATGCGCGCAGCGGCCCTTCAAGGTTTTGCAACAGCCACTGATTTAGCTGATTACTTGGTTAAAAAAGGCTTACCGTTCCGCGATGCTCACGAAGCCGTAGCTCATGCAGTGAAGGCCTGCTCTATGAAGGGCTGCGACCTTTCAGATTTAGATCTTGCAGATTTACGTGCTGCCTGCGATCTTGGTAACAACGCTAATTTAATTGAAGAAGATGCTTTTGAAGTTTTAACTTTGGAAGGATCAGTCAACAGCCGTAATCACACTGGCGGCACTGCTCCTAATCAAGTGAAGAAAGCGATTGCTGCTTATAGAAAAACATTAGGTTAATAAAGCTTCATTAGTTGATTCACTTTCTTGTTATAAAAAAGGCTCACATCAGTGAGCCTTTTTTATTTGAAGCCTTTTTATTCCTTACTTAGCTCTTAACGCAATCGACGTAATATTCTTTACGACCATTCAGCTCGCCTTTAACAAGACCATGAACATCAGTTTCGAAGCCAGGGAACTGTTCGTTAAAGTCACGTGTAAATCGCAAGTAATCCACGATACGTTTATTGAAACGCTCACCAGGAATCAATAAAGGAATACCTGGCGGGTAAGGCGTCACCAACATCGCAGTTACTCGACCTTCCAAGTCATCAATCTGAACACGCTCAATATCGCGATGAGCCATTTTGGCCCAAGCATCAGATGGTTTCATCGCCGGAACCATGTCTGATAAATACATTTCAGTTGTCATGCGAGCAACGTCATACTTTTTGTAAACCTGATGAATCTGCTGACAAAGGTCTTTTAGGCCAATACGCTCATAGCGCGGATACTTAACAACAAACTCTGGTAGAACACGCCATAAAGGCTGGTTCTTATCGTAGTCATCTTTGAACTGTTGCAAAGTCGTTACCAAGGTATTCCATCGACCCTTGGTAATACCAATTGTGAACATGATGAAGAATGAATACAAACCAGTTTTTTCAACAATCACACCATGCTCAGCTAAATACTTAGTCACAATACTAGCTGGAATACCTGACTCAGCAAAATCCCCATCCATCTCTAAACCAGGGGTAATAACAGTTGCCTTGATAGGATCAAGCATATTGAAGCCATCAGACAGTTGTCCAAAGTCGTGCCAACGCTCGCCTGCCTTTAATACCCAATCTTCGCGCTCGCCAACACCCTCTTCAGCCAAGTATTCTGGGCCCCAAACCTTAAACCACCAATCGGCACCCCACTCTTCATCGACCTTGCGCATAGCTCTACGGAAGTCTAGGGATTCTGCAATAGACTCATGAACCAAAGCCGTCCCTCCAGGAGGCTCCATCATGGCTGCTGCAACGTCACATGAAGCAATAATGGCGTACTGGGGGCTAGTTGATGTGTGCATCAAATAAGACTCATTGAAGCAATCGTTATCTAACTTATTAGATTCCGAATCCTGAACCAAAATTTGTGATGCTTGAGATAAACCAGCAAGCAACTTATGAGTTGATTGAGTAGAGAAGACCATGCTCTCTTTTGAGCGCGGACGATCTTTACCAATCGCATGCATGTCTTTGTAGAAATCATGGAATGTGGCGTGCGGCAACCAAGCTTCATCAAAGTGCAAGGTATCTACTTTGCCATCTAACATTTCTTTGATCATTTCAACGTTATACAAAACACCATCGTAGGTACTTTGTGTAATTGTTAAAACACGAGGCTTGGCTTTTTTATCAAGAATGAAAGGATTATTTTCAATCTTTCTCTGGATAGTTTTCCAGTCAAATTCCTCTTTAGGAATCGGACCAATAATGCCGTAGTGATTACGAGTAGGCATCAGGAAAACAGGTACAGCACCAGTCATCATGATGGCATGCAAAATGGATTTATGGCAGTTACGGTCCACAATTACAATATCGCCAGGAGCCACGGTTGAGTGCCAAACAATCTTATTAGAAGTGGATGTGCCATTTGTCACAAAGAACAAATGATCAGCATTAAAAATGCGAGCAGCATTGCGCTCACTAGCAGCAACAGGTCCGGTGTGATCTAAGAGCTGACCTAATTCATCAACTGCGTTACATACGTCAGCACGCAACATGTTCTCACCAAAGAATTGATGGAACATTTGACCTACAGGGCTCTTTAAAAAAGCTACTCCACCGGAGTGGCCTGGGCAATGCCAAGAATAAGAACCATCAGAAGCGTAGTGAGTGAGGGCTTTAAAGAATGGCGGAGCTAATGAATCTAGATAAACCTTAGCTTCACGAATAATATGGCGAGCCACAAACTCAGGCGTATCTTCATTCATATGAATAAAGCCATGTAACTCGCGCAAAACGTCATTAGGGATATGGCGTGAAGTTCTGGTTTCACCGTACAAGAAGATAGGAATTTCTTCATTACGTTTACGCACTTCAACAACAAATGCACGCAAGCTTTCTAGGGCTGAATCAATTTCAGCATCAGAACCTAAGCCAAACTCTTCATCGTCAATCGATAGGATGAAACAAGAAGCTCTTGCAGCTTGCTGAGCAAAAGAAGTCAGGTCACCGTAGCTGGTCAGACCAAGCACTTCCATGCCTTCTTTTTCAATCGCTTCAGCAAGGGCGCGCGCACCCGAACCTGAGATATTCTCAGTACGGAAATCCTCGTCAATAATGACCACAGGAAAACGAAACTTCATAGCGACCCCCTACCTAGCAAGCCCCCTTTAAATAAAGGGGTTTTTTCTTAAAAACGTGACTATATCGATAAAACTGATATTTGGCACAAATTCTTTTACTTCTTCGTGAATCAATAGCCTATGCCAGCCCTAAAAGGCCAGCTAAACAACATACTATTGGAGAAATATGACAAAAAGGGGGCTATTTAGCCCCTTAGAGCTTAATTTAAGTCTTAGGAAGGGTTACGCCAACCTGCCCTTGGTATTTGCCACCACGATCTTTGTAAGAGGTCTCGCAAATCTCATCGCTTTCGAAGAATAAAACTTGAGCGCAACCTTCGCCTGCGTAGATCTTTGCTGGCAATGGTGTTGTATTAGAGAACTCCAAAGTCACATAACCTTCCCACTCTGGCTCAAAAGGTGTGACATTAACAATAATGCCGCAACGAGCATAGGTACTCTTACCTAAACAAACAGTTAAAACGCTTCTAGGAATTTTGAAGTATTCAACTGTGCGAGCCAATGCAAAAGAATTCGGTGGAATGATGCAAACATCGCCCTTGAAATCTACAAAGGATTTATCGTCGAAATTCTTAGGATCAACGATAGTACTATTGATATTGGTAAAAATCTTGAACTCATTCGCACAGCGAATGTCATAGCCATAGCTTGAAGTGCCATAACTCACAATTTTATTGCCTGCCTCATCCTTACGGATTTGACCAGGTTCAAATGGTGAAATCATGTCGTGCTCTTCGCACATGCGGCGGATCCAGCGGTCAGATTTAATAGTCATAGCTCGTATTTTGACATACTCAACTGAGTAGCACTGTATTTTTAATAGCTAAAAAATTACCTAGAAATCGCGGGTTACTTCTGTAAATGAAGCAATTCTTCATGCGTATTGATGTTTGCAAAAGCCGCCAAATCATCAAAAATCACTGGGGCCGTCTTCAATAGATCAAACCACTTATCTATCTTGCGTCCACCGCTACCTAGAAAGGTTGTCAGGGAGGTGACAACAGTTGCCTTCATCAAACAAAAAACTGGATGCGACATGACTTGACCATTCTCCTTAGTCGCTGCATAAGCCACATCTAAATCTTGAATGATCAAAGCTTGAGATAACTTCTCGACCAAATCCATAGGGAATCTGGGCGAATCACAAGGGACAGTTATTAAGTATGGGTGTTCACAGGCTTCAAGTCCCGCCTGAAAACCTGCCAAAGGACCAGCAAAATCACCAATCACATCAGGAATAACAACAACCCCCATTGATTCATAAGCGGCTAAATTACGATTAGCATTCACTCGAACCATATCAACCTGTGGCTCTAGGCGCATAATGGTGTGCATAGCCATAGGTGCGCCCTTGAATGGTTGCAAACCTTTATCAGCCCCACCCATTCTTTGGCCTCGACCACCAGATAAAACTAAACCAGAAATTAAATCACGCGGAATGGACATCAGCAGCCTTTAAAATTAAGCGGTCAACGCCGCTATAAACTAAATAATGTTCGCCACTGCAACGGCCCAACAATGTGAGTTTGACTTGATTGGCCATATCCAGGCCCATCGCCGTTACGCCAGAGCGGGAAAGCAAAAATGGAATGCCCATTTGAGCACCCTTGATAACCATTTCTGAAGTCAACCTGCCAGTTGTGTAGAAAATTAGATCTTCTCCGGCTTGCTGGTTTAACCACATCAATCCAGCAATAGAATCGACGGCATTATGGCGTCCAACATCTTCAATAAAATGGAGCAACTCAGCATGCTCGCCACAATTTTTAAATACAGCACAAGCATGAACAGAGCCCGCTTGCTTGTAAATCGAGTCGCGAGTTCTGATGTGATTCACAATTTGGTAAATAGCAGATTGTTCAATTTTTGCGGTATCCGACAATCTGATTTGATCAATATCATCCAATAAACTTCCAAATACAGTTCCTTGGCCACAACCAGTAGTCACAACCCGGCGACTGGTTTTTTCTTCAATATTGACAGTATTACCAAATGTTTTAACAGCTGCAGACTCGGTTTCCCAATCAACCTGAATACTCTCGATCATATCGATCGATGGCACTAGTCTTTGATTGCGCAAATAACCCAAAACAAGCGCTTCAGGTGCTCCACCCATAGTCATGAGTGTCACGAGCTCTTTTTTATCTAAGTAGATAGTGAGAGGGCGCTCACCAGGAATGTATCCAGTTTTCTCTCTACCCTTTTCATCCACAACCTGAACCTCATGGATTAAAGGGGCAACAGCATTCGTTAATTTAACCACGTCAACACTTCAAGAAAATTGGATAAAAAAAATCAGTAACTAAGAGCTTATCTTAGTTACTGATAGGATGTCGAATTATTTTGCCGCAGGTGTAGGCGCTACAAATGGACCAGGGTTAGCACAAGCTGCAGGGGCAGCAGCGCCAGCTTTCTTGAATTTATTAGCAACCTCATTTTGAGCTAAGCATAATTTATAGCCACCCACCTTATCACCATGAGCAGTTTTAGCTTTCGCCAAATCAGCAGCCGCAGCAGCTTCTGGTGATGGTGCTGGCAATTTAGCAAAAGCTATACCAGACACAAGAGCCATAAGTAATACAGTTAGTTTTTTCATAATTTGAGTTCTCCTGACTTACTTTTTTATTTTTCCAGACTTCACATCGTCATACCAAAGCTCGTGATGCTCTTTACCCCAAGCTTCATCAACATAACCTGTTTTCATACCTTGAAGAGCACCTTGCATACCAATTGAGCCGATATAAATATGACCCATTGCCATTACTGTCATCAAGATAGCAGCTACCCCGTGAATAATGTTGGCCAACTGCATCGTGCCACGCCAGTACTCTAGGTTTGGAACAATCATATCCAACACCCAACCAGAGCCAGACACAACTAGACCAAGAATTGTGACACCACCCCAGAACCAGAACTTTTCACCTGCATTGAAACGATGTGATGCAATGTGTTTGCCTGATAAAAGGCCACCGAAAGATGCGAGCCACACCAAGTCATCTTTTGTCGGCAAGTTATCCTTAACGAAAATAACAAAGAATAAAACTGTGCTTGCTGTGAATAATGGGCCTGTGAAATTATGAATATTTTTCATAACTAACAAGAGCGCGCCATAAGCACTGCCACCCATGATTGGTAACAAGAAATGCTTACCAAAAAGAATCAACAAACCAGTAATTGCCAAGGCTATGAAACTGAAAGCCATCAACCAGTGTGAGAATCTCTCTACACTGCTAAAGCGCTTCATTAATCGACCAGTCAATGGCTCTTTGAGCTTAATAGTTCCTTTAATAACAAACATGGCTAATATTGCACCAGCCGCAAGTACTAGCAACCATCCACCATAAACAGTGATCACACCGTTACGAATCAAACGCCACTGCTGACCTGATTTTTGGATTAAAACACCAGCTTCTTTATTAGGGATGCTGACGTAATGTGCTTTGTCAGAGTTAGCACTTTTCCAGATTGGCTGATTGTTAGCTGGTTGGCTTTCTGCTTTTTCACGTTGAGCCTGAGCATCTTTATTAACCTCTAAGATATTGGCAGACTCGACCTGTGGCTGAGCAGCAGGTGAAGCGTTTTGAGCTAGCACCACTGTTGTAGCTAAGGAAAGTACTACGCTTGCGAGTAATTTTTTTATTGTCATTTTTTACACTATCTCCTCGACTATGTCGATCGATTACTTAGCCTTTACGTAATCATCTTGACCCAAACTACGCGCCTTCATTTGCTTTTCCCAGCTAGCTTGATCGCCAGATGTCCAACCTTTAATAACGTAGTTATTATCAGCAGCAACATAAGCCTTTTCATCGCCTTTTTTAGCAGCAACAACACCTTGAGGCTTTTCAGAACAAGCTGTAAGAGTCAATGCAGATGCCATTAAGGCGACTATTGAGATTTTCTTAATCATGATTTATTTCCTGAAGCTTGTGGTTTGCCGTATGCAGTGCCCCAACCGAACACATTAGCTCCTGCAGCTTTACCATTTGATTGACGTTTAACAACGCGGTTGCGGAAAATATCTGCAACAACATCGCCATCGCCACCAATCAATGCTTTGGTTGAACACATCTCAGCACATGCTGGAAGTTTGCCCTCTGCCAAACGGTTGCGACCATACTTCTCAAACTCAGCTTGCGTTCCATTCTTCTCTGGGCCGCCAGCACAGAATGTGCACTTGTCCATCTTGCCGCGCAGGCCAAATGTTCCAGCACTTGGGAATTGCGGCGCGCCGAATGGGCATGCGTATGAACAGTAACCACAACCGATACAGATGTCTTTATCGTGAAGAACAACACCTTCTTCAGTTCTATAGAAGCAATCCACAGGACAAACAGCCATACATGGTGCATCTGAACAATGCATACATGCCACTGAGATTGATTTTTCAGCCCCAATTTGACCGTCATTAATTGTCACTACACGGCGACGATTCACGCCCCAAGGTACTTCGTGTTCGTTTTTACAAGCAGTTACACAGCCGTTACACTCAATACAGCGCTCTGAATCGCAGATAAATTTCATTCTTGCCATCATCTTCTCCTAAATTCGGCCGCTATTAAGCGAATCTCTCAATTTGACAAATGGTTGTCTTTGTTTCTTGCATCATGGTTACGCTGTCATAGCCGTAAGTTGTTGCTGTATTAACAGCTTCACCACGAACAATCGGCGCTGCACCTTTTGGATATGCATCAAGGATGTCTTTACCTTGCCACCATCCAGAGAAGTGGAACGGAATAAATGCTGTGTCTGGTCCAACACGTTCAGTAACCAAAGCTTTTACTTTGATCTTCGCGCCCGTTGGTGATTTAACCCATACATATTCACCGTTGCGAATACCGCGTTTATTCGCAGCTGCTGGGTTAATTTCAACAAAGTTTTCTTGTTGTAGTTCAGCAAGCCATGGATTAGAACGAGTCTCCTCACCACCACCTTCGTACTCCACTAAACGACCTGAAGTAAGAATAATTGGGAACTTCTCATACAACTTGTCTTCAACGTTCTTCTGTTGAATTGACTTGTAGAGAGTTGGCAAGCGCCAGAAGGCTTTCTTGTCATCATGTGTTGGGTACTTAGCAACCATGTCAGGACGTGTGCTGTAAAGAGCTTCACGGTGCTGAGGTACTGGATCAGGGAAGTTCCAAACTACAGCACGCGCCTTAGCGTTACCGAATGGATGGCAACCGTGATTCTTCATGATCACACGAATTAAACCGCCTGAAATATCAGTCTTCCAGTTTTTACCTTCAGCAGCTTTTTGCTCTGCTTCAGTCAACTCACCCCACCAACCAAGTTTCTTAACAAGTACGTGGTCGAACTCTGGGTAGCCAGTTGTGATGTCTGCACCCTTAGAGTGAGAACCGTTCTCTGCCAATAAGTTCTTGCCGTCTTTTTCAACACCGAAGTTGGCACGGAAGTTACCGCCACCATCCATCACATGCTTGCTGGTGTCATATAAGTTCGGGCTACCTGGGTGCTTCATTTCTGGAGTACCGTAGCAAGGCCATGGCAAACCGAAGTAGTCACCAGTTGTATCGTATCCAGTCACTGGATCTTTACCACCCTTAGACTTCAATGTTTTCACATCGAACACATGCATCATGCGCATGTGAGCTTTTAGACGCTCTGGTGAATGACCTGAGTAACCGATCGTCCAAACTGATTTGTTAATCTCACGCAAGATAGACTCGACTTCAGGTTCTTTCCAATCCTTACCTGCGAACTTGCTCTTAAGCATTTTGTAGTTCTTAGATAATTCATTACCAAAGCCAAGCTTGTCAGCCATTGCTTGCATGATCACGTGGTCAGGCACTGACTCCCATAATGGATCAATTACTTTCTCACGCCACTGAATTGAACGGTTAGAAGCTGTTGCTGAACCGCTTGTTTCAAATTGTGTTGCTGCTGGCAACAAGTAAACAGCGCGATCTTTATTAACTTGAGCGCCTTCAACTTGCATTGCCGCCATCGCTGCAGTAGCACTTGGATAGGGATCAACTACAACTAAAAGATCCAATTTATCCATGGCCTTCTTCATGTCTGTGCCACGAGTCTGTGAGTTAGGAGCGTGACCCCAATAGAACACACCCTTCACATTACTGTCTTGGTCAATCAATTCATTCTTTTCAAGAACAGCATCAACCCAACGTGAAACTGTTGTACCAGACTTCTCCATCATGTTAGGAGCGTACTGAGCTTTAATCCACTCATAGTCAACACCCCAAACACCGGCAAAGTGTTTCCATGAACCAGCTGCTAGGCCGTAATATCCTGGCAATGAATCTGGGTTAGGGCCAACGTCTGTTGCGCCCTGTACGTTATCGTGACCGCGGAAAATGTTTGTGCCGCCACCAGTTTTACCGACGTTACCAAGTGCTAATTGCAAAATACATGAGGCACGAACCATAGCGTTACCGATGGTGTGCTGTGTTTGACCCATACACCAAACGATTGTGCCTGGACGGCTCTCGTGTAATGTTTTAGCCACTTTGTACATTTCAGCCTCTGGAACACCGCAAGCTTCTTCAACTTTAGCTGGTGTCCATTTTTCAAGAACGTCTTTCTTAACATCTTCCATACCGTATACACGGTCATTAATGTACTTCTTGTCTTCCCAACCGTTTTTGAAGATGTGATAAAGCACACCAAACAAGAAAGGAATGTCTGTACCTGATCGAATACGCACATACTGATCAGCCTTAGCAGCAGTACGTGTATAACGCGGATCAACCACGATCATCTTGCAACCAGATTCCTTGGCATGCAACATGTGCAACATAGATACTGGGTGTGCCTCGGCGGCGTTTGAACCAATATACAAAGCTGCTTTTGAGTTTTGCATATCGTTATAGCTATTGGTCATCGCACCGTAGCCCCAAGTGTTCGCAACACCTGCAACTGTTGTTGAGTGACAAATACGGGCCTGATGGTCTGTGTTATTTGTACCAAAGAATGAAACAAACTTACGCAATAAATAAGCTTGCTCATTGTTGTACTTAGATGAACCAATGAAGAATAAAGAGTCTGGACCAGACTTCTTCTTCAAAGCTTTCATCTTAGTAGTAATTTCTTCAAGCGCTTGATCCCAACTAATTCTCTCGTATTTTCCGTTAACGAGCTTCATTGGATACTTCAAGCGGAACTCACCGTGACCGTGCTCACGAATTGCAGCACCCTTAGCGCAGTGAGCGCCTAAGTTAATTGGTGAATCAAATACTGGCTCTTGCCTTGTCCAAACACCATTTTCAACCACTGCATCGATGGCACAACCCACTGAACAGTGCGTACAAACAGTACGTTTAACCTCAATCTTGCCTTTACCATCAGTTTTAGCACCGCCGGATGCTTTGGCTTTTTGCACTAGCGTTAGCTGGGATGCGGCCAAACCCACACCCACGCCTACACCAGAGCGCTTAAGGAATGTTCTGCGATCCATCATTGGGATAGCAGATTGAAGACTGCGCACCAAACTACCCATCATTTGTGATGAATGATTTTTTGCTGCAGCAACTTGTTGTGATGATTTACGAATCAGACTCATGGTTAGACCCTCTAAGAATCAAGATAAAAAAAACGCTTGTTGGATTAAACAAGCGTTGTTTTGTAATATTTGCGGATGTGATCGGAGACTTTGTAACCTTTGGAGTCTTCAACCAAAGAAGCTGCCTGCTCAGCGATAGCAGTACCGATAGGTGTTTGAGATACAACCGCAACTGTCCCGGCCGCTAAACCAGTAGTTACAAAAAACTTCCTACGAGACTCTTTGTGATTAGATTTTTCACTCATGTCATTCTCCTATTAATTATTAACAATGTGCCACTGGTTTGCATTAGTAACACTTGCATTTATGGAATAACTATAAACCGTTTAATCTGAATTTGCATCAAGATGTATACAAAAAAGAGTGAGGGCTTTCCCTTACTATTTTGATCATTAATTAAATCTATCGAGCAGCCTTTTATCAATTTGACAAAAGGCTTTCAATCAAAGCTACTCAACCATATCCATGGCATAACCCTCTACCTCAAAGAATGCTCGAGAAAGTGCTGCAACAGGTTTATAAAGTTCTGCAGATGGATGAGTTTCTATTGCACTGCACAAGTCTGGTAGCCATGAGCGCATGTGCTCATTAAAAAACTTTTTCTGTTGGGTTAAGTTGGCAATACTCAAGTCATCACCTGCGATCAGGTATCTCATCACCTCGCATAGCGTCGCAACGTGATCTTCACTCTCGGTTACTTGCTCAACTGACTCAAGGCCTAACTCACCAAGAGCATCTCTTAGTCTCACCAAAGGTTTTTCGTTCAAGAAGCCAGTTTGATAAAAAGAACCGTATAAAAATATCTCTGGCTTACCGATACCAATAAAAAGTTCCTGGTACTCATTGGCCCATTGTTCAGCGGTAGATTCAGAGACAACACGAACCAATTCATCCCAAGCTTGGGTCATTGCTGCTTCTGCAGGTGCGCTTGCTCCTGAGCCATAGGCAGCTGACGCCGCAATACGATGCAAAAGATCATCATCAGGCGATCTAAAAAAAATGCTGGCCAACAAACCATATAAATCTGCTCGAGCGACATCTTCTTCTAAACCATCAGCAGTTACTGACGTTTTTAAATCATCATCAATCTGTTTGTTCATATCACTCATCAAACCACGTCATTATCATTTGGTTTATTAATCATATCGACCACACGACAGTCGCTACACATTTTCAATCGCTCGGTTGCGGCGCCCGAGAAGGCGGCATGCAAAGATAATTTGCCAACCATTAACTCAACCATCTTCAAGGTGCCAAATGGTTTACCGCAGCTAATGCAGTGGAATGGTTTTGTTTCATTGAGAACAACTGTTTTCTTTCGCACTTCTGTTGTTTGCAAACGCGGCAACAAACTAATCGCATTCTCTGGACAAGTCTTAACGCACAAGCCACATTGAACACAGTTACGTTCGATGAATGAAAGTTGTGGTGTGTCAACGTTGTCTCGCAAGGCACTTTCAGGACAGGCACCCACACACGACATACACAAAGTACAGGCATCCTGATTTATTACTAAACCACCAATCGGTGAGCCAGTACTTAATTTCAAAGGCTCAGCTTCAGTTACCTTTTGCTTAGCATGAACCATTAAATGCTCAAGAGCTGCTTCTAAGGTTTCACGCTTTTCATCAGAAAAGGCAAAAGTCGCTGGCGGACACAAAGCATCACTTGGACGCAATGAAGCAAGTTGTTTATCTAGAATATTTGCAACATCAGCCTGCAATAAAACAACAGAATCTTTTGCGTAACCAAGACCTTCAAGAATTGAACAAGCATGTCTAACTTGTTGGGCTAAGGCGGCTTGATACTCAGGCGCCTCTTCACCACCCAGAAGAATGACCACTTGGGAGAAACCGTGGGCAATAATACCGAGCCAAAACTCAAGCCCAGTTGATGCGCTATGCTGCAATCCCATCGGAATAACATGTGCTGGAACACCCTTGAACTGATCTCTCTTTGCTGAAGCTAATCGACCCAATTGCTCGATCAACTCCTGACCTTTTGTATCACTATGAAGCAACAAGCTTGGTGCATTTTTAGCGCCTGCTGTTCGATAGGCTTTAGCCATCACCCTCACTTGCTGGCCAAGGTAGGACACACTTGGGTAGTTATAACGCATTGCACCAGATGGGCAAACAGTAGCACAAGCACCGCAACCCATACAAAGATTAGGGTTCACAACAACAGTACCCTTACCATCTCTAAATTGAGACTGAATAGCAGAGGTTGAGCAAACGTCAACGCATGATGAGCAACCCACTTGACCATTACGACCGTGGGCACAAATTTTTTCGTTGTATGAAAAAAACTTAGGCTTTTCAAACTCGCCAACCATGCGAGTCAATTCAGTAACTGCAATTGCTTGATCAAGTGGATCTGATTTCGGCGCAAAGTAGCCTTGAGGCGGCTGACTCATTTTAAAAATTGGCTCTTTTGAAAGATCTAAAATCAAATCCCATGTTTCTGAGCGCTCTTTGGCAGTGCGATCAAAGTTAATGGCGCCTATTGCTGAGCATGCTTTGACACAAGCACGATGGCTCTTACACTTATCAACATCAATCTGGTAACTTAAATCAATTGCACCTTCTGGGCATGCATCAACGCAGGCGCCACAACGAGTGCACAACTCTAGATCGATTGGGTTTTCTTGAGTCCATTCAATCTCAAATGCTCCAAGATAACCGTTAAGGCTCTTAACTTTGCCACTATAAACTGGATAATCTCTGGACTCAGGAAGAGTGCCGCCTCCTGTATTGAGAACACCAACACTTAAATCTTTTGATAGACGCTTCGCCCAATCCATTGCAACAACACCAGGACCAATAATTAACAAACGGCCACTACTTTGGTAATTAACAACATTTACTGGATCAGGCGCAGGCAAAGAGGCTTTTGCCAATAAAGCTGAAATCTTCGGCATGGCTTGCTTAGCATCCGCAGACCAACCGCCCGTTTCACGAATATTCACAAACTTAATTGGGGCGACCAGCGGTTTTTCCTGTTCATTGGCCACCTCATCAAATAGGCGTTTTTCCTGTGTGCAGGCAATAACGATGTCATCAACACCCTGACACGCCTGAATGAACGTACCAATTTCTTGACGACATAAGGCATTACTCAACTGGAGATTTTTAGTTTCAACATCCAAGCCCTTAGCAATTTGAAAAATATCTAAGGGCATGGTTTGATTACAGCTACAAACAAGCGTTTTCTTTGTCATCCTCAACCTTCAACCTTTAAGCAAAATGCTTGTTGGTTTTTATTTTTAATAACTTGGCTTAAGTAACTTAAAGATCTCAAGCAGTTTTGTTATTTGTATTTATCGTTTCTTGCGAATTTTCTATTTCTAGTGATTTTGCAGAATTGTCAGCTTTTATACCACTAGAGTTTTCATCAGGTATTAAAGATGCACTCTCCCCAGCCAAAGATGCCATTTTTTCCGACTCTCTTGGAGACTCTTCTTCATCTAACTTACTCAGGCGCTCCTCATACTCTTTTCTCTCAAGAAGCTCGGCTTGATGGTCTTGCTCCTTTTCCTCTGGAGTTTTAAATAAGCCAAGCATTTGTGACTGATTCATTTTTTTCAACATGTCTAAAGGAATGGGGTCAGACTTGTTGTAATCATCGATATAAATATCCAAGCCATCCATGATGTTGTAGTGAGGATCTGAGAATAATTGGCGCATCGCCGCTTGCTGAACCGCAGGATCAACTCCTGGCTGCACAAATACTGAATAGTCTGAGTCTTTAGTCAACTTCAGGACATCATCCAAAGTTGGCATGCTGTGTGCCTTAGGTGTTGCATCGACTGCATCATGAGATTCAGGTGTTGCAACGGCACCCTGTGGCGCTGTAACTGGATTAGCCGTGGATGAAGTTGAGGGTTGAGTTTTTGGCCTTGATTGATCCAATTCGGGTTCAGCAACCTCAAGACCCGACTTACGCTTAGACCATCGATTTAAAAAACCTGACATTAACGAACCCCATCATCCTTTGGTCGATGAGCGCCTTTAAATGAAACTGGGCGTGCTCGTTTTTTCGGTTCTGGTTTGTAATTTTCCTGCACAAAATCAGATAACCAAGCAGCTGTTTCATGGTCAAGAGGGACATTTTCAACCGTTTCACCGCCGTCCAACAATCTTCCAGCCTCGTAATAACTGACACTTAAAAAGTGAGGGACAGCAATAGGCTCAGTACCATCAGGATGATCTTCAAGACGCCACATGACAAACCAAGCCGGCTTAGTAGCAGTCGAGTTGAGGTAATACCCCTCTGCCTCATCAGGATGCAACTGCAACTCAAAACCTTTGTATAGCCATCTTTCAGCCTTGTCGTCCTTTCTCATGCAAACAGCTGATCTACCAGCAATTTCAAGATCAACTTGTTGATGAGCAAATTGGCCAATATCGAAAACAACCTCATCCAAGGTCCAACGATAGGACTGCCAAGGGTTATCAATAAACTCCTTGCGCATCACGATAGCCAACTTTAGTTTCATATCCGTCGATGTCTAGGTATTTTTAATAACAATCGTTGGGAACTTACTTGTCATGTCTTTAGCCATTTGAGCAACTTGTATAGCTATCTTACGTGCAATACCTTTGTAAATAGCGCTAATCGCACCATCCGGATCCTCAACCACAGTAGGTCTTCCAGAGTCGGCCTGCAAACGAATCGATAAATTCAAAGGCAAACTTCCTAAAAACTCAGCGCCATATTCAGCACACATTTTCTTGCCACCATCTTGACCAAAAATATGCTCTTCATGATTGCAGTTAGGGCAAACATAAGTACTCATGTTTTCAACAATGCCAATAATAGGTATACCGACTTTTTCAAACATTTTTAGACCCTTACGCGCGTCTAGCAATGCAATGTCTTGAGGGGTAGTCACAATCACAGCGCCAGTCACTGGCACTTTTTGTGAAAGAGTTAATTGAATATCACCAGTACCTGGAGGCATATCAACAATTAAGTAATCCAAATCACGCCAATTGGTTTGGCGCAATAACTGTTCTAAGGCTGAAGTAACCATCGGGCCACGCCAAACCATTGGGCTATCAGGCTCAATTAAGAAACCTATCGAGATCGCCTGAATGCCATGGCCCTCCATAGGTTCGATCGTATTGTCAGTGATGGACTCCGGTCTACCTGTAATACCCAACATCATGGGTTGGCTTGGTCCGTAAATATCGGCATCTAACATACCAACCGTAGCACCTTCAGCTGCTAAGGCTAGAGCCAAATTTACAGCTGTGGTTGATTTACCAACGCCTCCCTTACCGCTTGAGATAGCAATAATGTTTTTGACGTTGGGCAAAAGGCTCACACCTCTTTGCACTGAGTGGGCCACAATGTTCATCGTGACATTCGGGCTGACATTTTTGATGCCGGGTAGGTCACGTAAGCCAGCAATAACCGACTTTCGAATAAGGTCAATTTGACTCTTCGCCGGATAACCCAAAATCACATCAAGGGTCACGTCACCATTCTCAACCTTAATATTTTTGACAGATTTTGTAGTTATTAAATCTTTGCCAGTATTAGGATCTATAACGCTTTGAAGCGCTTTTTGTACATTTTCTACTGTTACAGACACATCTATCTCCTAGTACTTTTTATATAAATTAGCTAGTTACTATATCCGCAGACTAAAATCTATGCCTATGCGTCGAATTTTAGTTACCTCTGCCCTCCCCTACGCCAATGGCCAAATTCATATTGGTCACTTGGTTGAATACATCCAAACCGACATCTGGGTTCGCTTTCAGAGAATGCGCGGCCATGAAGTTCATTACGTAGGGGCTGATGATACCCATGGTACCCCTATCATGCTCCGAGCTGAAAAAGAGGGCATCAGTCCTAAGGAGTTGATTGCTAATGTCTGGAAAGAGCATAAAAGGGATTTTGATGACTTTTTGGTGTCATTTGATAACTACTATTCAACTGATAGCGAAGAAAATAAAGTTTTATCCCAAGAGATTTATATCAAGCTTCGGGATGCAGGCCTGATTGAAAAGCGTGCCATTGAACAAGCCTATGACCCCGTCAAAGAAATGTTCTTACCAGACCGCTTCATCAAAGGTGAATGCCCTAAGTGCGGTGCTAAAGATCAATACGGCGATTCATGCGAAAAGTGCGGTGCTACTTATGCCCCTACAGATTTAAAGAATCCGTTCTCAGTAGTGAGTGGTGCCACACCTATCCATAAAGTATCGGATCACTATTTCTTCAAATTATCTGACCCTCGTTGCGAGGCATTCCTACGCGACTGGACACAGGTCAAGACCCCATTGCAGGCAGAAGCTCGTAACAAAATGAAAGAATGGGTTGGCGAGCCTGGCGAAAGCAAGTTAGGTGACTGGGATATCTCTCGTGATGCCCCTTACTTTGGTTTTGAAATCCCAGATGCTCCAGGTAAGTACTTTTACGTTTGGCTAGATGCGCCGATTGGTTACTACGCTAGCTTCTTGAATTTATGCAAACAAAAAGGTCTTAATTTTGATGAATGGACAAAGGCTGGCTCAAAGACTGAGCAGTATCACTTCATCGGTAAAGATATTTTGTATTTCCATACTTTATTTTGGCCAGCCACTCTTGAGTTCTCTGGCTACCGAACACCGACCAATGTTTTTGCTCACGGCTTCTTAACCGTTGATGGTGAGAAGATGAGTAAATCACGTGGCACATTCATTACTGCCCACAGCGTGATTGAGTGCGGCTTGAATCCGGAATGGCTTCGTTATTATTTTGGCGCTAAGTTAAACGCTAGCATGGAAGACCTTGATTTAAATCTACAAGACTTCACAGCACGCGTTAACAGTGATTTATTAGGCAAATACATCAATATCGCCAGTCGCAGTGCGGGCTTTTTAGTCAAGCGCTTTGGCGGCATTGTGGATGATGCCGCCATGAATCATCCTTTACTGACTCAGCTAGCAGAAGCTAGCGATGAGATTGCAGAACTCTATGAATCTCGTGAGTTCGCTAAAGCATTGCGCCGCGTGATGGAATTAGCAGATGCCGTGAATGGTTTTGTTGATACCAATAAACCTTGGGAAATTGCTAAAGATCCTGCCCGCGAACAAGAACTCCAAACAATCTGCAGTATCACCTTAGAAGCTTTTAGAAGATTAACGCTCTACTTAAAGCCAGTTGTTCCTCAGGTAGCCGCTGGCGTTGAAAAGTTCTTTGGCATTCCAGCAATGACTTGGGGCGACATTAATAAGCCTCTTAATAGTCAACAACCTGTTCAAGCTTATCAACATCTGATGACAAGAATTGATCCTGCTTTGATCGATCAACTGATTGCCGCCAACCAGCAATGATTAACTTAGCGCGTTTTCGACCAAAAATCTTAGACGCTGCTAAAGGCTACTCCTCTCAAGATTTATTTAAAGATCTTACTAGCGGCATTACTGTTGGAGTGATTGCCCTACCCCTTGCAATTGCATTTGCAATTGCCTCTGGACTTAAACCTGAAGCAGGTCTTATTTCTGCAGTGATTGGCGGTTTTTTAATTTCAGCATTCGGTGGTAGCAAAGTTCAAATTGGCGGTCCAGCTGGTGCATTTGTAGTGATCGTCTATGCAATTGTTGAGCGCTATGGCGTTGCCAACCTGATCGTATCGACATTCTTTGCAGGCATACTTTTGGTGACGATGGGACTTTTTAGAGTTGGAAATCTCATCCGCTTTATTCCTGTAGCCATCATCATTGGATTTACCAGTGGTATTGCGGTGCTGATTGGTTTCTCACAAATTCGAGATGCCTTAGGCCTAGAGATAGAAAAAATACCTGGGGATTTCTTTTCACAAATTAAAGCTTTTGCACTTCACCTTGATACGGCCAACCCTCACGCCATCATTTTGTTTGTAGTTTCCTTTTGCACCATTGTTCTATGGCCCAAACTCATAAGCCCACTTGCAAAAAAATGGGCATGGCTTGGCAATATCCCTGGAATTATTGTGGCTCTGATTGGTGTATCAATTGCAGCGGATTTTTTTGATTTATCTGTTGTGACAATTGGTAGCAGATTTGGTGAAATCCCGAACGGCATCCCTGCGCCCACCATCCCCAAACTTGACTGGGAAACAGCCAAACATTTATTTGCCCCAACATTAACAATTGCTATCCTAGGCGCCATAGAGTCTTTGCTATGCGCCAGGGTTGCTGATAACTTATCTGACGATAAACATGATCCCAATCAAGAATTGATGGGGCAAGGTATTGCCAATATAGTTGTTCCTTTTTTTGGTGGACTTCCAGTCACAGGAACAATTGCCAGAACTGCAACCAATGCTAAAGCGGGTGCAAAAAGTCCTATCTCAGGAATCATCCACGCTTTAGTCATTTTATTAATCATGTTAGTTGCGGCCCCATTAGCCGCCCATATTCCAATGGCAGTGTTAGCAGCCATCTTGATTTACATTGCCTGGAATATGTTTGATTTACACGAATTCAAACGTCTCAAACAGTTCAACGTCACCTACCGCTCTATCTTATTGGGCACATTCCTCCTCACAGTAATTTTTGATCTCACTGTTGCCGTTGAGGTGGGACTTGTATTGGCCTGTATTTTCTTTATTTACAGAATTTCTTCTTTAACTCAAATTGAGCAACTAGAACTTCCACAGGATTTTATTCAACAGGATGAGTTAGCTTTATTCCAAGAGAGCAAAACTAATCATCTTGTCAAAGCTTATGGTATTTATGGATCATTATTTTTTGGGGCTATTGATAAGGTTGAAGATCTCTTCAATCCGCTTGATGTCACAAATCCAGCCCCTAAAGTGATGATTTTAGAGATGCATCAACTCATTAATATTGATACAAGCGGCATTGATGCATTAAAAATATTAGCCAAAAATCTCCAAAAACGCGGTGGGGCATTGATTGTTTGCGCAGCCAACACACAACCAGCATCTCTCATGTCTAGAAGTGGGTTTATTGCTGAAATTGGCGAAGAAAATGCATTAATTGACCTGGAAACCGCTTACAGCAGGGCTAGAAGCATATTGGCAGACTCCTGTAAGGTAATTGTAGGAAGCTAACCTCGTTAAATCGCTACAATTGACAAACTATGGCTCAATACAAATCAAATATTTCACTTTTTCTGGAAGAGTTAAAAGCTCAACAGCCTAACTTAGAACAGGCTCAGCAGGATGGTCGCGCCCTTTTATGGGATAAAGCACCGGTTAGTCCAGAAGACCAAAAACGTCATCAAATCGCACGCGTTAAGCAAAAGGCTTACGTTTATCAATGAGCGATTTGCTAAGCACTGTTCCGGAAGTTACTGATGGCATGTCAGAGTCATTCGCTAGGTTATATGGCGAACCACTGTTTCAATTGCCATCTGATTTATACATTCCACCAGATGCCTTAGAAATTTTCTTAGAGGCTTTTGAAGGCCCTCTAGATTTATTGCTTTACCTGATCCGCAAGCAAAACTTTAACGTCTTAGATATTCCAATGGCAGAGGTCACCAAGCAATATCTTGGTTACATAGAACAAATTCGTCGCACGAATTTGGAGCTTGCCGCTGAATATCTATTAATGGCTGCCATGCTGATTGAAATCAAGTCACGCATGCTCTTGCCAATGAAGAAGGCCGATAGCGATGAGGAAGTTGAAGATCCTCGCGCAGAATTGGTTCGCCGCCTATTAGAGTACGAGCGTATGAAGTTGGCAGCTCAAGAACTCGACAAAATGCCAGTACTCGGCCGTGACTTTTATAAAGCCAGCGGTCACGTTGATACAACTGTTGCTATTTCTTGGCCGGACATCAATCCAAACGATATTCAAGCCGCCTGGAAAGATGTCTTGTATCGAGCAAAGCTCAATCAACACCACACGATCAGTCGCGAGCAGTTATCAGTTCGTGACTTCATGACTCGCATTTTGCGTCGCCTTCAAGGCGAGCGCTTTATCGAATTTACAGATTTGTTTGAAGATGCTATTGCAACAGGTCAAGGCGCCCCAATGGTCGTTGTTAACTTTATTGCGATGCTAGAGCTATCTAGAGAATCCCTTATTGAAATTACTCAGGCTGAGCCATACGCACCGATTTATGTGCGCCTTGCATACTCACCTAATTAATTTTCACTCTCCACTTTTAATCTAATAAAAACACTTCAATGAAGATCATTAGCAATATTCAAGACTTGCGTGATCAATTACGCGGCCAAAACCGAGCAGCTTTCGTTCCTACTATGGGCAATCTGCATGAAGGTCATTTATCGCTGATGCGCTTAGCTAGACAACACGGAGATCCAGTTGTAGCTAGTATTTTTGTGAATCGCCTTCAATTTGGTCCTAATGAAGATTTTGATAAATACCCTAGAACTTTTGAAGCTGACATTGAGAAGCTTGAAAAAGAAGGGGTTTATGTCCTATTCGCCCCAACAGAAAAAGATCTTTATCCAGAGCCTCAAGAATATCGAGTAGAACCCCCACATAATTTAGGAAAAATTCTTGAAGGGGAATTCCGCCCAGGTTTCTTTCAAGGGGTTTGCACAGTTGTACTTAAGCTTTTATCTTGCGTTCAACCTAAAGTGGCCGTGTTTGGCAAAAAGGATTACCAGCAATTAATGGTTATTCGCCAAATGTGTCATCAATTGGCTGTACCAGTAGAGATCATCCCTGCGGAAACAATTCGTGCCGATGACGGACTAGCCCTATCCTCAAGAAACGGCTATTTATCTAGCGATGAGCGCGCTGAAGCTGTCCATCTGATCCAAACTTTGAAGCAAGTACAAGAAAAAATTCATCAAGGTCAGATGAGTGCAGAATCTATTTTGCAAATTGAAAAAGCAGCATGTGCTCAATTGGCAGCACGTGGCTGGCATCCTGATTACATCTCAATCCGCAAGCGTAAAGATCTATTGAGCGCGACTGATGGAGAACTTCAAGCTAATGAGCAATTAGTTGTTTTAGCCGCTGCCAAATTGGGTAAAACTCGCTTAATTGATAACCTCGAAATTTAAATAATTATGAGCTTTCAAGGCTTTTCAACAGTATTGTTTGCAGCCTGTTGTATTGCCATCCCATTTGCTCACTCACAGCCAAATCAACCAAACTTTCCTCAACGCATCATTACAGTTGCACCCCACCTGAGCGAAATTGTGGATGCGGCAGGTGGATTAAAACGTTTAATCAGCGTGAGTGCATACAGCAACTTTCCAGAGTCAGTCAAAAAACTCCCCACCACCAGCGACGCTAGATCAGTCGACCTAGAGAGAATGAAACAATTAAAGCCGGATTTAATTGTTTATTGGCGTGGTGGCATGCCTGAAACTCAGGTTGAATCAATTAAAAAGACCTTCAGCTCAATAGGCAACAAGGGACAAGCAGCAACTCAAATTATTTCCGTAGAACCTAAGAAATTGATTGATATCGCCAAAGATATTGAATCCATTGGAAAAGTTTTAGGCACCGAAGCAATTGCAAATAAAAATGCAAAAGAATTCCGCGAGCAAATATCAGCCTTAAAAAGAAAATACCAATCCTCCAATAAAAGAAAGATACGGGTTTTTTATCAAGTTTGGTCACAACCTTTGATGACACTTAACCAAGATCACTTGATTGCTGACATTATTCAAGTCTGTGGTGGCGAACAATTATTTGCAAAAGAAAAGTTGCTGGTACCTACCGTCAGTCGTGAGGCTGTTGTAGAAGCTAATCCAGAAATTATTTTCACAGCCACTGATAGCTCCAGCATGAAAGTTGATTGGTCGATGTGGACTTCGATTCCACAACTAGCGGCCAGTAAAAATCAAGCCTTAATAGCCTTAGATGGTGACATGATTAGTAGACCATCACCCAGAATTATTGAGGGTGCGAATAAGATTTGCTCAGAAATAGACAAAATCCGATAACGCTGGTTACTTCAATAAAAGTTAGGCAGCCACGTAAATAATTTGGCCAGTGGATGTTCTTGCTTCCACGATGGGATGACCTAGTGACTTTTCTAAATTAGCCGGATTAACAATCTCAGCAACTGTGCCTGAAAGGTAGAAAGCATCATCAAGCAAGAGCAAAGCATGAGTAAAACCACGGCCAATCAGTCCAATTTCATGCAAGCTAGCGATGATGGTCTGATGACAAGATTCACTTCGTTGAACCAAGGTATTTAAGAGAGTGATTTGATGCCCAACATCCAAGTGTGATGTTGGCTCATCCAAAATTAAGGCTCGAGTATTTTGCGCAAAGCAAGCAGCCAAAGCCACCCTTTGACGCTCACCTCCTGATAGGTTTTGCCATTGGGATAAAGCCAAATGCTGAACATCACATAGAGCTAAGGCATTCATAGCCAACTCTAATCGCTCTACATCAGATTCTTCTTGATGCCATGGCCATCTAGCGGCTAGAACAGCATCAATGGCTCTTAATCCAACACCCCCAATGGGCGACTGCTCAGCATATGCGCGAACCTTTGCAAGACCCTCTGGATCAAAATTGAATAATGACTGCCCTTGCCAAAAAACTTCACCTGGAGCGGTGTTTTTTTGAACACCTGCAATTATTCTTAATAAAGTTGATTTGCCAGCGCCATTTCGTCCAATCAAACACCAGCGCTCACCTTCTCTAACAGTCCAGTTAAGATCTTTAATTAAAGCTCTTCCCGGAACTTGAATATCTAAATTCTTAGTTTCTAAAATAATAGATGAGGATGATTGATTCATTATGAACTCCAATGCCTCAATCTAGACAAAAGCCATAAGAAACTTGGCACACCAATCAAGGCCGTAATAACCCCTACTGGCAATTGCGCTGGGGCAATGATTGTTCTTGCAAACATATCAGACAGAACCAAGAATGCGCCGCCTAATAATGCAGAGGCAGGCAATAAGAATTTTTGATCTGGGCCGTAGTGTTTAATAATCAAAGCTCTTAAAACATGGGGCACCAATAAACCAACAAAGCCGATAGAGCCTGCAATAGATACTGCTGCTGCCGCAGAAAGTGCTGACAAGAAAACCATCATCCACTGTATGTAAGTAACATCAATCCCTAAAGTGATTGCCTTATCAGTGCCTAATTGCAGCAAATGAATTTTTGGTGATAGCTTCCACACAATCAATAACACTGAAAGCCACACACCCAAGACAGCGCCAACAGCTTCGAGGCTTGTGACTGAATCCAAGTCACCCATCAGCCAATGAATCATTCCTGGCATAGCCACATTAGAAGCAAACGCAATCATCAAGGTGCTTATTGCTCCACAACCAGTTGCAATCATGACCCCAGCCAATAAAAGTCTTGATGGATGGGTGGCATATCCACCCACCAATCCCCAAAGTAGCAACATCACAACAATAGCGCCCAACCAGGCGCCACCAGCAACCCAAAATGTTCCAGCCCCACCAAGCATTAAAACCGCCAATGCGCCCACCGAAGCCCCTCCAGAGACTCCCAAAACAGATGGTTCAGCTAAAGGGTTACGTGTGAGTACTTGTAAAAGACTACCTGACATCGCTAAGAGACCTCCAACAGCAAACGCTGCCAGAACTCTTGGTAGTCTTAATTGGTAAATGATGGTGGCATCGGCATTAGAAACGCTGCCGATCGATAAAGCTAAAGCCATCGATGCTAGCGAAAAGATCACCAGCAAGATGAATAGGATGGCTTTAGATGGTTTCATTATTTGAAAGTGTATCTAGTTGTTAAGAATATTGCGCGTGGATCTGACGGATAGTAATAGTAGCTATAACCACTTCCCCCTGTTGGCAAGGTTACAAATCCATATCCACCATAGTTTGCATATCGTTTATCAAAGATATTTTTTAAATTAATGGAAGATTCCCATGCTCCGTACTTATAGGCAGCGTTTAAATCGACCGTTGTAAATGATGGCATTTTGTTCAAGGTGTTATTTTCATCGCCATCATATCTTTGAGACCCTACGTAGTTCACATAACTTGTATATATGATGTTCGATTTTGGTTTATAGGCGACACCCAAAGAGGAAGTTATCTTAGGAACGAGTGCCACATCTCTCCCGTCAAATGCTCCAGACTTGTATTTAGCTGTTTGGAGATTCAACTTTGGCATGACTGTCCATGCTGGAGAAAGCTTGAGGTGTGCATTTGCTATTGCACCAAATCTGCGAATATCTGCTGAATTAATATTTTCACCAGATCCATTGTCATATCTAATCTCGTTTGAACTATCCATCTGATAAACAGATAAGCCTAATTTCTGCTGATTGACTAATAACCATTCACCACCGAGCTCAACTGTATTATTTTTCTGCGGCGCCAATATCCCCGAAAACACTCGATGACCTGCCCATGGAGGACTTGAGTCATACGTCATACCCCAGTACTCATCAATATTGGCAAAACGATAGGAATTATTTACCTTTGCAAAAACTTTTTGTTGATTTGATGAACCGTATCGATAATTTAAAGCCACATCAGAGGCACTGGCAGATTGAGTTTTTTCAGCATTACTTGAGCCTGTATCACTCTTGTAGTCATAAGCAACCGCATCCTGCGTTTGTTTTCTGTAGCCACCTAGCAAATCCAATTGAGCAGTCAAAGGAAATCTATGCGTTAAATAATAAGATTTATTTGTAAGATTGGCTTTTTGAATATTTCCTGTGTTTGTAACAAAAGAGCCCGTTGACTGAGAGTAATCAAACCCTACAACTGATTCGCCAAGATTGCCCCAAGATTTTTTATATCTAGGCGTGAAATCAAAATTCCACTTATCGTAAACAGTACTCTTATCAGCGAGATTCGGCGTAAATTGAGTTAAGCCAGAATTCTTGTAAGAAAACTCTCCCTCAAAAAAATCTTGCTGCCCGAGTGATTTGACAGCTCCAAAGGTAATCGCCGTTCCGTTAACGACATTTTTATCATTCACATTATTGAACTTAACCGCTCTTGGATTTCCTTGTCCAACCTGTCCTAAAACGCCGCCAGGGGTTCCATAAGATTGAGAACCAAACAGTCCCTCCAGAAATACTTTATCTACATTACTTAGATAATGAGTTAAACCTGTTTTAAATACACCTTGCCTAGATTGAGAGTTATCTCTCCATCCATCATTATTTGAAGTAGAGAAATTAAGATCTAGTTTTGTATTACTTGCTTTCGCAGCATAACTGCCGGACGTAATAACTGTACCAAAACTACCCACTGTAGCTACCACGGTAGGGGGCAGCACTGTATCTGATCGCGTGATGATATTGACTACACCACCAACCGCCTTATCACCATATTGAACACTGCCACCACCATTAAGAATTTCAATTCTTTCAATCGAGCCCATAGGAATTGATTCCCAGCGAGCTGCTCCGCTATCAATTGGATTCAACCTTTGACCATCAACCAATATTAAAGTGTTGTCTTTGGCGCTAGAACCAAACCCGCGCATATCCACAGTTGCACCAACACCCAATTGACCGCCATTTAAATTTCGTACATTTAAATTACCTATTTGAGCCAAAGCCTCAGGAACGCTAGTAGCGCCACTCTCTTTAATCTCTTGTTTTGTAATCACGCCAATGAGAGCTGGGATCTCATTGTTATCTTCAGCGAATCTAGTGGCTGAAATAATGACTGGATTAAGCTCAGAATTATTAGTTTGAGCATGAGTCGGAGTAATAGTTGCAAAAATTCCTGCGCAAGCGAGCGCAATCTTGGTTGGGTTTGTAAACATAGGATAAATTTCCAAAAAATATGGTCGCTGGCCTGTTCCCCCGCAGGCACGGAACCCTCATAACCGAGTAACGTCTCCGTAACTCAATTAACTATTCCAGGCCGGTATCCGGGCTTGCGAAACTAACTCAATGACCTTCCCAGCTTGCGCCAGTGGCATATCGATTGAGTCTGCACTAATCGTGCTTTCGCTTACCGTTGCGGGGGCAGCACAGGTTATCGTTTAACAGCTTGATGAAAAAAGACTCCTGTTTCCCGTTTAACTTTGGTAGATTCCCTACCAAGAGCACCTAAGAACCCAACTAGTATATACAATATAGCTATGTCAGAACTTACAAACAACTCACATACTCGTTTGCAAGATAGTCTTGTGCGCTTAGAAGGTAAAACTAAGGCACTTTTGGCTGCTGTAGAGCAAACACATAAAGAGCGCTTAGCGCTAGAAGATAAGATCGAAGATGCGCAAAATCGCATTCAAAGTATCTTGAATAAATTACCTACCCCAGGCGACACAGGTCAACTTGATCTTTTAGCCTCAGCTCCAGAGGGTGATCAATGAGCCAACATCGCATCGAAATTACCCTAGCTGGTCAAAAGTTTGCATTTGCAACAACACCTGAACATGAAACAAGCCTTCGTGCTGCCGCAGCTATTGTTGATGAACAATTAGAAGCAGCACTATCAGCTGGTAACCGCAGCATAGAGCGTGCCGCCATCATGACCGCCATTAAATTGGCTGGCGACCTGCAAGCTGCCAAAATGAATCTCAGTCAAACAGAGAATCCAGGGGCTAGCGTCGACCAAGTTACTCTATTGCAAAATAAAGTGGATGAGATCGAAGCTTCTGTTGACGCTGCACTGAAACTGCTTTCCCTACCTGGTACGCCAAGGCCAATAGTTCCTTGAACCGATGCGCAAGCATCTGGTGTGGGCCATATAGTGTGGGCGCGAGCGCCTCGTTGCTCATAGAGCATTACTTTGGGTAATGTTCTCCCTGAAAAACTTGGTGCACCCGAAGCGCTATTGCCATGCCGCCTTGAACCTACTGGGTTCAGGATGACGGCCTAGCGGCCAAGGTGGGGAATTCTATTAACAGAGGGGGACTGGCATGCGTATCAATCAAATTTTAAAAATCCAATTGCTTCTCACCTTATGCCTTTTGAGCAACTTTGCACAGGCAGCAGATATCCAAAATGGCAAAACTCTTCATCAAGCTAAGTGCTATCAATGTCATGCGGAAAAATCAGGTCTTGGTAATGGCGATATTATTTACACACGCCTTGACCGAAAAGCAAAAGATCTAGACAAAGTAAAAACTATGGTGGGCATGTGTAACACCGAATTACGCTTAGATTTATTTCCAGAAGATGAAGTTGATTTGGTCGCTTACATTAATCATCAATTTTACAAATATAAATAGAAATAAATTCAAATGACTCTTATACAAATAGCTGCTCTGATTGCACTTGGTAGCTTTACAGGTTTTTGCGCTGGCCTGTTAGGCATTGGCGGCGGGATGATGTTAGTTCCTTTTCTAACATTTTTATTTTCTATCTATGGCTTCCCCCCTGAAAGTATTGTGCACATCGCGATCGCAACATCTATGGCAACCATTTTATTTACGTCTTTATCCTCGGTAAGAGCTCACCACAAACGTGGCGCAGTCCGCTGGGATATTGTCATCACTCTTGCCCCAGGAATACTCATTGGCGGGTTGCTTGGCGGTGGCCAATTATTTTCTTTATTAAAAACATCATGGCTATCCTTTATTTTTGCAAGCTTTGTAGGCTTTTCTGCCTATCAAATGCTTCGTAATAAAAAACCGCAGGCCAGCAGAACCCTACCTGAACGAGGCGGGATGTTTGGAGTGGGTACATTTATTGGCTTTTTATCTAGTCTTGTTGGGGCAGGCGGTGGATTTGTATCAGTGCCTTTTATGTTGTGGTGCAACGTCACCATGCATAGCGCTGTGGCCACATCTGCAGCACTGGGCTTCCCAATTGCTCTAGCAAGTGCTATTGGTTATATTTTTAGCGGTTATGGCAACCCTAATTTGCCAGAAGGCTCATTGGGTTACATTTATCTTCCAGCACTTCTATGTATCGCCTTAGCCAGCGTCACAACTGCGCCACTAGGGGCAAAGGTTGCGCATCAACTCAATGTTGCTCAACTTAAAAAAGTATTTGCCATTGTTCTAATTGCCTTATCTGGCTATATGCTTAATAAGGGGCTAACAAGCTTGGGTCTTTATTAAACACCCTAATTAGCACCTTCCTTTGCTTAGATAGAAGTAAAAAGGCCTCATTCAATGAGGCCTTTTTACAAGGTGTTGATTAAGAACTATAGCTTTGTCGTAATACATTTTTTTGCACCTTACCCATTGCGTTCCGAGGTAACTCAGAAACAACCACAATGCGTTTTGGCACTTTAAAGTTAGCAATCTTGCCTTTTAGATCAGCAATCATTGATTCAGGGTTGAGTTTTACACCTTGCTTACCAACAACAACAGCCAATACTGCTTCACCAAAATCAGGGTGTGGAATACCAATTACAGCACTCTCATCAACACCTGCCATATCGTCAATGAAGCTTTCGATTTCTTTTGGATATACGTTATATCCACCAGAGATAATTAAATCTTTGCTTCGTCCAACGATACAGAGATATGAATCAGGCACCTTACCTGCACTTGTTTCACCACCCCATCGACCTACATCACCTGTTTTAAACCAACCATCTTTAGTAAATTCTTCTTTGGTTTTTTCAGGCATCCGCCAGTAGCCTTTAAAAATATTAGGGCCTTTGACTTCAACATTACCAATTTCATTAACGTCGCACAATTGGCCATCATCTTTGATGATTCGAACTTTGGTTTGCGGCAATGGCAAACCCACAGATCCACCAATACGCTTACCCTTGTAGGGATTAGAAACCAACATTGCCGTCTCACTCATGCCATAGCGTTCCAAAATCGTATGACCCGTGCGCTCTTGGAATGAATTGAAAGTCTCAGTTAACAATGGCGCTGATCCAGAAACAAACAAGCGCATATTTTTAACAGTTTTCTTTGTAAATGTTGGATCTAACAACAGACGTACGTAGAAAGTTGGCACACCCATCATGATGGTTGATCGTGGCATATGCTTGATTAATTCTTTTGTATCAAGACGAGGCAACCAAATCATTTTGCTGCCGTTGAGTAAAGCACCATGAGAAGCTACAAATAAACCATGGACGTGGAAGATAGGCAAAGCGTGTAATAACACATCACCTTTTTGCCAAGCCCAGAACTTTTGAAGCACCTTAGCATTACTGCCCAAGTTGCCATGGCTTAACATCGCCCCCTTGCTTCTTCCTGTCGTACCAGAGGTATACAAGATAGCAGCTAAATCATCGTCAGATCGTTTAACTGTTTTAGATTGACTGGATTGTTTACCAGCATCCTCTAATAAAGTTCCAGATCTATCTTCACCTAAAGTAAATACATGTTTAGTGCCAGATTTTTCGGCTACTTGAGCAATCCATGAGTGATTCTTTGGACTACAAATAAGCACTGCAGGCTCAGCATTACCGACAAAATATTCCATCTCTGCAGATTGGTAAGCCGTATTAAGTGGTAAGTAAACCAAACCTGCCTTGAGTGTTGCCAAATATAAGAATAAAGCTTCTGGTGATTTTTCAACCTGGACAGCCACTCTTGAGCCCTCTGGCAAACTTAGTCCAATTAACAAATTGGCAATCTTTGCAGTTGCTTTTTCTAGGTCATCCCAGCTGTAATACAAACCATCATGCGTTTCAATAGCACACGATGATTTGTCTTTTGGGAAGCCACTCTCTAATAACGTATATAAATTCATATCAACCTCAGGGATTAACCAGGGGGCAAGCCCCCCATTAATCATTAATCCATTTTTGCGCCAGATGACTTGGCTACATCACCCCAACGTTTGATTTCTGCAGAAACAAATTTTCCATAAGCTTCTCCAGTTAAGTTGGGCGTATCTGAACCGTTGTTCAACCATGAAGTTTTTAACTCTGGGCTATTTAGAGCCTTAGTTACCTCAGCAGTCATTTTGTCGACCACGTCTTTTGGAGTTCCTTTAGGAGCCCATAAGCCGTACCAAGTACTTACAATGTAACCAGGCACACCAGCTTCAGCAGCAGTTGGCACATCGGGGAAAGCTGCAGAACGCTTATTAGCGGCAACCGCCAATGCTTTGATCTTTCCACTCTTAATATGTTGAGATGATGAACCCAAACCATCAAACATCATATCTACTTGACCAGCAATTAGATCACCCAATGCTGGACCAGCGCCACGATATGGTATGTGCGTGATGAAAGTTTTTGTTTGCATTTTGAATAGCTCACCAGCTAAATGGTGAGAACTTCCGTTACCAGCGCTACCGTAATTCAACTTACCTGGGTTCTTTTTAGCGTACTCGATAAAGCCTTTAAGATCGTTCACAGGAACACGCTGAGCATTAACCACCACGACTTGTGGAGGTGTTGCAAGCAACATCACTGGTATGAAGCTCTTTTCAATATCGTAGTCCAACTTTGGGTACATAGAAGGGGCGATCGCATGGTGCGCACCACCCATAAAGAATGTGTAGCCATCTGGCGCAGCTTTAGCTGCAATACCAGCACCCAAAGTGCCGCCAGCGCCACCGCGGTTATCAATCACAATTTGTTTGCCAAGCTGCTTGGTCAGTTGAGCAGATAAAGGTCTTGCAAATGCATCTGTTCCACCACCAGCCGGGAAAGGCACAACGATTGTGATTGGCTTACTTGGCCAATTAGGATCAGCCAAAACCGCACCTGAGCCAGCAACCAAGACCAAAGCAACAACTACCGTACTCAACACACCTACTACATTTACTGGTTTTTTCATATTTGTCTCCTCGTACTCCAGTTAAATAATCTGTATAAAAATTATTAATCAAATTAGTTGTGAAACTGATCTTGAATAAATAATTTCTCCATTAACAAAACGCTCGTGGTTATCTTCCACGTTATCTAAGTCATATAAGTAATTCACCATCAAACCACCTGATTGCTTAATACCTTTTTTTGATAAGTCTCCTGCCCAGTTAATTCTGTGTAATTTCGCACCATTACCTAAATGGAATTTAGCGACTGAGTTACCGCCTCTTTTTGATGATTGGGTCATCAAATAAAAAGCACATAAACTCATTAAAGCTCCCTTTTCTTTTGCTGTAGCAGTGTCAGGGTGCCAACCTGACTGCAAGCGCTCATTCCAAGATTTTTCTTTAAGGTTGAGAGCTTTATAAGCCTCTTGAACCTTTTCATAGACTGCCGGCTTAATATCATCAGAACTTAAATCTTGATTCGCTGTAAGCCATTCCATAAAACCAGGAATTGGCGACAAAGTACAAAAAGTTTTTAAAGAGGGAAATTCTTTTTTCAAACTTTCAGCAACTCGCTTAATCAAGAAGTTACCCATCGAAACCCCGCGCAAGCCAGGCTGACAGTTACTAATCGAATAGAAAATAGCGCATTTGTAATGATTGGGTTCAATGACCTCAGACTTCTTATTCACTAAAGGCTCAATGGCTTCAGGAATCTCAGGAAGTAACGCCACCTCCACAAAAATGAGGGGCTCTTCAGATAACTGCGGATGAAAGAATGAAAAACAACGGCGGTCTGGCTGAAGTCGGCGACGCAAATCATCCCAACCATCAATTTCATGAACAGCCTCATGTTGAATAATCTTTTCAAGAATATGCGCCGGGGACTTCCAATCTACCTGGTGCATCTTTAAAAATCCAGGATTAAACCAAGAAGTTAAAAGATGTTGCATATCAGCATCAACTGCTTTTAATTCTGGCTTCTTGTGCAGTAACTTTAAAAGTTGATGGCGCATATCAACAATCATGCTTGTGCCGCCTGGCGCCCGATTTAATCGACGCAACAGCTCTTGCCTTGGTGCCTCTGTTACTTTCATCAACCAAACCAAATTATCAGCATTAGGGCTAGAAGCATAAATTTGAGCAGCACTCAAAACATCTGCGGGGCTTGGATTAAATTTATCAGCCAAATAATGGAAATACTCAGCTCTTTGGTCATCTTCAAGCGCATTAAAGTTTTCAATCACATCACTAGCCATGCTAGCCGCATTTGATTCGCCACGCTCTGATAAAAGGCGCTTGGTTGCGTTCACTGTTTTTGTGAAATGTCTGGCTTTAAGAAGATTATCTAGAATCATGCGCTTAGAGCTTCCAAAGATTTTAGATGTTTAAGAACTTCTCGCTGTCTTAGGATATGAGTTTTCATCAACTCTTCAGCTTGCTGAGCATTTCTGATTTTTAATGCCTCAAAAATAGACAAGTGCTCTTGGCAAGACTCCTCAATACGCCCCTTATGGTGCAAACTGCGGTGACGCGAGAGATTAAGTATTCGTCGCAAATCATTCACCATATTGGCCAGCCACTCATTACCAGCTAGACTCTGAATAGCTTCATGAATTTTTCTATTGGTGACGTAGTAGTCATCAATATTCTTTGCAGCCGCACATTTCTTCAAACGAATGTGTAAAGACTCTAAAGAACGAATATCTGCTTCACTGGCTTTTTCTGCTGCTTCATAAGCACATCTCCCCTCTAAGAGAGCCATCAAAGGAAAGATCTCGTTTAAATCTTTATCGGTCAGCTCAGTGACGTAACAACCTTTGCGTGGCTCAATTCTCAAGATACCTTCAGAAGCCAAGATGCGAATAGCCTCACGAAAAGGTGTCCGAGAAACACCCAGCTCTTCAGATAGCTTTTGTTCATCAATCCAAGAACCAGGTTTCAAAACACCACTAGCCACCATAGAGCGCAAACGCTCGGTGACTTCAACATAGAGTGCTGTTTTAACAATTTTTAAGGACATGTACACAATGTATTTTGTATACATTTTTGAATACATAGGTGCTAACCCTTAAAAAGGGAAAACACTTAGGAAATATCTAGCTCTAGTAATTAAATCTTGTGTGATTGTCTAAAAATCAAATACACACCAGCCAGCAGCATTGGGATAGATAACCATTGCCCCATCGATAGGCCGAGGCTTAATAAGCCTAGAAAGCTATCTGGCTCACGGGCAAATTCAGCCAAAAATCTAAAAAAGCCATAGCCTAACAAGAAGACACCAGAAATCTGACCTAGAGCTCTAGGTTTGGACGCATACCACCATAAGACAAAGCCTAAGCACAAACCTTCGCCCAATAATTGATACAACTGAGAGGGATGGCGAGCCACCATATCACCTGCTTGAGGAAATATCATAGCCCATGCGAGGTCGGTTGGTCTTCCCCATAATTCGCCATTGATAAAGTTCCCTAAACGACCAAACGCCAAACCAAATGGCACAAGTGGCGCAATGAAATCAGTCACCTCAAAAAAAGTTTTTTTATTTCTACTTCCCCACCAGAGCATGGCAGCCAATACCCCTATGAAACCGCCATGGAAAGACATACCACCTTCCCACACCTTTAGAACATCCAATGGATGTGCCAAATAATGACCGGGCATGTAAAAAATAATGTAGCCCAAACGCCCACCCAAAATGACGCCCACTACACCAGCAAATAAAAGGTCTTCTAGAGCTTTATATGTCCAATCTTGCTGAGCAACCCCAGCTTGCTTTAAACGTAACCGACCTAATAAAAGAAACTGTGCAAAGGCAAGCAAATACATGAGCCCATACCAATGAATGGCTAAGGGTCCGATGCTCAATGCAATAGGGTCAAATTGTGGGTGCATCAATGCCATGGCTATTATTGATTTCTGTTAGATATTTTATTGACCAGTTTGATCAAAGTTATGCAATTCATGCCCTTGATCTCGATAGGCCTTATAGCGGTCACGTCCTGCTTGTCGATCAACCTCATCCGTTGAAATAATTTCTACAATTCTTGGGAATCGACTTGCTAGAGCTTCTACTGATTTTGGTAAATCGCGGCCCACATGAATCAAGACATCACCATGAGGTAAGTAGTCCAACTCATCAGCTTCAAAACTTTCTAAAAATACGATGGGGGTTTCTACAGCAAAGTCATCACTACCCCAGGCATGAGGCAGAAAATCAACTGCACTGAAAGACCATAACTGCTCATCTAATTGTTTTAGAAAATCTTTAGAGCCAACAACAACAATATTCCTCATAGGCGTTGCCTCATTAGGACTTGCCATGATTTTTCTAATCAAGCGGCAACTATATTGAGGCTTGTTATTAACTTGACTGTGAAAATCTATTCTTGCCATAAATCTCAATGAACCTTATTCCAGCTCTCAAGCTAATAAATAATTAACCAACAGTGGCACCGGTCGACCAGTAGCACCTTTAGCAGCACCACTCTTCCAAGCAGTACCAGCAATATCTAAGTGAGCCCAAGTGTATTTCTCTGTATATCTCGCTAAGAAACAAGCTGCTGTGACACTACCAGCAGGTCTGCCACCGATATTTGCCATATCAGCGAAATTAGATTTCAGCTGCTCTTGATAAGCTGTATCCAGAGGCATACGCCAAACTGTATCTTGAGAGTATTTACCTGCCGTGAGCAAACCTTCAGCTAACTCATCGTCATCTGAGAATAATCCAGAATGCACGCCACCCAAAGCAATCACGCACGCTCCGGTCAAAGTGGCAATATCAATCACTGCAGCTGGCTTGAAGCGTTCTACATATGTCAGAGCATCACATAGAATCAAACGACCTTCAGCATCTGTATTTAAGATCTCAATCGTCTGACCAGACATGCTTGTCACAATATCACCAGGACGAGTAGCGTGAGCAGATGGCATGTTTTCACAAGTTGGGATAACGCCAATCACATTTTTATTTAACTTTAGTTCACCAATAGCACGCATGGTACCCAACACAGATGCAGCACCACACATGTCGTACTTCATCTCATCCATACCTTCACCAGGCTTTAATGAAATACCACCCGTATCAAAAGTAATGCCTTTACCCACCAAAACAACTGGAGCATCTTTAGCAGCACCACCTTGATGGCGAATCACAATAAATTGAGGTGGCGTTACAGCACCTTGAGTTACCGCCAGAAAAGCACCCATCTTGAGAGCTTCGATTTCCTTGCGACCCATGACCTCAACTTTAAAACCAAAATCTTTAGCTAGTTTTTTGGCTGTCTGACCCAAATAGCTTGGCGTGCAAATATTAGGCGGCAAATTGCCTAAATCTTTTGTTAAATCCATACCGTTAGAAATGGCCAAACCTTCAGCGAGGGCTTTTTGTAAGTCCTTATTATTTTTTGCAGTGCTAGCAAGAGAAATCTTTTTAAGTTTTGGAGACTTTTCTACAGGCTTCGTTTTAAAAGATGGGTGTCTTGCACCAAACTTATATAACTGCTCTTTAGCCAATTGCACTAATAGCCGAGCTTGAGATAAGCCATCTTTAGCCGAAAATTCTTCAAAAACCCACAAGGCATCTTTAGCAGGAGTAGCCACCAGCGCTTTTAAGCCACTACCTAACCATTTAGAGAATTCCTGACCCGTTTGACTAGATTTAGCAGGTTTTGAATCATCGCCTGTACAGACCAAGAGCAAACGCTCAGCCTTTAGGCCTAATTTTGACCAGGCATCCGTTGAATTCAAAAGCAAATGGCTACCAGCGTGGGAGTCTAAATCGCCATGCTCGATTGCTTTTGCAATAGCACCATGAGTGGCTGTGTTAAGGCTTCCCAATAAACCAGTGAGCTTCTTAGGAAGCTTTAAATGACGGCCGGCAAAAGCCACTACCAAACAACCTACTGGCTGACTCATTTGGGCTTTAGAACCTAAAGCCCCCTCTACGAATACTTTCGTGCTACATTCCATATGCTTTTCCTTTATACAAGGGAAGTTTTTAATACCCTTGATTATCGCCCAGCTTCGCTTTTTATGATCTTTAAAAGAGCCCTACGACAAGAACTCAATTTCACCACAGGTGTGGTGTTCATGGTTTTGGTCACCCTTGTTTTAACTAACTTGATGATCAGAGTTCTAGGAAACGCTGCAAGTGGCGCTGTAAACCCTAAAGATGCCATTGTTTTAATTGGCCTTGGGATGATCAATTACCTCCCTATTTTGCTGACAGCATCCCTCTTCGTCGCTGTTTTGATGGTTCTTACTCGCTGGTACAAAGACTCAGAAATGGTGATTTGGCAAACGGCTGGTATGAGCCTCTTTAAAATTCTGAAACCAATCCTAAGTTTCACAATCCCCTTAAGTATTGCGGTTGGCACACTTTCTATTTTTGTTTCACCTTGGGCCAATGAACAATCAGCTGTCATCAAGCAACGCTTTCAACAACGCGATGACATCTCAATGCTAGCACCTGGACAATTCAGAGAATCATCTGGCAATAATCGTGTTTTCTTCATTGAAAGTATGAATCCTGAAAATGATACTTTTAAAAATATTTTTGTAACTGACTTTGGCAAAAATAAACAATTAGTTGCTGTCTCAAAGCAAGGCTATATCGAAAATACAAGTGCTGGAGAAAAGCATCTAATTCTAGAAGCAGGACGGCGCTACGAAGGTACTCCAGGTCAGAAAGATTTCAGAATCACTGAATTTAGTCGTTACACAGTCAAGCTTGAAGGTAAAGTCGTTGATCCAATCGTTAACAGCCCCAAACTGATGCCAATTTGGGAGCTACTAAGCGATTTAACACCCACCCATCTGGGTGAAATCGTTTGGCGCATTGGTTTACCTTTAATGGCCATTGTGTTCGCCATCATTGCTATTCCTTTGTCATACATTGATCCTCGAAGAGGTCGGTATGCAGCATTAATCATGGCAGTCTTAATTTACTTCACATACTCTAATCTTCTCAAATTAATGCAAGCCTGGGTTAGTACAGGTAAATTCAAATTTGCCATTGGCTCCTGGGTACTTCATGTAACAGTAGCGCTGATTGGCCTTGGTTTTATTTGGTACAGACAAAACAGATCCATCACAATTTATGGTCGATATAGGCTTTGGTTAGGCAACAAAGCAGCAAGAGGAAATCAACATGTGGCATAAGTTATTTCCGCTTGTATATCAGCGCTATTTAGCGAAGCAAATTTATCTAGCATTTTTATTTATTTTATTTGCGCTGATCTCTTTATTTATATTCTTTGATTTCATTGCTGAAATGGGTGATTTAACCCCAAGCTACACCATCTTCTGGGCGTTTATCACCGTTTTATTAAGAGTACCCAGCCGACTTGTAGAAATTATCCCGATAGCTGGCTTAATTGGCGGCATCTACGTCATGGCGAATATGGCAGCTCAATCGGAGTACACGATTTTGCGCATTGCCGGCTTAGATACTAGGAAGTCATTAGCCACTCTCATGAAAATTGCAATCCCAATTGCATTTTTGATTCTCTTGATGAGTGAAGTACTTGGCCCATTTACGGAAGGTCTTTCCAAGAATGTTCGCCTTGCTGCCATTAATCAAGGCAAAGAGGTTTTAGAGTTCCGCTCAGGCGCATGGATTAAAGATAAATTACGTGACAGCGATGGAAAAGGTCAGGTGAAAGATGGCATTCGCTATATCAACGTGGGCTCGCTGGAGAAGAATCAAACCATCAAAGGTTTCAGAATGTATGAATTTGATGCCAACCACCGCCTCTTACTCAGCCGAACAGCTGAAACAGTTGAGTTCATTGGTAATGGCCAATGGAGATTAAATCAGGTCACAGAAACAAGATTTAGTGAAATTGCTAATAGTTCAAGATTAGATCCGAGCTTTACAACCCAAATCAAAAAGTCTGATCAACTAGAGATTGAAACAGAAGTTAGCCCTCAACTATTAGGTGCACTTCTTATCAAACCAGACCGTTTATCGATTATTGATTTATTCAGCTACATCAATCACCTTAAAGATAACAAACAAGATTACCAACGCTACGCCATCTCTTTCTGGAAGAAAGTGATTTACCCCTTCACCATCTTGGTGATGCTAGCATTAGCACTGCCATTCGCTTATCTTCAAACCAGATCCGGTGGCATTGGCTACAAGGTATTCGGAGGCATCATGCTAGGTATCAGCTTCCAGTTATTTAATAGTCTGTTCTCTCATGCAGGCCTGCTAGGTGAATGGCCTGCTCTGATTAGCGCAGCAACACCTGCTCTGCTTTATTTCATCCTAGCGATGTTTGGCATTCGCTGGGTATCAAAGGTTTAAGAATGAGCAACTCTAGTACAAAAGCAATTGTTTTATTTGGTCACGGTGCTCGTGATGAACGCTGGAAAGAGCCCTTTATGAAAATTAAAGAAATAATTCAGGCAGAATCACCAACCTGTCGAGTTGAACTATCTTTCTTAGAATTAATGAGCCCCAGCCTTCCAGAGGTAATTAATCAACTGGTACTAGAGGCTTACTCGGAAATTGAGGTTATACCTGTCTTCTTAGGACAAGGCGGACACATCAGAAAAGATTTTCCTGCGATCCTTGATGAATGCCAAAAGAAGCATCCAGAGCTACGATTAAGCGCTAAGCCTGCTGTTGGTGAGAACCTCGGAGTTTTGCAGGCGATTGCCAAATACTGCACCAACTAACAATAAAGCAGGCGCTTGACCATCAAACCAGTCTAGCGCTTGACCCGACGCCATCTCGCTCAAGGTCAAAGCCAAACTTCTCTCACGCTCAGTGCTAATGGATTCAATAATGCGCACAGGCGTTGATCCTGGACGTCCCTGAGCGATTAATTGCTCTGCAATCGAAGACGATTCATCTCGACCCATATAAATAACAACTGTATCCGCCGTTGGTAATGGCAATTGTGATGAATCTGTTGCTTTTGCTTGGGTGCTAAATGCAACGCTTCTTGCCACGCCTCTGAGAGTCAATGACTGTTTTAAGCTGGCTGCAGCGGCTAATGCAGCGGTAATACCCGGGACAACATGCACCTGAACACCTGCAGCCTCTAACTCAGAAATCTCTTCATCAGCACGACCAAAGATCATGGGGTCGCCACCCTTTAAACGCACAACAATTTGATGTTTATGCGCAGCATCTACCAAACGTTTATTAATAAACTTTTGCGCAGCAGAATGTTTGCCACAACGCTTCCCCACAGCAATTTTTTCAGCCTGCGGACAGTAAGCCAACATCGATTCTTCAACTAAAGCATCATGGAAAACGATATCCGCACGTGCCAATAATTGTGCGCCTCGAACAGTGATTAAATCAGCAGCTCCAGGGCCTGCGCCAACCAAATACACTTGACCTAGATGAGGGGTTGAGGATGTCGTTTCCATCATTAGCCGATCAAACTGTTGCTCGAACCATGCCTGCTGCAACCGTATGATTGGTTGCCTCATCAATCAAGACAAAAGCACCGGTACTTGGTGAGTCATCAAACAAGTCCGTGACAATCGGCTTTTGCAATACCAAATCAATTCTACCAATCTCATTCATATTCAAAGCATGTATATCTGTGCCATGTGACAAAGTTTGAACATCTAATACTTGTTGAATACCTTTTACTTTGGCAAATACTGAATTGGTTGTGTGACGCAAAATATATTTACGCGCTAAAGATAAAGGCTCGCTATCAAGCCAACAGATATCTGCTGAGACTTGCTTGCTGAGTGTTGGTGGGTCAGAGTCAGAGACTGCAACAATCAGATCACCTCTTGAGATGTCGACGTCTTCAGCCAAACGTAATGCAATCACTTGACCTGCTTTAGCGACATCAACACCAGCAGCATCACCCATTGTTTGATGATCATTAGACACATGAATTTCAGAAACCGTGGCCTCTAAACCACTTGGTAATATATGAACCTTCTGTCCTTTTTTAATGCTCCCAGACTCAATGCGCCCTAGGTAACCACGGAAATCATCTGCTGCACTTCCATCTTGCCTTGCCACATATTGAACTGGAAATCTTAAGCCTTGAACTTGATGAACCACGCTTGTATCCAAGCCTTCCAACCATTGCAACAAACTAGGCCCTTGATACCAAGGTGTTTTATCTGATTTATCAACCACGTTGTCACCCTGCAATGCTGAAACAGGAATCAGATGTGGCGTTGGCAAACCCAGAGTCTTCGCTAGACCCTCAATGGATTCTTTGATGGCATTAAATACTTTTTCATCAAAGCCTAAAAGATCCATCTTATTCACAGCAACAACCACGTGGCGCAAACCTAATAAACGAACAATCGCTGAGTGTCTCTTAGTTTGAGCCAATAGGCCGGCTGGCTGCGTAGAAAGATCAACACGAGTGGCATCAACCAATAAAACAGCTACGTCAGCTTGAGATGCGCCCGTTACTAAATTACGCGTGTACTGTTCGTGACCTGGAGCATCAGCAACGATGAATTTACGTTTTGCAGTTGCAAAATAACGATAAGCCACATCAATGGTGATGCCCTGCTCACGTTCAGCTTCTAGACCATCTGTTAAAAGTGCCAAATCAACCGCAGCATCAGAGGCAGTCACACGCGCATGCTTAGTTTTAGATAGGGCTAATAATTGGTCCGCTAAAACTGCTTTGGTGTCATATAGCAAACGACCAATTAACGTGCTTTTACCGTCATCTACGCTACCAGCAGTGATGAATCGAATAACTCCTTGGCTCATCAGAAATACCCCTCTTTTTTACGACGCTCCATTGAAGCTTCACTTGTTTGATCATCCATACGCGTAGCACCACGCTCTGTAATTTCAGAGATAGCTGTTTCTTTAATAATGTCTTCCGCATTTGCTGCTGTACTGAGAACTGGGCAAGTACAACTAATGTCACCAACAGTTCTAAAACGCACACTGATGGTTTCACTAACATCACCCGCTGCCTTAGGCGTTATATCGGTAACAGGTACCAACAAGCCATTTTTACGAACCACTTCACGCTGGTGAGCGTAGTAAATACTTGGCAAATCTAGTTGTTCGCGTGCGATGTACTGCCAAACATCCAGTTCCGTCCAATTAGAAATGGGGAAAACACGCATGTTTTCACCTGGTGCAATACGTGCGTTATATAAATTCCATAACTCTGGGCGCTGGGCTTTAGGATCCCATTGACCAAATTCATCACGGAAAGAAAAAATACGTTCCTTAGCGCGAGCCTTTTCTTCATCACGGCGAGCACCACCCATCAGAGCATCAAACTGATGCTCTGCAATAGCTTCCAACAAGGTGGTTGCTTGTGCAGCATTTCGTGAATCCGTTTCTTTACGCAAACGTACTGTGCCCTTACGAATAGAGTCTTCTACATGACCAACTAGTAACTTAGAGCCAGTTTTAGCCACAATCTCATCACGAAATTGAATAACCTCCGGGTAATTATGGCCGGTATCAATATGCAACAAAGGGAAAGGCAAATGAATCGGTCTTGCACCAAAACGGAAGGCTTTTCTTGCCAAATGAAACATGACAATTGAATCCTTGCCGCCAGAGAACAACATGGCAGGATTGGCACACTGTGCTGCAACCTCACGAATAATATAAATAGATTCAGCTTCAAGCCAATCTAAATGCTCGTTTTGTAATTTTTGATTTTGATTCATATTTTTCATTTCACGTGCAAACCGCACTCTTTACTATCTTGTTGCAACCACCACCAACGTCCAGCCCTAATATCTTCACCAGCTTTAACTGCTCTAGTACAAGGTTCACAACCAATACTTGGATAGCCTTGTAAATGCAGAGGATGGACAGGCACTTTGTAATGGTCGATATACGCCCAAACATCAGACTCTGACCAATCAAATAATGGGTTGTATTTGGCAATTTGTCTTGCATCATCCAATTCACGCAAGGGCAAATCTGAACGCGTTACGGCCTGCTCTCTTCTTTGACCAGTTAACCAAGCTTTTGCACCGGCCAAGGCTTCATTAAGAGGTTTAATTTTCCGAGCACCACAGCAAGCCTTCTTGGCTTCTTCTGAATCGTAAAAACCATTTAAGCCATATTGATTAATGAAAGACTCAACATCCTTAGGTTCTGGGTGAACACGCTCAATTGAGCTCTTGTAGTGCTTCTCAACTTGCTCAGTCATTAAAATAGTTTCTTGATGCAAGCGACCTGTAGCCAAAGTGAACAAGCTAATTTTTGCTCCAGACTGAACAATCGCATCAGTCACTACCATGTCTTCTGCAGCCAAGCTAGACGCAAAACGAACATCAGCATGCTCAGCAGAAATAGTTTTTAATCGATCAAACAACACTTTTGCTTTTGATTCGATCTCCGCTGCAGTCACTGAATGCTTAGGAATGCTCCACAAAACTGGACGAGCCAATGAACTTGAATCGATCGCATTACTCATTTCAAGCTCACCTGTTTTTGAGAACGTTGAGCCCGCCAATCATCTTGGAATTGGTAGGCCACAGAATTAAATTGCGCAAGAGCGACATCGGGAGATTGGTCATTACGAATAGCAAAGCTATCAAAACCAACTCTTGACAGAGGTAACAATTGATCGATTAGTACATCACCAATGGCGCATAACTCACCATCCCAGCCAAAACGTTCACGCAATAGTGCTGCTGTACTGTAACCGCGGCCATCTCTGAATACGGGAAAATCAATGGCGAGAATCGGCCATAACTTTAGGCCCGCGAGTATGACATCGCGGTGAGCCAAAACATCATCCTCAGGTGCAAACCAAACTGAAATTTCACCTTTGAGTGCACGGCTCTGATATTGCTCTTTAGCACCATGACTTGTCCACCAAGTAAATGGAACGATAACTTTTCCTGGCGTCAAAGCAGCTGACTCTTCGCCCTCTGTTGCACGAAATACTTGCCAGTCATTAGGGACTAATTGAGCCTGACCTTGTCTAGGGTAACGAATTAATTTAGGCACGTTTCACCTCTGCATAAACGCGCTCTTTAAATGGCGCAATACCAATACGGTGAACCGCATCAACAAACTTCTCATTGGGCTCACGCTTTTCAACATAAACATCAATGACTTTAGAAATGACATCAGGCATATCTTCTGCAAAGAAGGATGGACCAATCACTTTGCCGATGGCTGCATTTAAACCTTGCTCACCACCTAGCGTGACCTGATACCACTCTTGACCATCTTTATCGACACCCAAGATGCCAATATTGCCAACGTGATGATGGCCACAAGAATTCATGCACCCAGAAATATTTAGACTGATGTCACCTAAGTCATGGAGGTAATCTAGATCATCAAATCGCTTTTGAATGTCATTGGCAATTGGGATTGATTTAGCATTCGCCAAAGAACAGAAGTCACCACCTGGGCAGGCAATAATATCTGTTAAATATCCAATATTCGGCAAAGCCAATGATTGTTCGCGTGCACTTTGCCATAAGCTGTACAAACTAGATTGCTCGACATCGGCTAAAACTAAGTTTTGCTCGTGCGTTGCTCTGATCTCACCAAAACTATATTCATCTGCTAAATCTGCAATAGCCAACATTTGCTCAGTTGTTACATCACCAGGAGCAACTGTTCCATGCGGCTTTAATGACAACACCACACTCGCATAACCTGGTACTTGATGGGACTTGACATTACGATCCAACCAACGCGTAAATGCCTTCTGATCAGCAGACGTGGCTTGCTCAAGAATCTCGGTTGAGCTAAGTGCTTTTAAATTTTTGTAGGCTGGCTTTGTAAAAAACTGAGCAACTCTTGTCCATTCTGCATTTGTAAAAGTGCTATTACTCTCAACCCAATGCTCATATTCAGACTCAACCTGTCGCGCAAATTCTTCAGGACCAATTGCTTTGACTAAAATCTTAATGCGCGCTTTGTACATATTATCGCGGCGACCAAAACGGTTATAAACACGCAACACTGCTGACAAATAGTTAGGCAACTCTTGCCATGGAAGATCACGTTTTATCACTACACCCAAAATAGGTGTGCGACCCATGCCACCACCCACCAAAACATCAGCACGCAAATCACCAGCTTCATTTTTGTAAAGGTATAGACCTACATCGTGTGCCGCAACAATGGCACGGTCTTCTTTTGATGCGCACACTGCAATTTTGAATTTCCGTGGCAAATAGGCAAACTCAGGGTGCAAAGTAGACCACTGACGAAGCAATTCGCAAACAACGCGTGGATCAACAATCTCATCACCTGCAACACCTGCAAATGGATCACTGGTGATGTTTCGGATGCAATTACCTGATGTTTGGATAGCATGCATCTGTACTTTAGCTAAATCGGCCAAAATTTCTGGCGTATTCTCTAAGCTGAGCCAATTGAACTGAATATTCTGACGTGTTGTGAAATGGCCATAACCACGATCATATTTTTGCGCGATATGCGCCAAAGTACGCAGTTGCTTTGAATTAAACAAGCCGTATGGAATAGCAACACGCAGCATATAGGCGTGACGTTGCAAATACAAACCGTTTTGTAAACGTAATGGGCGGAACTCTTCTTCGCTCAAATCATCAGACAAGCGACGCTTCACCTGATCTCTAAACTGAGCTACACGGTCATCAACTAAACGTTGATCAATTTCATCATACTGATACATCGCTCTGCCTCTTAAGAAACTAATTTGATGCCAACCAAAGTCAGCGTCATTGCTAAAGTGCTACGAACATATTTTTCTGGCAAAGCTTTCGATAATCGAGCACCCAACCAAATACCTGGCACCGACCCAATCAATAAGCCCGTCAATAAATCAAAGTGCACATTACCTAACCACCAATGTCCTAGGCCTGCTAAAGCTGTTAGGGGTACTGCATAAGCAATATCTGTTCCCGCCACTTCAGGAGCCCTCAATGACGGGTAGAGCAACAGAATTAATGTGGCACCAATGGCACCAGCACCAATCGAAGAAATGGTGACAAGCATCCCGATCACCAACCCCACAATGACCGTTGCAGTTCTCTGAGCTCGACCATGTAATTGCGCTTTGGGGTGTTTTTCGATCCACCTCAATAGGGACTGACGAAACACCAATGACAATGCCGTTAAAAATACGGAGATGCCAATTGAAATTTTAATGGCACTCTGCCAACTTTGATCAATCCCACCAAAATATTTCAACAACAGAATAGTCACGACCGCTGATGGCAAACTACCCAAAGCGAGATAGCCGACAATATCCCAGCGAACATGTCCATGAACACGATGAGCCACTGTGCCAACACCTTTTGTCAAAGCAGCAAAAGCTAAGTCTGTGCCAACCGCGACACCCGGCGGAACTCCAAAAAAGAGAGTCAAAATCGGAGTCATGAGAGAGCCCCCGCCCACACCTGTTAGGCCAACCAATAGACCAATTAGAGCGCCAGAGATAGCAAATGGATATAAATTTGTGAAAAGTTCATGCATGGGCAGAACTTTATAGATTGAACATCATTTCTACAAATAATATAAAATCGTTTTAATATACGAATAAACATATATAGAAATAACTAAAAAATGAACTTACATCAGTTTAGATTCGTCCGCGAAGCTGTACGCCAGAACTTCAACCTGACAGAGGCTGCTAAAACCCTATTTACATCCCAACCTGGGGTGTCGAAAGCCATTTTGGAGTTAGAGGATGAATTGGGTGTTGATATTTTTAGACGTCACGGGAAAAGGATTAGAAATCTTACCGAGCCAGGTAAGCGGATACTAACATCTATTGAGAGAATTTTGATGGAAGTTGAAACCTTGAAGCGCGTTGGCAAGGATTTTGCCGCACAAGACCAGGGAAACTTCGTTATTGCAACCACCCATACTCAAGCACGCTATGCTCTTCCAAGAGTATTAACCGAATTTACAAAATTATTCCCTAAAGTCAGGGTCAGCATTCAACAGGGTAGCCCTCAGCAAATTGCAGACATGCTCATCCATGATCGAGCAGACATTGCCATTGCAACAGAGGGCATCGCTGGCATTGATGGATTACTTTCCCTACCCGGTTATCAATGGCAGCACGTTGTTGCCGTTCAACCAGACCATCCTCTTTTGGCCAAAAAGAATATTTCACTAGAAGATTTGGCTGAATACCCCATCATTACCTACGATCAAGCGTTTGCTGGCCGAAGCAAAATTGATAAAGCCTTCAATAGCAAAAATCTCCACCCTGATGTAGTTCTTGAAGCGATCGATGCTGACGTTATCAAAACTTATGTTGAGACAGGCATGGGTATCGGAATTGTCGCGGGCGTAGCGTATGACGCTGATCGTGATCGTAACTTACGAGTAATTCAAGCAGGTCATCTATTTGGCAGTAACGTAACAAAAATAGCAGTTAAGCAAAATGCTTATTTACGCTCATTTGTTTACACCTTTATTGAATTATTCTCTCCAACACTCACGCGCAAGTTAGTAGATCAAGCGATGTCTGGCGAGAATATTGATTACCAAATTTAAATTATTAATCAATCTGAAAGCTAGCAGCATCAAACTGTCCTAGCTTTTCTGTCAAGTAAGGCATCACTGATTCGATTTTTTCCCCCAAAGTCCATGGCGGATTAATAATGAATAAACCACTACCCAACATACCAAAGCCTTGGGGGTCAGGCTCTTGGACAGTCATAGAAATATTGAGTTTTTTATCAGACAACTCACCTAACTGATCGATCAAATAAACATGATCGCCACGACTGAGGATGGGATACCAAACAACATAAACACCCTCAGCGAACTTCTTAATGCCCTCACGCAAAGCCTCAACCACCTTAGGGTAATCAGACTTGATCTCATAAGGCGGGTCCATAAAAACAACCGCCCTTCTAGTTGGCGGAGGAAGCAATGCTTTCAGAGAGGCGAAGCCGTCACCTTTAAAAACTTTAGCTTGTCGATCGCGATCAAAATGCTCTTCTAAAATATCAAAATCGGTTGGATGCAGCTCATATAAACGCATCCGATCATCAGGTCGTATGGAACGACGAATCACCTCAGGAGAGCCAGGATATAAAGTCCAATTACCCTTGGTATTACAGAGTTGAATCAAGTCGACATATTCCTGCAAAACTTCTGGCAAATTTTGGCAATCCCACAAGCGAGCTATACCATCTAAATATTCTGCTTTTTTATTGGCATAGTCAGACGCCAGTGAATACATGCCCGCACCTGCATGAGTATCAATCACCCAATATGGTTTGTCCTTTTGATTCATATACGCCAATACTTGCTGAAGAACGCAATGCTTTAAAACATCAGCGTGATTGCCTGCGTGAAAGGCGTGACGGTATGCAAGCATCAATAAAACCTATTTAACAACTCTATTTGGGTAAATTATTTATTAGATGAAATCATTATTTCTGACAACTCAGAATAGCGTTTCAATCCTAATTTTGTGAGCTGAAGATATTTCATTCGACCCTTCTCAGACGGAACCTGCAGAACCAATTGCTTGGCAATTAAACGTTTCATAGCTGCATGAATAGTTGCAGGCGAGGCAATATTTTTAAATTCCAGAGCCTTTGAGACAGTCAATTTATTTTCTGCAATCATCGCCAATGCAATTTCATTTAAAAGCTGCATTTCATTGTGATCTAAATCGTAGATAGCATCTAGCTCCTTACATTGTTTTATGTAAAGCAAGTACATTTTGATTTTGGCGTTTATGTGCATCACTCCAAGATTTTAAACTCATCCCAATTATCTTGTTACACATTTAAGCAGTAAATAAGTGATAGAATTTATTTTTATAAATTATAGAAATTAGATGATGAATTCGGAAGACTATGAAAAAGCCGAAAGGTTTTTGGACCTAATTAGCGAAGTTGGAGAGCTGTTACCTGAAGATGGCAATGAGTTGCCTCTTAAAATTCTTGAAAATGGCCAAGTCGAATTCCATGATCAACTGCATCAAGAATTATTAAAACCAGAAAATATTGATCTCAAAGATTGGGCTTTAACTAATGCTCAAAAACTGTTTGAATAGATTATTGAAATAATCTCAAACAATTACCAACAAAGTTATATAAAAATTAGAAATTGAGTATTTGGTGCCGCGGGACGGACTCGAACCGTCACACCTTTTGGGCGGGAGATTTTGAGTCTCCTGTGTCTACCAATTTCACCACCGCGGCGCACTGTGTGCATGCCTCAAATTGAGGCAAGACCGCTATTATGCCTCAAGTACTCTTAGAAGTGAAGAAGTGTCGTCATACCCCCACCCAGACTCCATGAGCTTCTCTAGCTGCGAAGCCACTGTTTGCAAGGCTGGCATCTGAATTCCAGCCTCATTTGCAACGTCTTTAACCAAGAAGAAATCTTTGGCATGCAATCGAGCTTCGATGCCTGCTTTGAAGTCTCTTGCCACCATTTTGGGACCCATCAAATCCAACATCCGACTTCCCGCCATCCCACCAGAAATAGCCTCAAAAACTTTTTGCAGGTCTGCACCATTTGCCGCAGCAAAGCGAAGGGATTCAGCAACACCTTGGATATTGATCACTTGAGCAATTTGATTGCATAACTTAGCGACTTGACCGTGACCAACGCCGCCAATATGCGTCACTGTCTTAGTGTAGCTTTTAACAATTTCTTTAACTTGAGCGACATCATCATCTGCTCCGCCGAACATCATGACCAAGGTTCCTTCTGTCGCAGCCTTAACTCCACCACTCACCGGTGCATCTACAAACTTGATTCCCTTGACAGCCATAGCTGCAGCAATATCTTTTGTACTTCGCGGATCAATCGTGCTGTGATCAATACAAATGGCACCTGATTTAGCTGTTTGAATGACTGAATCCGGGCCCAAGTACAAATGCAACATCTTGGGGCCCCATCACATTAGTGATGATGAAATCAGCACCTTTAGCAGCTTCAGCAGGAGATGAACAAGCAACAGCACCTGCATTAATCAACGATTTAGCCTCATTCTGAAAAACCTCAGGTCGTCTGGCATAAATGCGTAACTGATGGCCCGCTTTTACCAATAAATGCAATTGTGCTCATACAAAAATCCTGTTTAGTGACTACATCATTACCAAGGCAATAAGATGGTTGATCCCGTTGTTTTACGGTCTTCTAAATCACGATGGGCCTGAGCAACATTCTCAAGCTGATATGTTTGATTAATTTCAATCTTAATTTTTCCGCTGATGACTTTGTCAAATAAATCAGCAGCCATCGGTTCTAACAAACTTCTGTCATGCGCATATGTCATCACCGTTGGTCGAGTTAACTTCAAAGAACCCTTGCCACCCAAGATGCTGACATCTACTGGTGGCACAGGACCTGAAGCATTACCGTAAGTCACCATCATGCCTCGAGGGCGAAGGCAATCTAAAGACTGCATGAAAGTATCTTTACCAATAGAGTCATAAACGACATGAACACCTTGCCCATTCGTTAACTCTCTGGTACGTTTAACAAAATCTTCTTTTTTGTACAGAATTGTGTGATCACAGCCATACGATTTAGCTAGAGCTGCTTTTTCTTCAGAACCCACTGTACCAATCACGGTGGCACCCAAAGATTTGAGCCATTGACATGCAATTAGGCCAACGCCACCAGCTGCAGCGTGGAAAAGTACTGTATCCCCTGCTTTAACAGGATAACTATCAGTCACCAAATATTGAGCAGTTAAGCCTTGCAACATCATCGCTGCCGCCTGCTCAAAAGAAATGGCATCAGGCAATTTCACTAAAGTTTCAGCTGGCATCACTCGAACTTGACTGTAAGCGCCAGCTGGTTTGCCTGCGTAGGCAACACGATCACCCACCTTAACGTGCTTCACCTCAGAACCAACTGCTTCAATAACGCCCGCAGCTTCCATCCCTAAAGCCCCAGGTAAAGGTTGTGGATAAACACCTTTACGGAAGTAAACGTCGATGTAGTTAAGGCCAACCGCATAGTGCTTGATACGTACTTCTTGTGGGCCAGGCTCCCCCACCTCAACGTCTACCCATTGAAGAACTTCTGGGCCACCAACCTCAACCATTTTGATTGCTTTAGCTTTAATAATGCTCATTTTGTCCCCTACACCTTTAACAAGTAGTCATTGCTCAGGTTTTTGTTCAATTTTTTTGTGTTTTTAAGTAATTCGGCTTCATTTTGCCTAAAATTACGGACTTAGCTAAATATATAGCAATTCTTCAATAAAAGTTATCTACGGGAGTATTTATGGCTGGTCATTCCAAATGGGCCAACATTCAACATCGCAAAGGTCGTCAAGACGAAAAGCGAGGGAAAATCTGGACCAAATTGATCAGAGAGATTACCGTGGCCGCCAAGATGGGCGGAGGTGATATTGCGACGAATCCACGTTTACGCTTAGCGATTGATAAAGCTAAAGATTCCAACATGCCCAACGATAACGTTCAGCGCGCTATTCAAAGAGGTACAGGCTCACTAGAAGGTGTGAACTACGAAGAAATTAGATATGAGGGTTATGGTCTCAATGGTGCAGCAGTCATTGTGGATGCTTTAACAGATAACCGCACTCGCACAGTTGCAGAAGTTCGACATGCATTCACCAAACATGGTGGCAATTTAGGTACAGACGGTTCAGTGGCTTTTTTGTTTAAACACTGTGGTCGCATGTTCTTTGCACCCGGCACATCTGAGGATGCTCTCATGGATGCAGCACTGGAGGCTGGTGCTGATGATGTTGTACCACAAGAAGATGGTTCGATTGAGGTGATTACTCCTGCTTATGAATTCGCAGCAATTAAGGATGCTTTGATTGCCAAAGGCTTTACGCCTGAATTAGGTGAAGTCACTATGCGACCAGACAATGAAACAGAATTAGCTGGCGATGATGCAGAAAAAATGCAAAAACTATTAGATGCGCTAGAAGCACTTGATGATGTTCAAGAGGTCTTCACAAATGCATCGATGGAGTAGTTGTTCACCAACGGAATAATTAGGTACAACTCAGAAGTACAACTTAGAAATACAACTCAGCAAAATTATTTAAGTAACTCAAAGTTAAAAAGCGAAAAATTTATGAATATCCTCGTAGTTGGCTCAGGCGGTCGTGAACATGCATTAGCTTGGAAATTAGCTCAATCACCAAAGGTGCAAAAAGTTTTTGTAGCTCCTGGCAATGGCGGCACAGCTACTGCTGCAGCTAAACAAATGGGGATTGAAAATCTACCCATCACCGACCTACAAGAACTAGCTAAGTTTGCAGAAGATCAAAAAATTTATATGACAGTAGTAGGCCCTGAAGCTCCTTTGGCTGGTGGCATTGTTGATATTTTTAGAGCTAAAAATTTACGTGTATTTGGACCAACTCAAAAAGCTGCTCAATTAGAGTCATCCAAAGATTTCGCTAAAGCATTTATGAAGCGTCACAATATTCCAACAGCGGAATATCAAACCTTCTCTGACATCAAAGAAGCGCACGCTTACATTGATGCCAAGGGAGCGCCAATTGTGATCAAGGCTGACGGTCTTGCTGCAGGAAAAGGTGTTGTAGTGGCGATGACCTTAGAAGAAGCTCATGGCGCTATTGACATGATGCTCTCTGACAACAAACTAGGCGATGCAGGCGCCCGCGTAGTGATCGAAGAGTTTTTACGCGGAGAAGAAGCTAGCTTTATTGTGATGGTAGATGGTCATAACGTTTTAGCTCTAGCCACCAGTCAAGATCACAAACGATTATTGGATGCTGATCTTGGTCCTAACACGGGCGGTATGGGTGCTTACTCTCCTGCCCCAGTGGTCACCCCAGAAATCCATGCTCGCGCTTTAAGAGAAATCATCATGCCTACCGTAAAAGGCATGGCTGCAGATGGCATTCCTTTTACAGGCTTTTTGTATGCAGGCCTGATGATTGATGAAAGTGGCAAAGCCAAAACTTTAGAATTTAATTGCCGCATGGGTGACCCTGAGACACAACCGATCATGTCCAGATTACGCAGTGATTTTTTAATTGCTCTTGATGCTGCAGTTGATGGCAAGCTCAATGAAGTGGAATTAGATTGGGATCCTCGTATTGCTCTAGGCGTAGTGATGGCTGCTCATAACTATCCAGAAACTCCTCGTAAAGGTGATGTTATTTCTGGCATTCCTGCTGATGGCGCTGATCATGTCACTTTCCATGCAGGAACAACCATGAATGGTGAGCAATTAACAACTTCTGGTGGTCGTGTTTTGTGTGTTGTCGGCTTAGATCACACCACACGTGGCGCACAACAAAAGGCTTATGCGATTGTTGATCAAATCAAATTTGATGGCGCTCAATTCCGCCGCGATATTGGTTACAGAGCACTCTAATATGCCCAACAAAATCGATACCCAAGTTCTTCGAGATTACTTTTTAGGCTTGCAAGATCGCATTACAACTGCGATGGGCGAGTTAGATGGGCATTCATTTGTCAATGATTCATGGACTAAACCATCTGATGCGCAGCTCAAAGGCGATGGCAGATCACGCATCCTAGAAAACGGCAACATACTTGAACGTGGTGGCGTGGGCTTTTCTCATGTTCGCGGAGACTCAATGCCTCCATCAGCAACAGCCCATCGCCCTGAATTAGCAGGACGCTCCTTTGAAGCCATGGGTGTGTCATTAGTTTTCCATCCACGCAACCCTCATATCCCAACTGTGCATATGAATGTGCGTTGCTTTATTGCACAAGCAGAAGGCAAGGATCCGGTTTGGTGGTTTGGTGGCGGTATGGACTTAACGCCTTACTATGGCGATGAAGCTGATTGCCAGCATTTCCATCAAACATGTAAAGACTCATTAGATCGCTTTGATACCCAACTTCATCCCCGCTTTAAAAAGTGGTGCGATGATTATTTTTATCTGAAGCATCGGGATGAGCCACGCGGCATTGGCGGTATTTTTTATGATGATTTTAGCGATTTAGGATTTGAAAAAAGTTTCGAGATGACTCGCTCAGTGGGCGATGCCTTATTAGATGCTTACCTACCCATCGTCAAAAAACACCAGAACGATCCTTATACGGAAGCTCAACGAGAGTTTCAGGCTTATCGTCGTGGTCGCTATGTTGAATTTAATTTGGTATTTGACCGCGGTACTTTATTTGGACTTCAATCAGGTGGCCGTACTGAATCCATTTTGATGTCCATGCCTCCGATTGTTCGCTGGGGATACGAATGGAAACCTGAAGCCAATAGTCCTGAAGCGCGCCTTTACAGTGATTTCTTAAAACCCAAAGATTGGATCAATCCTTGAGCGATATCAAAAAACGTAAAGCCATAGGCATCCTTGGTGGGACATTTGATCCTCCACATTGGGGACATTTGCGCTTAGCCGAGCACTTCTCACGAGTTTTACAGCTAGATCACATTATCTGGATGCCAGCAGGTCAACCTTGGCAAAAAGGCTCAGATATCACTCCAGCCAAGCATCGTTTGGCGATGAGCGAATATGCGATTGAAACTTTGCATGATTTGTTTGTAGATCATCACATCTATACAAAAATCGAAATCAGCACGCTTGAAATGTCTAGAGAAGGTCCTAGCTATGCCATTGATACAGCGAAAGAGCTCAGAGCTCTTTACGGTCCTGACGCATCGATTAGCTGGTTAATGGGCCAAGATAGCTGGCTCAATCTAAAAACTTGGCATCAATGGCCTGAATTACCTAATTATCTTCACCTGGCAGTTGCAAGCCGCCCGATGGATGGTTTGGAGGCTAAAACAGGTGCCCCTGGGGGTGTTTTTGCAGATAAACGTACAGATGACCCTCAATTGTTACAATTGAGCCCATACGGACATGTTTTGTTTGATCAAAGCTTGCAGATTAATCTTGCGTCTAGCGACTTACGTGATGGTTTCTATAACCATGCATCGTGGGATGAACTAGCGGATGCAATACCACCTTTAGTGCTCGAGTACATCGAAGCTAAAGGTCTTTATAGAAATAAATAATGGATCTTCGCCAATTACAACGCACTATTGTGGATGCCCTTGAGGATGTTAAAGCTCAGGATATACGCGTTTATGACACCACCAAACTCAGCGAACTTTTTGATCGTGTGGTGATTGCCACAGGTAGCAGTAACCGCCAAACAAAATCTTTAGCGATGTCAGTCAAAGAGTCTGTTAAAGAAAAAGGTGGCGATGTTATTTCTGTTGAAGGTATGGAAACTGGCGAATGGGTATTGGTTGATTGCGGCGATATCGTGGTCCACATTTTGCAACCAATGTTGCGCTCGTATTATCAATTAGAAGGTATCTGGGGCAGTAAACCAGTTCGTGTCACGCTCAACGGTGGCGCTAAAACTTCAAAACGTTTTGCTAGCGAACCTGAGGATGACGAGGAATAATCATTTTCATTATTCCTTGAATTTATGAAACTTTGGGTTATCGCTGTTGGTCACAAAATGCCTGCTTGGGCTGAGACAGCTACCCAAGACTATCTCAAGCGCATGCCTGCAGACTGCGCTATTCAAATTAAAGAACTCAAGCCTGATCTAAGCCCTGCCAAGGAAGCTATCAAGATCCGCGAAGCTATCCCTAAAGGTACTCACGTCATCGCTTTAGATGAGCGCGGCAAGGATGTGTCTACTCAAGAGTTAGCTAGACAAATGAGTGCTTGGCGCCAAGATGGCAAAGATATTGTCTTATTGATTGGTGGCGCTGATGGCCTTGACCCAGAACTCAAAAAAGAAGCCCAATCAATGATGCGCTTATCCAGCATGACACTGCCTCATGCCATGGCTCGCGTTATCTTGGTCGAGCAACTTTATCGCGCTTGGACTATTTTGCAAGGCCACCCTTACCATCGCGTTTAGGCCATAGCATGTACCCCTTTATTTATCTAGCCTCACAAAGCCCTCGACGGCAAGAGCTTCTTCAACAAATGGGTGTGCGCTTTGAACTATTACTACCTAGTCCAGATGAGGATGCAGAATCACTCGAGATACAACTCAAAGATGAGGCCCCTCTTGATTATGTTCAAAGAGTCACTCTAGCCAAACTTGAGGCAGCCAATCAAAGACTTCAAAATCGAGGTCTTAGCGCCTCACCCATACTGTGTGCCGACACTACAGTTGCAGTTTCATTCAATGGTCATGAAGTTATTCTTGGCAAACCAGAAGATGACCAAGATGGTGCACGCATACTGAGCTTATTGAGCGGTAAAACCCATCAAGTGCATACGGCTGTAGCGATGCAGATAAAAAGTTCTTCAAAGCCATTGATGCTGGTTTCAACATCAGATGTGACATTTAAAACATTAAGCTCAGATGATATTGAGCTGTATTTATCGAGCGGTGAACACCGGGGTAAAGCTGGTGCTTACGGCATTCAGGGTTTGGCAGCTTGTTTTGTAGAAAACATTCAGGGTAGCTTCAGCGGTATCATGGGACTTCCCGTATTTGAGACAACTCAATTACTGCAAGAATCTGATGTACAGTTTGCTCTTAGTCGTTCAAAAGAATCAGGCATCTAGTTTAGTTATGACCGAAGAAATCCTCGTCAACATTACCCCTCAAGAAACACGCGTTGCCCTAATTGCGCAAGGTATTGTGCAAGAGCTTCATATTGAGCGTAGCCAAAATAGAGGTATTGTTGGTAATGTCTATTTAGGTAAAGTTACTCGTGTCTTACCAGGCATGCAATCCGCATTTATTGATATTGGACTGGATAAAGCGGCATTCTTACATGTAGCAGATCTATGGATGCCCAAGAACTCCAAACCTGATAACACGCCTATTGAAAAATTGGTATTTGATGGACAAACCATCTTGGTTAAAGTTCTAAAAGACCCTCTAGGAACAAAAGGCGCTCGCTTAAGCACGCACATCAGTATTGCTGGTAGAAACTTGGTTTATTTGCCACAAGAAGATAATGGCAACCAAATTGGTATTTCTCAAAAAATTGAAAACCAAGAAGGACGAGACTCTCTAAAGAAACGTTTTCAAGCATTGATGCCTGAAGGTGAGCAAGGTAGCTATATTTTAAGAACAAGCGCTGAAGATGCTGATGATCAAGAGTTGCTGAATGACCTCACTTACTTAGGCACCACTTGGAAAAAAATTAAAGAGGCTAGCTCTCGCTTGCCCGCACCAAGCTTATTGCATCAAGACTTAAGCTTGTCCGAACGCGTGCTAAGAGATCTAGCCAGCGAAAGAACAAGTCAAATCAGAATTGATTCAAGTGAAAACTTAGAAAAGCTCAAAGTTTTCTCGATGAACTTCATGCCTAACCAGTTGGATAAATTGGTTTTATATCGTGGTGAGAGACCATTATTTGATTTATACGATACCGAATCAGAAATTAATCGCGCCCTAGGTCGTCGCGTTGATCTCAAGTCTGGCGGCTATCTGATGATTGATCAGACAGAATCAATGACCACCATTGATGTCAATACTGGCAGTTATGTAGGGGCAAAGACTTTTGACGATACTATTTACAAAACTAACTTAGAAGCAGCTCAGACTATTGCTCGTCAATTACGTTTAAGAAATCTAGGTGGCATCATTATCATTGACTTCATTGATATGCATAGCCAGGAACACCAGCAAGCTGTCTTAGAAGAACTCAGCAAATGCTTAGCTCGAGATAGAACAAGAACATCTATTAATCCGTTTTCGACATTAGGCTTAGTCGAGATGACTCGCAAACGAACAAGAGAGTCACTAGCCCACCTTCTCTGTGAGCCATGTGAAGTGTGTCAAGGCAAAGGGCAAGTCAAAACTGCTCAAAGCATTTGCTATGAAATCTTAAGAGAAGTTTTAAGAGAGCATCGCCAATTTAATCCTAAAGAATTTAGAATCATTGCGAGCGCTGATGTGATTGACCGTTTCTTAGAAGAAGAAAGCGGACACATGGCACAGCTCATTGAATTTATTGGCAAGCCTATTCGACTTCAAGCTGAATCAACTTTTAATCAAGAACAATACGATATTGTTTTGAGTTAAAGGTTGACGCTATTGAGCTTGAGAAAACTGCAAGCGGTGCAAGCTCGCGTAAAGGCCATTCTGCGCTATCAAATCAGCATGCGCTCCGTTCTCAACGATCTTGCCATGATCAAGAACCACAATGCGATTGGCGTTTTCAATAGTCGAGAGACGGTGAGCAATCATTAAGGTTGTTCTACCCTGCATCAATGTTTCTAAGGCTTCTTGCACCTGACGCTCCGATTCTGAATCAAGCGCTGAAGTGGCTTCATCCAAAATCAAAATGGGGGCATCTTTATAGATTGCTCTAGCAATTGCCAAACGTTGACGTTGACCACCTGACAAACGATTACCGTTGTCACCCACCTCTGTATCAATGCCTTGTGGCAATTCTTTGATCAACTCAGATAAGTTAGCGGCCTGCAAAGCTTCATGAACTCTGCCTCGATCAATTTCTTCAGCGCTGTTAGCACCGTAGGCAACGTTAGCAGCAATAGTGTCATTGAATAAAACTACGTCCTGACTCACAAAGGCCATTTGATGACGCAAATCTCTTAAATCAATATTTTGTATATCAATACCATCTAGAGAAATGACGCCATCTGTTGGGTTAAAGAATCTTGGCAACAAATTAACCAAAGTAGATTTGCCGCTACCTGATGGACCAACGAAGGCAACTACTTCACCAGCAGGAATACTTAAATTAATATTCTTTAAAACATCTTTGCTCACCAAACCATTTTCAGGATTGAGACTCGCTAATCCTTGGTACGCGAAATGAACATTCTTAAACTCAAGATTACCCTTAGCTTTACTCAATCTGATGGCTGATGATTGACGCAACTGGTCTTCTTCAATTGGTTGATCCATTAATTTAAAGATCATGTCGGCAGCGGCGATACCTCTTTGCAGAGGTTGATTAATATCTGCCAAGTGCTTCAAGGGAGAAATAATCAAAATCAAAGCTGTTACAAAAGCGACAAAACCACCCACTGTTGTTTCTGCCATGGATGATTGGAATAAAGCCACCAAAAGAACACCAGATAAGGCAATTGAAGCAACAAACTGAGTCATAGGCTGATTTAAGCCCCCTGCCACTGCAATCTTCATTGAATAGCGACGCAATTTGTCTGCGATCATGGAGAATCGTTGTTTCTCATAAGTTTCACCGCCGTGCAACTTCACAACCTTATAGCCGCCAACACTTTCTTCAACAATATAAGAAAGTTCATTGGTCATGTCCTGACTCACCTTATGTAATTTACGTAAGCGTGAATTAATCACCTTCACCATATAGCCGATGATCGGGAAAATGATCAAAATGAGAAGTGTTAAGCGCCAATTGAGATAAAACAGATACCCCATTAAACCGATGACTGTGAGGCTATCCCTCACCAAGTTCATCGCAATACTGGTGATCACTTGTAATACAGCGTTCACCTCAAAAACAACCGCATTGATGAGTGATGCTGCTGAGCGGTTTTGGAACAAATCTGCTGGCGCCTGTAAGAGACGACTAAACATTTGTTCACGTAATTTAAATAAAACCGAATTAGTAATATGACTTAAGGCGTAGTTAGAGCCAAATTGAGCAAAACCTCGAATAAAGGCTAAACCCACCAAAAATGCCGGCACATGCCATAGTTTGTTATCCAATTTGCCAGTAAAGCCTCTATCTAGCAAAGGCTTCAAAAGGGCTGGAATAGCCGTTTCAGAGGCAGCTACGATGGCTAAACCAAGCAAAGCCAATGCCACAGCCACTTTATGGGGCAAGGCATATTTAAGGATGCGAGTTAATGCCGTTTGAGTTCTAATATTGATACTATTTGAGTCCATAACCTGAATCGTAACCTACACCGGTGCTAACATCCCATCATGGGCTTATCTGTTATCTTAATTACCAAAAATGAAGAAGCAAACCTCAAGGACTGTCTTGAGAGTATTTCCTTCGCGAATGAGATCATTATCGTTGATAGTCAGAGCACTGATCAAACGATAAATATTGCCAAATCCTATGGCGCCAAGCTAGAAATCACAACTGATTGGCCTGGATTTGGTCCCCAAAAAAATAGAGCACTCAATCTAGCCACCCAAGATTGGGTTTTGTCGATTGATGCTGATGAAAGAGTGACTCCAGAACTAAAAAGAGAGATTTTGGATGTTATTGAGTCAAGCGCCAGCAAAGATTGCTATGAACGAGGCACGGCTAAATTCTCTGACCATCTTGTTCACGAGAGATTATTACCTAATGGCGAAGTCGCGCAACTCAAGAATCATTTCTTGCATTACAGCTTTAAAGACTTTTCACAAGTTTTGCGTAAAGTTGACGTCTATTCAACAGCATCAGCAAACGAAGCATTCAAAAAAGGGAAGCGCTCATCTATTGGCAAAGCAATTAGTCACGCAATTTGGGCATTCTTTAGAACTTATTTTCTGCGCCTGGGGTTTTTAGATGGCCCTCAAGGATTAGCCTTAGCCATTTCAAATGCTGAAGGCACTTATTACCGTTACATTAAAATTTGGCTTCTTCAACAAGGCTTAGATAAGTAAATTGATCAGCGTCCTACTAGCAACCTATAACTGGCCAGAGGCATTATCACTATGCCTTCAAGCCCTGAAACAACAAACTGATAATGATTTTGAAATTGTTATCTGCGATGATGGGTCTAAAGAAGATACCAAGCACCTAATTGAGAAATTTCAATCTGATTATCCAGTAAAAATCAATCACTTGTGGCAAGAAGACATTGGATTCAGGAAAACTCTCATCTTAAATAAAGGTATTAATGCCGCTAAGGGTGATTATTTAGTTTTTTTAGATGGTGACTGCATCCCGCAAAAAGATTTTATCGCTCAACATAAAAAACTATCCCAACAAAACCATCTTGTAACAGGAAGCAGAATCCTTTCAAAAGAGAGCATCACTAAAGATCTATGCTCAAAAGGAATATGGTCTTCAAAATTTCTAGGGGTGACAGCTCTCATTTGGAGTCTTAAAGGACTCATTAATAAATTCTTACCTTTGTACATCAAACTTCCTGATCACAGCATGCGTTTATACAAACGATTTGAGTGGCGCAGAATTAAAGGCTGCAATATGGCCTGTTGGAAATCAGATGCGCTTGCTATCAATGGCTTTGACGAAACCCTAACAGGCTGGGGGCATGAGGATGCTGACTTTGTATTTAGACTCCAAAATAAAGGGGTTATCAGAAAATCAGGGGCATGGGCAACAGAAGTAATTCACCTATGGCACAAGATGGCTAACAAAGAAACTGCTGAAAAAAATGCTGCCATTGTCAAAGACAAAATTTTAGCCAAAGCCGTCAAGAAAAATTAATATGCGTGTAAATAAAATTCTAGTGATTGCCACCCGGCAAATTGGCGACACACTTATTACAACCCCTCTCATAGCGGCAGCGAAGAAAAAATGGCCCAACGCAAAGATTGATTTTTTTGGGTTTGAAAATAGTGCATCTATGCTATCTGGGAATCCAGACATTAACGAATTCATCTCAACAAAACCAAAATTAAAACCAAAAGATTACTTAAAGCAATTCTTTCAATTATTTCAAAGATACGATCTAGCTATAGTCA